>DATLIP010000068.1:0-83458 GCA_035539375.1 Bdellovibrionota bacterium | reverse complement strand
GGATGACTTTATTCCGCCTCCGCCCCCGAGCCCCGATGACAACACTTTTGACATGATGCCCACCACCGACGGCGATTTGCCGCCGCCACCGGCGGAATAGCGAGGATACCCGATGAAGTCGTTTTTTTTGAATCGCATATGGCTGATGTTCGTCGTGGGTCTCGTGCTCGGATTGCTGATCTTTTTTCCGACAAACCAAATCAAAGAAAAGATCTTTGCCTACGTGGCCAGCACCACGGGCGCCAAGCTGCAAGCTGAGAGCATGAGTTTCGGCACGGGCCTGGGGCTCGGGCTCAGCAAGGGCGGTCTCTTGGGGCTCAGCTTTCGCAAGTTGCGCATCCAATCAGGCACACTCGCCGTGGATTGCGACGAGGCCACGCTGACGCCCCACCTGCTGCCCTTTTTTACGGGCCGCGCCACTATCGGCGTGCGCTGCGAATCGGAGCGCTACGGAGCTCTGGACGCAAAATTTGGCGTCCAGCCCTTTTGGTCGCCCGCGAGCCTCGACGCTGAGCTCAGCTTCAAGTCCTTCAACCTCGCCGCCTTCGGCGATGCCCTGCAATCGTACCCGATTCGCGGCATCGTGGTGGGCGACCTGGTGGTCGACAGCATGCAGCTCGGCGGCTCACGAGCGCTGCCTCCTCTCAGCTGGAAACTCGCCATGCAGAAAGTCACCCTGCCCGCACTCACCACGGACTTTATCTCAATCCCCGAGATCCCGCTGGGCACTCTCGACACCGAGGGCTCGCTCAAAAAGAACAAGCTGCTGATGAAGCCGCTCACCCTGGGCAATGGCAGCTCGCCTCTGCGTGCGCAGATGGACATCGACCTCCAGTTGAGCTCTCAAGGGGTGCCCTCGAATGGTGAGATCAAGGGCGAACTGAGCGCCGATCCCACATGGGAAGCGAGCATCAAAGACAGCTTCGACTTGGCGCTATTCTTTGGAGAGCCCAACGAGAGCGGCACACGCCGTTTCCGCAAACCCGTACAGGGCGGGCCCATCAGTCTGCTCGCCGCCCCCCTGCCCTATTAACGGGGCGAAAAAACACTTTTTTTCGTCGCCCTCGTTGACAGTACGGGGGCGCAACTCTAAATCATCTTCATCGTTGTTGTGGGCCTGTAGCTCAGTTGGGAGAGCACCTGATTTGCATTCAGGGGGTCGCAGGTTCAACTCCTGTCAGGTCCACCATTTTTTTTCACGACGAAAATCCAAACACATGAAAACGGAAGCCAAAAACCCGAAAGCCGTGATCACCGAGTGGCTAAGTCTGATGAACACCCACGACGCCGACGCTCTGGCTGAACTTTACCACCCCGAAGCCACGAACCTGCAGGTCGCCATCGGCACGCCGCTCATCGGTAGAGACGCCATTCGAAACGATTTTAGAGATTTCTTTAAAAATATCCCTGACACCTTCACCCACGTCGTCAATTTGTTTGAGGACGGGGAGTGGGCCATCTTGGAGTGGTCCGGAGGCGGGCTATTTCAACCCACCGGGAAAACTTTCACACTGAACGGATGCGGTTTTTTTCAGATCAAAGCCGGTAAAATTCATTTTCAAAGGGGCTATTGGGACAAGCACACTTGGTTCACCCAAGTCGGAGTCCCCGTCGAATAACCCCAACGGTCCATATACATTTTCAGGGGTTCGTTTTGCCGAACTTTGCAATTTTACCCAGGTAGATCACCGAAAAGCTAAAGTCACACCCTCCATGCGTGAGGAGACCGTAGGTGTTCTGCTTATTGACATAGATTCCATCGACTTCAACGGACTCCATAACACTTGTTTGGGGAGACCGCGTTTTACGCGAGACAACAATGGGCTGCTGCCCCTTCGTCTCGGGACTAAAATAGAGGTCAGCTCCGGAATCCATCAGCCCCTCTTCCTTAGGTCGATCGATCTCGGAGAATTTGCCTTTGACTCCCGGAATTCGCAGCTTATCCAGCGATGAAAATTTTGTGACTGTTTTGGGGTCTGCAAGTTTTACCGAGCGAATATCTTTTAATACCTTCGGCATCTCGGTTTTGATAAATTCCTTTGATACTTCGATGAGAGTCTTTTCGGAAATTCCGGGATAGCTGCTTCGAAGAGTATGTCTCACCCAATAAGGATTTGTCGTATACTCCTTTTCGGCCACATGCTTATCGAGATCGATCAATAGCACCTGATGAAGCTCTTCGTTCATAAAGACTTCGACGATGGCCTTCCGACCGTTTTCGGAAAATCCATTGAGCTTATGGCGGAATTCGGCATCGCACGCATTTGCGCTCACGTTGAAGATCGTCATCGACACAAGCAGAGAGGCAAGAAACCCGAATTCTGGAGACATATACTCAAAACTTTAACGAGAAATTCTCAAGTTGTGAAGATGGAGATTGCTGAAAACCAAACTTGCTCACTCGTCGTCTTCTAAAACGAAAACCGACGCCTCACAGCCATCCGGATCGGTGAGCATCGTGAAGTAAAGTTTGTCGTTCATCTCTGCAAAGGCCGGCGGCACGCCGGTGCAACTGTTCACGTCCAAGTCGTCTTTTCCAGGAGTCATGTCGAGCAGCTGCACCACGGTCTTTTTCACAGGATCAAAGCGATATAGCTTGCCCACACCATCCGGGGTGTTTGAACCAAAATAGAGTTTGCCACGCCACACTCCGAGTCCCCCGCCACCTTCGTTCCAGATATTGTCGTCGCCACCTGGATTGGTATCACTCACTTGCTCGAGCTCTTCGGCGTTGATGCGGAAGAGTTTCGCAACACTGGCGTCGTAGTCATAACCATAAAAATAAAGCCACGAATCGTGGATGAGCCAAGCTGGCCGGATCCCATCCGTGTTTTCGGTGGGGGCAAAGTTGCTGTAGTCGATGCAGGTGCCGTCGGCTTTGAGAACTTTGATGCCGTTGCCCAGATACACCAAGTACTCATCATTGACGTTCACGAGATTTCCAAAAGAAGTGGTCGAGGTCATACTTGGGCAAACGTCCACGACGCTCGGTACGCCAGTGCTATGCACGATTTTTTGGATACGACCTGATCCCGTCTTGGTAGAAAAGAAATAGGAATCACCGTTAAACTTGGTAAAGGATACCGGCTTATTGTCCACAGCGACGAGCTCGACTTCTTGAGAGGAGCCATTGACCTTCACTCGACAGAGCGAATCAGTGATCCATGCCGCAGTGGCACAGCGGTAATAAAAATAATCACCAATTTCGGCGCCCGCACCACCATAGTTGAAATTCAAATGGTCACGCTGCCCAGCACCAAAGACGTCGGTCAGCTGCTCCATCTCGTCCGCATTCAAACGGTAGAGCTTCCAACCTCCCGCGGCGTTGACGCCATGAAAATAAAGATGCTCCTCACCCAATACCGTAGACTGGTTGACCACATCGCCGGCAACCGTTCGCAGCTGACTTAGCTGATGCACTGACGTGCCGTCGGTATAAAACCAGTAGTAACCAATGGCACCCGGTGGAAAGCCCCTGTAGTAGAGCTTGTCGCCGAGCACGTGGCCTTCCCAAAGGTTATCCTTCGTAGTTCCCGGGTTGAGCTCAGGCAGCTTGTAGACTCCAGTTCCGGTGATCTTAAAAAGCTTTCCGTACCAACCCTTGAAATAGATATCGCCGCCGAAACGCACAAAACCAAAGACGTGGCTCCAGTCCGATTCAATGAGTTCTTCTGTGGCACGCCGTACGCGCAGCCGCTCCACCGGAAAGTCGTAAGTGCTCGTCTTTTTGTCGACCACAATCTTCAGCTGCGGAGCGTAGGTCGCCAGGTCGCTGCGATTCAGACTCAGCGGGAGCGCAGCGCAGGAACTGGTGACACCCGCAAAGGTCATCGAACACTTGAGCGAGGCGTATTCGGCCACGTTCGCCAGACCCACTTTGGCCAAGTCAAAACTCAGCTCCGTGCCCAGAGGCGCATCGTAGGTGAGGAGCGTCTCCACGGTACCTGTTCCCGAAGGCGTCGCGGCGGTGTTGGTGGCGTAACTTGGCATCGATCGGTCGGTGACTGTCAGGATGCTCGAAGTGTCGAGGGAGCCCGCCATGACTTGTGTGGCCGGGGGGAGCGTCGTGCTATCAAAGCGAACGATCACGAGGTCGGTGTCGTCGCTCAGAATGGGAGATTTGATCAGCTTGGCGGAAGTCTTAGAGCTGTTCATGAGCACCGAACAGGCGCCAAGGCTCCAGAGTGCAAAAAGCCCAGCAAAGCCGCGCCAAGCACCCTCAATGAGCTTTACGTTTCTCTCCGCCATCTCTTTGAATATACCGATCCCGAGAGAAGCAAGTAGGTTAAGACAGTGTGAATTCGCTCAGTAGCGTCTAAAGTGGCTCTCCACACCCAGATTTGCTGCACGAACGTGCAGCGGCGCCACTAACCCATGAATCTACTTAAGATTTATTGATGGCAAGTTCCAGAAGTCGATGGATCTCAGGCGCGTCAGTTTCGCAATATTTTTTTAAGAATATCCCCACCTGAAACAAAAAACGGAGCGACCCCGCCGGGCCGCTCCGTTTATAGGTTTAGTGTTTTCGAGCACTTAATACTTAGCGCGTTTGAGCAGCGATCGTGGTGTCGATCCATTCGCGCACGAGCGCGATGTTCGAGTAGACGCCATACTTGTCGGGACGCGCGCAGCCTTCGCCCCACGACACAACGCCCACCAGGACCTTGTGGTTTTGCACGTCGCGCACCACCAGCGGACCACCGCTGTCACCTTGGCAAGAGTCCTTGCCGCCGATTTTGTAACCAGCGCAGATCATGCTCTCGTTGAGTTTGCCATCGTAAGCTGCTTGGCACTCGTCGAAGTTCACGAGGGGCAGATCCACTTGCATCAGCGTTTCGGCTACCGCAGGGCTGTTCTCTTCGAGAACGCCCCAACCGAGAACGGTGGAGAATCCGTCTTTAGAAATTTCTGCGGGCAGCGCGCCGGCAGGAGTGAGTTCCACGGGTGCGTGTGCGCTCGCGGTCTCAAGTTCCACCAGAGCGTAGTCGTAAGTGATGTCGAACCAAGTGTTTTGGAATTTCGGGTGTGTCACCACGCGTTTTACGCGGTGTTGTTCGGCGCCGATTTCAGTGCCGGCAGTGCTCTGCGAGCCGATCACGACTTTCATCGCGCCCGGACGAATGAAGTCCACGCAGTGACCGGCAGTCAGCACGTAGTTCGGGCTGATCAGCGATCCGCCGCAGTAGTGGCCCGACGAGCTTTGCAGCGATACCACGTAGGAGTCGCTACCGATGTCGCCCTCGGAGCCGCCCACGATCATGGTGCCCATCTGAGCCGCCTGTGCGCCCCAAGCCATAAGTGAAAAAATAACTAGTGATCCTTTGATGTTCATCCCCAATGTCCCCCCGACTGCACGAACGTGCAGTCCATAGCATGGGGATAAAGGTCCAAATTAATAACCTAAATTCCCTTACAGGGGCGCCACTAATTTGACGAGGAACGGAGCTCTTCTTCGATGAGCGCGCGCAAGGGAGCATCGCCGAGTTGCGGCAAAAGTCGGCCGTTCACAAAAAAGCTCGGCGTGCCGGTCACGCCAACATCGAGTCCGTCCTGGCGATCCCGCTCCACCTTTTGAGCGTGCTCGGGTTTGTCTTTGGCCTGGGCGGCGAGCGCCACGTCCACACCAACGCTCTTTAGAATTTGGGGAATGAGCTCGGGTCGGGGAGCGCCGTGAGCTGCCCAATGCGGCTGCTGTAAAAAGAGCGCATCGAGCGCCTCCCAATACTTGCCCTGCTCAGCCGCGGCTTCGAGCCAGGTTGCGGCGAGCTTGGAATTTTGGTGAAAGGGCATGTAGCGCACCACGTAGCGGATTTTGCCCTCGTAGTCTTTGAGGATGTTCTTCACAAAAGGGTGCATCGCACGGCAGGATTCGCATTCCGGGTCGAGAAATTCCACCAGCACCAAGCGCGACATCACAGGGCCGAGCGTGGCGCTGTCGTCCTTCACAAGCTTCGCAGCGTCTGCACGCGCCACACCGGTGGCCGCAACGTCCGAAGCCGCTTTGTTTTTGTAGAGCATCGACGCTCCAACAAAAATCAAAATGGCCACGAGGGCGGTTCCGATCACGTAAGGTAGGTTTTTTTTCATGGCTGTGATCCCCTTCTCGAAGAATTTATTTTTAGCAGAACAAGAACCAAAGAAAAAGCCACGAGCGCGAGAAAGGGAATCGTAATGAATCCGAGCCATTCGATTTGGCGACTGGTGCACGAGATGCCGGCCTTGCAAGGCACGAGGCTCTCAGGAATCACGCCGTAGTAGAGCAGGTTGTGATAGATCGCGATCGCAAAGCCAACGATGGCGAGCGTCGCAACGTATTTCATGAATTTCGCCGCTTCGTCATTCAGCAGCGCCACGGGTATCAATAGCGCGATCGGGTACATCGCGATGCGCTGGTACCAACAGAGCGTGCAAGGGGGAAGCTCCATGACTTCCGAAAAGAACAAGGACCCCAAAGTCGCCACTAGCGACACCGCCCATACGCCGTAATGCATCCACATAAGACCTTGTTTTAACACCCCCGGCGCCCTGGCGCGACCTTCGTACGCCGAAACCCTAGCTTACCATACACGCGTATGGTAAGCTAGGGTGATGAGCTCGCCCTCGACGCGCAAAATCATCCATGTCGACATGGATTGTTTTTACGCCGCTGTGGAGATCAAACACCAGCCCGAACTCGCGGGCCTTCCCCTCGGCATTGGCGGGCCGCCGAACACGCGCAGCGTGCTGTGCACCGCTTCCTACGAGGCGCGCAAATTTGGCGTACGCTCAGCCATGTCCTCGGCCCAAGCCGTCAAGCTCTGCCCCGACCTCGTGATCTTGCCGCCGAATTTTCCGCTTTACCGCAAAGAGAGCCAAGCCGTGCGCGAGATTTTCGGACGATTCACGGAGAAGGTCGAACCCCTCTCCCTCGACGAGGCTTATCTCGACGTCAGCCACTGCGAGAACTTCGGCGGCAGCGCCACACTCATCGCCCAAGAGATCCGCCGCCTCATTCGCACCGAGCTAAATCTCAGCGCTTCGGCCGGCGTCGCGCCAAACAAGTTTCTTGCCAAAATCGCCAGCGACTGGCGCAAACCTAATGGCCTCTTTGTGGTGACCCCCGAGCAGGTCCCTGCCTTCGTAGAGCAACTCCCCGTGGAGAAACTTCACGGGGTGGGCCGCGTAACTGCCGAAAAACTCCACAAACTTGAGCTGCGCACCTGCGCCGATCTGAAAAAATGCACGGTGTCCAAACTCACCGAGTGGTTCGGCTCGCGCGGCGAATACTTGCATGAGCTCGCCCACGGCCGCGACGAACGCGAGGTGGAATCCGAGTGGCAACGCAAATCGCTGAGCGTGGAAGAGACTTACGAGCGCGACCTCAGCACCTTTGATGAGTGCGCCGCACAGATTCCCTCGCTTTTTGCCGAGTGGAAAAAGCGCATCCAAAACCGAGGCTACGAGCGCCTCATCAAAGGTTTTGTGGTGAAGCTTAAGTTCTTTGATTTTCAGAGCACCACCCACGAGATGAGCGCCCGGCGCATGCCCGAGGAATCGGACTTTCGCGACCTCTTGAAACGCGCTTGGGAACGCCGAGCGGCGCCCGTGCGCCTGGTGGGCGTAGGCGTTCGCCTCGACGGCGACGACAGCACTCAGCTCCCACAGCAGCTAACCTTTGAATTCTACCGTTAATGCCAGGTGGTCGGAGAGCCGGCGCCAGGGATCCCCTCGCAGCACTTCGGCCCGCACAGGATCTAAATTTCTGTAGTAAACCCGATCAAGAGAGAGCAGCGGCCAGCGACCTGGGTACGACACTGCGTAGCGTCCATTCAAATCGAAAAACGCCTCACGCAGCTCGAGCCGCTCGCGCAACGGTGCGGAGATCTCTTTGCGCCAATCGTTGAAATCGCCTGCGAGTAACAACGGCTCATCGTTAGGCGCGTAACGCTCGATGTGATTGCAGATGCGATCGACCTGAACGCGGCGCCCTCCCCCGAGCAAGTTGAGGTGCAAACTAAAGAGGTGCAGGGGTCGGCCATCTGGCAATCGGATGCGCGACTCCAGCAGGCCGCGCCGCTCCCAAGCGTTCGTCGAAATGTCCAAGTTGTGCCAGGCTTCGATGGGGTATTTGCTCAAAATTGCGTTGCCATGGTGCCCTGCTTCGTAAACCGCGTTCTTTCCGTAGGCAAAGTGCGGCCACATCTCTTCGGCGAGGTATTCAAATTGCGAAACGGAGGGATAATTTTCCACTTGGCGCGCGTGCCGGACATGCGTTCCTTGAACCTCCTGCAAAAACACCACATCCGCGTGGGTTTGCCGAATGCCTTGACGAATCTGATCCAGCACAAAGCGGCGGTTGTTCAGCGTAAAGCCCTTGTGAATGTTGTAAGAGAGCACCTTCATCGTCACACCCAATATTTAAAGAGCGAAAAGATCGTGGCTAAGATTTTGGTAAAGATCGAAGTCCGCTCGATCTCACCCACTGTGAGGGCTTCGGCATGGAGCAAACTCGATTCGAAGTCCCGCTCCAGCTTTTGCTGATTCTCTGGATGCGTCACCATCACGTCACATTCAAGATTGTAGAGGAGCGAACGAAAGTCAAAGTTCGAAGAGCCTATCATATGGTGATCGTCGATGATGCGCAGCTTTTCGTGCAAGACCGAGGGAAGGTAGCGGTAGACCTTCACCCCCGCGCGCAGCAAGGTTTTGTAGTAAGCGAAGGTCACAAAGGGCATAAAAAAGACGTCAGAAACCTTGGGCAGGAGCACACGCACGTCGAGTCCGCGCCGGGCGGCGTTTTTGAGCGCGCGCAGCTCCGAATGATGAGGCGCAAAGTAGGGGTTGGCGATCCAAACGCGTTCGCGCGCTTGCAGGATGCGCAATTTATTTTCGAGCCGCAGCGAACGCCGTCTCGAGCGCGTGTCGTTGAGGTGCACCAGATCGTCGGCGTGACCTTCGCGAGCTTCAAACTCGCGCCGCTTGTGTCGACGCCCCAGCCCGGGTCGCCAACTCGGCTTGGTCCACGCCACCTCAAAAGCCGCTTCGAGCGCAAGCACGCCCTCGCCGCTGACCCGAGCGGAGACGTCCTTCCAAGATTCACCGCCCGCGGCGCGCGAGAGATGCACCGAACTCACGTTGGCGCTAGATACGTAGGCCCAACGCCGGTCGATGAGCGCTGTCTTGCGGTGATTGCGCCGGTTGAGATTCGCCAGTGGCGTGAGCACGCCGCCCACGATGAAGCGACGATAAAAACGCAGCTGCACGCCGGTCTCGGCAAAGAATGCTTCGAGACCTTCGAGTTCAAAGGCCGACCCGATGGCATCCACGAGAAGTCGCACCCGCACGCCACGCCGTGCGGCCCCAATAAGGGCCTCCGACACGCGCCGACCGAGCCCATCGAGTCGATAGATGTACATTTCCATGTCGATCTGCTCGCGGGCAGAGGCGATGTCGGCGATGAGGCTCACATAAAACTCATCACCATGGGTAAAGAGCGATTCCTCGTGCCAGCGCTGCATAAGCCTTAACTTAAAACCGCTTCATCAATCCGGCAAGATTAAGAGGAGTTCATGAGGAGAAGGATTTTTTATGGACTCAGATCCTGCCTAATGTCAGATCCTCGCGCATGTCCAAGGTCTCGGCAAAACTAAGGATAGGCTGCTTTCTCGCACTTGGGGCGATAGTGGGACAAGCCGCCCGTGCTCAAATCCCTGAGGATCCCGAATCGCAGCTCAAATACAGCCTGAGCTTTAACAAATGGGATAAGGTCATCGAGATTCTCGAAGCCAACCCGGAACTGCAAAACCTGCGCGACCAGAGCGGCGAGAATCCCGTGCACCGCGTACTCACGGCCGCGCCGCCCGAACGAGCCCTCGAGTTTTTAGAGAAATTCCCCACCACCGTGAGCCTCATCAATCGCCTCGGACACACGGCGATTCACGAAGCCGTTTTTCGCCAGAACGAAGCCGTGGTCCTCAAGGTGCTCGAAATCGACACCCAAGCCGCCAGGCGCGCCGACAAGTCGGGCAACTGGCCACTGCATCACTGCGCCTTCGGAAATTTTCCCAAGAGCTGCACCCCACGGGTCCTCGAAGCCCTCTACCGCGCGGCCCCCGAAGCGCTCACCACACCGGGAGAGAATCAAGAAAACCCCATACAGCGAGCTCACAACTCTCCCCTGCGCACAGCTCCGATCCTGCGGCAATTCTTAGAACTCGATTTCGAGCACAGCCTCGACGCCCTTCCCTCGCTCCCCGAAGTCGCCCCGATCATGGGAGACGAATCCGATCGAGACTTTGTGCTGAATCGTTTGGAACTTTATTTCCAAACGTCTTCGGTGGATTTACGTGCCGATGACTTTGATTGGGAGCTTTTCTTTAGCTCGCTGGCCTTGATCTCCGAGCGCGAAGACCGCGGGCCGCTGCTCGGCAGATGGAACGATCGCTCGCTCATGCAAGCGATCGAAATCTTCACGCACACCGCCGCCACTTACGAAGCGCAAGTCCATCTTCACCTCAACGCCGTGCTCGACGACTATCGCAGCCCGCCCCTGCCCTACAACCTCAAGGCTTCGTACGACGCCGTGAACGGCATCTTCGACAATTACGCGCGCTTTCTCGCCAACATGGTGAGCACGCAGATCGACACGAAAGCGCTGGAGCGCGGCGATGCCAGCATCCTCAACCTCATCTACCTATATCGCTCCAACATCAAAAAACATGCGCTCAAGAACCCCATGCGACAGGCACTCTTTGACACCTTCATTGCCTACCTCGCCGCCAAGCCCGAGCTCACCTCGGCCATCGTGGAACTCGACGTGCTCTATCACCAGGGCAACCGCGAAGAGATCCTCCGGCGCTTTTCCCTCTACGAGAAAATCCTTTTTCGCGGCCCCTCTGCCAAATAAAAGCGCTCCTCAGCCAATTAAGCTGAATTAAGGGGACCCACGTTCGTTCCCGGGCTTCAACCATCTTCCTTATGGGGCGACGACTGACATCGGGAATCTTCTTCAGCATGGCGATCTTGACTTTTACGGCCACGACAAATCTTCGGGCGCAAGAGCAGACCACACAAGAAGCCAAACCGAGCGATCCACAAAAAGAGAAGGAAGATCTGGAAAAAGCCGAATTGTGGCTCTCCCTGGCCTACGCCGATTGGGGCCGCGCTATCGAGATCCTCAAGGCCAAGCCCGCCCTTCTCAGCTCCATCGGAGGCGAAAAAGAAAACCCCGTGCACAACGTCCTCAGGCGCGCGCCGCCCGCCAAGGCTCTTCTCTTTCTCGAAGCTTTTCCCGACCAAGTGAGCGTCCCCAACTTCAATGGTTACGCTGCCATCCATCTCGCGATCTTCAACAAAAACGAAGCTGTCGTTTTGAAAGTGCTCGAGCTCGATCCTCAGGCGCCCTCGCGAGTCGACAACGACGGCAATTACCCTCTCCACAATTGCGCCACCGGATATTACGACAACTCCTGCACTCCCAGAGTCATCGAAGCGCTCTACCGCGGAGCTCCCGAGGCGCTGCAGGCGCGAACGGTCTCCAGAGACACACCTGTGCAACGCGCTTACGAATCCTATGGCGATTCCACGCCTTTCCTTTTGCAAATGCTCAAACTCGACGCGCGGGGAACCTACATGGCTTATCCCGAGATGCAAGAGATCGCTCCCCTCATGGAACCCACTCTCGCCAAGCTCGACCCGAGCTCCCTGCGAAGAGATTTCATCTCGCAGCGCCTCGACGCTTTCGAGAGACAGGTTTCTTCGGCGGGCGCCGCACCGAGCGGGGATTTCAAATGGGATCTCTTTTTGGGCGCTCTGAACACGATCGCCACTCGAGAGCCCAAGTCACCGCTCTTTGACCTGTGGGATGAACGATCCCTCATCCAGGGCATTGAACTGTTCACGCACACGGTGGCCGACCGCAAAGCTCTTGTGAAAAGCATGCTCGCCGAACTCTACTACGAGTACGACGAAGAAGAGCCCGACCCGCAAAGCGTCGCGGCCGTGAACGCCGCGGTGGATGCCATGTTTATCAACTACTCTGAATTTCTCGCCAAGATGATTGCCGAGCACATCGATGCCGAAGCGCTCAAACGTGGCGAAGCCACAGCGCTCAACCTGGTTTACCAATTTCGCTCGAACATCAAAAAACGTGCTCCTGACGATGATTCGCGCCTGTCCATGTTCAATGTGCTCGTGGGCTACCTCGCCGCGCAGCCCGAGCTCAACGAAGCGGTGGTCTCGCTTGACTATCTCTACCACGAAGGGAATTTTGAGGAGATCGGACGACGTGTGCGGCCTTACCTTGAGAAGATCCATACCTCTCCCAAATGAGCGTCCACTCTGCATCTAAAACTCACAAGCAACCCGCTGATATCAGGCGGTTAAGTAGATTTAACTGGACGCACGCGCCTTCAAGGACTTCAAAGGGAATACCTATGATGCGCCGATTCGCGATGAAAATCTTTTCACTGCTGGCGCTCCTTAGCTTCACGGTGATTCCCGCGGCCCAAGCCGAGGACAGCGCAACCCCAGACAATGGCTATGCAGAGATCCATTTGGCCATTATTCGCAACCTCGAAGAGCCCGTGCTCACCCTTCTCAAGCAAGATCCTGCGGCCGCCACCCATCTCGACAACAACAAAAACTCTCCCCTCCACCTTTGTGCCAGCGGCGCCTACGAAACGGCCTGCACGACTCGTGTCATCGAAACGCTCTATCGCCTGGCTCCCGAAACGCTCTACGCCACCGCCTCCTCAGGAGAGACGCCTTTGCACCGCGCCTACGTTTCTCAAGCCCCATCTCACTGGCTCCTACTCCAGCTCATTAGCTACAATCCCCTGCGAGCCTTCATCGCTTGTCCCGACCTCAAAGAGATCGCTCCGCTCTTCGACCCTAGCTGGGCCAAGATCGATCCCATGTCCTTGCACCAAGATTATATTTTGGAGCGGCTCGACGCCTTCCTCAAATACGTCAGATCTCCGGAAACCGTACCTGGAGGTGATTTTAAATGGGATCTTTTCTTTGGCGGTCTGAATCTGATCGCGAAGCGTGAACCGCGCTCCGAAATTTTTGATCGTTGGGACGACCGCGCCCTCTTGCTAGCCCTCGAAAGCTTTGCCCATACTTCCGCCTCGCGCGACACGCTGGTAAAAACCTTGCTCACCGAAAAATACTACGCCTACCAGGGCAAATCCGACTCCAAAAACCAAGAGTCGGTGAACGTCATCGTCACGGAGATCTTTCGCAATTACGCTGAGTTTCTGGCTAAAATGATCTCCGAGCACGTCGACGTCGCGAGCCTGGAACGCGGCGAAGCATCGCCGCTAAACATCGTTTATCTTTTTCGCTCGAACATCAAAAAACGTGCGGCCGTCGACGATCCTCGCCACGCCATTTTTAGCGTGCTCGTGGCCTACCTCGCCGCACAGCCAGAACTCATAACATCGATCGTTCCTCTCGAAGTGCTCTATCACGAGAGCCATCACGAAGAGATCGTGCAACTCGCCCGTCCCTACTTAGACAAATTTTATCCAAGAGCAAAATGAAGCGCGACGCCGACCCTGGCGCCGCGCTCCCCACTAGAACAACTACTGAACCTTTAGCACTTTTTTCTGCGAAGCGAGCTGTTGCAACCTGGACTCTAACTGCTCGCGGGCCTTTTGCGATGAGGTCACCTTAGCCTTGGATGCAAATACCGTGTTGATGGTCGGAGAAGGTGTGCCTAACGCTGCTTTGGTGGCGTCAAAGAAAATCGCGAGACCGCTGGTACCCGGCTCCATACCGGTAAATACCCCAAAGACGCCCTTCACGTTCTGATTGCCGCCGATGTCGTAGAACAAGTTGATGCCCGGCACATAACGAGAGATGTTGTCGAACTCCTTGACCGCGACGGCCACGCCGCCCACGATCTTGTCATCCGAGAACCCCACATAGACCTGAGACTTGGAACCCGCTTTGATCGCAATGAGTTCGTCGATGTTCGAGATCGGAATCGGATTGCCATTGGGCAAGCGTCCGTCGCTGACGGCCTCAAGCTGTGCGGCGAGTGTCAAGTTGACATCAAGCTGCAGCGTGTTCACGCCGTTGATATCGCGCAGCAGTGATATCGTGCCGTACTGACGATCCGGATGCTTGGGATCTGCTACCGGAATCGTGAGACTCGGGAATATCAACTGGCCGATGTTGAGCTGTGACTTCATGGTGAGCATCAAGTCACCGGTAGCGTCCGAAGAACTCACTTTGATGTTTTGCATGAGGGACTGGGCACCACCGCAGGCCTGCAAGGCGAGCAGGCCACTGAGCATCACGGGCGCTATGGCTTTGTTTAAGAACATACGAATTTTCATGAGAACGACCCTTTTCCTATGGATCTTCCGCAGGTGAGAGAGTTTGCGCAATACTCTCTCTGACTGGAGGGCACTTACATGAACGCCAGAAGATGATGATTGAAGTGTAGCGTTTTCATTTTGGCGATCTCAACGGAATTTGCGCCCTTCATGGAAATTTAACCAACCAAAAGAGCTGCAATTTTCGGGCCCTACCGCATAGACTTAAAGTGAAAGCCGGTGGCACGCCCCTTGCCATACCGGGGGGTGAGTCCTAGAATGATGGGATAACATCATGAAAAGCTCCAAGAATCTCTTCGATCGCTCGTTGACCTTTCTCTACCACAAACCTTGGATCGGACTCAGCATCGCGGTGATCGTAGCGGTGGCGGGGATTTTTCTTGGCCGCAATATTGCTATCAAACTTTCACTTGCAGATTTGCTCCCTGACACGCGCGAATCGGTGATGGACCTCAAGGCCGTCTCCAAAGAAGTCGGCGGCGTGGGCTCCATGGCCGTCGTCATCGGCCCTACTCAAAACCCGGATGCCAAACTCCCCGAACTTGCCGCGGCCATGCAAACTCTCGATACGGTTCGCTATGCGTACTACGAGCGCGAAACGCACTCGCTGCGCAACAAGGGTCTTTACTTGCTAGAGCGAAAAGAATTCGACGACTTGCTATCGAGCACCGAAACGCTCCTCAGCGACGGCAAGGCTGGCGGTGCGCTCGACCTGGGCTTTAGCACCGAGGACGAGAACCAAGAAGAGGTCAAAAAAGCGCAGGACTTCATCGCGGGCATCAAAAAGAAATACCTCGGCGACACGGGCGCAAACCCCAAGTCCTCGCAGTACTACGTCTCTGACGACGGCCGCTATGCGCTGCTGTGGCTCAAGCCCGCCTTCGATTCTGAGAACATCAAACTCTCGCGCTCCCTGGTGGACGGCGTTCAGCAAAAGGCCGCGAGCGTTATGGGCAATACTCCTTTCACGCTGTGGGGACGCTCCGTGAACCACGTCAACGACACGAACCAAATCCAAAAAGACGTGGCCATGACCTCGTGGGTGGCTTTTGGGATCATCGCGTTGCTGCTGGTGACAGGCCTTGGCGGCATCCGCGCCGCGATCATCACGGTGCTCACGGTGAACCTTTCGATGGGCTGGACCCTGGGCTTTACCGGCTTGCTCATCGGCCAGGTGAACATCGTTACCTCCTTTCTCATCGCCATCCTCGGCGGTCTCGGCGTGGAATATGGCATCCACTTGATTCGGCGCTTTTATCAAAACATGGACGCGGGGGAGGCCCGCGAGACGGCCGCACTAAACACCTACCTTTCGATGACCCGCGTGCTGCTCTCGGCGGCGCTCACTTCGGCTGGCGCTTTTCTCGTGCTCTCGTTCAGTGACTTCCGCGGCTTTTCCGAAATGGGTAAGATCGCAGGCTTCGGCGTGCTCAGCATCTACATCGTTTACGTGCTCTGCTTCCCGGTGATCGTGCGCCTCTTGCGCAAACAACCGCGCAATTTCCACATGGCCAAAAAGCTCCTGGGCTTTTATCCCTTTTCCTCGCGCTGGACCTGGACGCTGCTCCCCCTGCTCGTGGTTTTCGGATTCGGCCTCTCGCGTGCTTACTTTGAATACGACTTCGAAAAGATGCGCCAACTCTCGCCCAAAGCCCTCGAAGACAAAGAGCTGGTGCACAAGATCAATCGCAACCGCACCACCACCCCAGCCGCCCTCATGGCCACCGACTCCACTCAGGCCAGGGCGCTGCACCGCTGGATCGAAACGCATCCCGAAGTGGCGCACTTGCATTCGGTGGTTTCGGTCGAAAACCTCTTGCCTCTGGACATGCAAGAACGCGACACGATCCTTTCCAAGTACCGCAGCAACATCTCTAAGATTTCTGACAAAACGATTCGCGACAAAACCGGCCTCGATCCCGAGCTGATCAAAGCCTGGGTGCGCGAGCGCCCTTACACCGCACAGGACTTGCCCGTGCAGCTGCGCGACGCCTTTGGCAAAAACCAATCCGTGGTGCTCGCCTACACGACGCTCAATCTTTCGCAGGAGCGCGGCGTGCGCGACATGGACCACTTTGTGAAAACCGCCAAGAGCGAATTCCCCGGCGTCAAATCGGGCAGCGACTCGAGCGTTTTTGTGGAGATCCTCGACCACATCAATCACGACGGCAAGATCGTGATGGTGCTCTTCCTCGTGGGCGCCTTCCTCGTACTCTTTCTCGACTTCGGCTCCTTCAAGGAGGCGCTCAATCTGGAAGTTCAGCTGATCCTGGGCATCGCACTGCTCGTGGCACTCATGGGCCTCTTCAACGTGCCGTTCACGATTCTCAACATCGCCATGATCCCGGCCGTGCTCGCAGGTGGCATCGACATGGGTGTGCACGTACGACACCGCCAACTGGAGAGTGGCGACACGGCCATCAAGTCGGCGCGCTTCATCGCCCAGGCGGTAAATCTCGGGGTGCTCACAACGATGGTGGGCTTTGGCTCGCTGTTCCTAGCTCAAGCCGCCATGCTCAAGGGCATCGCGTGGATCTCCTGCCTAGGTCAGGCTTCGATGTATTTTATTTGTATGTTTGCGTGGCCCGTACTCAGCGACTTTGTTCGGGCACGTCTTTTTCAGGGCCGCCCGCCTCAAGTTCCTCAAGCTCACCACTGAGCGCGGGGATCTTCTTGACGAGCTTGGGCGTGTGACTTGCGATCCACGCGTAAGTAAGAAATTTGATCAGACGGCCGGTACCGAGCGCGAAGGCGATTTCGTAGAGAGGCATGTCGGTCAGACCGCCGAGCAAAATGCTGGGCTGCTGCGCAAAGGGTGAGGCCGCCACCAAGAAAAGCGCCCACACGCCGTGGCGCTCGATCCACGATTCGGCGAGCTGCCAAGATTCGCTATTCAAAAGTCCCGGGGACATCCAGTTGATGAAAGGTTCGCCGTAGTGACGGCTGAGTTCGGCAAGCAGGATGCCACCCAAAAGAGAGCCGAGCGCCATCGCGGCGCCGAGTGAAAACCATTTTTTGGGACGCGCCATGGACGAGGCCACGATGATGCCGTCGCTGGGCACAAAAACAACAAAGAAATCGATGAAGGTGAGCCCCGCCAAAGCGAAGGGGTACCAGGGACGATCTACGTAACGACGAAGCCTACGGATTCCAGACAGCGCTTTAGCAAAAAGCTTCATATTTAGGGTTTTGTACCCGCCCCCCCCAGCTTTTGTCGACGAGAAAAGCTTTGCCAAACGCCAATATGGAGCCAATTTGGCATCAGTTGACCCAAAGCCCGCTTCCGATAAAATCGACCTCGCATATGAATTTTGCCAAAAGAATTTTGACCTTTGTGCTCGTCAACTTGCTCGTGGTGGCCACGATTTCGATCGTGTTGAACGTGCTTGGCGTGCGCCCCTATCTCACCGCCAACGGCATCGATTACAATAGCCTCGCCATCTTCTGCCTCGTATGGGGCATGGGCGGCGCCTTCATCTCTCTGGCTCTCTCGCGCGTGCTCGCCAAATGGACCATGGGCGTGCAAGTCATCAAAAGCCCCGCAAATCCTGACGAAGCTTGGCTCGTGGGCAAAGTGCACGAAATCGCGCGACGCGCGAACCTCGACGTGATGCCCGAAGTCGGTGTCTACCGCAGCCCCGACCCCAACGCCTTTGCCACCGGCCCCACCAAGAACCGCTCACTCGTGGCCGTCTCTACGGGCCTAATGGAACAACTCGACAAGAACTCTGTAGAAGGCGTGCTCGCTCACGAAGTGGCGCACATCGCCAACGGCGACATGGTCACCATGACGCTCGTGCAGGGCGTGGTGAACGCCTTTGTGATGTTCTTTGCGCGCATCATCGCCTTTGCCATCAGCCAAAACGTTAAAGAAGAGTCGCGCCCTCTCGTGAATATGCTCACCACGATCGTGCTCGAAATCGCCTTCTCGTTTCTTGCCATGTTCGTTGTCGCTTATGTCTCGCGCCACCGCGAGTTCCGCGCCGATGCCGGTGCCGCAAACCTCTCGGGTCGCGACAAGATGGTCGCCGCTCTCGAATCGCTACAACGCTTTGTCGCACGCCCAAGCCACCAGGACGAAGAAAATGCGCAGCCTGCACTCGCGGCTTTCAAAATCTCCGGCAAGTCCTCTAGCTTTCTTAGCTTGCTCTCGACACACCCCCCTCTTGCGGTGCGCATTGAGCGCCTGAAAACGGGTGCCTATTAAACACGACGGCGGGGGAAGGGAGCGAAGGGTGATTTTTATTCGGGGTCGACATGAAAATCACTTTGCTCAAACTATGCTTTTAGCATGAGCCAGATACCTGCCACGACGGCAACAATGCCGGCGCTTTTGAGCCAGGAGAATTTTTCTCGCCCCAGGGCGATCGCCACCGGAACAGAAATGGCCGGAGCAAGAGATGTCAAGGCAGCGCCGATGGCCAGCTGCGAGTGACTGAGGCCGTAGACGTAAAAAATCGGTCCCATGATCGACTCTACGGCGAAGACCAGCACAAAGGGTTTAAAACTTTTCCATGTGAAAAGTTTTAGCGAAGCGCGGTCGTTCATCGCAACACCGATCAGCGGGCACAGCACAAGCGCGATGCTCAGGCGCAGCACGTTTACAAAGACCGCGTTCATGCCTTCGCCGAGCTTCGAGACCGCGATCGTGTTCATCGACCAACAGAGCGAGGCGAGAATCGCGAGAACAAAACCCCAAGGCTGCGGCATGAGTAAAAACCTTCGCGGCGGGGTTTGGATCTCCTGCACACGTGGAATCCCCGGGGCAAGGTCTTCGTTCTTAGCTCCAGAGAGGATCACCGCCACCACGCCCGCCACAACCACGACAATGGCGGCGATCTGTGTGCCACTCAGCATCTGGCCTTCGAAGGTGGCGCCATAGAGCGCCGACCACAAAGGGTATACCGACGCGATGGCCAGGGCACCCGGGCCGCCGAGACGCTTGGTGGCCATAAAAAAGAGCGCATCGCCAAAAGCGTAGCTCGAGAGCACCACCACCACAGCCCAGCTCACCTTGGAGCTGTTCACGAGCGCGAGCGACTCGCCCCAGCCGCCCATAATCGACAGTATCAAGCACGCCGCGGGCAAGCCCACCAAGATGCGGTGGAGGTTGATGATGTAGGCGGGATAGGTCTCCGAGAGTTTGGCGTAGCCCAGCACCCCCACCGCCCAAGTGAGCGAAGCGAGAAACGAAGCGAGGGGTCCCAAAAACTCTGCAGATGTCGACATAGCTGGAAAATTGATATCTTAGGGCCTCTACAAGGTCTCGCACAAGATCCATGGCGCGGAGAATCTCTCCGGCCCCGCCGATGTAAAGAAGGCTTGGTTTGACAGGTCCGTCCACGGCCCCATAAGACTTCGGCCATGACAAAAGCCTACCGTTCACTATTCACCGTGACCCTTCTTTTGTTTTGCGCAAGCCTCGCCCGCGCCGGCGTCATCGACCATTCGCGCCTTTATTCCAACACCCGGGAATTCTTTAAGCTCGTGCAGTCCGAAACGCCGGTTTGTTTTGTGGAAAACGGCGACCGCCTCGAATTCTACTTAGCCGCCTGCGAAGACCTGGCTGGCAAAAAAGCTCAGCAAACCTTTGAGCTCAGCGCACGGCCCAAGACCCGCCTCAGCCAAGACCTCGCCGGCCTCAAAGAAAGTCTCCTCAAAAGCCAAAAGGTGAGCGCAGCCGAAGTCGCCGAGCTCGAAACACTCGCGACGCAAGACAGCCTCGGTCGCTTTATTCTGGCGGAACTCGGGGGCACCAAGTTTCCCATCGGCTGGCTCAGCTTTGACCTCAGCAAAGACGGTAAGGAGCAGAAAACTCACATCGTGGGCCTTTGCAGCGGAGTTTGGTCTTTTGTCTGCCATTACGACGCCACGGCAAAACACTTTGACCTCAGCTTCAGAAACCGCACCTACAACGAAGAAGAATACCGCTACGACGAAGCCCGCTATAAATTGCGCCGCGTGCTCTATAGCGCGGTCTTCTCGCGTGGCAACGACGACTTTGTTCCCTACCACTATTACAACGTACGGGGCAGCGGGGAAGCCGCAAACCAGACCTTTGCCATCACTCAGGAATGGAAAGATATCCTCGAATCTCGCCTCGGCGACCGCATCGACTCCAAGGTTCGCGTCTCTCAGACCCCTCGCGGAGAACCCAATTACGTCACCTCGCTTCATCAAGTATTTTTGCTCGAGATCGAGACCCCAGAGGGCGAAGTCCAAACAAAATTCGTCTTTGGCGGGCCGGTGACCTACGCCAAAAATTCTCCCGTCCTCGAGTCCTGTGAAGACGACACAGGATCTTACGGCATCGTGAGCTTCGATGAATTCAAAAACTTTCTTACGATTCCTTACAGCGGACGCGCCATCGAAAAGCTCAACTTGAGCCACCTCAAAGAGAAATCCACCATCGGTCACATTTCGGCCAACAACGACTTCGAAAAGGCCGGTTTTGAGGGTGACAAACTTCCTCCTGACATCTTCTCCGACCAGTACGAACTTTTCGACATCGGCACCGCGGTGGACCTCGACCCCAATCTGCCCGAACAAAACTTTGTCCTGATGAAGCTCGACAGCCGCGGCAACAGCGGCAGCGATTTCGACAAACTTCCCTACCACGAAGTCATGCGCAGCAATGCGGTTCGCGAGTACGTGGAAATCAAAAAAACCGACGAAGACCAGTGGTCTCTGAACCTCTCGGCCTTCAATCCCAACGATTACAAAAACTCGAACCGCTTGCGCCAGGACGGACGCTTCTTTGTGAATGCTGAAACCGTGAATGAAGTGTGGACGAGCCGCGGCGGCGTGGTGGGAGCTAGCCAGCCCTTTCAGCGCACGGTTGCCATGATGCTCAAGTCTTACGAAAAAAAGGCTACGGCCGGACTCGAAGACACCAAATGGTACCTCGCGCTCTCAAAACTTGCCAACGATCACCTCTATGATAACTACCAGCCCAACACTACGCACTCGAAATTCGGCATCGTCGGTGTTTACGCAAACACCTTCGAAGACTACTTGCACTGGGGGCGGGATTCGGTCACCGAGAACCCCATGCGCAGCATCGTTCCCAGAGTCGTGATTGGCTCCATCTGGTATGGACGCGAAGACATGCTCAAATCCGAGCCCAAACTGATCGATCCGATAGTGGTAGGCATCTTCACTGGTGAGCGCGCCCTACAACTAGATGCCACTCTCAATGCCGCCCTCGATCGCATTGCCGCAGCTCCCAACCCACAAGCACAGATCGTTTCTGAGTGGGAACTCTCGCGTAGCGTCGCAGATCAAACGACCTTCGTGGCCGGCTTCTTCCGCTCTTTCAAAGAGCTCAAAGAAGGTGCCTCACCGCTGAACATTGCCATCGCTCGCGCCCAGGCCATCAAGCCCGCCCAGAAACGTCCAAAGGGTTATTATGAGGAGCAGTACAATCAGCAGGGCGACCCCATAGGCGAAAAATTCATCTCCTTTCCAAAGACGCTCCTCACACTCATCAACACCCCGGGATCGCGCTACGATGTGAGCGCTTTCTTTGTGGAAATGGAAAAGCGCCTGCTCGAACTTAAAAAATTAGAGGATGCGTGGAAAAACGCGCCCGCAGGCGCCGCCCGCGATGCAGCTCTCGCAAAACTGCTCGAGCGCGGCAAAAAGCTCTACGAACGTCATTTCGACGAGCGTGAGCTTGTTGGCCTCTCGCTGCAGTTGAGCAACGCAATCGACAACCCCAGACCCTGATGCGCAGTCATGAGCCAGCGCCTCAAGTCCTGTCTTGAATTCATCCAGCGCGAAGGCGTTGTGAGCGTTTTCCCTGCCAAGGGCAAGCGCGCCCTGCCTTCGCTCTTTCGCTTTTTGCACCCTCGCTCGACGTTTTCCTGGGTTTGGGATGAGAACGGCGACGACAAGGTTGTGAAACTCTGGTGGCTGAAAAACGAAATCGCCGCCTCTAAAAAGGTACTCTATGGGCGTTTCTTCACAAACCAGCCGGTCTTTGTCTCCTTTGCCAAGGCCAAAGAATTGCGCGCTCAGATCCAGCGCAGCCCGCTCGGCGAGGTCGAGCGTTATATCCTAGAGCTGCTCGAGCAAAACTCCCCCCAGACCCTGCGCATGATGAAACGCCAAGCGCGGCTCGATGGCCGTGACTTTTTGCGCAGCGAGTGGCAAAAGGCGCTTTTAAAAGTCCAAAAGCAATTTTTGATTTGTAGCCTGGGCGACTCCACCCGCGAATCCGGGCCCATGCCCTCTACCGAGTACGTGGCCCTTGAGCATTTCTTCGACCTTTAGGGGGTCTTGTCAGCTCTGCGCGAAAGCCTTAGATTTGGGAAACTATGAAAATCCCTAAGTCGCTGCTCTTGCTACTTTCGACGGCCTTCGTGGGCCTGCTGATCGCCAGTCTCATCGCCCCGAAATTCATGGCCTGGTACTTCCAATCGCCCGTCACGGTGATCGACTGCACCCCGGTGCTCAACTGGTCCATCAGAAATTTCCTGCTCTGCCAGCTCTGGGGAGCCGGCTTCGGCCTCGTGCTCGGTGCCCTCATCGCCTACAAAGCCAAGGGCCGGGGCGACAAGAACATCGAAGTTTAAAAAAACTAGGAACGCAGGGCTTGGATCAGGGCTTTGTCGCCCACAAGCCAAATCAGATCGTTCTCTAGCAGCATCATTCCGGAGTCGGGGCTCAGCATGCGCTGGCCGTTGCGCTCCAGGCCGACAATCAGCCCGTTGACCGCCTCGCGGAGTCCGCATTCGCGGATCGGCTTGTTCACAAAAACATCTGTCGATGCCACCGTCAGCGCCATGAGTCCGTAATGGCTAGAATTGCCATCGACCGGTACGGCGTCGACTTCGATCACCGCCTTTGCAGCGGTGAGCTGCTCGTCGGTGCCGATGAGATAGATGCGATCGTAGGGCAAGAGCAAATCCGTGCGCACGGGAGCAAGGATCTTGCGCGAGCCGCGTTCGATCATGGCAATCGTCACACCAAAGCGCTCCTTGAGCAAAGACTCTTGCAGCGATTTGGCAACGAGCGTGGAGTCTGGCGAAAGTTCAAAATCCACAAGAGTGGCGTTCCAGGGCGCGAGCTCGGGAATCTTGGTGCGCTTTTCAAGTTCGGCGCGCTCGTTCTCGGTGAGGTTCTCGATAAACTTGGTCTCGATCGAATTGTAGATGGGCTCCGAATAACGACTAAAGAAAAAAGCTCCCACCGCAGCGAGCACCACAAAGAGCAAACCCGAAAAGGCGAGGATCGATGTGAAATTCGACACCAAGAAAGCGGCAAGCGCACAGCCAATCATAAAGCGCACAAAGTAGAGACCCAGTTGCAAACGGCGCAGCTGGTTGATGATCTCACCCCGGTAAAGGTTCGCGTGCGCGGGCCCGCCCACAAAGACCGCCCAAAGAAAGGGACTGGCGAGTGTGAGCGCCACCGAACACATCACAAGGTCGAGCACCGCGGGGTTCGTGATCAGCCCCATGGCGGCGACCTGTGGCTCCACCAAGCGGCTCATCGCGAGCGTGATGCCGATGGTGATCACCGAGTTAAAAACGATCTTCATGCCGTACTCGTCCCAGAGCAGTGAAAAGGCGCCCTTCTCCGAAGTTGTCGACATCGCCGATTCGTAACGCGCGAGCGAAGCTTTGAGGTTGTCAGGCAAACGCCGCTCGATCCATGTGTGGAAAGGGCCCGAATATTTGATGAGATAAGGCGTGGTGAAGGTTGTCACGGCCGAAACGGCCACCGCGATGGGATAGAGAAAGGGGCTCGTCACTTTAAGGGTCAAACCGAGTGTGGCGATGATAAAAGAAAATTCGCCAATCTGCGCAAGGCTCATTCCGGCCTGCACCGAAGTGCGTAGGCTGCGGCCCGAGATCAGCGCCCCCACAGCGGTGCTGAGAAATTTGCCCACGATGGTCACCACAGTGATCAAGAGAATCACCCAAAAGTACTCATTGAGCACCGTCGGATCGATGAGCATGCCTACCGAGACAAAGAAGACGGCAGAGAAGAGGTCCTTCACAGGGAGCATGAGATGCTCGATGCGGTGGCCTTCGCGCGTTTCGGCAAGAATCGAGCCCATCACAAAGGCCCCGAGCGCCGGAGAAAAGCCCACGCTGTTGGCCACGACCACCATCGTGAGGCAGAGCCCGATGGAGACGATAAGGATGGTTTCGTCAGACAAGTAATCGCGCAGCCGGCGCAGCACGATGGGCAAGATGTAGATGCCCAGCAAAAACCACAGCACCAAAAAGAATCCCAGGCGAAGCGAAGACTGAAAGAGTGCCGAACCCGAGAGTGTTTGCGATACGGCCACAGAGGTGAGGAGCACCATCAAGAGAATCGCAATGAGGTCTTCCACGATCAGGGCGCCGAACACGAGGGTCACAAAGTTTTTGCCCTTCATGCCGAGCTCTTCGAAGGCCCTCACAATGATCGTGGTGGAGGAGATCGAAAGGATGCCGCCCAAAAAGAGCGAGTCCATATTCGACCAGCCTAGGGCGCGGCCGATGAGATAGCCTGTGCCGAGCATGAAGAAGATTTCGAAGGTGGCCGTGATCGAGGCGCTCTTGCCCACTTTGGCGAGTTTTTTAAAGGAGAACTCCAGGCCCAACCCGAAGAGCAAAAAGATCACCCCGATCTCCGCCCAGATGGTGATGTTGGCGGTGTCTTTGATCGAGGGCAAGAACTGAAAGTGCGAGGAGACGAGAAATCCCGCGATCAAATAACCGAGCACCACGGGTTGTTTGAGCTTTTTGAAGATGAGCGAAACGACCGCCGCCGTCATGAGAATGAAACACAAATCTTGAATGAGATACGGCAAATGGCTCATGGATAAAAATTAACATGGATCGGCCATGAATCAAAATCTACATAGATAAAAACTTTACAATTCGCATCGTTAACACAAATTCATCACGTGAGTTCTAGAGAGAAATTTTTCATTCACGCAAAAGGGCCGATATCTTTTTTATTTTTTAGCGTTAACCTGAATTTATATGAAGACTCTTCGCATCGTAGGCCTCGCAACTACCTTTTTTGGTGCCACAATAGCACAGTCCAAGCCTGACGCCGCGTCACCTTTTCTCATCACCGGCACTCCCTTTTTGCGCGGCATTGCGAAATCTGAAATCATTTTTCTCGACGAAGATCACAAGATTGCCATGCTCAAAGCCTCACGCGACAACGAAAGCGTGATCTCCAAAAATGCCCACCTCGCAGGTCGCTGCGGCGGCTACGAAAAGGTTTCTGCAAAAGACACCACGCCGCTCACGGCCATCGCAGAACTCAAACGACTTCGCCTACGACCGCAGGGCGCCTGCGCCCCTACCGCGCCAGCCGTATGGGACACCGTACGCCCGCTCGCCGATCAAGTGAAAGCCGCAAACCTCGAAGAGCACGTGCGTTGGTACTCGAGCTTTCGCACGCGCTACCATGAGTCGCGCAGCGCCAATGAGCCCGTGCTCGCCCTGCAATCGCGATTGCGCGCGCTTGTTGCCGCTCACAGCAATGTGAGTGTCGAAACCGTCAGCCACAGCAGCACGCCGCAAAAGTCTCTGCGCGTACACATCCGCTCGGGTGCGCCCTCGGCCCCCATCGTGGTGCTCGGCGGGCATCTGGATTCGATCAACGGTTGGGGATGGGGCGATCCGCAAGCGCCCGGTGCCGATGACAACGCTTCGGGCGTGGGCGCACTGCTAGAAGCCGTGCGCATCCTCGCAGGCGCCAGCGCGCAGCTCACACACGACGTGGTGGTTTATTTGTACGCGGGTGAAGAAGCGGGCCTTCTAGGCTCGGGAGAAATCGCACAAGACAGCAAACGCCAAAAGGTCCAAGTCCGCGGCGTGCTGCAACTGGACATGACCATGTTCCCGGGCGATGGTCCGGCGGTGATCTCCTCGATGACCGACTTCACTGATCCGCGTCTGCGCCAGTGGCTCAAAGATTTCAACGCCAACGTGCTGGGCGCAAAGCTCATCGAAGATGAGTGCGGCTACGGCTGCAGCGATCACGCCTCATGGCACCGTCAGGGCTACGCCACGCTGATGCCCTTTGAATCGAGCTTCGACGCCATGAACAAGAACATCCACACGTCACGCGACGTGGTGGACGCTCGTTCGAATTTTGATCATGCGGCTTTGTTCGCTAAGATTGCGGTGGGATTTGCGCTGAGCGCTCCCAACACAAACGCGTGTCTCTAGACCGCGTTTGCTAGGAGACTAGTTACACATCGGATCTTTGCAGCGCTCGCATTTGTTCGAGCAAGATTCTTTTGCAGAGATCGCGATGCGCGAGCCTTGGTGCTCGGGGCCGGTAATGGCTTCGCCGGAGCAGGACTCTTCGCTAAGCGCGTTGGTAACAACAGTCTGTTCTTCGACTTCTTTGGCTTCCACCAGTTTCACACCGAAAGACATGCACGTGATGGTAGGACTTGAGTCGTAGCGACTAACGAAGTCGTCTCCCGCCGCAAACGCGGCCGAACCCAAATTGATAGCCGAGAAGATCACCCCTATCGCTACGATTGCTTTTTTGATTTGCGCTTTGGTCACTTTCCATCCTCCATGCACGGGGCGCGGCTAGATTCGAGTCCGACCTGGATTCGAATTATGACGCACTGTGCCATAGCCCCATATTCTGAGTAAAGCGGAAAATGCCGCCGCTGACCCCTTAAAAGGGCTAACAGCGGCGAAGCCTTGTTAAATCAGTAAGTTAAGACTTAGTAACGATAGTGATCAGGCTTGAAGGGACCCTCGGCCGGAACTCCCAAATACTCGGCTTGAGCCGAGGTGAGCTTGGTGAGCCTCACGCCCAGTTTGTCGAGGTGCAGACGAGCCACCTTTTCGTCGAGATGCTTGGGAAGCACGTAGACCTTGTTCTCGTACTTGCCCTTGCCTCGCGATGTCCACAGCTCCAGCTGCGCGATCACTTGGTTGGTGAAGGAGGCGCTCATCACAAAGGAGGGGTGCCCCGTAGCGCAGCCCAAATTCACGAGGCGACCTTCGGCGAGCAGAGTTACCGCTTTGCCGTTGGGCCAGATGTACTGATCCACTTGCGGTTTGACGGTGACTTTCTTGAGCGACTTGTCGCCGTTGAGTCCCGCCACGTCCACTTCCGAATCAAAGTGGCCGATGTTGCAAACGATCGCCTGATGCTTCATGGAGTCCATGTGCTTTTTGGTGACGACGTCGATGTTGCCTGTCGTGGTGACAAAGATGTCGCCATAGGTCGCGGCTTCATCCATGCTCACCACACGGAAGCCTTCCATCGCGGCCTGCAGGGCGTTGATGGGATCGATCTCCGTGACCTCAACGCGCGCGCCGAGCCCCTTGGCCGCTTGCACGCAACCCTTGCCCACGTCGCCGTAACCGGCCACCACAACCACTTTGCCGGCGAACATGACGTCCGTGGCGCGCTTGATGGCGTCGACAAAAGATTCACGGCAACCGTAGAGGTTGTCGAATTTGGACTTCGTGCACGAATCGTTCACGTTGATCGCAGGCATCTTGAGGGTGCCGCGCTGTTCGCGCTGCGCGAGACGATGCACGCCCGTGGTGGTTTCTTCGGAAAGACCGAAAACGCCTTTGATGAGTTCAGGAAAACGATCGTGCACCATGTTGGTGAGATCGCCGCCGTCGTCGAGAATCATGTTGAGCTGCGAGCCATCGGGCCAACGCAGCGTCTGCTCGATGCACCAATCGAATTCTTTTTCGTTCATGCCCTTCCAAGCGAAGACCGCGATGCCTTTAGCGGCGATCGCCGCTGCAGCGTGATCTTGCGTAGAGAAAATGTTGCACGAGGACCAGCGCACTTCCGCACCGAGCTCCACGAGAGTTTCGATGAGCACGGCGGTTTGGATCGTCATGTGCAAGCAGCCCGCGATCTTCGCGCCCTTCAGCGGAAATTTGCTTTTGTACTCTGCGCGAAGAGCCATCAGCCCCGGCATTTCGGATTCGGCAATTTCAATTTCTTTGCGCCCCCATTCGGCGAGCGAGAGGTCTTTAACTTTAAAATCTGGCTTTGCGGATGTCATAGAGGCCCATGAGCTTAGGGTCGAAGTTCATGCGTGGTCAAGCGAGGCAAACCCTTAGTTTTTGCGGGAGCTTGCATTCTTCCGTCCGAGCGTTAACCTCAATAGCAGAGCACGAATTTTGACGGCGAAATTGATTTCATCAATGTAAGATTATTTAATACAATTCGCGTTGCTTATTCCTCAAAGGCTTCCTATTTCTAAGTGCAGAGGAGAGTGACCAATATGAACTCAAAAAAATTGTTAACCGCTGTAATGGCTACCTTCATCGCCGGCTCGGCCCAACTGAGCCAGGCTCGTCCCGGTGGACCCGGCTTCGGACATGGCCCCGGCCACGGGCCTGTAGGTCCCGGTCGTCCCGGCCCTGGTCGTCCTGACTTCGACGATCGCGAAGACCGCTTCGCCGTACGTAGCGCCTTCGACCAACTGGGCTACGCGTCGGGAGACCTCTATCGAGGCAACCTCATGCGAGGCATGCGTGGCATGCAGGACGCCCTGCAAACGCTGCGCGGAGTGCGCAATCGCGAAGTGGCCGAGGCGCGGAATCGTCTGCAACTCAGCATCCAGCGCCTCGCCGGAGCGCTCCGCGATGGCGATCGTCGCATGCAGGAATTCGAGCGCAACAACGCCATCCGTGTGATCGACAGCGCCAAGCGCGATCTGTGGAACTCGGGCCTCATGGGCCGTCGCTAGTCCGCAGTGAAACACAAATAGGGTTAGCGAAACCCCCTTCATGACGCAGAAACCCCGCAATTCTGCCGTCGTGAAGGGGTTTCTTTTGTGCTAAATCAAAGCCTTCCATGGCGAACCCGTCGCAAATCTCTCTCTACAATACCCAGTCGCAAAAGAAAGAAAGCTTCGAGCCCATCCGCCCGGGCGAGGTTTCCATGTACGGCTGCGGTCCTACCGTTTATGGGCTCATTCACGTGGGCAATGCCCGCGCCTTCTTGGTGCAAGATCTGCTCGTGCGCACTTTAGAGGCGAGCGGCTACCGCGTGAACTTTGCGCGCAACTACACGGACGTCGATGACAAGATCATCAACAAGGCGGCCGAAGAAGGCGTCGACGCGATGGAAATCGCCCAGCGCTTCTCCGAAGAGTTCGACGCTGACATGCGCGCGCTCGATGTACGCCCTCCGAACCACAAGCCCAAAGCCACCGAACACATCGGTGAGATCATCGCGATGATCGAAAAACTCGTTCAGGGCGGGCACGCATATCCGGCGGAGACGCCCTTTGGCAGCGATGTCTACTTTCGAGTTTCCTCTTTTGCCGAATACGGCAAGCTCAGCAAACGCCCTATCGACGAACTTCTGAATCAATCGCGCATCGCGCCCGGCGAGCAAAAAGAATCCGCCGTGGACTTTGCCCTGTGGAAAGCTGCCAAACCTGGCGAGCCCTCGTGGGCCTCGCCCTGGGGCGAAGGCCGCCCCGGCTGGCACATCGAATGCTCGGCCATGATCGATGCGATCTTTCCCGAGCGCCTCGACATCCACCTCGGCGGATCGGACCTCGTGTTCCCTCACCACGAAAACGAAATCGCCCAGAGCGAAGCCTGCGATAACCACCGACCGCTCGCGCGCTATTGGGTGCACAACGGCATGCTGCAAATCCAGCGCGTGAAGATGTCCAAGTCGCTGGGCAACTTTATGACCCTGCGCGATTTTCTGGACGGCTTCGGCCCCGAAGTGCTGCGCCTGCTTGTCAGCCAAACGCATTACCGTTCGCTACTGGACTTCGGCGGTGACTCGATCATCCGCTCGGAGATCCTGCTCGAAAAACTCTACCGCAACACACTCGAATGGCGAGGCAGCCACCACGAGGCTGCCACCGAAGCCGAAGCGAGCGCCGAGTTTTTCGAAGCGCTGCGCGACGACCTCAACGCTGCCAAAGCGCTGGGCCTTGTTTTCAAACGCCTCAAAGCGCTCCAAAAAAATGGAGACAACGCCGAAGCTGCCGCCTTGTGGAACGGCTTTTACATGCCCACCCTGCGCAAGATCATCGGCGTGCTCAAAGAAGATCCCGTCTCGGCCATCGACAATATCCGAGCCCGCCGCCTCAAGCGTTCGGGCCTCTCGGAAAACGAATTCCAAAACATCGAATCCCTGCTCACAAAGCGCTGGGAGCTCAAAGAGGCCAAGGCCTACGCCGAGGCCGACGAAGTACGCAAGCAAGTGGAAGGCATGGGCATCCAGGTGATGGATTCCCCCGACGGCTGGACATGGACGCCGGCGCGCCAATCCCTAGAATAGTGATAGGATAAAAAAACACATGATCAAAGCTTCCGCCAAACCCGACCTCGAACGCCTGGGCGTCAAAGCAGCCACGCTAAAAACCATCAAGCGCCTCTACAAAGACTCGTTGCGCGCGCGCCGCACCTCGTACAGCCCCTACTCGAAATTTGCCGTAGGTGCCGCGCTCAATTTGCAAAAGGCACGAAGCCCTAAATCTTATTTGGGATGCAACATCGAAAACTCGAGCTACGGCGCCACGGTTTGCGCCGAGCGCGTGGCCATTTGGAAAGCGCTTTCGGAAAATCCGGGCGCCAAGGTGGATGTGATTGTGGTTGTGACCGACACCAAACCCGCGGCGTCGCCGTGCGGGATCTGTCGCCAAGTGCTGCAGGAGTTTTCTAACCCTCGGACGCTGCTGTGCCAGGCTTCGCTAAACGGGGTCGAGCGAATTTTCTCGGTCGCGGAGCTGCTCCCGGGGCCTTTTGATAGCTCTCAGCTTCCGGAGCCTTGAGCTGCAGCCAGTTGCGCACGCCAGCCATGAGCTGAATCCAGTTCAGAGCGAGCACCTTTTCGCGCGAAGCGTACATGTAAAATCTCACCACCTCAGTGCTGATCAGCGCTTCATCGCGCTTCGCCGCAGTGGGAGCGCGAACGATCGACTCAAAGTAGCTAAACCAATCTCCAAAGGTCGACGTGTGCTGCGAGCCGTAAACGGCATCCACCACGATGTCATGCGCGGCAAAGCCCTCGCGAGCCGCAGCGTTTTTGATGAGCGCCTTGATACGCTCTAGCGACTCTTCAAAGTCCACCACTTTCAGTGCCAGGAGCACCGTGCGATCGGAGTACTGGTAAAAGAACATTTTCTTAGAGAGCATCGCGCCGTTGGCTTCGCGCACGAAGGTGTCGAGCACGGAGTCGCGTACGGCACCGATCGAGCAAACCACCCAGTCTTTGCCGTTTTCGACGTCAAAGTTGCCGGACTGTCCACAGAGCCAGAGGGAAATGGTTTTCTTAAAATGATTCCAGCTCACGAGATTGAATTCTTGCGAGAGAAAATCTCCGCCGCCGTAGCTGAGCAAGGGCGAGGTCTTGGAGAAGGCATCCTGAATCGACGTGAGCAGCGGCAACGCCTGACGGGTCACCGAACGCGTGGTGGGCAGCTCCACCGGACGGCCGTAGCGCATCGATTCGGCGGTGACACCGACCCATGCGGCGATTTCGCCATAAGCGCGGGCCACACGACGACGAATCACGAAGAGCGCAAGCGCAAAGGGCACACAGATCAGCGCGGCAAAGCCGAGCACGCTAAAGAAAATCGGCAAAAAACCTGGATACGCAGCGGCGTGAACCATGGCCAGGTCCGAGCCCTGAATCTTGCGGTTCCAAACGAGCACGGTGGATTTCAAAAAGTTTCGGTAGTCAAAACTCGAGGCCAGGTAAGCGCCCGAGGCGTCGAGCACCAAAAAACCCTGCGTTCCGAGGGTTTTCTTTTGGATAAGATTCACGCGCGCTTGGCTCGTGAGAAATTTGAATTGTTTGGTGTGCGACGAAAGGCTTTCGCCGCGCGAGTTGGTGAGCACGTAGTCTCCGCTGAGAAAATTCTGGATGCTGGCCGCGAAAGGTTCGCCGCCGTCGCTCTGAATGGCGATCTCGCGCTCGGCCATCTGGGTGTGTTTGGCCATCAAGTCGGTGCCCTTGCGATAAAATTCAAAATTGCCGTGCACGCCAGTGCGATCAAGGCCAAGCACGGAGTCGTCGAGTTGTACTTTGAGATCGTCGATATCGCGCTCGAGATTGGTCACTGCCGAACGGAATTTCATTTCTTCGGCGCTCACAAAAGCATCGCGCGAATTGAGGTAGATGTTAAAGGCGAACGCCGTCACAAGGGTAAGCACCACCGCAAAGAGCGACAAGATCGACGCGTAATTTTTGAGATATTCCTTCATCATCAAGTCTCCATATCTCCGAAACGAACACGCCATCCGGGCGCGCACAAATTTCGGCGATACTGTTAAATCGGCGATCTTTTACGAAAACTTAATAATGGGCTCTTAGAAAAAGAGCCAAGAACTGCGCATCACGAAGGCAAACGAGAGCGGGATACCCACGTCTTCGTTGTCAGGCCCCGCCTTGCCACCAAAAGTGGTGAGATAATAAAGACTTCCACCCATCACGAAGCGGTCGTCCACCGGATAATCTAGGTTCGCAGCGAGCTTCATGTTGAATGCCGAAGCGCCAAAAAAATGTTGGGTGTCGGTGGCCTTCTGCGAGCGGATGTTCATAAAGGTCAAGCCGGCGGCAAAGGTGCCGTACATGGTGAGACCTGTTTGACGCACGGAAACTTTGTTGCCGATGTTCGTGTTGTTGTTGAGCGATCCGAAGGGGTAGTAGTGCAACATGATGCCGCTGTTGTTGAGCGGAAGCATGCCGTAGTCGCCACCAAAGTAGCCTTCGTAATAGACGCCCACCGCGAAGGGATAGTCCTTGAGGTGCAGCGTCACCTCGCCGCCGATGAGGGCCTTGGCGTTGAGGTTGCCGCGAATGCCGCCGTCGAGGTCGACGAGTGCGAGCGGGAATCCCGTCAAAAAGGAAGCCTGCACCGTTTCCGCCATGGCAGGAACGGCAAAGACCGAGGCCGCAAGAAGAAGCGAGCTCAAAGATTTCATCGGTTGCGCAGCCTCAACTTAAGGGTGTCGGTCTGCAGAGGCGAGGAAGCGGGCGTGCGATCGACGAGTTCAAATTCTTCGGGATCACCCGGCACGTCGCGGCCCATGCGCTTGTAGGCTTCCACCAGGTATTGGCGAGTAAGTTTTTGATAGGGGTCGATCTCCAGCGAACGCTCCCAAGAGCGCGCTGCGCCCTGGTAATCGCCCTGCATGAAGGCCATGGTGCCCTTCAGCACGTGACCCTGCGTAAGGTATTCGTCTTGTTCCATCAGGCGGTCGATGGCCTCTTCGGCCTTGTCGAACTGACGGCGCTCGATAAAGGCCTGGGCCTTGTTCACGAGGCCGACCTTCATGTCGGTATTGCGACGATCCACCGAGGGAGGGCTCGAGCCGAGGCGGGGCGAGAAGATGGCGCCCTTGAAGATCTCAAAGGTACGCTCGAGCACCGCGATGCGGTTCTTGAGCTCGTCTTCTTCGTTCTTCTTGTCTTCGGGCTTCTTGTCTTTGTTATCGTCATTACCGGCCAAACCGTTGGGGTCTTGGCCTGGTTTGAGGTTGACTTGCACTGTGGTGTCAGAGCCAGGGGCGCGGCTGAGGAAAATCTCTTCGGGCAGGAACTGCTCTTTAGAGACTTTGATCATGAAACCATCGCCGTACTTGGGCAGGTGCTCAAAGTTCGCCGGTGTCTCACCGATCTCGAACTCTTCTTTGGACACGACGTTTTGTACGACCACTTTGGCGCCTTCGGGGAACGAACGAACACGGTACATCGTGCCGCAAGCGCCCAGCGCGCCGACCAAAATCACGGCCATAAAAATCGTGCGTAGCGTTTTCATCACCGTCTTTATCGGATCTTCTCAGAAAAACATTTTGTTTTTTACGAAAAAAAATACAATGGGGAGATGAGAGCGTCAAAGCGGAAGACTTTCGTCAAAATTTTGTCGCTCTCCCTCTCGGCCTCGCCGCTTTTTCAAAGCCCCGAAGCACGGGCCCAGTCCAAAAACTTCGAAATCCGTCGCCTCGAGCGCTCCGCACCCCTCGAAGAGTCCCAGGACATCGACATCATCGTGCGTCCCACAGCGCAACCCAAGCGTCTCCAGTACCCGGTTTACCTAGGGCTGGTGTATCGCCATCCGGTTTTCGGAGACATTCCACTCTCCTCAGGGCAACTGCGCGGCTGCGACAGCGAAAACTGCTCGTTTCGAGTGATCGAGAACGGCCAGACGCGTCGCTACCTGCCCGTTTCCCCGCGCACGGCTGATTTTTTTCTGATTGAGATCAACGATCCCGACCTCATCCGCAAGATTCTCGAAGACGGACGCAATTCCCAAGGGGAAGCTCGCGGCAAAGGCAGCTTTGGCTTGCGTCTGACGCCCTTCTTTGGCCGCCGTTCGCTCTACCTCAAAGAGAGTCCCAAGGATTTCTTTGATACAGGCGACCCCACGGACCACTTCGCCTTCAACGACTCCAAGTACTCGCGCCATGTGACTTGGGGAAGCGAATTTGGACTTGAGATCAAATCCAAATTCCTCGTGGCGGATTTCAAATCCTATAGCAACGATCTCTCCACGCGTGGGTATTTTTCGAGCGATACCGATCCTCCCGTGGAGACGCACGTGAGCGAGTTGCAGTTAGCTCTCGGCGTGCATCAGAAAATCTGGAATCTCGACCTCTCGCTGATGGCCGTGCATCAGCGGCGTGACTTCAAGACAAATCTCACCGACGATTACTCCATTCTCAGCACGGCGTACCATAGCTGGGGACTGCGCGCGGGTGTGGGCCTCGACTTCATCGACCACAGCCTCATCTTTGCGCCAATCATTGGCTTGCGCGTCACCCCACCCCAACTGCGCGCCGAATACCACCCCGTGGGCAACGCCACGGACTCGGGCGAGTTTCAGCGCGGCGACTCCGCCACCTTCGGCGCAATGAGCGGCACGCTCGCCTTGGGGCTAGAAACAATTTCCAACCGCTGGTGGCTCAACAAATTCAACTTCACTTTTGCCTACACCTATGAGCGCTCGTGGACCAAGTTCTCAGGTGAGGTGAGTTATCCGAGCGGCTATCCCGATCCCTCGGTCTTCAACTCCAACTCGCGCTCGACCGCTCGCCAGAGCGGCTTTTCAATACAACTTAGCCGGAGCCTCGATTTATGAAAAAACTCCTCGCCCTCTCGACGCTACTCACTCTCACCCCCCTCGCCCACGCGCAGAGCACGCCCTCCCCGATAGCCATCGAATTCATCCTCGACGCCTCGGGCTCGATGCTCCTAGACGAAAAGGGTGAGAAAAAAATCACCACCGCGAAGAAGATGATGGCCGTCGCCATTGAGAGCATCGAAAAAGAAAATGCCACCTCATCGCTGCGAGTCTTAGGTCACCTGAAACCCCGCAGCTGCGACGCCAAGCTCATCGAGCAGCGCCTGGGCTTTTACCCCAAGAACCAAGCTCGCGTGCGCGAGATGATCAAAGAGATCACACCCGTGGAGCGCGGCATGACCCCCATCGCCGAAGCCCTCAAGCAAAGCTTCGCCGCCCTCAAAGAAATGCCTGGCGAGAAACGCATCATCCTGATCACTGACGGCGAGGAAACCTGCAAGGGCGACCCTTGCGCTGAAGCAAAAAAGATCAAAGAGCAACTCGACGTGAAGATCTACGTGCTCACCTACGGCGCCCAGAACGTCAAACAGTTCAAAGAGCTCTCGTGCCTCGGGCCCGTGAAGAACGCCAATTCCCCCGAAGGCTTTGCCGACGCGCTCTCGGAGTTCAAGTTCGACGCGCTCAGCACCAAACAGACGATCATCGTCAAGGGCCCCGAGCCCGACGCCTGGGCCGTGGCGAAATCCACCACCCAACCGGGCAAGACCTTTCGATTTGTCTCGAGCCTCGGCACCAATTTGCCGCCCGACACCTACGACGTCGAAGTGCAATACCAGCCACCCTTCAAGTTCAAAGCCGTCACTCTAGCGGAAAACGAGCGCAAAGTGCTCATCGCCGACGGGCGCGGCGCCATGACCCTCGCCATGCCGAGCTTTCCCATTCAGCTCATCGCACAGGACATTTTGAGCGCCAAGGAATACGTCTTTTACGCGGGCGAAGAGACCAAGCTCCCCGTTAGCCGTTACAACGTCTTTGCCACCACCACCACGGGCCTGGCGCACCAGTGGGACAACATCTCGGTCACACCAGGCACCGTGAAAAAGCTCGAAGCCCCCGACTGGGGCATGATCACGGTGAGGTCCAAGCAAAAAGAGCCTTACGACGTTTTCGCCGTCGACAATGCGGGCCCCGGAGTGCCGAGCACCAAAACCAAGATTCAAACCAAGATCCAGAGCGTATCGAAGTTTAAGAATGCCCAAGGGTTTTTTCTCACCAACAACCGCTACGTGCTGCCCCAGGGGCGCTACACCATTGTGATTGGGGAGAAGAAGATCGACGAGCTGAACATTCAGCGCGGAAAGCTATTGAGCTTTGAAGCTCTGGCGCCCTCAAAGCGCGAAGTGACGGATTTGATGTCGGTAAAGACCGAAAAGCTGCTCGAAAAAGATGTGCAGACAAAAGAGGCGCCGTAAAAGGCTCCCCGTCATCCTTATTTTACAAGGTTCGGGTCGGTGACGACCTTCAAGAAAACACGACGGTTTTTGGCCTGGTTCACCGCGATGGGCTCGCCCGCAGGAGAGCGGTTCGGAGCCATGGGACGCGTCTCAGCGTAGCCGATCGCTTCCATTTTGGTGGGGTCAAAACCACGCGAGATCAGCTGACGCACCACGTGGGTGGCGCGAGCCGAGGAGAGTTCCCAGTTAGAGGGGTACTTTTCGGTGGCGATGGGCGCGTCGTCGGTATGACCTTCCACGCGAATCACGAATTTGCCAGGGGCCTTTTTCACAGCGTCGGCAAATTGGTTGATGATCGTGAGGCCACCTTCGGTGAAATCTGCTTGGGCCGAGGCAAAGAGCAGCTCGCCGCCAATGTTGATTTCAATCCCCGTGGGAGTTTCTTTGAGCGTGATCGCACCGCTCTTGGAGAGTTCTTTGAATTGCTTGGCGATGTTCTTATTGAGATCTTCTACGGGGTTTTGATACTGGCCACCAAAAGACTCGGCCGAGACCTTTTTGAGGGTCTCGAACTTTTCGCTATCCATGGTGGACATCGAGTAGAGCAAAACGAAAAGACCAAAAAGCAGCGTCATCATGTCCGCGTAGGACACCAGCCAACCTTCGTCCACGTGCGGCGTCGTCTCTTCCATCTCCATCATGTCGTCCTGCAGCGAAGCAGCTTCGAGCAGTTTGCGAGTGGCGATGCCGCGCGAGTATCCCGATGAAGGGGGCGGCGGAGGTCGACGCGACGGCGAAAACATTAGGCCGCCCTTCTACCGGAGCTCGCAGCGGCCGGGGCGTTGACCCGTTCCGACACGTGCAAGAAGGAGTTCATCTTTTCGACCACCACGATGGGAGATTCGCGACGCTTGAGCATCATGATACCTTCCATCACGAGCAGGCGCGTGTAAAAATCGTCGTCTGCGAGCTTGTGGTAGTAGTCCGCCAGAGGCAGGAGCACCAAGTTCGCGATGCCGATACCCCAGAAGGTCGCGACGAGCGCGATCGCCATGGCTTGGCCGATATACTGCTGACCGGCGCCGTTGCCCAGGCTGCCCATCATGGCGATCATCCCCGACGAAGCGCCGAGAAGACCAAAGGCCGGAGGAAACTTAGCGAGTGCGGTGAACATTTTGGCGTCGCCGCCGTAGTCTTTTTTAAAGAACATCGAGCGCTTTTTGAGCACTTCATGGAGTTCGCTGTCCGAGAGCACGCCGTCGGCGATCATCTGGTAGCCTTCCTTAAGGAAAGGGTGTGTAGCCGTACGGCCACCCAGAGCCGCAGGGTCGAGCTTGGCAACGTTCGAGGCGTCGATGATCTCTTTTACGAGCGCCACGTTGGGGCTGCTGCGTTTGAACATCACCTCTTTCACGAGCACTTTGAACATGCCCATGATCTTTTTCAGAGGAAACGCGATGAACGCGGCTGCCATGGTGCCACCGATCACAAGGATCAGCGCGTGCGAGTCCATAAACATGTTGCGGTTGGCGGCAGGGCCGATAACCCCGAACCAAACCACGCTACCGGCCATTATAAAACCGATAATACTAGCGATGTTCATAAGCCATATCCTCCATCATTAGGCCGCACGCGGGCCCCTTGCCATTCCGTTCGAGAACAAATTGCCCGCGAAGTCCTGGTTTGAGCCGACGTATTTGTCGTAAAGCATGTCCATAAAGGCCCGGCGTACTTCGGCGTATTCGGGCACGATGGGCTGAGTGCGAAGCGCGTCTAGCGCGTCCTGAACCACGGCCGCCTTGCGCTCGGGGGCGAGCGAGAGGATGCGTCGTTCGATTGTGGGGTGCAAGCCGCGCAGCATGCGCGCGATGTCGTCCACGGGGAAGGTGCGAAGTTCTTCTTTTAGAACGTTGGCATCAATGGTGGCGAGGTGCACAGGATAAAAGCGGTGGCGCTGAGCTCGAATTTCGAGCTCAGGGTCTGAGTTGAGCATGTCCGCAAAAAGCTGCTCTTCTTGCACTGGCGACATTTGCGCCAGCGAGCGGAAGATGCGTGCGTCGTTGGTGACTTCGACAAGCTTCGCTCCCGAATCGCCTCCAAGCTTTTTGGACAATTTCGATTCGATCGTCACGAGTTCGTCGTTTGTTACGTTGCGAACCTTGGCCATGGTGGCAAGGATCTTGATCTTACGGCTGGAATCGAATTGGCTAACGATGTCTGAAGAGGTCGACTCAGAAACCCCCGAGAGGAACTTCGCGATAAAGACATCGCTCTCTTCCTGCAGGGCCAAGTAGAGATCCACCGGCGAATGACCTTCGAGCTTGGCAAAAACGCCCATGTCGGAGTCAAAGCCTTTGTTCTCTACCACGAAGGCCATCAGGATACGGTAGAGAGTGAGCACTTCTTTGTAGTTGATCAAATCGTCCGGACCAAGCGGATTGATCGCCATGAACTGACCGATCACGCGCCAAGTTTTTTGAGGAACATCCGAGAAGAGTTTCAGGGCACGGTCAAAGCCCACGAGTTCCACAAAATGCACCACGCTGCGCAGGTCTTCTCCGTAAATTTGTACGTACTTCTGCAGGGCCTGCGAGCTGAGGCCAGGGTAATCCACGGCCAGTTTCTCGAAGAGACTCACGAGTTCTTCGCGGCCCTTCTCGGCCGATTCGTCTTTTTCGTTCTCTTCACCCAAACCGTAATAAGGGCTGAGGGCTGGCCCCACGCCTTTGAACTCTTCGACCGACGTCTTTTCGTCGCTCATGAAGGAAACGGTGCGACGGTTTTTCCAGTAGCGGTAACCGTAGTAGCTCGCGCCGAGCACCATCGCGCTCAAGAGGAAATTCCAAAAGAACGAAAAGTCCGTGCCCGAGTTGGTCTCGTTCACGCTCACGTGACGACGATCTCCATTTTCAGAAGCGATCGAGCGGCCATTTTCGTCAAGCTTGGGCACGATTTGCGCTTCGCGGATCACGATAACATCGCGCTGCGAAGCGAGATTGAGCTTGAGCTTGCCGGTGAGGGTTTCTTGCACGAGCTCGATGAGCTTGGCTTTGCGATCTCCACCCGGGATGCTATCCGGATCGATCACAATAAGGATGTTCTTCTTTTGCTGAAGCGACTCGAGAAAACCGAGAAGTTCTTTGCGGGTAAAAGGCGACGCCGGTGCCGTGAGGCCAGGCATGGGTCCCTGCGAAGCAAGGTCTTTGATCTTCTCTAATTCTTCGGCATCTTCAACTTTGATGTCGACGAGAACTTCGAAAGAATCTTTGTCGAGAATGTTCCCGAGCGATTCGACGGCGATCTCTTCAAGGTATTCGCTGAGCACGCGCTCGGCATAGCGCGGAGTGAGCTTGGGCATCAGCGCTTGCGCAAACGCAGACGAGCACGTCGCGGCCACGGCAAAGACGAATAAGGTACGCAAATGCGCTTTCATAAGCCTTTTATCGGAAGTCTGGGGGTGCGACTTGAGGGCCGAGCCTTAGATTTCGCTGAGATAGGGCCAAAGCGCCTTATTTCAAGGGAATGACGGCGTTACGCTGAGCATCAAAAACGTAGCATTCCAGACCACAGACGACCGATTGCAGGGCGCCCGAGGTCACATCGGCCCGGTGAGTGGCCGGCGTGACCTTGGCCATGTCGACCATCTCTACGCCGCCGCTGCCGCCTTCGATGAGGATCACCATGTTGGTAACACTATTATAAGACGAGTAGTCGTCGTTGGGGTTTGAGCTTCGCAGTGGCAAGACGCCGCTAACCGTGCGTGCGAGCGTCACGGTGTACGAGCCCAAAGAATAGCTCACATTGTACTCTTCAACGCTCGTGCCGTTCCAAAGGATGAGTTTTGTGCCGGTGAAGGCCACGATGCGCGCGTTGCCACTCAGCGTGACGTTGCGGTCGACATCCGAGGGGATGTCCGAGCTGAGCGCGGCGAGGTCAAAGTTCTCGTCGCGTTTCCACCACACACCGTCGCCCCCACCCGTGCCGCCATAAGGCACCATATAAATACCGTCGACCGTGGCAACAGCGATGGTCTTCTGCGAGCCCACGGTTGCCACTCGGAAATCCTGAATGCGGGAAGGTCCACTCATCGAATCGGGGCCCACGTTGATGTAGCCCAACGTGCGCTGGTTTGTGGAATCGTGCACCCACAGGCGGTTCGCGTTGCGACCGCTGCGCAAGTCGTTGGTCCACACGATGTAGGCGCTCGAGTCGATGTTCTCAGAGCGCATCAGACCTTTGGCGCGTTCACGAGTGTTCGAGAAGACCACGCTCGAACGCAGGCTCGAACCGAAAGTGGTTTGGTTGGTGGCAGTCATCTGGCCATTTTCGAGCAAATAGTACTGCTGGTGGTTCTTAGCGCCGCCGTAGTTCGGGTGATAGCCCGCCGTCGAAGCGCTTTCGTTAAGGCTCGGACCCGCCGTCGCCACGTTCGAATAGAGCCACAGGGCACGCGACGAGTCGTAGTAGAGACCGCCGTGCTGGAGCGCCACCACGTAGGTGAATTGCGTTTTCAGCGAGCTGGACTGGTTGCGGTAAGTGAGCAAGTTGGTCGCGTTGTTCTTGATACCGTTCACGACAAAGGACTTTTCAGTGGGCATCGACCAGAGCGACGAGAACAAGAAGGTGTCGATGTTCGGACGGAAGCCCGCATCCACCACCGAAACGCCCTCAGACGGATCGAGGAAGGGCACGTTGTTGCGCACGAGAATCTTTTGCTCGTGGTAGGTGTAGCGGTTCATCGAACCGTCGTGAATCGCCAAAGCGATCGTGTGCTGACCCGATTCTTTGGGGTTGAAGAAACGCTTGTAGGTTTCGCCGCCGATTGCCACCGGTTTGCCATCGAAGTACCAAATGGCGTCGATCGGATAATAAGTGAAGCTCGAGGTGTGCGAGCGGAAGGGCGCACTGAAAGTCCACTCTTTGGCCTCGTCACCCACAAGCTCGAGGCTCGCGTTCTTAGTGAGCGCCACGCTATCCACCGATGCGCCGATCTCAAGAGTACCCACCGCAACTGTCGGCCGGCTCGAGTACGAGAAGTACTGAGGCGAACGCACGGAGTCCTGAGTGTTTGCTCCGGGACCTTTTTCAGAAATTTTATAGGCTGCGGTGTGGATCACCGTAGCGCCGCTGTAGATCTTCACTTCGACGTTCATTTCGGCGGCGTTCGAGCGTACCCAAGGGTTGTAACCCGCAGGACGGGCGATCGCACGCCAGCTGAGCCGACAAATCTTGGTGTCGTTTGCGACGTTGATGGTGGAGATTGTCATCGTCTCTTCGGGCTGCAGGCTATATCCGAGCGAGGCGAGCTCTTCGAGAGCATAAGGACTCAGTTTGGGCGACTTGGTGAGCTGACAACTCACGCCCGAAAGGTCCGATCCCGTGATCACAAAATCCTGACGATAACCCTCGTCGTTATACGCGATACCAAAGGGATAAGATTCCACGCCTTGGTAGGTGAGCACTTTGGGAGCCATGTTGCCCGAGATCGAAACGCTGCCGCTCACCGACTGCGGCGCAATGCCAAGATCCGCGGGGCCAAAGCGCGCTTCGTAGAGGTCGGCATAGTTGGCCGTCACATAAGCACCGGCACTGGGGTTATAAACCTGGGTCACACCAGGCTGAGCCCACCAGGGCACGTCTTCTACCGTCACACCGAAGTTCACATCGGCCACGGTGTTGAATTTCATTTTGAAGGAGATCTTCACACAAGCGAGCTCTTGGCCGCCTGCGGTTTCGATATTCTTAGAGATCTTCGCCGGGTTCTTACACCACAGATCATAATTGGGATGGCTCGGAGAAATCGTGGTAGCCGAAAAGTCTCCCGGAGCAAAACCGTAAGCGTTCTGTCCTGTAACGGTGAATTGGAGCGTGTCACCGCGGTCCATGTCGTAGGCGGCCATCACGATATTGTTCTCGATGCCCTGGTTTTCAAGATCGTATTTAAACTTGGGCACGAAGCCGTTGATGAACATGTCCATGTCCTGGCCGGTGATCCAGAATGCCACCGGGCCGAGGTAATTGGGCTTGCTGTTGTAGTCCCAGCCGTGCACCGAGAAGTTCATGCGCTCGCGCGCCGCACCGGGATACTGACCGTTGTCGTAAACTTCTACCTGAATCTTGGGTAGCTCTAGCCCCGCGTCCAGCACTGTCGTCTTGCGCACGTGCGGGTCTTGGAGCACACCCGTAATGGACCATATTGCCCAGTAGTGCGGAAGGTTTTGCACGGCGCTCGCCCCACCCTCGAGCACTTTGGTGATTGAGGTACCGCCATCGAAAGGGAAGCGACGGTCGACAGCTGGAGACGACAAGAGTCGTGCGTTGAGCACCGAGCCACCCGTGAAGTTCGGATCGCGAGCCGCCAGGCGCAGACCATAGGGCACGCCCTCGGCGATGCCTTTGCCATTTGAACCGGTGGTCCCGGTGCCGGGAGTGGAGCCAGAGTCGTCGAAGCCTTTGACTTCAATTTCGTAGGTCATCACACCGCTCGCATCGTTGGCGGCCGAGAGCACCGTCGAACCTGCAGACATGTTATTCGGGGTCGCCGCAGCAAAGCGATTGTTGACGTCGGGATCGCAGGTCGTGCCGCGCACTGTAGCCGCCACGCCACCTTCTAGCGTTAAGCAAGGCGTGTCGTTGCGTTCGTAAACGGTGATCTTCGGTTGGCCTGCTGCGATAGGATAAGCCTCGGAATAGGTCAAAGTGGCAGCGCCCTTACCTCCACGACCGAGCGTAGAGCGCGTGTAAGTATTGCCGTTGCCGGTGTAATCCGGATAGTACTCAGAAGCGTTGTCGGTATAGAATTCCATCGGCCACTGCGCTCCCGCTTTGAGGTTGAAGCGTTGGGTGTACGGCAGGTGATCGGACTTGTACTCACGCTTGAAGCGCAAGCCTTCGAGCTGCGAGCGGTATTTGGCGACCTTGATGAAACCGTCCATGCCTCCCAGCGGCGGCGTCACGCGTGAGCCATAGCCCTCAAAACCGCTGATCCCCACAAAGGAGTTCTCGGGATTGGGTGTGACATCGACTTTGGAGGACTCTGCGGCGTTCAGCATCCAGTTCTGGAAACCGGCCTTGTCGGTATTCGCGTGAGGACGCTGGAACCACGCAGAAAGGTTTTTGATAAAGGTCGTCGTAGGCGGCGAGCTTTCGCTATCGGGAGCCGAGGTCACAAAAGGAGCCACCTTCGCGTCGTTGCTCTGTACCCAGTAAGGGATCAGCGCTTTGCCCGAGTCGCCCTCGCCCACGTTGACGTTGAGCCACGTGGTTTGCATGGCCATCGTGGTGTCCGTGCTGAGCACGTCGATGGCTTTCATATGCAGGGCCGTGGTCACACGCGCGCGTTTGTTGCCAAAGATCGGCACGGGCGCGTCTTCGGCAACAAGCATGCCCGACCAAATGGCTGGGGCTGCCACGGGATCTGCACCGCCGGGGTTCGCCAGCGAAGGCGCCCAGGTGATTTCGTAGTGTTTCTCCCATGGCGATTCGTAAGTGTAGCCCGTAGGGGTGTTTTTCACATTGAGACCGCTCGAGCTGAGCCACGTGTTGAAGGTGTCTTTTTCTTGAGACTTAAGCTCCGACACCGCGAAGTACTTGTTCTGGTCATCGCCCTTCACCGAGCAGCGGAAATCCAGATAACCGTCTTTATACCAAGAGCGTGCGGCACAGCGCCAATCGCGCGCGTCACCACTGGTGCCCTCCACAAAATCACCCACGCCCTTCACTTCAAAGTAAAGGTCATAAGGCGACTCGGCAAATTCCGTAAAGGCGTCGCCCGAAAGAACACCGTCTTGCGACCACTTGGCTTCGACCTTAGGATCCACGCTAAAGCACTTGGCATTGGCGATGGTCTTGGTGGCGCTTGCGATGGGTGCGTAGCACGACGGATCGCGAGCCTGCTCTTGGTCGAGCGTGGGGTCCACTGCGCAAGCCGCGGTGAATTGGTAGACGCAGCCCGGGCGTGTGAGCTGCACCTCGCCGCTGTCGTTCACGCAGTCGGCATTGTAAAAATTGTCAGCGACAAAATTGGTTTTGAGCTTGAGAGTGTGCAACGAGCCCGCGCGCAGCGCTTGGTAGATCACCCCACCCATGGGCTCTGCGGCGTCTTGGGCAGGTGTCATCAGGTCTTGCTCACAGACGTACTCGTGGTCTTTGAGATTTTCTTTGGAGAACATCAAATAAGCGCGGGTGTCGATGCCCTGGAAGCGAGGCTGACGGAAGTTGATGACTTTGAAATCGCCCAGATCCGCCCGCAGCGTCAGCCCACTGGATGCAAAAGTGCTGAGTCCAGTAGCGAGGCTCGAACCCGCCGCATTAAGACCGGCGAGCTTGTACCACTTCGAAAAGAGGTTTGCGATCTTGAGCGGCTTGGGAGCGTTGGCAGGCACAAAGTTTCCATCGACTCCAAGGATCGGCGAGAAGTCGAGATCCGTAGCTGTAGAACCGTCCGAAGGCCCCAGGCCATAGTCGGCGCGCACGTTGATCCCGTGCTTGCGACGGACCTCCGTGTAATCCGTCGCCGCCGGGTTGAACTCGCCATTGTCGTCCGACTGATCCACGGGGATCAGGAAGTCGTTTTTCGAAGTTTTCTTAAGAAAACCGAGTTTCACGTCATCGTAGTTGTCATCGATCACGATGAAGCGGCAAGCTTTGGGATTGAGTCCAACTTCGTAGTTGGGGTTCGTGGTTTCGTCGGCACGAGGTCGCGAGAACTGGCCCAAAAACGCGGGTGACTCGTTCCAAATGTAGTTCACCGCCGGATTCGCCGGGTTGCCTAGGTGACGCACGTCGACAGCGCGGCCGCTGCTATCACGATAAACAGGCAACATCCAGCTGCCACTGCTACCGGTATAGTCGTAGCAATAAATGCCTCGACTCTTGGACACGTAGCTGACCGATCGCACCACGCCGTTCACGTACATGTTCGTGGTGCCTGAATAATCATAGGAATACGATTCACAGCCCTCGGGCGCCACAAGAGACTCATCCCAAGTGCCGTATTCATAGCGGGCCACCACTTGGCCGAGGTATTTGTATTCCGAAAACGAATAGGCCGAGCCTGCGCAGTTCGCCGGGTTTTCCCAGTGACCGTAAATGTACGGAGGATAGGGTTTGTCGAAGAAATCAAAAGAGAACTTGAGACGCGTGTCCACATTGGGAGTGCCATCGGTGATCTTGAGCTCGATCCAAGGTGGGGTGTTGTCGATGCCAGTGGGCATCATGTCGCGCGTGCTACAGCGGGAATCTGGATAGACCACCACGATGAAATCGCCAGTGGCCATGTCCGAAGCCCCGATTTCCATAAAACTCAAATTATAAACGTCCTTAGGAGTGAAAGAGACGCTGTTATCCCCGCGTTTTCCGTTGTTGAGACACGCGTTGTTATAGGTGACCGTGATGGGATCGCCGTCTTTTTTGCGGTATACAACGGCCGCATCGATCAGCGCACCATTCAGAGCCGTAGCGTTCATGGTGATCGTATCTTGGCTAGCGCCCGAACGTCCATTGACATCGGGGTCGTAAAAATTGCCGCGCAAGACGAGCGGCATACGGGCCACGCCCATCAAGTGCTGATCCGAGCCGTTCAACTTGAAGCGCCCCGGAGATTCTTGCACAAAGCTCACGCCGGCCGGGAGCGAATCAAAGGCAATGCCCTTAGTGCTCTGCGGATAAGTGATGGGGACGTCGATCACAGCCGCGCCACTGAGTTCGGTGAGGTAATCCTTAGGTGCGGTGTCGGATCCCGTTTTCGTGGTACAGGTGAGAATCACCCGGTTGCCTCGGTCGCGTACAAGGTAGCGGCAAGCGAGGTTCGGATGGATGTATTGGTACTGCTTGTAAACAAATTGTCCCGCCTGCAGGTAAGTGTTGGCACCCCCGCCAATGCGGTTCTTGCCAATACGAAATTCCTCGGCGGTCGCCCCGAAGGTGATGGTGCGAGCCCGCTGGTCGATGAGAACTTCGCCAAACCCCGTGTTGCTCGCTGCCGGGAAGATACCGGTCGACGAGGGACCCCAGTTTTCACGAATCTTCTGCACGAGAAGACGCTTGGCCGATCCATCGATGTGGTCGGGTTTCTGACCGGTATCCCACTTCGAAGGCAAGGTGAAGTAACCGTACATCAGTCCGTAGATCACAGAGTTATAAGTCTCACTGTTGAGACTGAGAAAGTTGGTCGATGCGTCGGCCGCGGTGGCAAGAACCTTGGTGCGGCCCGAATAAAAGTTCGGCGTGCCGTCGATGGCGCCACCGGTGTCGCCACTTTCACCCGAGGGCACACGACCAAAGAGCAAACGCTCGATGGCCATGTCGAACTGCGTTCCATTGGTATCAAGACCCGCCTGACTCAGGCCCGCAATGGCGTCGAGATCCGTCTGAGCGCAAGCACCAGTACGCGAGCAAGTGCTGCCGTAGGATTGCGCACAAACCACTTTGACGTCGCTGTGGATGGGATCGGCTTTGAACTTGCCGGCGTCGTTGATGTCGATCGCCTTGTCCACAAGGCCCTGGTAACTCGCGGGGTTGCGGTAGAACCAGTTTGAGATGCGGCAAACGGCGTCCTGCTTGAGGTCTTTCACATCAGCCGTATCGCTGGGCTGTATGCTGGCGTGAGCAGGACCATAAAAGTGCGGGATGTACACGTAAGTGTTCGTGCCGTCGTAACGCAAGAGACGGGCTTTGCGGTGTTCGGTATCGCCGTCAAATTTGGGCGTGGTGGGCATCTTATGATTGTCGGGGAAGGCTTGGTTATTACCAAAAATGATCTTCGAAAAATGGGCATCCGTCTTTTCGCTAACGAAATAGAAATAATCCGCTTGAGCGAAGAGGTCGGACTGAGGACCGGCACTCACTTTACGCCAAAGCATTTTCTCCACCCATGTGCGTTTGTTCGAGGGCACATCGGTATACTTTTGGCTACCCACGTCCCATTCGGTAAAAATGCGCTGGTTGAGACGAACCCAAGGTTGGTCAAACTTGTAGTTGCTATTCGCGTTCGTCTCGCTGTAGTTCAGGATTTCTACCGGATCGGCGGGATAATGCTGAGAGATGTCTCGCACTCCCGTCACTAGCGGTGTGCTGTTCACGTCGGTGACTTTGTATTCGATGCTTGTCGAAGTGGCACCGGCACGAGGATAGTCCGAGATGTTCACATAGGCCGTGATATCACCGCGTTTGGAATCGTTGTTCTGCGGACGGTAAATCAGGTACAGAAGCTGGTCTTTATCGGGGTTCACTCCATCGGGCGCGTTGGCACGGCGGTAAAAGCAGTTTTCGTTTTCGGTGGCCGAGGTGGCCGTAAAGGTAGGACAACGGTACGAACGGCGCCACTCGAAGTCGGCAGTGCTCAGGCTCTCGTGGGTGTGCGAGCAGACAAAGTCAAAAGAGCGGGCGCCGCCACCGAGTTTGATCGTGCAAAGCAGATCGATGGAGCCGATGTTGACAGGCGAGGCGATGGGCAAGGACTTGAGTTTGACCCCAAGCAAATCGCCTTGTTTGGGCGTGAAGCCTTCGTATTCGAGCTCGGTGTCCTGACCGGGAGCGGGATAATCCTTGAGCATCACCTTGCCGTTAGACTTGAAGGTGACCTCTTCGGGCATGCGAATGGTAGACGCGGTGAGCGGCCATTTTTTCTCTTGGGCCGTGACCACATCCGTGGAGACGTCTCCCCCTACCCAACGGCCGATCAGCATGCCCTGCACGGTGAGCGTCGGAGTGGCAGAGAGAAAGACGTTCGGCGACGAAGACACGTCGAGGGACATCGAAATGGCATCGCCATCGGCGTCTTTGGCCTTGACCGTGTACACTTTGGTTGTGTTCACCGGATCTGTTACCACAAACTCCGAAATGCTCACGTTTGAAGGACGTGTGGAGGTCAGGTAAGGGGCACGGTTCACGTCGTCGATCGTGACGTGGTAATCGTAGGACTGCAATCGGCCGCCGTCGCAAACGCTGAGATTTAGGCCGAAAGCGCGGAAATCGGTTTCCGTAGAGTCGTCGAAGGTCGAATCGACTTTGAGATATTCGATAGGCCAGAACGCCTTAGGCAAGAAGGCCGATTCTTTGTATTTGATCCAGCTCGTTGGCAGCGTCTCACCGCCGGTCATTTTCCAGCGCACGAGCACTTCGTCGCCGTCGAGATCGATGGTCTCAGAGTAAAGGTAACGCGAATTCGATTCGCGCACGTTCACCAGGTTTAGCTGTGTTTCCGAGGGGATAGGAATGGCTCGCGAAAGATAGGGCTTTCGGTTTTCACCAAACTTCATGCGAAGGTTGGCAGAGCTTACGGCAAATTCCTGCACGAGGCTCGTGAGCTCGGCAGAATCGAAAATCCCGTTCTCCACCGCTCGCATGCGCTTGTAGATGGTCGAGTATGGTAGCGAAGGATCATAACAAGCGCGCGATAGCGCCACGTCGAAATAATTTTTGACTCGGGTCCACTCGTCCACCGTGGGCTGCGTGTCGGTGAGGCTCAAAAACCAGTCTACGGTTTTCGTATTGGCCACGCCGAGTTTGACACTCGTGGCATCAGTGGGGATGAAAGCGCGCATGGTGACGTCGCGACCATTGGGCACAGCGTATTTCACCACGACATAGTCCAAGCCGCTCGGAACGCGGCCTTTGCTGTACTTGTATTGCACTCCCGTGCCCGAAATCTCTACTTGGGCCAAAGGATCGACCACGTAGTCGCCGTTTTCGTAAACATAAACTTCGGCCGAGTTCACCCGTAGACCGTGTTTGGCCAGGTCGGGAGTCATCTGAAAGTTCACACGATCGCCCGCATCGACGAGCAGTGAAGGCACGGTGGAGACGTCTACGCCTTTGCAAGCGCCCAAGGACAACACTAGGCCAAGAAGGGCCCCGCGGCTCGAGCCGAGCAGCTGGATCCCTTTCTGGTGTCCTATGATTGTCCGCATCACGTCCCTCGTTAATCTTCGGTCTTAAGCTAGGTCTTAGTAGTACACTCCACACGCACCGGTACGGATACGATCCGGATCCCGGTTGGATTTAAAGTTATCCGACACACACATCAGGAAGTCCGTACTCTTGGTATCGACGAGCGAGCCAGGTACGCGAGAGCCCAAGTTGGTACCGCGATACTGCTCAAAGTTCGGATCCTCGAGACGGTTCTTCTTGGTTCGGAACTGAATCGACGAACGCAGCTGCCAAGCTTGGCCGCTGTAGTAGATGTCGTTCTGAATGCCGTCAAAAGACTCCGAAGCGAATTTTGGCAGCACTCGGTAAGGGATACAATCGCGAACGCCCGCAAAGGTGTCGCGGTCATCGCCCATACAGCGCGCCACTTGCGAAGGCGAAGACTTGGTGTGCACCCCGATCTGACCACCGAAGTAGATCACCGCGCCGCCAATGTCGTTTTGGCTCACGTGATCGTATCCAGCGGTGTTGAGGGCAAAGTCCGCGTGCCCATCGGAGTTCATGTCACCTAGTGCCTGCACCGAGTTGCCAAAGCCGTCGCTCGACGAGCCCGTATAAACCACGCGCAGAGCCGCGCGCTGTTCAAAGTCGTTTTGTCCGTGGTGCAAGGCCACGCAAGAGGGCATGTCGGTGTCCGAAGGATCTGGGTTCACTTCGCAAGCCTGCGACGTGCCATAGTGATCCACGGTGAGCACCTTCACCCAACGCTCGTAACACTCGGAGGCTTCGGTCGTGCCCGCGCAGTAACCACCCGCACCGGAGAACATTTTGTCCGATCCGCCGTGGTAGAACTTCGTCGCAGCTTCATCTGTGATCGAGGTCTGCGGCGAACCGGTGAAGTCGCGGTGCTTGAGATGACGACCACCGAAGATCACCGCATAAGCGTTGTCTCCAGGGGCACCGAGGACGATGTCGTTGAGACCATCGCCGTTGACGTCACCCACGCCCGCGCCTGAACGACCCAGCGACGAACTCGCGGTGAAGGCCGAAGCGTTGAGCGTGCTCACCGAGTCGGCGGTGTATTGGAAGACGCCGTCGGACTCGACGGTGCCCTTCACAAGACGCACGAAGTTCGAACGTTTTTGGTTGAGGCCCAGCGATTCATCCGCGCCCGGACCCGAACTGCGCTTGCCCCAGAAGATGAGAAAGCTCGAACCGGCCGCAAGGGATTTCTTTTGTGGCAGAGGTACCGCAAGATCGTCCGCGCCGTCGCCGTCAAGGTCGCCCGTCGAGAGACAGCCCGTACCGAAGTTGTCGAGAATGACCCCAGCGTAAGGAACGTTATCCGAAGCCGTCTGGGTGGCCGAGATGCGCAAGAAAGATTCTTGCCACTGGAAAATGGGGAAGAAATAGCGGCTGTCCGCATCGGTAGCTTCGTAATCCTCTTTGACAAACTGCGAGGGGTGGAAGAGACGCGAGATCTTACACTGCAGCTTGGAAGCCGACGAGGTGCCCACGTCCTTACAAGAACCCATCAGCTGGTTCGCATCGGCAGGCTTGCGATACTGCAATCCGTATTCCGAACCGTAGTACACGGTGTAATAACCGTTCATACGATAGGTAGCGTCGGTCGATTTGATGATCGACGACTGGGTTCCGTTCGAAGTCACATAGCCAATGGCGCCGAAGTTTGCGGCCTGTGTGGTCGAGGTGACCATGTCCATAAAGCCGTCTCCGTTGAAATCGCCGTGGCAGACGTGTGGCAAGGCCGCGCTGACACCGTTCCAATAGCTACCATCACCTTCGCCGCTCGTGATGCTATTCTTAGCTGTCGGTAAGGTCGTCAAGATAAGGGCGTTGTTCGAATAGCGCAAGTTCGTGCTATTGGCGCCGTTGATGGCAGCTTCATCTACCGCTTGGAAATAACCATTCGCGAACATGTTGGTGGCCGTAAAGCCGTCGTTGGGCATTTCTGTGTACTGCGGAGTGCGGTCGAAGGATCCCGAAGGCGGGGTCACATCGTAGTTGAGCGTGCGCGAAGGCGAGCGGTCGGCCACGAGTCCCGAGGGCGAGCCAAAGAAGGTGTAGACGTTGTTATTGCCGTAAACGAGATCATCACAGCCGTCGCCGTTGATATCACCCACGCCGTAGACGTTGCGTGCCACACCCGAAACGAAAGTCGAAGCGGGCTCTTCCGTCGCAAGACCAATCTTCGCGGGCACGAGCCACTGCGGAGATTTGGGGTTCATCGGATCACGGTTGGCGTTGTAGTTGGCGTTGAGACCCGTCGTCACAAGACCAGCGCTCGAACCATAGAGCACCACCAGGCGATAGCCGAGAGCATTAAAGGGCGATCCGCCATAGCCCATTTTGAGGATGACGTCCGAATAGCCGTCGCAGTTGACGTCGCCCACGGGCGTCGATCCGTTGAATCCGAGCTGCACTTCGGAGCCGATGTTAAAGACCGTCCCCGTGCCCTTGACGTTTTGTACCAGTGAAGTGGGCGTCGCAGGGAGCGACGAACCAGTGGGTTCGTAGATAAAGACGTCACCGCTACCCGCAACGGGGAGCGCGCGCGTAGGTGCAGAGGCCACTACCGAGTAGAAATCGGCGCGGCTCTTGAAATAACCCCCAGTGACGTTGGCACCGAAGGTCATATTGCCAGTGTAGACCGAGGTTTTGTCGAGGTTCGACGAGGCAAGCGTCATCCCTGTATCTTGAGTTGTAGTATAGAGCGCCACCTTTTGGGCGCCCGGAGCGCCCACGAGGAGCACGTCGAGATCTTCCACACCTTTGCGGAAGAACATCTTACCTTGGTTATCTGCAGTACATTGTCCCGGCGTGTTGCCGCAAGTGGAGAAGTTCAGCGGTTTGCGAACCATGCCGAGGGAAGAACCGAAGCTTGCTCCGGCTGCGAAGCCGAAGGGATCCACACGCTTGATGGGCGCACAATCCGACGGATCCGCGCAGAGACCCGCCGTGTAGCCATCGGGAGCAGCAAAGTTTTTGCCCACCACCGTACCGGTATAACCCGTGGTGACTTCGGAGTTCAGAGGCCCGCTCTTCAAGTCAAATCCGCCCACGGAGCTCTGTTTGGAGCCCGTGCTGGAGCCGTAATCAAGACCTGCATCGTTCACGAGGTATACGACACCTGTGCTCGAGTTGTAACCCGGAGCTCCGATCGCGAGCACTTGGTTGATGGGCGAAGATCCATAGGGATCCAGACCAAAGTCGATGGTGGCGTTGGGGCTCGCCGTGCGTGCAATAGGTCTAAACGAACCTACGGCAAGCGAGGCGCCGAAACGAGCACCGCTTGCGACGGTTTGAGCCACGTTGCTAGCGTTGACGACTTCGGGGTTGATGAGCAGCGAACCCGCAAGACCTTTGATGCCGAGCACGTCGGCTTCGATGTCAAAGCGCAAGAGACCAGAGTCATCAGCCGTTTCGAAATACATCGAAGGCTGCGTGTAAGTTTCAAAGGCTGAGGTCGTGCTCCAGAAGTGCTCTGTCCACGATGCGTGCGCCACGGCACCGGCATCGTAGGCACCCGTGTACGAGTAGCCCGGAGCACCGATGAATACCGAAGCGCCGAAGTTGAGGTTCGTCGCGCCACGGTGACGTGTGTACACTTCTTGGTTCGCGGTGTTGCCCGTAGGAGTGCCCTTGAGGCGACCGATCGCTACGGAGGTGCCGAAGTTCATCGACACTTTGGTCGAGGATGTGATCATGCTACGGCCCGGAGCGAACTTGATGGGCGAGATGTGAGTGGTCGTCGACGAGTTGGGGAAAAGCGCCGTAGCGCGGTAGATGGAGTTTTGCGATCCCACGCCGGCAACGGCGGTAGGACCATTCCAAGAGGTATCCACGTACTGACGAACACCGCTCGCGCCACCGAAGTAGAGAAGCGCGGCACCAACGTTGACCGAAGTGCTCGGCTTGTTGTCGGTGCCAGTGGTGGGAGTCAAACGCTGCGTTTGCGGCGCTCCGACGATAAGATCGTCGTATCCGTCGCCGTCAAAGTCGCCCGCACCGAGCGCCATACCAAAGCCCGAAGAGCGGCTCTCGTGTTGCATGGTACCCTGACCAGAGATCAGGAAGACGTTGTTGCGCTCAGCCTTGTAGCCGGCAGTAGATTCGGTTGCACCAAAGTAAAAAGGAGACGCCGCATTCGAGGCGCCAATGAGTACCGGCATGCCGAGCGGATAGAGAACAGTGCCCGTACAAACGCCCGAGCCGCCGCGAATAGGACGCGGAAACGCGGGTTCACCGGCATCCAGGTTCATAGAAGGCGGTGCCGACTGACCGTCGGGCACGACGGGGTTCACACCCGCACAAGAGCCGTTAAAAGGAGTGTTGGGGTGCGAGACGGCCCAGTTGGACTTGAGACCCGAAGGGCCTCCGTAAGTGATGAACACGGCACCACCGGCCGATCCGCCAGCCCACCCCGGAGTTTCGATCGAAACGTAGGGCGCACCGATCACAAGGTCATCGCACTTCGCCCAATAACCATTGCCGTACTGCACGTCGCGGTTGAAGTTACCCGTAGTGAGCGAGTAACCGAACTGAATGCCCGCGCCACCGTAAGCGGCAAAGTCGGGGGGCAAGATAAGGAGCGGAGGACGAGGCGCGCCCACGCCGGGTTCGGCGGGGTTCGTGCTCGGCACAGCGCTCTTATATTTAAGACCGCGGTTGGCTTCGCCGTAGAACACCACCACAGCGCCCGTGCGCTTGTAAACGGGTGCGCCTGAGGAGTCGTCACGCCATTGGAGATCTTTCATACCGATCGCAAGGTCATCGATGCCGTCGCAATCGTAGTCGCCCACAGAGGTGGCATTACCCATGCTCATCGGCGAACCGGCGTCGATGATCGGAGGGAAAATGACCGAGGTGGCTTCGTCGAGTGTCTTTATATAGAAGTCTTTGGGGATCACCTGCTGGGTGACCGAAGAAGTCGAAGGTTTGAAGGTGGCGCGCACGCGGCCCAGACCAAAGTGGTTGAGCGGAGTCGAGTAGACCACGTTGATCAGCTCCGAGATGTAGTTCTGCGCGTTGGAGTCGATGGTTTTTTCGGTGAGGCGACCCGTGGGAGCGTCGTAATCGTAACCCAACAGGGCCCACGAAAAGAGCCCACCGGTGGCGTTGATAATGGAAAATCCGAGATAGGGCGAAGGCTGAATGGCATCGACCGAGAAATACGGCAAGGCTTCTTCGCTCTTGATACATTCCGAGGGGCTCACGAGATTGGCCTTGAGGGTTGAGGTCGAAACGTGGCCATCTGCGTACTTGATACGGCAAGCCACCAAGTAATCGGCATTGGGTTCGAGTTTGCAACCGCTGTCGATCACCTTCTCATCAAAGGCGCTGCGTTTGAGCACTTTGGAGAGGGGATTCGTGAAAGGGTCGTCCGAGTTTAGGCCGTTCTTGAGAAAGGCGCACTCAGCGATGGTCGTGTGTTTGATGGCCGAAGACGCCTTGAGACCTGTGGTCCAAGGTTCGTAGTTCCAAGTCACCGTAGTGGGAAAGAATTCTTCGATGTGCGAAGAGAGTTCTACGTCTTCAAATCCAGCCCAAGACTTCACGCCGTCGAATTCGAAAGCTTTGGATTTTTCGGCGCTGTTGCTGAGGATACGGAAGACGCGGAAATCGTAGAGTTGGTCTTGAACAACGGGGATCGTGACTTGACCGAAACGGGTTGTGGCGAGCACTTGGTCTTGTGAGCTAGCTTCGTAGACTTCGTAGGTTTTTTCTGAAAAATCTTCGTTCCAGTTGAGTTCGACTTTGATGGGAGAGATGCCGCGGGCGTTGGTGGATTGTTCGTGGCGATTGCCGCCGCCGCCAACTTTCGAGTTCAAACAAGCGGTTAGTGAAAAGACCGATGCAAAAGCAAGCAGCATGGCCGGCTTCGCAAGGAATAAACGGTAGCTTTTAAAAGGCATCATACGTACATTCCCCTCCTAGAGGCGTCTTCTCCTCTTCGGACCTTTATTCTCTCTAGTTTAGAAGATCGCCAGATCAGACAGGTTAAGTTTTGACAAAGAAGGCTCGAAAAACGGAAACGCAACACAGTCAAGATTGTGTGAAGAGCAAAAATTCGCCGAAATTTACAAAGTCTTAATAAAAATGACCGCAGGGGATCCGATATAGAGACTCGTCATGGCGCTCTTTGCTGGCACTTTTATTCCCCTCGAGAAAATCGCCGAAGGCGGTATGGCCGAGATTTTCCTTGCGCGCCAAACGGGCGCCGGAAAATTCTCCAAGGTCGTCGTTCTGAAAAAGGTCTTCCCGAAATTTGCAGACAACCCAGAATTTCGAGACATGTTCCAGGCCGAAGCGGCTCTCTGCTCGCTGATGCACCACCCCAACATTGTGAACGTCTATTCGAGCGGTTTTTCGGACAAACACCTCTACATGTCTATGGAATACATCTCGGGTCTTTCACTCAAAGACCTCATCAAAAGAACCACCAGCGATGGCAAACGCATCGCCACGCCGATGCTGCTACACATCGCGCACCAGGTGGCTTCGGGCCTCGACTATATCCACAAATTGCACGACCCGCAGACACAGGCGCATCTGGGCCTCATACACCGCGACGTCTCGCCTCAAAACGTGATGATTTCTTACCGTGGTGAGATCAAGCTCATCGACTTCGGTATCGCCAAAGCGTCATCCACACTCACCAACGAAACGCAGAATGGCGTGATCAAGGGCAACTTTGCCTACATGTCGCCACAGCAAGCACGCGCCGAAGCCCTCACTCCGCTCACCGACATTTACTCACTCGGCGTAGTGCTCTTTGAGGCCATCACGGGGCGCCGACCTTTTCAAGGTGATAACCCCATCGAACTCCTGAAAGCCATCGACCGCGGGGCTTACGAAAAACCTTCGAAAACGGTGCCCAGCCTTGACCCCTTTCTCGAGAATCTCGTGGTGCGCATGATGAGCGCCGATCCGACACATCGTCCGGCGGCCTCGGTGCTCTGCGATCTTTTGCAGCGCGAGCTCTCGAGCAAATATCCCAAATTCAACGCCACAGAATTCGCCAAAGCCATGAGTGGTTCCTTCAAACGCGAGCACGATCAGGATCAAGAGCGTATTGCAAACCTCCTCAAGCAAAGTGCTGAACAAGCCGAACGCGCCAGCGCCCAAAACGTGAAGGGCTCGAGCGACGAACGCACGCAAGTGTCGCGCCTCGTGCCACTTCAAGATGTGAAACCCATTGTCGAAGCGACGATCCGTCCGCCCCTGCCTCGCACGCAAACCAACGCGAGCACCATCTCCAACCGCTCTACCCTGTCGGAGCTCGCGTCGACCGTGCACTGGAAAAACGATTCGCAAATCATCGAAGAGCGCAAAGCCGATCTGCGTCGCTACGAGCGCCGCGTTGAGCAAATGAAATGGGTCAAGCGCCTCGCTCTGCTCGCCCTCGTCTACGGCGCCCTCTACGCTGCGCACACCTATCTTCCGGACGAAACCCAAAACGAAATCGCAAAACATTTCCAAGCTTTGCGCCAAAAAGCCGAACGCTCTATCGCCAGCCTCCGCGAATAGGTATCCGTTACCTTAACCTGGTACTTTAACCCGTCCCCATTCTGGCGCTCCGCGTTTTTAAGCTTTTTCGACGGAATTCCGACACCGGAATATGAACGCCACTCCCTCCCTACCCCTGATCGCTTTGGTATTTTCATCCGCAACAGCGTTCTCAGCCGGGAGTGCCGCACCCGCCAATTGCGCGCTTGCCCCCTACAAAGATGTCATCGCATCGGTCGTGTCACGACGCGTACCCCGCGGAGCGAATGGCCGCGGAGCCGCAGCGTCCGTGCTTCGCCTGGGATCTAAAAACGAATTGCTCGAAGTGGGTTACGAAAAAAACGCGCACGTGTTTCAGGCCGTGGCCTCAACCCAAAAGATCATGACCGCTTGGATCGTTGCCAAATTTGCAAGCTCGCAGAGCACGCGTGTGCGCTTTGACCAAAGTGATCTCTTTTACGACGAACAGGGCACGCGCGCCTACAACCGAAGCACGAGCCAAAACATCAATGTGGGCGACAACGTCACACTCAAGCTCTACCTCTATACACTGATGGTTCAAAGCTCCAACGGCGCCGCGCACGCTCTGGGCCGCGGCACCTCGCGCACGGTGGAATCTTTCGTGGCGCAGATGAATGCCGAGGCCGCGCGCATGCTGGGCAACTCTCGTCGCACTTATTATCAAAATCCGAGCGGCCTCACCGACGATGCCGACGTGTATCGCTTTGCGAGCACAAATGCGCGCCAGGGTTCCACCGCGCGCGAAATGGCGCTGCTCGTGGGATTCATGATGAACGATGCTTCGTACCGATCAAAACTTTCGAGCGCCGGCGTGGAAAACGTCTCCTCGGGCTATCTCTACAAACCCGGCGCCACAGAGGCCGCCGGCCGCACTGCCGTGATGCGCATTCCGCACCTCGGCCGCGGCTGTCGCGGACAAAGCCTCGCCGTTGCCCTCTTTGGAGAGGACACCAACACGCAATCCGCCAATTTGCGGAGCGCTTACGAAGAGCTCAAAGGATTATTTCGCTGAGGGCAAAACCTTGATGCCCGCACGGAAGAGCACCTCGATCTTGTTGTCGCGACGCTTTTGAACCACGCCCTTGCCAAAGCTCACGTGCTCAAGCACGTCGTCAATGTCAAAAGAAACCTTGGGATCAAATTTAGGCACGGGTTTTTCGCCCCATTTTTTGAGGCTACGAAACCACACGTCCTCGAGGGCCGCCGACGAGGTGGGCGTCGCCGACGAAACCCTGCTCGAAGCCGAGCCTCCCACTTTGCGCACAAGACTGCGCGTCGCGGTGGTTTTGGGGGCGGCTTTGGACTTCGCAAGACGCTTGTACTTGTGAATCACTTTGGAGACTTTGCACTGCACACGGTCTACATAACCCTGGGCGTCGTGGTTCACCACCACGTGCCAGGTAAAAGCTTTTTCCTTGGTCGACCAGCACCAAATGTCTTTGGCTACCGGTGTTCTATCGATTTTCTCTTCTTCCGTCATTCGTGCTAGTCTCTACACCATGGCTGACTTTGATCCAAAGAGAATTCACAAGTATGAAGGCACTTTGATCGGACACCTCGGCATGCAAGCTGAAAAACTCGATCCGCAAGAAGTGATCTTCACCATGCCGGTGGACGAGCGCACCGTACAACGCTTCGGCATTCTGCATGGCGGTGCCAACGTGGCGCTCGCTGAAACAGTGGCTTCGGTCGGCGCCACACTACACATCGACCTCAACACGCACTTCGCCGTGGGCCTTGAGATCAACGCCAACCACTTGCGGGCCGTTTCTAGCGGTCATGTGCGCGCCATCGGCAAACCTCTTCACATCGGTCGCCGTACGCAAATCTGGGAAATCAAAATTTATAACGACGAGAACAAACTCAGCTGCATTTCTCGCTGCACGATGTCCGTCAATGAAAAAACAGATTAAGCGAAACTAAGTCCGGTGGCGCTTTCCATATGGCCGAGCCACTGGCGGAAGCCAGGGTTCGTGTCGAGAAGCTGCGCCGCCGGCAAACCGCGCAGCGACATCGTGATGCCAAAGACCGAAATGTCGGCGCCGTTGGGGGTCTCGCCGCCCATGAACTTTTTGCCGCCCAGGCCTTCGCTCCAGGCGCCCAGGAGTCCTTCGAAATGTGCGCGCGGATTTTCGATCTGCTGCTTTTCTTGGGATTTTTTGGCGACCATTTTCATCACGAGGGCACCGGAGTACTTGATGACCGCTCGTTGGTACCAAGAGAACTTGGTTTCGTGAGTGATGTAATCAAAAGCCTTGAGCGCATTGCCCAGGGTGTCGTAAATCAGTGGAGGTACGGACTTCACATAAGACTCAGACCACTTGAGCCACTTGTCTTCTTGCTCCTTGATGGCGACGTCCCTTTGGAAGACGGGCTTGGCGGGAAACTCGTTGTCGATGTGACGCATGATCGGGGTCGAGTCGTTGACCTGACGGTTCTTGCCGTCGATGTAGATGGGCACCTTGCGGTAGGAATTCGAGAAGGCGATCTCTTTTTTGTTGAGCGGATGCACTTCGATGGTTTCGTAATCCACACCCTTGTAGGCCAGCATCGCACGGACCTTCCAACAAAAGGGACAAACCGCATATTGGTAGAGTTTGGGTTTTGCTTGGTACGCGGAAGTCATCCCCATTTCGTACCTTGAATAGGCCCCGACTTCAAGGTACGAATGAATCATGGAATCGGTCAGGAATTTCTTGCAAAGTATCGGAATTGATGCCGTATGGGCCGCACTCATCGTTTCCACCGCACTGTCTATTTTGATTGCCGCGGCGGCCTGGCTCGCCACCTGTCGCATCCAAAAAAAGCTGCGAAAAATCCCCCGCGCTCAGCTGCACCGCGGCTCAGCGCTCGTGCTTTCGGCCCTCGGACGCCTCAAACCGGGCCTGATCCTCGGCGTAGTTTTTCTCAGCACGCTCAGTCGCTGGTCGCTGCTCGGCGCCGAGATTCCGAGGTACATGCAATGGGTGGTCTTCGTACTGCTCACCTTCCAAATCGGCTTCGTGGTGGACGGCGTGCTCAAACCCGCCTTCCGCGAAAACGAGAAGATCCGCGACTCGGCCATCAGCGGGATCGGGCTCTTCCTCTCGCGTCTCGCGCTGTGGATCGTTCTCTCGCTCATCATTTTGGATAATTTCGGAATCAAGATCACCGCCCTCGTGGCGGGGCTGGGCGTCGGCGGCATCGCCATCGCCCTCGCGGTCAAAAGCATTTTAGAGGACATCTTCTCCTCACTGACCATCGCGCTCGACAAACCCTTCGCCCGCGGCGACGTCATCAAGCTCGGCGAATTTAAAGGCACTGTGGAGAGCGTCGGCATCAAGACCACCCGCGTGCGCAGCGAAAATGGGGAGCTGCTGGTCTTTTCCAACAGCGATTTGCTGCAGAGCCGCCTGAGCAACTTCGGCCGCATGCGCGAGAGGCGCGTGGTCTTCACGCTGGGCATCACTTACGAAACCCCCCACAAAAAAATCGCCAAAGCGTGTATGATCATTGAAGAGGTGATTTCATCCCATGAAACGGCGCGTTTTGATCGGGCTCATTTTCTTAATTTCAACGCTTCTTCTCTGGACCTGGAAGTCGCGTACTGGGTTCTTAGCCCCGACTTCCACGTCCACGCCGACCTCCGACAAAGCATCAACCTCGCCATCTTTGAGCGCTTCCACACCGAGGGCATCGACTTTGCCTACCCCACCCAGCGCACCATTGGAGAAAGGCACCACAACCATGGACTCGAAAAATAAATACGAAATCGCAACTTTCGCGGGCGGCTGTTTTTGGGGAATGGAAGAGCTCTTTCGCAAGTTGCCCGGCGTAGTGGAAACCCGCGTGGGTTACACGGGCGGCTTTGTCGATGCGCCGACCTACGACCAAGTAAAAACCGGAAAAACCGGCCACGCCGAATCTCTGGAGATCCGCTTCGACCCAAAGATCGCAAGTTACGAGTCCCTGGTGCTCTTTTTCTTTAAGGTGCACGACCCCACAACGCTCAACCGCCAGGGCAACGACATCGGCTCACAGTACCGCTCCACGATCTTTTACTCGGGCGATGAGCAAAAACGCGTTGCCGAAAACGTGAAACGGCGGGTGAGCGAGTCGGGCGTCTGGAAAAAGCCGATCGTCACGGAGATCGTGCCGGCCGAAACCTTCTTTGCAGCAGAAAATGAACATCAAGATTATCTGCAACGCTTCCCGCAGGGCTATACCTGTCACTTTATTCGAGATATCATTTTTTAATGATCGTGCTTCGCACACAGCAACGACTCCTCTTCGTCGCACTCCTCGCCACTCCGATGGCCGGCTTCGCTCAGACTCCCGCTCCGGCCCTCGCCAAAGGCCGTCAGGTCCTCAAGTTTAACCTCAGCTCGGTAGACTGCTCCCTCGAATTCAAAGCGATGGGCGATGCCCAAGCCCAGTGGCAGCCCTATCCTGCAAAGCTCAAAGTCGGTACTCAGGTACAGGGTTTTGTCGGCGATGGTGACACTTACACCTTCCGCGCCGCGAATCCCAAAAACCTCTTCTTCCGTGGTTCACTGGCCTGCCTCAAAGGCCAACTTGCGGCCGCGCCCACCACGGTGACTCCGGTGAAATCCGTGAAGGACGCGCAAGTGTCGTCAATCGACGACAGCGGTATCTTCTTTGGCCTTGTGGCCTGGAAAAACGAGCTCATCCTGGGCGCCACCAACGATGCTTTTGCCGACGAGATCATCACCATTCAGAACTACGGCGTGAACGTGGGTTATTCGATGCAGTTCGGGCGCACTCCGAGCTGGAACTATGGCATGCAAACCCAAATCACCGGGGCGTTTAGCTTTCTCAAAAACAAAGACGCCACCCCCACAACCAGATTCACCGGCAAGGGCATGGTCGCGGCCTTCCACTTGCGCCCCTACCTCTATTACCAACTTGGCAGCGGTTTTGGCGTGGGCCCTCTGACGGCGCTCAGCATTCAATACGGAGTCTTTGGAAAAACCACCGACGGCGAGATCACCAAGCCCCTCACCATCGGCTTTGTTTCGGGCGCCTCGTTTAAAATCTCGAGCGCCGGCCATACGATTGACCTCGGCGTGTTGAACTTCGACCCGGCCCGCTGGTACACGGCCGTGAATTTCATGTTCTAAATTTTTAAACCGTCGCCACGCCGATTTCGATATCGTCGCCCTCGATGTTGATCTTTTCGCACTGCATGCCTTCACTGAGACCTTCGGCTAGCGATTCGGCAAGAACTTCGCCCGAAATCATCTTCGAAAACTCGCGAATGGCTTCGGCCACCTCGCTCGAGCTATGCGCCAGGCCCACGCGGATGCGGGCGTTGTAATCCAGGCGCATCTCTTTGCGCATGCTCTGAATGGCACGTACGAGATCTTTGGCGAGGCCTTCGCGCTTCAATTCGGGGCTGATTTGAGTCGAGAGAATCACCACCGACGCTTTGCCCTGCTCGGCCGCAAAACCGTCTTTGGCCTCCAAACGCACTTCCAGTTCGGCCGCATCAAAAGACTGCTTGCCCGAGGGGAGCACGATGCTCACCGCACCCGTGGCGCGCAGCTCGCGGTACAGCTCGGCACCACTCGCAGTTTTGAGAGCGGCTTGCAAAAGGCCCATCTCTTTACCCAGGCGTTTGCCGAGAATTTTAAAGTTCGGCACGACTTTGTAGCTCACGTAGGTTTCGGGCTTCTCAGTGAACTCAATGCCTTTGACGTTGAGTTCGTCGCAGATGAGCTCGCTATGCTTGCCTATCACCTCGCGTTCGCCCGAAGAGCTCACCACGACTTCGATCGCGGCCAGCGGCTGACGCACTTTGATCTTGGCGGCACCACGAGCGGCGAGCCCTGTGCTCACCACATCGCGCACTAGGCGCATCTCGGTGGCAAGGTTCTCGTCAAACTTCTCGGCATTGACCTTGGGGTAGCTCGAAAGGTGCACCGACTCGGGCGCGCTCGCAAAGGGCGAGCGAATGAGGTTCTCCCAAGTCCAATCGCTGAAGTACGGCGTGAACGGAGCACTGAGCTGCGACATTGAGACCAGACACTCAAAGAGCGTCCAGTAGGCAGACTCTTTGTCGGCGCTCCAGCCCGAACCCCAGAAACGCGCGCGCGAACGGCGCACGTACCAGTTCGAGAGCGAATCCATAAACGCGTTCAGATGCTGAGCCGCGCGGTAGGGATCATAAACTTCGAGCCCAGCGCGTGTTTCGCGCACGGTGTTCTGAAGCTCGGAGAGGATCCATCTGTCCATCTCGCTACGCTCAGCGAGCGCAGGACCGACACCTCGAAAATCCGAGCCGTCGAAATTGGCCGGAGCACCCTTGGCGGGGTTGAAGCCGTCGAGGTTCGAATAGATCACAAAGAAGGAATACACGTTGTACCAGCGGATGAGGTACTCGCGCAGCGATTCTTCAACGCCCTTCTCGGTAAAGCGCACCGAAGCCGTGGGGCTCTGCTGCGCAAGCAGCGACCAGCGAAGCGCGTCGGCACCGTAGTTCTCGAAGAGGTAATTCACGTCTTTGTAATTGCGTTTGCGCTTGGAGAGCTTTTGTCCGTCTTCGCCCAGCAGGTGACCGAGACAGATGACGTTCTTGAAAGGGTGCGGATAAGCTTCTTTTTCTCCCCACACGAGAGTGGAGATCACGAGCAGGGCGTTGAACCAGCCGCGCGTTTGATCGATGGCCTCAGAGATGAAATCCGCCGGAAAGAAATTCTTCACGCGTTCCACCGAACCCGGTTGGTGAGGGTAACCCCACTGCGCAAAAGGCATGGAGCCCGCATCGAACCAAACGTCGATGACGTCCTTTACCCGGCGCATGCGCGCGGCGGCGTCTTTAGGACTCTGATAAGTGACTTCGTCGATGTAGGGACGATGGATCTTGAGATCTTCGGCCAGCGAGGAATCGGCAGCTTTGGCAGCCGCCCAAACTTCAGTGCCCTTCACGCCCGGTTTCTTAAGCAACTCATCGTAAGACGAGAGAGCTTCCATGTGCCCGGTCTTCTCGCAAATCCAGATCGGCAGAGGCGTGCCCCAGAAACGTTCGCGCGAGAGCGCCCAGTCGACGTTGTTCTCGAGGAAGTTTCCGAATCGGCCTTCTTTGATGTGCTCGGGGTTCCAGTGAATCTTTGAGTTGTTTTTTACAAACTGCTCGCGGAATTGGCGCGTGGAGATGAACCACGACTTGCGCGCGAACTGAATCAGCGGATCTTGATCGGCCCGCGGACAAAAGGGATAGGAGTGGATGTATTGGTCGTGCTTGATCACACGCTTTTGCGCCTTGAGAATGCGGATGATGCCTTTGTCGGCGTCCTTAACAAACAATCCGGCGATCTTAGCGCCATCGTAGGGGTCCACATCGCTCACGCGATCGTCGAATTTGCCATCGGGTTTGACGAAACACAAAAAGCCGATGCCGGCCTCTTTGCAGGTGCGATAGTCGTCCTCACCAAAGGCGGGCGCAAGATGCACGATGCCCGTTCCACGGTCGAGGGTCACAAAATCACCTTCGATCACGCGCCAGGCGTGAGCCTCGGCCTGTGCTTGGCCGGCGATGAGTTCGGGTTCGGCGTAACGAAAGATCGGCGCGTAGTCGAGACCCACAAGTTCCGAGCCCTTCACGCTTTTGAACACACGAGCGGTGGGATAATTTGCTTCTTGGTGCGCTTTGGAGAGCACGCAAAGGTGAGTCTCGCCGTCGACTTCGATCTCGCAAACGACGTATTCAAAATCGCGGCCAATGGCGAGCGCGCAGTTCGAAGAGAGGGTCCACGGAGTGGTCGTCCAAGCCAAAAACGAAACGTCGCGCCCCGGAGGCATGCCGAGCTTTGCGACGGCATCGGCCGTGAGCGAAAATCTCACCGTGATCGCCGGGTCGGTGGTCTCGCGGTAGCCTTCGCCCACCTCCCCCGCAGAGAGAGCCGTTCCGCCCTGAGCCCACCACCACACCACTTTATGGCCCTGGTAGAGCAGGCCTTCGTCGAAGAACTTTTTGAGAACCCACCACACCGATTCCACGTAGGATTGATGGTAGGTGACATAGGCCTCTTCGAGGTTTACCCAAAAACCAAGGCGCTCCGTGAGCTGCTCCCACTCTTTGGTGTAACGAAACACCGATTGCAAACACGTTTGGTTGAACTTCTCGAGTCCGAACTTTTCGATGGCCTCTTTGCCGCCCTCGAGGATGCCCAGCTCTTTGCAGACTTCCACTTCTACCGGCAGACCGTGCGTGTCCCAGCCCGCTTTGCGCTCGCAGTAGTAACCGTCCATGGTTTTGAAGCGCGGAAAAACATCCTTCACGGTACGGGTAAGACAGTGGCCGGGGTGAGGCATGCCGTTGGCGGTGGGCGGACCTTCGAAAAAGACAAAGGGCTTGGCGCCGCGGCGACGCTCGAGAGATTTTTGGTAAATCTTGGCCGATTTCCAGAAGCCCAGCACTTGAGCCTCGGCCTGAGAAAAGTCCATCTTCGAGGGAACCGCTTTGAATACGCCTGACATAAGGGGGGCATCCTAGAGCTCATTTCAAAACCTATCAATAATTTCTGCAAAATCAAAGGGGTGTGAATGCTAGGCGACGGCGACGATACGTGGTGGTTCCACGCGAGAAGCCGTCAACAACGCAGTCGCACCCCTTTGATTTTGCCCTACGGGCCGGACGGCCACTTAGCTTCTCCTTTGTCGTTCCTCCGTCACGTGCAGTGAGCACGCTCTATCGTCACTTCGCGGATAAGCTAAATGGGCGTTCCGGCAGAACTTATTGATAGGTTTTGAAAGGAGCTCAAACCCCTGGCCCGAGCTCGCAACCATTTTGGGGCGAGTTGCGCAATCGAGGCGCCCCCCTTAGACTCAAAGCTAAGGGGTCAAAAATGTTTGCCAAAAGACTTGCGATCGGCGGCCTAAAAACGCTCTATTTTGCGCTCCTGGCGACGATCACCGTATGGGCCATCCCTCTCTTCCAGCCCAAGGGCAAGAACCGCACGTCCCTGGGGGTCGTCATCCGCGAGGCCACCAAGCGGCCCATGTACTGGAGCGGCCTTTGGCAGGGCTGGACAATGTTCTCGCCCGACGCCTCGAACGTGAACTTCAGCATCCAGATCGCCATTGAGTTTTACGACGGCACCTTTGAGTTCCCCAAGCTGCCGCAGCTCCACACCATGAGCAAATGGCAGGCCTACCGACACGATCGCCACCGCAAATTTGCCGAGAACATCAACCGCGACTCCGGTCGCCGCCTCTGGCCCCACATCGCCGACTATTACCAGCAAATGTACTTCGCCTCGCACGGCCCCGTAAAACAAATCGACCTCGTGCGCTGGTGGACCCTGGTGCCTCCGCCCGACGAGAGCCAGCCGCCACCAAGCTTTCCAACAAGCGTCAACTTTGAACACTCCTACATCTTTTACACTGCGAAGTACCCCGAACCATGAGCATCCTAAACCTATTCCGCGCCATCAACCGTTGGTTCTTTGAGAGTGTCGACACCTGGGGTCTTGCGATCTTTCGCATCACCCTGGGCCTTGTGGCCATTAACAAGATCCTCTTTCTCTATCCCGAGCTCGTTTACTGGTACAGCAACGAAGGCATCGTGAGTCTGACGACTTCTTTCACTTCGCAGCTGAGCGGCGGCCTCAATTTGTTCTACACCCTGCGCGATTTCGACTCGGTGACCGTGGCCTACACATTATGGACACTCTCGCTGGTGAGCGCCACCACCTTCACACTGGGGCTGGGCACCCGCGTATCAGCATTCGTCCTCTACGTGCTGATCGTCTCTTTTGACCACCGCAACACCTACGTGCTGCAGGGCGGAGACGCGCTGATCCGCGTGATGCTTTTTTGGATGATCTTCGCTCGCTCAAACGGCTACCACTCCGTCGACCGCGCCATCGCGCAGGCCAAAGCGCGTACCCTACCCACCCAGCAATCGGCCTGGCCGCTGCGCGCGCTGCAGATTCAGCTCGCGTTGATGTACCTGGGTACCTTTTTGCACAAGAGCGAAGGGCCTACCTGGTGGGACGGCTCGGCAGTTTACATCGTCTCGCAGCTGATCGATTTCAACCGCTATCCCCTGCCCCTCGCATACGCCAATTGGACGTTTGTGAAGCTGATGACCTGGGGAGCCTTTCTCTTTGAATTTTTGTTTCCGCTGCTGATCTGGTTCCGCGAAACACGCCGCTACCTTCTTGTCTTTGGCATCGTCTTCCACCTCATCCTCGAGTGGCACATCAGCATTCCGATATTCCAGGTGGCCTCGCTCGCCTCTTACGCCGTCTTTTTAGAGCGCAAGGACTGGGAAGACCTGAAGCGTCTCACGGCTCGCCTGCGCCGTCGCCAGGTATAGGTTCCTGGAACCTATACCTGGCGCCCGTCTACTTTTTTACCAGAAGAAGTTGAGCATAGTGTTCACGCTCCAAGCTCGAGCCGTGAGCGATTTGCCGAAGATGAGGTTGAGCGAGCCCACTGCGAACTCGACGCCGGTGCCCAAGAAAGCGCGGGCGTTGAGCATGGTCGGCGAGGTCTTGGAGCCAAGGTCGAGATCACCGGTTGCTGTGCCGTTACCGCCGAGGTCGATGTCAGAGACGTAGCTGGCGATCGCGGTCGAAGAACCGAAGTTAAAGTCGACAGCCGCACCACCGATGAGGTTCAAGAAATACGCCAGACGCAGGGTCGAGCTCGCTTCGATGGGAATCGAGAAGACCTTCACGTCGCCACCGATGGTGGCAGGCCCCGTGACCGTTGCGGTTTGACCCGAAACCGAGTCGGTAAATTGCTCATCGAGGATTTGTGTGAAGGTGCCCTTCAGTTTGGCAAAGCGAACGCCGGCGGAGATATCAAGTCCCTGCCATTTGACGAGGCTCGAAGCGAGATTTTTAGGAGCGTAGAGCTTGTACTTGGCGGTGGCACCGAACGAAGTGAAATCCGCTTCGACGTCGTCAAGCTTGCGGCTGGCGGCCATGAAGCCGAGGAAGAGCTGCAGACGCTCGGTGAAAGGCGTGGAATAGAGAGCCGATGGGTTGAGACCCGCCGTAACAGCGACCTGAGTGCCGAAACCAGCGGCCTTCTTGGCGTCGAAGTCCGAGATCGAATTGCCCTTGCCAAGATCCACACCCACACCGGCGTTGACGCCGATGAGACCGAGACTAAAGACAGGACCATAAGCGGTCGCGCTGCCGGTCATCGCCATGGCGGTCGCGTTGGCCATGCCCTTGGTGTATTCGCCCGTTTCCACACTCGGAAGTTCCGCGTTCACTTCGTCTTCGAGACGCTGCAAAAACGCTTCGAAAAGTTCTTGCTGCCCCGCAAACGCACCGGCCGCGGTGCCTGGGGTGATCTTAAAGACTCCGGCTTGAGCGGAGTTGCCTAGCCATGCGGCGGCGCAAACGACGGTGATCGGAAGAAAGGACGCTTTGAAGTTTTTAATCATGATGTTTATAGCATAACCAATGTTGCGAAAGCTGCCAGGGGTGACGCGTACGAAAGTCGGAGCGGATGCGTTGCGGTACGAAAGGCCCCAGCACCAAACGTCAAAATTTTTACAATTTCAGTCCATCGCGACGCAGACTTTGGCGTACCTTCTGAGCCCAACCGTGATTTGCTGCGGGTGAGGCGGGCGAAGGGTGAATGATCTTTGTCACACCAAATTCCATTGAGTCAGAGCGCCCCTGCATGCGCAAGAGTTTGTCATGGGCAAAGGCGCCCACCCCCACCGTTTGCTGAGGCTGCAAAAATTCCAAACAGCTTTGCAGATACTCATCGCAAAGCGTCTCGAGCCGATGCCTGGTGGCCACTTTGATCTTGTCAGGCGTGAGATTGGCGCCACTCGCGGCCATGAAAACCAGAGGGCAATAATTGAGCACAAAATGTTTCGCAAAAAAATCTTCGGCGCGCGGATAGGTCTCGGCGAAAAGTCCCCAAAGGCGACGCCCACTGACTTCGGAGCGCGGACACGCAAAGCCGAGCACAGGGCGCTTGGGATGTTCGCGCTCGGGCTTTTTCACCATGCCTTCGAGCCCCATCCAATCGCGCACCATGGAAACCTCACCAAAAGGAATGCCGGTTTGGGCCATACCAAAAGGACCGGGGTTCATGCCGAGAAACACAATGGACTTGGGAGCGCTCGCGTAGCGACGCCAGTACTCGAAATAAACCTCTGAAGCATAATCGAGAGGATTGTAAACGTGAGTCACCGGAGCGGAGAATTTCAAATCGCCGAGAGCGCGGCTAAATTCGAGACTTTTCTTTTTGAAAGAAGGGAAGTTTTTCATACGGAATCCACGTTCCCTAGGTAGCCAAGCTAGGGAAATCGCCTTATAACTATATCAGCTACGCAGGACAACACTGAGAGACGAGCTACCGCGGAGGATTAATGCTTAGCGCAATTCTGGCATGCTGCTTGGGAGCCATGCTGGCGCCACTGATTAAAAAATTTGTTGGCCAATATTACTACCTCGCGCTCAGCCTGATCCCCTTCGCGCTTTTTTTGCTGGTGCTCGAGCAATCCACCTGGCTGGCGCAAACCCAAGGTTCGTCCTTTGCCTTGACCGAAACCTACTCCTGGTTTCCCAAGTGGAAAGCCAACTTGGATTTTCGCGGCGATGGCCTTTCCTTTTTGCTGGCCGGCCTGGTGACCGGAATCGGCACCTTCATTTCGATCTACGCCGGCGCCTACCTCAAAAAGCATGCTCATGACGCCCGATTTTACGTTTACCTCTTTATCTTTATGGCTGCGATGCTCGGCATCGCCTTCAGCGATAATTTCTACCTCTTCTTCACATTCTGGGAACTTGTGGGCATCGCCTCCTTCTTTTTGATAGGTTTTGACTTCAGCGACAAACGCGCCCGGCGCAACGCCACGCAGGCGCTGCTCGTCACGAGCCTCGGCGGCCTCTGCCTGCTCGCCGCGTGCGTGCTCATGCACCACGCCCTGGGCGCAGCCACCTTTTCGAATCTTGCGCAGCACGCGGCCGACTTGCAGAGCCATGCGCTCTTTCCGTGGATTCTTGGTCTCGTTTTTGTCGCCGCATTCACCAAGTCGGCGCTCTTTCCTTTTCATTTTTGGTTGCCGAACGCGATGAGCGCGCCCACCCCCGCGAGCGCCTACCTGCACTCGGCCACCATGGTAAAAGCCGGCATCTTTTTGCTGGCTCGCGTGGCGCCCGCCTTTGATTCGGTACCCATCTGGAGCCACGTGCTGCTTGCCGTAGGCTCTCTCACTGTGATTGTCGCGGCCGTGCGCGCCTTCTTTCAAGTCGACCTCAAACTACTGCTCGCCTACTCCACCCTCGCCGCGCTCGGCATTCTCGCCCTGGGGCTTGGCATCGGCACTCCACTCGCCATCAAAAGCGCCTTGGTCTTTATGGTGGCGCATGGGTTTTACAAAGCAGCGCTCTTTTTGGTGGTCGGCATCGTGGATCATCAAACCGGCACACGCGACGTGAGAAAACTCGGAGGCCTCGGCCCCCTCTTGCCGTTTACCAGTGTGGCGCTGATTCTCGCGGCAATCGCGATCGTGGGGCTACCGCCAGCGCTGAGCTATATCGGCAAAGAAACCCTTCTCGCCGGCGTGCTCAGCCACAAGTGGGGCGCCCTTTGGGCGAGCGTCGTCGGACTCGGCATCATGGCCTTCGTCTTTGTGGGCATGCACCTGGTCTACATCTTTTTCATGAACAAAGAGGCCCCTCACACGTCAACGGAACTGCGCGAAGCGCCATGGACGATGTGGATAGGCCCTCTTGTTCTAGGATTTTTCGGACTCTGCCTGCCGTTTTTTTCGGGATGGTTTGACGCCTCAATCGTCAACCCTGCCTACGACACCTTCTTGAAACCCGGCTTCGAATACCATCTCAGCTTTTGGCACGGCTTTTCTTGGCCTCTGCTCGTCACGGTGCTCTCGCTGGGGCTGGGATACCTCGCCTTCATCTACGGACGCGCAAGCCTAAGCGACCTTGTGAAGGCCGATGCTGAGATCAAATTCGGCACCGTGCAGATCTACGATTTTTTCTGCCGCGCCCTGAACCTCTATGCTGGCCCTTTCTTTAGGCTCTTCCAAAACGGCTATCTGCGCTTTTATCTTCACGCGATTTTGTGGGTTTTTGTCGCCGCAGCGATTGGTTACTTTGCCACTCACCCCGGCGCCATTCCCCCTACAAAGTGGGCGCAAAAAACCACCGTCGCGATCACCATCGTGCAAACCCTCATCGCCCTCGGCGCCGTGCTCTGTGTGCTAGCGCGCCGGATCTTCACATCGGTTCTCGCACTCGGGCTCGTGGGCTTCGGCATCGCCCTCGTATACGTGATGCACGGAGCCCCGGACCTGGCCCTCACACAGTTCCTTATCGAAACGCTGACACTGGTGCTGCTGGTGCTCATCTTGCGCGCCATGCCCGCCTCGGCAAACTTCGTACCTCGCCTGGGTCAGGCGCTCAATCTCGCGCTCGCCCTGAGCTTCGGCACCGTCTTCGCCTTCATCACTTATGTCGCAGGCTCGGGAGAAGTGCCCGAGAGCGTCTCGAAATTCTATGCCACCACCGCACTCAGCGAAGCCCATGGTCGCAACGTGGTGAACGCGATCCTCGTGGACTACCGCGGCTTCGATACCCTGGGCGAGATCGTGGTACTTGCCTTAGCAGGGATCGGAGTTTACACGCTGGTGCGGCCCAAACTTTGGGGAGCTAAGAAATGAATTCGCTCATCTTTAAAGTGGTCGCGCGCCTCTTGGTGCCGGTGATGGTTCTCTACTCCCTCTTTTTAACGTTGCGCGGACATCACCATAGCGGCGGCGGATTTGTAGGCGGCCTCGTGTGCGGCTGCGCCCTGGTGATCTACGCCCTGGCCTTTGATGCCAAGGCGGCGCTGCGGGCCCTACCCATGCGCCCCGAAAAGCTTGTCGCCGGTGGCCTCTTGCTCTCGCTCGTGAGCGCACTTGGAGCCGTTTTCCGCGGCGATCCCCTGATGACCTCCGTGTGGTTTGATCGCGTTGGCCTACCGAACTACGGCACGCCGGGAATCTTTGACTTTGGTGTTTACTTCGTGGTGATCGGCGTCGCTCTCAAAATTCTCCTGCCGCTGATCGAGGAGAGCGAATCATGATCGTGCTCACTTATTCTCTGCTTGTGGGCCTCCTCATGGCCATCGGTATTTACCTTGTTTTGCAGCGCTCGCTTGTGCGCGTGGTGCTGGGCGTGACTGTGATTTCCAACGCGACCAATTTGGTTCTCTTCGCCGCCGGCAAATTCCGCACGGCGCCGGCACCCATCCTCGGAGAGGCCGACAAAGTTCTCCAAGCCCCCTACGCCGATCCTCTGCCGCAAGCGCTCATCCTGACAGCCATTGTGATCGGCTTTGGCATGATCTCGTTTTTCGTGGCGCTTTGTTACAAAGCCTACCAAAAACTGGGCACCGACAATGTCGACGAAATGAGGTCTAGCGAATCATGAACCTTCTTCCCGCTCTGCCGGTTTTGATCTTTTTGGTAGGCGCCGTGCTCACGCTGCTCCTGCACCCGGGCCGCAGCGCCCAGCGCATCGTCTCGGTGGCGTCGTCGACGCTCGCGCTGGTATCCGGCATCGTGCTCGCCCAACTCAACCTGCGCGGCTCCCGCCCCGTGCTGCAACTCGGCGACTGGAAAATGCCCTACGGCATCGTCTATGTGGCCGACCCCTTGGCCTGCACCATGATCATCGTCACGGCGATCGTGGGCCTCGGAGTGAGCCTCTACTTGTGGAGCACGCTGCGCCGTGAAGACGAGCACCTCTTCTTTCACTTTTTCTTTTTGGTGCTGCTCGCCGGAGTTTCGGCGACCTTTTTGACGGGCGACCTTTTTCACCTCTTCGTGGGATTCGAGCTGCTGCTGCTCTCTTCCTTTGTGCTCCTCTCGCTCGGGGCCTCGCGCGCACAGCTCGAAGGCGGCATCAAGTACGTCACCATCAACTTGATCTCCTCGTTCCTGCTTGTGACCTCGGTCGGGTTTTTGTACTCGCAAGTGGGCACCCTGAACCTCGCCGACCTCGCGGCCAAAATGCCGGCCCTCATGGCCACGAATCCGTGGCTCAATTTGGCGGGCATCATGATGCTTGTCAGTTTTGGCATCAAAGCGGGGCTCTTTCCCTTTTTCTTTTGGCTGCCGGCTTCGTATCACACGCCACCGACGGCCATCGCTGCGCTCTTTGCGGGGCTGCTCACCAAGGTGGGCGTCTACGCTCTGATGCGCATCTTTCCGCTGCTCTTTTTTAGTGGAGGCACGGGCTTTCAAAACGCCTTCCTGCTTCTCGGTGCGCTCACCATGGTGATCGGTGTCCTCGGCGCCGTGGCTCAAGGCACCATCAAGCGCATCCTCTCGGTGCACATCATCTCGCAGGTAGGCTACATCGTGCTCGCCATCGGCATGCAATCGCAAATCGCCATCGCGGCCGCGATTTTTTACACGGTCCACAATATGATCGCCAAAACGAACCTCTTTTTTGTGGGAGGCATGGTGGAATCCCTGCACGGCAGCGACGACCTTGCCGTGGGCGGCTCGCTATTCAAACGCACGCCGTGGCTAAGTTTTATTTTTATGATCTCGGCACTGGCCCTGGCCGGCTTGCCTCCGCTCTCGGGTTTTTTCGCCAAGCTTTTTGTGATTTATGGCGCCGTTAAGAGCGAGCAGTACCTGGCCATTGCTGTCGCTCTAGGGGTATCGCTCTTGACCCTTTACTCGATGCTCAAGATTTGGAACCGCGCCTTTTGGCAAAGCGCGCCCGTCGACGCCGAACCGCATTTGAACGAAGTTCTCGCCAGCCCCGAGCGACGCCGCAAGCTGTGGCCCGCCTATGCGGTGACCGCCACCTTTGCTCTGCTCACGGTACTCATCGGACTCTGGGCGAGCCCGATCTTCGACTGGAGCCTGCAGGCGAGCGACTTTGTCGCCCAGCCCGCTCGCTATATTGATTTTGTGATGGGGACCAAGCGATGAGACTGCTGTGGAACATCGTACTCGCCGTCTTCTGGGCTTCCCTTTGGGGTGAGCTCTCGCTCAAATTTTTGCTCTCGGGCTTTGTGCTCGCGTATTTCGTGCTCATGATGCTCGAACGCTCCGGCGTGATCGTGAACAAGTTTTACGGCCGCAAGGTGTGGCGCGCGGTGGGATTCTTTTTTTACTTTGTGAAGGAGCTCTGGACCTCGTCGATCTTAGTGGCGATCGACGTGCTGCGCGCAAGGCCCAAAGCACGTCCTGCAATCGTGAAAGTGCCGCTCGACTTGCGCGACGACGCGCAGATCGCGCTCTTTGCAAACGTCATCTCGCTCACCCCCGGCACGCTCACGCTAGACGTTTCGCCCGACAAGCAACACATCTACATCCACGCGATGTTCTTCGACCCCTCCAAGCGCGAAGACTTCGTTGCCGAAATCAAAAATGGTTTCGAGCGGCGCATACGGGAGCTCTTTGAGTCATGATCGCAGAATCTTGTTTTTATCTTCTCGCCGTTCTCATCACCCTCGCTTCGGCCCGGCTCTTTGCCGGTCCCAAGCTCGCCGACCGCGTGGTCGCAGCGGACCTCTCGGGAATTCTCTTCTTGGGACTGATCATCCTCTTTGTGCACACGAGCGGCGAGACGCTCTATTTGGACGTGGCCGTGGTGCTGGCGCTCGTGACCTTTATGGGTACCGTGGCCTTCGCCAGATTCCTTGAAAAAGCCCCGCGGGCTAAGAAAGGCAAAACCCCATGACGGCACTCACCTTTGGTATCAACGCCTGTCTCGTGCTCGGCACCTTTTTTTGCGCGGTCGCCACGATCGGCATCCTGCGCATGCCGGATGTGTTTTTGCGCATTCACACCGCCACCAAGGCCTCCACCCTGGGACTGATGCTGCTCGCCCTCTCGGGCGTGCTGAAGTTCTGGGGCTCACCTGAATTTGCTGCCGTCGCCGCCAAGAGCGCACTCATCGTGATCTTTTTGCTCCTCACCACGCCCGTCGCCGCGCACCTTATCGGCCGCGCCGCACGCGCGCGTGCGAATCCGACCTCAGCAAAGATGAGTCTCGACGAATACGATTTGAAAGACTGAATTTTGAGGAAAAGAGCGTCGCTGGGACCCTAGCAAAGTCTGGGACTTAGCGACCGCCGCCGCTGCCGTTGCCGCCGCGGGTGTTGCCGTGGCCTGCCGCGTGGCTCGAGACCGAGCTCAAGCTGGACACAGAAAAGATGGCGGCAATGAGAAGTACGGCTTTCATGAGATCCAAAAATAACAAAATTCCTGAGATTGTCCAGCAGAACAATTGATCGGCTCACTTTATTGATTTATTCAATACCGTCCGAGAGGGAAGGAGGGCTCCGTGCGATGGCAAAATACCAAGACGACTTTTACGAATCGCTGCTAGGCGAAATCAAATCGGCTCTCCAGGACCAAACCCTCACCCAGTCGCAGGTGGGCTCCTGCCTGGGGCTCAAGCAGTCGGCGGTTTCCTCGCTGCTCTCGGGCCGCTCGCGCATGAGCCTCGACCAATTCTTTGCTCTGAGCGATCTGATGGGACTTCTGCCGCAAAAACTTTTGCAGCGAGCGAGTGCCAAAGTGCAGCAAACCGAGAAGATGAGCGCGGCGATGGAGGAGACCCTCTACCGCTCCGACGTGCACGTGCTCTGCTACTGCGTCGCCATCCGCCCGGTGCGGGCCGAGGCCCTGCAAATCACCGGCACCACCCCTGAGAGCATCCGACGCGCCTTCGACGAGCTCGCCAAGGTGGGTTTTCTCAGTGAAAAATCCCCAGGCGTCTTTGTGCAAAAAAATCCGCGCCTCACCTACCTTGCCTCGAGCCGTCTTATGGGATCCGAATCGCATCAAAAGATTTGCCTGCGCTCGTGGCGAGATTTCGACGAGCGCTACGACGACAAGGCCTACCTCGCCAACAAGTTCAATTTGTGGGATCTGGATCTCTACACCGACTCGCAGATCAAAGAACTCGATGCCGCCCTGCTCAAGGTCGCCGAACGCATTCAGGCCATCAAGCAGAGCAATCTCGCCTCGGGTTATTCCACCACCGAGCGCATGTCGCTGTGGAACCTGCATCTGATGATGATGACTCCCTGCGAAGACCAAAGTCCTTAGATGTCAGCGGATGAAAGGGTTCTTCTCTGGACCTTCGCGCATGTCCTCGCTAAATAAGTTTCTTGTTTAGAGGAGGTCCCATGAAAAACGTTTTCTTGTCCATCGCCCTTATCCCCTTCGTCAGCTCACTCGCGTTTGCGAAAGTTCCCGGCCCCGGTGCGGCGCCCGACAAAGACTGTCTCAAAAAAATCGTCGCAGCCGTAAACAAACACCACACGCTCGCCCAGGGCCGCGTCTACGCGCTTCGCCAGATCTACAATGGCCAATCGGCCTTTGCGGTGCTCGTGGGTCACTCGGACGAGAGCGATCCGACGGATTATCTGGTGACCACCGAACACAAAGACTGCAAGATCGCCTCTATCGTCTACACCAACGATGCTAGCGATGTGGAAGAGTACACCAAGGACGAACGCATCGATTGATTTGTCCTACATTTAAAACAAGAAAAACCCCGGCGCCGCTCCTACGGCACCGGGGTTTTCTTTTGAAGTTTTTCTAGAGGAGTAGAACCTTAATTCAGTTCTTTCGCGGGCTGCGCCAGCGGATAAGCCCATTCGGTGATGACCGTGGGGCCTTTTTGGCAAGTACCACAATCCACTTTGAAGGCCTCTTCGTTGCACGAGAGGCAGACCTTCAAGTCGTTGAGCAGGAGCTCTATCCCCTCGGCCAGAGCGGAGCGCTTTTCGATTTCGCTGAGGTTTTGTTTTTTGCCTAGCAAAACGTCCCGAATTTTGAGCGCGATCTCGCGACCGGCGGGAATGGGTTTTCCGCGCGAGTCCAAAATGGGGGATACCGCGAGAGAGATGTCTTTGAGTCCGAGTCCACTGTCCTTGAGGACACGAATCGCTTCGAGGCGGGCTACGTGACTTTCGTCGTAGTAGCGGAAACGATTGTCTCCCCGGCTGAGTGGTTTGAGGAGCTCAAGTTCTTCGTAGTACCGGATGGTTCGCTGAGTTACTTTTGCTGCTTCTGAGAGCTTTCCTATAGTCCACATACGCACATTTATAACATTAACCTTTCCGTTAACGTAATGGTTTTTAGAAAGACGTAAACACTCTACGACATGCTGCGCATCGTGCTGATTTTGTAGGATATTTGGCGCAGAGAGCCTTTTCAAGGCCCCCCGGACGGCTAGAATGAGGCGCATGAGAATGCCAAAAGCCGCCCTTTTCACCACCCTCGCGCTGCTCGCCGCCTGCACCACCACCCAGCGTCCCGACCCCTCGGTCGACCTCGGCACGACCGCTGTCGGATCCTATGCGCTCTTCTCCTTTACGGTAGAAGGCCTCGGTGCCCAGCGTCCGATCTGCAAACTCTTTGTGAGCCCCAAAGGCAGCAAAGAAAAGATCCCCTACGCCCTTCCCGCGGGTTCCGTGGGACTGATGGCGCTCGCCCCAGGCGCCTACTCCTACGATCACGTCGATTGCGGATTGGGCCGTCGCTACATGATCACAAGCCCCTTTGGGCGCAAGCTCAACGAGTTCACCGTGCTGCCTGGCAAGCTCAACTATCTCGGCCACACAACGCTGAGCTTTGACTCCAAGGAAGATCTGAAACTGCGCTACGACCAAAAAGATCATCTCGATCAAATCAAACGCATCTTTGCAAACCTTGCCCCCACCTCGTGGGCCGCCACCAACACCGTCTCGGCCTACACCCAGCGCAATATCCGAGCCGACATGGTGGTCTTCGACCTGCCTCGCTCTTACAGCCTGAAAGTGCGCGCCCCCAAAGAAGAGCAAGAAAAGTTAAAGTTGCTCCTGACAAGCGTGCAAGCCAAAGTCACCAAGTGCGCCGACGCCGAGGCCGTGAACAACCCTCTCAAGATCGGCGCTCTCGCGCTGACCTACACCAACAAAGACGGCAAATTTGTGGAATCCGAAAAACGCGAAGCCCACGTCTACACCAAAGGTTTTGTGAGCTGCGTGCAGGGCGCGATGGCAAGCATCGCCTACAGCGCAGACTATCCGCTGAGCATCGGAATGGCGCTCTAAAAAGGCGCCCGACTCCCCCACATACCGGCAGTGCGTTAACTTAGTTCACTACCGGCGTGATGGGCTCAGGTGGCAAGATAGGAAGCACAACGCCTGTGATCTGCGCGAGAGCCTCGGGCAAGTACTGCGTGCCGGTGATCTTGCGATAAGCGCGGAGCTCACGCTTGGTATTGATATAGGGAACGTATTCCAGCTTCCAGCGCACCTGCGCATCGCCGTAATCGTACATGTCAAAGAGAGTATCCATTGCGAAAACGTTTTTCGCACGCGCGGCGATCGCCAGCTGCCAGCTGCGCGTCAGGGCGTCGTCTGCCGACACCTCTTCGGCAACGCGCACAAAAGCGCGCTTGGCCCAGAGGCTGCACACGGAACGCGCGGCGGTGATTTCCGCATCCGAGGCATCTTCAATCTTAAGTTCGAGAGCACGCAGCGCCGCTTGCGCATAAGGCGCACAGATTGGAGAGATCGGGCGCTGAACTTGGGCATGAGCTGCAGAGGCAAGGACGATGGCAGAGAGGCTGAGCGTTTTCTTCATGGCGCGAAAAACTTAGTGAAGCCCGCCGCGCGGGTCCAGCGCTTATTCTCTCGATCGCGAAACTCTTAAAAAATCCGCAGAGATCGGTACCCCAGCCCCCCACTCCAGCGGGCGCGTAGACTCGCGCGAGCGGCTCGTGGTAAAGGATTCCTATGCAGCGGATACTTCACGCCGTGGGGCTTGCGGCGCTCATCAGCAGTTGCGGCGAGCTGCCGAGGGAGCTGGACGAGACTCGCCAGCTTCCGAGCGAGAACGTTTTTTATCCCGACTGCGGCAACGTTCGCGTCAAAAAGATCACTGCGATTTCAAGTGGCAACCTCCACTATCTTCAAGCGAGCGTCACGAACGAAGAATCCTTCACCCGCGGCTTTGTGCTGAGCTACCACGACTCCGACACGATGGACACCGCGCTCTTCAAGCAGCTGGCCACCGAACCCTCGCTGATCGCCTCGGGATCGACGGGCACCTTTCTTGTTGCCATCTCAAACAAACCCTTTCCCACCTCACAGGCCTACCTGGCGCTCTCGGTGCATTTTCTGGGCTGCCCCGCGCTCTCGGCCATGGACATCCTCGTGCAGGGATGGGCGGGCTACACCTACACGATACAGCGCTCGCCGAACTTGCAGGATTGGGAAAACCTTGAAACCTTCCGCCTGAACGATGATCGCGTCATCTGGCGCAGCTCCGAGTGGATGCTGCGTAGCTCTCCCCCACCCGTGCGCGAATTCTACCGCGTGAGCACCATCGCTCCGCCGGGCGTCGACGACTCCAAAGACGGCGAACGCCTGCGAAAGTCGAGCCTAGAGCTGCGGAAAATCTACCGATAATTTGTTATCTTAAAACGCAATGAAGCTCTTCCCCATGTCTCCCGAAGACTACAAATTCTGGTCGGAGCGCTCGCGCATCGCTTTTGCCTCTGACAAGCAGCGCGCCGAACGACTCTCACACGAGGCCGCAGAGACGCTTGCGCGTGAGGGCCTCGCTCGCCTCTTGCCGCAGGGAAGACAAACGCCGGATCATCATTTTTATGTCGCCCGAGACGAGGCGCAAAATTTGCTGGGATTTTTGTGGCTCGCCATTCGCAACGATTCCGGAGAACGACGGGCTTTTGTTTACGACATCATCATCGAAGAAGCCCATCGCGGACGCGGCCACGGCCGCTCGCTCATGCTGCTGGCCGAAGCCGAAACCAAACGCCTCGGCTTTGACCATTTGGGCCTGCACGTTTTTGGATTCAACCACGCCGCGATCGCGCTCTACCGATCGCTCGGTTACGCGACCATCGACATGGTGATGGAAAAACCTTTGAGCTAAATCGCTAACCGTTGTCTTCGGTGAGCACGCACTTGGTGATGCGTGCTTTGCGTCCGCTAGACATTTCGTTAGTGAGAATCAAGTTCTTGCCCTGCTTGGTGACCGTATCGATTTCGTAGTACACCACGTTGCGACTCGGCTCAGCGCCCATGGTCACCTGACGAACGGTATTCTCTGAGGTCCATGCCTGTGACCACATCTGATTTGTCAAACGCGAGGTTCGGTCGTCTTCGGAATAGCCTTGGCCCGTTTCGATGATCACCATGGACGAATCATCGCCGTAGAGATTCACCACGAGTCGATCGGCTCCCGTTTTGTGATTTTTTTGAACTTGGGCGTAAGCGCGTTTCATTTCGCTCAGCGAGAACATGTCGCAGTTCTCCTTGGACACGCTGTACTTGCCCACAAAAGTTTTAAACGTACCTTCCTCTGCCGCCTGCGCGCCGAGAGATGCCGTCACGAGTCCCATCACTAATAATGATTTGATCATAAATAAGTCCCCTTTCGTGGGACCTTGTTAGGGGAACTACGGGGGGACGGCGAATTAAAAGCCCTTACAAGGCCCTTCATCACGGAAACCTCACCTCCGGCTTTGCATTTTACGACGCGGTGCCGGTATGTGCGGGAGTCGGGCGCCTGTTTAACCTACCGAACCTTCGAGTTTGATTTCGAGGAGCTTGTTGGCTTCGATCGCAAATTCCATGGGGAGTTGCTTCAGCACTTCTTCGCAGTAGCCGTTGATGATGAGCTTCACGGCGTCGTCTTCGCTGATGCCACGCGAGCGCAGGTAAAAGAGCTGCTCGTCGGAAACCTTCGAGGCAGTCGCCTCGTGTTCCACCACGGAATTCATGTTGCGGTTGGAGATCACCGGATATGTGTGCGCTTCACAAGTGCCCCCGATTAGCAGGGAATCGCACTGCGTGAAATTTCGCGCGCCGTCGGCTTTGGGCATGATGCGCACTTCGCCGCGGTACGAGTTGATGCCGTGCTCGGTGGAAATGCCCTTGGAGATGATACGGCTACGAGTGTTCTTGCCGATGTGAATCATCTTGGTTCCCGTGTCGGCCTGCATGCGGCCGTTGGTGATGGCTACCGAATAAAATTCCCCCACCGAGTCATCGCCCTCGAGAATGCACGAAGGGTATTTCCAGGTGATGGCCGAGCCGGTCTCCACTTGAGTCCAGGAGATCTTGGCCTTGGCGCCGCGACACGCGCCGCGCTTGGTGACAAAGTTATAAATGCCGCCTTTGCCTTCTTTGTCGCCCGAGTACCAGTTCTGTACCGTGGTGTATTTGATGGTGGCGCCCGCGAGAGCCACGAGTTCTACCACCGCGGCGTGCAGCTGGTTTTCGTCGCGCATCGGTGCCGTGCAGCCTTCCATATAGGAGACTTCGGAGCCTTCGTCGGCGATGATCAAAGTGCGTTCAAATTGTCCGGTTTCGCGCGCGTTGATACGGAAATAGGTCGAGAGGTCCATCGGACACTTCACGCCCTTGGGAATGTACACAAAAGATCCGTCGCTGAAAACCGCGGCGTTGAGCGCAGCAAAAAAGTTATCGCCAACAGGAACTACCGAGCTGAGATATTTTTTTACGAGGTCAGGATATTCACGGATCGCCTCGGAGATCGGGCAGAAAATCACGCCCACTTTGGCGAGGGTTTCTCGGTGCGTGGTGATCACAGATACCGAGTCAAAGACCGCATCGACCGCAACGTTGGCAAGGCGCTTTTGTTCAGAGAGCGGAATGCCGAGTTTTTCATAGGTAGCGATCAGTTCAGGATCCACTTCGTCCATGGATTTGTACTGCGCCTGTTTTTTGGGAGCGGCGTAGTACGAAAGGGCCTGATAATCGATCGGCGGATAGCTGAGCTTGCCCCAGGTGGGTTCTGTCATGGTGAGCCACTTGCGGTAAGCTTTGAGGCGCAGCTCGGTCATCCACTCGGGTTCGTTTTTCTTGGCAGAAAGCGCACGAACGATGTCTTCGTTAAGACCCGGAGGCAAGCGGTCTTCTTCGATGAGCGTCTCGAATCCGTATTTGTATTCGCCCGAATCAAAGTCTTTGGATTCGGTCGTGGTGTCGTAATCTGTTCGGTTCGTCACGTCGCGCGTCCTTCCTACCAAATCCCGAGGGCATCTTTGCCCTCTTCGTTGGCCATGGTTTTCGGGTCCCACTTGGGTTCCCACACGAGTTCGACTTTGGCGCTCGTCACGAATTCGTGCTCTTCGAGTCGTTTTTTGACCATGTCCACAATCGCGGGAGCCGCAGGACAAGTGGGAGTCGTGAGTGTCATTTTAACCGAGACTTCACCTGTATCACCAATCAAGATTTCATAAATGAGTCCCAAATCTACGAGAGATACGTTGATTTCGGGGTCCTTGATAGGACGAGTCCACTCTTTGAGCTCGTCGGCAGTGGGTTTTAGGCTCATGACTTGTGTTCCTTTTTCTTGCGCAAACGGGCAAAAAAGTTGGCCGCATCCGAAACGCCCCGCAGGAGCGCCTCGACATCGTCTTGGTCGTTGTAAATGGAAAAGCTCGCTCGCAGCGAAGACTCCACGCCGAGGGCGCGGTGCAGAGGCTGGGCGCAGTGGTGACCCGAGCGCAGCGCCAAGGAGCGCTGATCGAGCCAGGTCGCGAGGTCGAGCGAATGCACGCCCTTGAGGTTGAAAGCAACGAGCGGTCCTCGCTGGCTGGCATCCAAGGTGCCGTAAATCTCCAGCCCCTCGATCTCCTGCAGTCCGCTGAGCGCGCGCGTGCAGAGGGCCGTTTCGAAATCATGGATTTCGCCAAAATCAAAAGTGCTGGTGAGATATTCCACCGCTGCGCCAAAGCCCACGGCCTCGACGATGGGAGGTGTGCCGGGTTCCCATTTCCAAGGGAGCACGTTCCAAGTGGTCTCAGCATCGCCCACGTGCGAGATCATGTCGCCGCCAAAGTGCGTGGGTTCCCACTGGCTTAGAAATTCTTCTTTGCCCCAGAGCACGCCGATGCCGGTGGGGCCAAAAACTTTGTGCCCGGAGAGCACCACAAAATCGAGGAGCTCCGACTCACGCGAGAGGTCCACAGGGTCGTGGGCCACGCTTTGCGCGAGGTCAAGAAAGACGAGCGCGCCTTCGGCTTTGGCAAGACGGGCCATCTCGCGCCAGGGGTGGCGGTTGCCGAGCACGTTGCTCGACGAGGAGAAGGCCACCACCGAGGGGCGGTGTTTTTTGAGCAGTTCGGCGTAATGATCGAGGTTCACCGCGCGCTTGTCAGCGGTGAGTTCGGCAATGAGAAAAGGAGACCCCGTCTCGCGCGCGAGCTGCTGCCAGGGCACGAAGTTCGCGTGGTGCTCGGCGCGCG
>DATLIP010000067.1:0-60380 GCA_035539375.1 Bdellovibrionota bacterium | reverse complement strand
TTTTAAAAGCCTACAAAATAACTCGCCAAGAAAGTTCTGGTCCGTTTTTTCGAAGGTCCGTTCATAACGATTCTGCAGGGTGGGTCAAGAAATTTACTGATTTTGTACAGGATTTTTTAGCGCCCAATTTTGACAAGGTTTGTTACAAGCGTGGCAGATTTTCTAATGGGGACGTTCATCACAAAGACATCACACCGGCTGCTGCTCCTGGCGATTCTCGTCTCGAGCATGGGAGAAGCCAAGCGAGCGACCACTCGCTCTCAGCGTCAGCACGACCGACGCTGCGCCGAGGCGCTGGCGAAAACGCTTCCCAAACCCAATCTCAAATATTGGCTGCGTCATTTGCCGCCTCGCGGTTGGTCCAATCGTCCCTGGGGTGATCGCAGCGAGATCAAGGCCATGACCTTCAACATCTACAACGTGCTCACGCACGCCGGGCGTCCCGAGTACGTGTGGGACGGACAAAAGCGCAAAGCGCTGCCACCGCGCGCTATCGATCCAGCCAAGGTTCGCGCCAAGGCTGGTGCGATTCTCGACGTGATGCCCGAGGTGGTCATGCTTCAGGAGATCGAGGGTGGTGCCAAGGCCGAAGAGGTTTTGAACCAGTTCGCCCGCGAGCACCTGGGCGGCCTCTACGTAGCCTTTGTGCCGCGTGAGACCAACGACCCGCTCGGCATCAAGCAGGGATTTTTGGTGAGAAAAGATCTCATGGCGGATTATCAGTTCCGCATCGTTTCGCACGTGGATCGCCGTTACAATGCGATCGATCGTTTCAGTGCGGGATCGCGGCATAACATTTTCACTCGCGATTTGCCGATATTGCTCATGACCAAAAAGGGGGACGCCGAGCCTTTCGTGGCCTTCGCCAATGCCCACGTCAAGAGTCGCCGCCCGAAGCTCACCGAATCTGAGCGCAAGAGCCAGAAGCCGCGTGCCGTGGTCGAAGCGATGGCGCGCAAGCGCGCCGAGCGCATCGCCGGCTATGAGGTGCGCGAGATGATCAAGATTCTCAACAAATTCTATCGTGATTTTCCCCAGACGCCCTACGTGCTCTCGGGGGACTTCAACCGCGATATCGGCTCCTCCGAAATGCTCCGCTCCCTAGTCACCAAGGCAAATCTTCGTGAAGGGCTTGCCGTCAACGGGCGCCGCTTGCGCGAGCAAGACAAAGCCACCGCGATGTACTTTCGTCCGGGCGTAGGCCTAGAAGCCGATCAGTCCGACGGCAATTTTCTCAGTAGGCATTTTAGCGGCCATGTCATCGATTCTTGGGTCTACCGTTTTCGAGATCCCAATCACGGTAGCGAACTCACGATTCCTGAGTCCTATGCCGAGCGCGAAAGTGAGTACCCTTCGGATCACTTTCCGGTGGTGGTGGTGCTTAGCACCGAGGCCTGGCCTAGCGTGCCGACTCGCCAGAGGCGACAATCGTATTGAACTCGCTCTCGGTCACCGGGGTTATCGAAAGGCGATTGCCTTTGCGTAGGGCCAGCATGTTTTTGAGGGCAGGGTGGGATTTCAGCTGGTCGAGTGTGACGAAGTGGGAGAACTTTTTGGAGAACTTGCCCTGCACGCAGTGCCAGCGCGGATTTTCGCGCGTGGATTTCTCGTCGTAATACTCGCTCTTTTTGTCGAACTGCGTGGCGTCCGGAGCCGCGGCTTTGGAAATTTCCATGATACCCGCCACTCCCGGCGGAACGGTGCTGCTGTGGTAGATGAGCGCCAAGTCGCCGACCTTCATCTCGTTCGTCATGTAATTGCGGGCCTGATAGTTGCGCACACCCTCCCAGAGGGTGGTTTTGTCGCGCTTCAGGTCGTCGATCGAGAAGACATCCGGTTCGGTTTTCATGAGCCAGTATTTTTTGGTCATGGCCATTTTTTAGGGCCACTCGGGCGTGCTGTCCACTTTTGGTGGTCGAGCTTTATTTGAGGTAGATGTCGTAGCGCGTGGAGCCCTGCTCGACTTGAAAGCTCGGCGAGTGGGCAAGCTCGGGCGCCTTGGTGGGACGTTTGAGCAGCACGCGATCCGTGGCCACGAGTAGGGATTTTTCGAGTAGAGCTTCGGCCACATCGTCGGGGCTCGAGAGTGCGTGCAGGTAGCGCAATTCACTTTGGTTGAGGGCGCTTGAGCTCGTGGCGGGGTACATGGGGTCGATGTAGACGATCGACGGCGCGGGCGCATCGCTCAGCGACTCGAGGGCCAGGAGGGCGTCCTGGCGGTGGGTTTTGAGTTTGAGCTCGTCGCGGTGAACGAGCAGCTCGGAACGATCTAAGGCGCGCGAGCTGAGCAGGTGCACCCAAGGGCTTTTTTCAAAAGATTCCACTTCGAAACCCCAGTGCGCCATGAGCAGCGCGTCCACGCGCCAGCCGCCGCAGAGATCCCAGACAATTTTATTGGTGGTTTCACGAGCCTTGGGCAAGGCTTTGCGCAGCGGTGAGCTGTCGCTGTCGGCGCGGGCGATGCGGTAGCCGAGGGGGCCGTCGAGAAAATCCAGTGAGTAGGGCTTGGTGCCGATGGCCGGATCCCAGAGCCAGTCGTTCTCTTCGCCAAAGCAGACGATGGGCAGGGCGAAGGCGGGAGCCTTGCGATGCTTGGCGGGGGTGCCGAGCCAGGCGTCGAGGGCAGCTAGGGCCTCGGTCTCGGAGATCTCCTCAGCTCGGGGCACGCCCTCGGGTGGGGTGACGGCCAGCCATTCGCGAATGGCCTCGAGCTTTTCTACGTCCCCCTCAAGTAGCGAGCGACTCAGCGCAAGGCTGAAATGTTGATCGTTATTTGCTATCTTCGAAGAGAATTCCATGGGTACGTATCGCTTAGAGTCTAGCATCCTTTGTCGCTCCCATCTTGGGCGCCCTGTTGAAATCCTGCACCGAGTGGGCACGGCCGGGCAAAATGCGGGCGCGGTGAAGGTGCTGCTTGTCGCCGCCATGCACGGAGACGAACCTGAGGGGATCTATTTGATGGATCATTTCCTTGCGCACGGTTTTGCGCAGGTTCCTTCGTCGGTGGACCTCTATGTGATTCCTAGGCTCAATCCGGACGGCGTCGCCGCACACACGCGGGTGAATGGGCGCGGGGTGGACCTCAATCGCAATTTTCCGACCGCGGATTGGTCGGAGCAGGCGCGCGCCGATCGCTACAACCCCGGTGACGTGGCTGGCTCGGAGATCGAAACGCAGGCGCTGATGGCCTGGCTCGGCAGCGAGAAGCCGCACTTTTTGATCAATTTTCACTCTTGGAATCCCATGGTGAATTACAACGGCGATTGCCTGGATCTGGCCGAGACGATGTCGCGTTACAACGGCTGCCCGGTGACTTCGGACATGGGCTATCCCACGCCGGGCTCCTCGGGCACGTGGTTTTGGGAGGCGCTGGGCATCCCGTCGATAACCCTCGAAATTCAGGAAGGTTCCACGCGCGAGCAGGTGGAATCTAGCGGTCATCCCGAATCTTTGCTCCGGGTGCTCGAGGCGGCCGCGATCAAGTTTGTCGACTCTTAAGGACGTTTTTGTTATGAACCCCTCGTGTTCGTAAACTACTCCTACTACTCGTTTTTTAGAATCGAAGACCCCGAAGCCGCCAAGGCCGCGATCGAGCCTAAATTGCTCGAAGTGGATGCCAAGGGCACCGTGCTCATCGCTCACGAGGGCGTCAATTTGAACCTCGCTGGCGCGGAAGTTCCGCTCAAGGCAGCGCTTGTGGTCTGGCTCGAGGCGCTCGGCGCAGCCGACAAATTCGACGACGTGATCAAGATCTCCTACTCCGACAAGCTTCCCTTCAAGCGTCTCAAGGTGAAGATCAAAAAAGAACTCTGTGCGCTCGGCATTCCCGAGCTCGACGTGCCCTCGAACCGAGCCGATTACATCAGCCCACGCGAGTTTCGCGAGCTGCTCGATGCGCCGTCGGATGATGTGATCATCATCGACAACCGCAACAACTTTGAATATTCGATGGGCACCTTCCGGGGGGCCGTGCCGGCCAACACCCGTCGCTTTCGCCGGTTCACCGAAGAGGCCGCAAAAATCCCCAAGGACAAAGAAGTGGTGATGTTCTGCACGGGCGGTATTCGCTGCGAAAAGGCCGGTGCCTACATGGTGTCCGAGGGCTTCAAGCGTGTGCGTCAGTTGCATGGCGGAATCCTGAAGTACTTCGAAGAAGAGGGTGGGGCTCATTTCGAGGGTCGTTGCTTCGTTTTCGACGACCGCGAGTCGGTGGACGGCGAGCTGCAACCCCAGATCGACCTCTAAGGTCCACCGCGCAGAGCCTTGCGCATTTCACGCGACACTTTTAGAATGAATCAATGGCACTAAGCAGTCCACGGGATGCCGCAACCTTTGAAGAAGAAACGTCCTCCTTTGACTGGACCGTACTGGTGGGCATGCTCTGCGTGTTCTTTATCGGCCTCGTGAACATTTATTCGGTAACGCACGGGCAACCTGGCGCGTTTTGGCTGCGTCAGTTGATTTTTGTAGGTGCGGGCATGGGCGTGATCGGTCTGGTCACGTTTTTCGACTACCGTATCATCCAGAACTTTGCGTACATTCTCTACGGGCTAAACTTTTTGGCTCTGTCAGCAGTAGAGTTCATTGGCGTGCTCAAAAACGGTTCGCGCCGCTGGATCGACTTTGGTCCGATTCACTATCAGCCCAGCGAAACGATGAAATTTCTCGTGATCTTGGCGCTTGCTAAGTATTTCCACGACAAGCAGTCGCTGCAGAAGCTCGGCTGGAAAGAGCTGTTGGTGCCGGGACTGATCGTGGGAGTGCCCGCGCTGCTCACCATCGCACAACCGGACCTTGGTACTGGCGGTCACATCATGCTGATCGGCGCGACCATGATCGCTTTTATGGGCGTCAAGCGCAAGGTGATCGTGACGCTCGCGTTGCTGGGGTTGATTTCGATTCCGCTCGGGTGGAAATACGGTCTCAAGCAGTACCAGCGCCAGCGCGTGATGACCTTTATTGATCCGACCAAAGATCCCCGCGGCACGGGTTACAACGCTTTGCAGTCGATGATCGCAGTGGGCTCGGGCGAATTCATGGGCAAGGGCTTCGAGCAGGGTTCGCAAACACAGCTCGAGTTCACACCGGAATCGCACACAGACTTCATCTTTTCGGTGCTCGCCGAGGAGTGGGGATTTCTGGGGGCCGGGGTTCTTTTTGGCCTCTACATGTTCATCTTCGGCAGGTGCATCCGCATCGCCTCGCTAGCGCGGGAGAAATTCGGATCGCTGGTCTGCGTGGGGGTGATCGGGATGATCATCTCACAAATATTCATCAACGTGGCCATGGTGACGGGCATGTTCCCCATCGTGGGCATTCCGCTACCGATGGTCAGCTACGGCGGCACCTCAGTGCTCACCACAAGTCTAGGCTTCGGCCTCATCCTCTCCATCGGCTACCGCCGCACCATCTTCTAGATGCGCATTCGTAGTCGCTCACTTCTCAGGGACTTCTCGCCGGCATTGGTGTTGGTGATTTTTCTGAATGCCTCGTCGCTGTCTTACGCGAAGTCCGCGGGGTCGCCCTCATTTCTCCAAAGGTGCCTAAATCTTTTTGGCGAAGTGAGGCAAAAAGTTTTTCCGGGAACGGCGAAACTCACCGTAAAGAGCGTTCAAAAACGTTTGGACGGCGCAACCTTGAATTTACCGAACGGCAAGCGGGTCAAAGTCAAAGCTGCCATTGGTCCCCTGGGGGTGAACGTTTCCGTCGTCGATGATTCCTCTCGGGAAATAGCCCACGGAGCTCTGCACCTGGCCGACTACACCGACGAGGGGAGTTTGGGCTCGGCGTCCATGTACGTGAATGAAACCGTATTCCGAGCAAATCTTGCCAATGTGTTCCGATCGCAAGTCATGTCACCCGCAACGGAACTGATGCCTGCCGGCTTTGCGTTGAAGCCCGACTTCGCCGACGGCTCTTTCGAGCTGAGCGGGATTCGGGTCGAGGATTCAAAGAATCAAGTGGTCGCGCATTTTGATGTGCAGGAATCCCGTCCCGGACCGATCGTTTATGTGGATCCCACTTCAAGTTTCGCCCAAGACTTCTCAAAATTTTCCGATACAAATCTCGCACCTTTGCTGCAAAAATTTTCTCAAAGTCCCACGTTTATCCTTAGCCGCGACCGACTCCGGACGACACCATTGGGGTGGGAAGGGCAGGGAGTCGCCAAATCCCTCTTCAAACTTTACGCAGATTCGGTACCCAGTGGGACGACCCTGAGTTTGCTCATTACCAATCAGGAAACGGCATCGTATTTGTTCGCCCGCATTCGCGAGGCTGGAGGCAATGGCCTTCCCGAGGGCGAGCTCAAATCGCTTGTGCAACAGCACTTCGCGGATACCAAATGGGGGCACATCATTCGGGACACTGGCTGGGAGCTGCACCGGGTGAAAGACGCCAGCGCCCCCTTTGAGGTGGAATTGATCAAGCCCTAGGTCCTGCTTTGCCTGGCTCGGACCCCTGAATTGAGGTATAAGCTCGGGCATGCCTCAGATCATTTATACGCTCAAGGGACTTTCCAAAATTCATCCGCCGTCGAAACAAGTTTTGAAGGACATCTACCTCTCGTTTTACGACGACGCCAAAATCGGCATCATCGGCGTGAACGGCTCTGGTAAGTCGACGCTGCTGAAGATCATGGCAGGCATCGACACGGATTTTGCGGGCGAAGCTTTCATTGGCGAAGGCAAGACCGTGGGTTACCTCGCGCAGGAACCTGAGCTCGATCCCACCAAGAACGTCAAAGAGAACGTCATGGAAGGTCTTAAGGAGATCGCCAACCTGCTCAAGGAGTTCGAAGACATCTCCATGAAGTTCGGCGAAGAAATGACCGATGTGCAGATGGAAAAACTCCTCACCCGTCAGGCGGAAGTCCAGGAACGCATCGAGGCCGCTGGCGCCTGGGAACTCGATCGCAAGATCGAAGTTGCCATGGACGCTCTGCGCTGCCCGCCGGCCGACGCCGAAGTCACGAACCTCTCAGGCGGTGAAAAACGCCGCGTTGCGCTCTGCCGCCTGCTCCTCTCCGCGCCCGATCTGCTGCTGCTCGACGAACCGACGAACCACTTGGACGCCGAATCTGTCGCCTGGCTTGAAAAACACCTGCAAGAGTACAAAGGCTCCGTGGTGCTCATCACGCACGATCGATATTTCTTAGATAACGTCGTGGGCTGGATTCTGGAGCTCGACCGCGGCCAGGGCATCCCCTGGGAAGGCAATTACTCCTCGTGGCTCGAGCAAAAGCAAAAGCGCTTGGAGCACGAGAACAAGCAAGAGACCAAACGCCAAAAAGAACTCGCCCGCGAGCTCGAGTGGATTCGCAAGAGCCCCAAGGCGCGTCAGTCCAAATCCAAAGCACGCGTTTCGTCCTACGAAACGCTCCTCAATCAGGACGTCGGGGAGAAAATTCAGCAGCTGGAAATTTACATTCCCGCCGGTCCCCGCCTGGGCGATTCGGTCATCGAGGCCAACGGCGTTTCCAAAGCTTTCGGCGACAAGCTGCTCTTTGAAAATTTGAATTTCCGACTGCCCAAGGGCGGCATCGTGGGAATCATCGGCCCCAACGGCGCGGGCAAAACCACGCTCTTTAAGCTGATCACCGGCCAAGAGAAGGCCGACGCTGGCACCTTCAAGGTGGGCGAAACCGTGAAGCTCGCCTACGTCGACCAAAGCCGCGGCGCGCTCGCCGGCGACAAGTCGATCTTCGAAGAGATCACCGGCGGCACGGACAACGTGCTTCTCGGCACGCGCGAAGTTCCGGCGCGTGGTTATGTTTCGAAATTTGGTTTTTCGGGCAACGACCAGCAGAAAAAGGTCGGCGTGCTCTCCGGTGGTGAACGCAACCGCGTGCACCTGGCGAAGATGCTCAAAGAGGGCGGCAACGTGATCCTTCTTGACGAACCGACGAACGACCTCGACGTGGGCACCCTGCGCGCGCTTGAAGAAGGTTTAGAAAGCTTTGGCGGCTGCGCCGTTATCATTAGCCACGATCGCTGGTTCCTAGACCGTATCGCCACGCACATTCTCGCCTTCGAGGGCGATTCGCACGTAGAGTGGTTCGAAGGCAACTACCAGGAATACGAAGCCGACAAACGCCGCCGTCTCGGCAGCAGTGCCGACGAGATCAAGCGCATTCGTTACAAGACGCTGACGCGCTAAAAAACTTTGGCGTAAAGATCTGCGAGGGCGCTCAGCAGCGTCATCATCTCGGGACGATCTTTGGGGTCGTTGCTGAGGGAGAGCGCGAGTTCTCCTTGAAGGAAATCTTCAATGAGCGCCACTTTTGCTTTCGCTTCGGGGCTCGGATCGCGCGCGATGGAAGCTTTCAGCGAGCTCAGCCCATCGTGCATCATCACGGCGTACGAAAACACATCAGATTTAGGTCCAATGGCGTGCGGCTTGTAAACGAGCCGCGCGGCGTAGCGAAGCTGCTCGAGCGAAGAGTACCGTTTGCTGCGATGGCGCGGAAGCTCTTCGATTTTGCCGGTTGCGGGATCGATGAGGCCTGTCATGCCGAGATCCATCGACAGCATCCCTCGCGCGCTGCGACCGATGTTTTCGGGTTTGACGTCGGCGTGAACCAGGCCCATGCCGTGCATGCGCGCCAGGCCTTCGCCTGCGTCGAGCATTTCTAGCAAAAGTTTTTTGAGAACCAGCGCATCGGGGCCGGGTTCCTTGAGTGCAAGATTCCAAACCGCTTTGATGTCACCCTCGGGCAAGTATTCCATCGACTGAAACACATGTCCTGCCTCCAGGTAGTGATCGTAGCTCAGCGGAACGGGGGAGTTCTTGCCGTAAACGCGTTCGGCAGCCTTGGCGAGCTCGTGTTGCTCAAGAGACGACTCGACGATAGCGCGGCTCGGTTTGAAGGGAATCTTTACCGCCGTCCAAAGGCCGCGGTCGTTGTCCCACGCCTTTACGGTGTAGGAATGGGACCCCACGCCGATGATCGAATCGGGAACAAATTTTGGTGTGCCCACACTAGAGGAAGCAGGAATTCGGCTCAGGGCGCTCAGGGCTTCGGCGGCGTCGATCAGGGATCCATTGCGCAGGCGATGTTTGGTGCGCGCCAGTTCGGCGCCCAAGGCACTTTGCAACGAAGCGATTTTTGGCGTGATGGTGGGCGTGTTTGCGGGCGCTGTGCCCTGAACGAGCCAGGCACAGAGGCTAGACGTGAGCGACTGCGCGGGCATTGAGGCCGCCGGCTTGGCCGAAAAGCTAAGGCTCAAAAGCAAAATCACGCGAGTTTTTGTCATGGTGCCATTGGACGTATCGGCATTCCGCCAGCGCGTGTTTATAGGTCAAAACTTTGGCGACCGCGAGTGCGTGATGGTCTCGGCTAGAGCACGCGCGTTAAAAAGTTTCGGCGCAAAGGATGGCTAGCGCTTGCGAGATCTCAAGGATCGTTGGCCGTTGACGGGGGTCATCGACCAGAGCTTTGAGTAGGAACTTGTCGTGAAAAGCATAGATCTTGTCGAGTTTTGGCTCGTTGCTTAATTTGCGCTCCGATATCAAATTTGCCGCGTAGGAGGTAAAAGAGCGGTCTAGCATTTGGGCGAAGCTGTAGACATCGATGGCCGTGGTGATGCTAGAGGCGTCATCGCCAGGTTCTTTAGAGTAGCGAACAAATTCAGGAGCTGCGGACCCTTCGGTGTAAAATTTGGGCATTCCCTTTTTAGCAGTTCCGGTTTTGGGGTCGATGGCTCCCGAGGTTTCGGTGTCGAGGAGCACAGCTCCTCGCGGGGTTTGAACGATGGCGTTCTGAGCTTTGATGTCTCCATGGATATAGCCCAAGTTATGAAAGCGAGAAATGCTAAGGCCGATTTCGACCATCTCTAACAAAGAAGACTTGAGAAGCGGCATCTCGGAGCTTTCTTCTTTGTATCCCTCGACCCATGCTTTCCCAAAATCCGCTTGTGCGAAGTATTCCATCGCGAGCAGTGGAATGCCGTGAACCACCTGTTGGTCATAGGCGAATGGTAGTGGTGATTGTTGTCCGTAGGCTTGTTCAGCCTCTCGGGCAATGCGGTAATCTTTTTCGTAACTTTTGCGGATATCGTGATTTACAGTGATGGGAATTCGGAGGGCGATGGGTCGTTTGAGCTCGTTGTCCCAAGCTTTGAAGACGATGGAGTTGCCTCCTTTGGCGATGAGTTTTTCAATGTCATACTTCGGCGTCTTGGTGCCCTTGATATACAGCTTGGTGATCGATAAGAAATTTTTCTGAGCTTCGCTGATGATGGTGGGGGAATTGTTGTACTGGCTTTCTTTGAGGAGTTCCTCGATCTGAAGGGAGATAAGTGTGTGTTTGGGGTCAACGAAAGGGGTCTCGTAAGCAATGCGACCCGAGGCCCATTCAATAAGGGTATTGCAAAAGCCTCGAAGTGCAGACGGCTGCGCAAGCGCAGGTCGAGTGACACTCAAACTCAATGCAAAAAGAAATAACGCGCGCAAAATCATCTAGGTGTTATCGGCATTCCGCCAGCGCGTGTTTATACGTCAAAACTTTGGTGACCGCGAGGGGCGTGCACTAGCGCGTTGGGCACGAAGCGTTGCTTTGTACTTTGAACACCTTGCGACCCGCGTTCAGCTCGCGCTGGCCCTTATCCCAAAAGAGATCCGCTCCACGACGACCGTTGGCAAAGCCTACGCCGATGGACTGCGGACCGAGCTCCGAGGCCAGGGCAAGGCGTAGCGTGTCTTTCATGCTTTGCGTGTTTACGGCTACGGCGATGGTAGGAGCCGATACAAAACCGCCTGCCGCGCTTTTCACCGAACCGGCCTCTTCGTAGCGGCACTTGCTCGTTTGACCCGATTTTGCGCATGAAATTTTCGACCACGCCCAATTGATGCGCTCTCCGCCGCCACCCTGGTTTGTGTCGAGCTGACAGAATACGGAACTCTGTGTGAGCTTGCAGTTGCGCACAAAGTATTTTTTCTCGCGCGAAACGCCCGTGACCCAAACCCAAGCGGCAAGCTCGCCTTCATTGGTGCCACGTTTTTTCCACCACATGCTGTCGACGACTTCCGATTTGCCCACGAGCGCGTCGCCCGCGGATTCGCCGAAATATTTTTGGTAAGTCGAAAAAGGTTTGTTCGAACTCCACTCCATCACCCAGCTATATTGATCGTTGTTCTGCTGGTAACTGATGTCGTGCGCCAGGCACTGGGCCTTGGCCAAACAAGTGTGAGCCACTGCCCACGTCAAACCGATGCTGAGACCAATGTTGCGAATCGTCCTAGAGCTGATCATCTTTTCCCCGCCTCGTAAGCGAGAAAATCCGATCTCTTAGGCCCACTCAATAGGGCCTCCGGGGATTAAGTCTTATTAAGCAGGAGGCTGAAGTTGGGGCACAAAACCCGCCGCTATTTTTGAGGTAAAATATGCAAAAATATCCATTAAAATCAACTGGTTAAATTCGAAATTCCTTGACCAAATCTTCACTGGTCCGGGGTCTACCGGGGGCCTATCCTAGTGAGACGATGCGCTATTGGAAAAAGGTTCTGTATGTAACTCAACACCTTTTCGCTAGCGCAAAAACAAGCCAAGAATTGAGCCCGAAAATGAGAACGTATGCGCTTCTCGGTGCTATGGCACTAAGTATAACAGCTTGTGATGTACAGACGCCTGTTTCTGAAACCAGCATTAGTAACGAAATCCAACAACAAGAGGTTCAGTCGCTCGCCAAACCGCAAGCGGCCGAGGACTATATCGCATCTGGTGGACGCGTGGAGTGCCTTAGCCAGCGCTTCGTCGTGCCCCCCAAAGGCAAAGACAAAAAAGCTCCTAAGTTTCGTTTCGCACAAAAGTACAAGGATCTTGTAGATCCCATGTCGCTCGCTGTGGCCCTCAACGAGCGCGACATCGACTGTTCTTTTGATCACGAAACGGGCGAGATTCATTTTACCAACCCCGGCAAATCGCGCGCGGTGATCGACGTGAGCTATTGCGTTTACTTCCCGGGCGAAGGTGAAGGCGGCGGCGACGACGGTAATACTACTGGCGGCGATGACGGCAACACCACGGGTGGCGACGATGGCAGCACGACCGGCGGTAACGACGGTGGCACGACCAGCGGCGACGATGGTGGTGACACGACTAGCGGTGGCGTTCCTACGGACGACATCCTCTACACCGGCGGTGTGGTTGCTGACTAACCCAAAGACCAACGCAAAAGCCCTCCGGTCCTTTGCGGGACCGGAGGGCTTTTTTTATTTCTAAATCACAGTCTTTTTAGACGTAGTCGCCGTTTTTGATCTTATCGATGATGATCTTCTCCGGAGTCAAAGGATCATCCGGATCCACCATGAAATAAGCCTGCTGCTCGCAACGACGTTTGTTGCTGATGAGCCATTTCAGCACGTTCGCGATGCCTTTGTTCCGCTTGTCCTGAAAGAAAGGATCGTTGGACAGAGCGTCTTGCGCTTTTTTGAGCGAGCGAGAATCGGAGGGGTTGCGCGGATCCACAGCGTAATCCGTGAGATCGTACTTTTTGATCTCGTGCGGAAGGATGCCGAGGAATCGTACGTCCGGCGCCGAGAAATCGCTATTGCGAATCAACGACGCGGCCGAGCCGGCCTTCAGCGTGCGGTAAATGTTCTGCACGGTGTACGCGTCAAGATCACCGAAGAAGTAGATCGGGCAGGTGAGTTGATCCTGAATCGTTTTGGCCCAGGCACGCACACCGTTCGAGGGCACGCCTCCGGCACCGATAAGGATACAGTTGTGACGCTTGGTAAAACCGTTGGTCACAAAGGTGTTCGCCGTGCCTTCCGACTCAACGATCAAGCAGAAGTCGATCTTCTTGCCCTTCTTGGCCGAGAGCTGAAAGCTCTGAGGGCGGTTTTTAGGTTGGAAAGGCGAAGTACCAAGCTGTGACAAGTCCACCACAGCCTTCTCGCCGTCGTCGAGCGTTTCGGTCACCACGAGCTGCTGGCTAAAGGTTTGGCCACCACGGTCGTTGGCGAAACAGTGTAGCTCTTCACGGTACACTTCAAGAAGTTCCGACACGAAGTCGATCGTCGAATCCGACTCGGGCTGATCCGAGAAGTCGAGAGGTTTGAACATCGGGTCGTGTTTGCAAAAACCTTTGGAGATGTAATACAGCTCACGCTTGGTGTTTACGGTGCCCTGTTTGACGTTGCGGAGCATGATCTCGAGCAGAAACACGGCGCGCGCCATCTTCTGCACCGAAGACACGTTCAACTCGGTGCGTACCTTTTTGTCGCCCGGGGTGAGGAAACCCACCTTAGGGTCGTAGTTCGCGTTGTCGAGAGCGCACTTGATGGCTTCGAGCACGGGACGTTTGCCGTTCTCGAGGTCCAAGAGGATCTTGTTGCACATCTCCACGCTGATCGTGGGGATGTCTTTGGTGAGGGCAGTTTTCGATTTGGCAAATCGTGTGGGTTCTTTTTTAACCATGTCGATCGTCACTTTCTATTTTCCAAAATCCAGGGAATCGGTCCCCATGGTGCCGGCCATTTTGGCTTCCAGTTGTGCGCGCTTTTCTTCGGCCACGGCGAGTTCCGCCTCGGCCGAGCTCGCGTCGCGTCCGAGAATTTTGCGCAGGCCTTCTTCGGCCGCCTTGATACGTTTTGGGGGCGCGCTGGTGATGCGGCCGATGGTTTGAATGAGCACCGGTCCAAATTGCTCGATGTGACGAATCTTCTTTTCGAGGTCTTCGGCCTTGCGCTCTGAGCGAATGAAGCGCGAGAGCTTTTGTCCGGCCTGCATCAGTGCAAGGCGTAGCTCTTCGACGAGCTCATCCGAGGCGTCGATCGTTTCTTTCGAAGCGTTTTTAAACTTGATAAAAGGCGAGACCACCGACACCGCGATGATGTAGGGGCCAGTAGGAATCGAATTCTTAGATTGCGCGATTCCGTAAGACTTCCAGTTCACCGATTCGATGGCCTTGATAATGGCACAGGCGGCCTTGTCGAACTGCAATGGAACTCGGTTTGCGAAGCGCAGTACCGTAACGGAGTCGTCGGTTTCACCCGAGTAGGTTTTGAGTCGCGAAATGCCCACTTCTACGACGACGGGTTTGAAGTCGGCGATTTTGGGTTTGCGCGAAACCACTGAGAAGAAATCCACTTCTCCGAGTCGTTGAATGGACTTCGAGAGGGCTTCTTCACCGATGCGCAGCACGCTTCGGGTCGAAGGCGGCATGAGCTCGACTTCTTGCAGGCTCGAGTAAACCTTATCGACTTCGGCCTTGTCGAGGCTCGTCAGGGGCTCCTTGAACCAGCCCTTCTTGCAGCCGGCCTTGATCATCGCGGAGATGGTTTGATCCGATACGCGCGAAAAGCCCTTCTTCAAAAAGGTGTCGAGAGTGGATTTGCCGAAAAGGTGCGCGTGCGAGATGACCTCGCCGAGTTTCATGGTGTGCGGGTGGGGCGGAACAGCTTCGGGGATGCCGATGATCTCGTCCGTCACGCGGTCCATGACGATGGGTTTTTCTTCGTTGATGCGATACTTGAGTGTCAGGTGCGGGTTCGAGAGGCTCGTGGCCGAGAGATAAGTGAGAATGCCGCCGTCGCCGTTGAGCTGCATGCGGCCTTCGATCACGAACTCTACCGAGGTGCCGTGCGGCCGATCCCAGTTCACGTTCGACTTGTCTTTGATCACGCCCTGGTTCTTTTTGATGTCGACTTCGACGAGGGCCGAGATGGCCGTCTTCATTTTAGAAGTCTTGGTGATCACGCGCACGCCTGTGGCGGTGGTGAGCTGTCCCCAGGTGGTGGCGGCCGAGATGCCGATACCTTGCTGACCGCGCGAGCAGCGGCCGCGGCCAAATTTGGACGAGGCGAGGTATTCGCCGTAGACCTTGGAAAGGTCTTCTTGCGCCAGGCCCGGGCCATTGTCCGTCACGCGAATTTTGATAATATCGACGTTCTTGCGGGTGCCCACTTGGAGCTTTTCGATGAGCACGTCGATTTCCGGAAGGATATCGGAGTCTTCGCAGGCGTCGAGTGAGTTGTCGACGGCTTCTTTGAGGGTCGTCAGAACGGCTTTGGTGGGTGACGAGAATCCCACCTGTTGTAAATTTTTCGAAAAATATTCAGCAGTTGAGCTTGATGTGATCTTTTGAACTTTGGACACAGTCGCACTTTATTAGAGCATTCCATTGATTGGAACCCTCTTTACGACTAAAGCTCTAACACGGTGTTCCATGACTCAGGTGGCCATAAACGAAATCTTCTACAGTGTGCAAGGGGAGTCGACTCAAGCGGGTCGTCCGTGCACCTTTGTGCGCCTCATGGGCTGTCCGCTGCGCTGCACCTATTGTGATACTGAGTATGCCTTTTACGAAGGCCAAAAAAAATCGATCGATGAGATCATCGACATTGTAAAGCAATACCCCACCAAGCTTGTTGAAGTGACGGGCGGCGAGCCGCTGGCGCAAAAAAATTCTATCGAACTCATGCATCGCCTTGTCGAAGAAGGTTTCGAAGTGATGCTCGAAACCAGCGGAGCCTTTGACGTTTCGGCCGTGCCACGCGATGTGCGCATTATTATGGATATCAAAACACCCACCTCGGGTGAGGCCGGCCGCCAGCATTGGGAAAACTTCGCGAACCTCAAACCTGGCGTCGACGAAATCAAGTGTGTCGTGGGCAGCCGCGAAGATTTTGATTACGCGCTCAAGGTCGCCAAAGAAAAAGATCTCTTCAACAAGCACGTGGTGCTCATCTCGCCCGTCTTCGGGAAAATCACCAACATCGAACTCGCCAATCTTGTTTTGGAGTCAGCTGAGCCTTGGCGCATGCAGCTGCAAATGCACAAATATATCTGGGAACCGAGCACCCGAGGAGTCTGAAGTCTTTGTCCGCTTTTGAATACCGAATGGATTTTTTCTTAGACGTGGGCCACTACATGGACGGCCCCTTTCCCGAAGGTCATCCCAATCGTCGTGTGCACGGCCATACCTTTCACGGCGTGTGGGTGGTGGTGGGCACGCCCAACGAACACGGCTTTGTGATTGAGGCCGGCTCGGCGCAAACCAAACTCAAGTCGGTCATTGAGCGCTACGATCACCGCATGCTCAACGAGATTCCCGGTCTCGAGAACCCGACGACCGAAGTGCTTACGCAGAAGATTTTCGACGACCTCAAGGCCGTTGAGCCCCGCACCGCTGCGGTGGAACTCTACCGCCCGAGCGTGGGCCTGCGCATTCGCTATCCCGTAAAGGAACTTTAAAATGTCGGGATCGGCACTGATGATCTTTTCGGGCGGACAGGATTCGACGACTTGTCTCTACTGGGCCATCAAAAAGTATGACCACGTAGAGGCCATCACCTTTGATTACCGTCAGCGTCACCGCACCGAACTCGATTGCGCTCAGCGCATTTGCGAGAAGCTCGCTATCCCCCAGAAGATCGTGAACATCGATTTTCTCTCGACCTTTCACAAGAACGCTCTCACGAGCGATGAGGTCGAAGTGAGTCACGAGGGTGGGCTTAACAACTTGCCCTCGACCTTCGTGCCCGGGCGCAACGCACTCTTCTTTACCATCGGTGCGGCCCTCGCGGTTTCGCGCGGCATCGACACGCTAGTGAGCGGCGTTTGTCAGACAGATTATTCGGGTTATCCGGATTGCCGCGACGATTTTGTGCGCGCACAAGAAAAAACGCTATCTCTTGCGATGGGTTCGCCCATCTATATCGAAACGCCACTCATGCACCTCACCAAGGCCGAGACCTTTCGTCTCGCCGCCGATTTGGGAGAATTGAAGTCGGTCGTCGAAGACTCACACACCTGCTACGAAGGCGACCGCACGCAGCTCCACGCCTGGGGTTATGGCTGCGGCAAATGCCCCGCCTGCGAACTGCGTCGACGGGGCTTCGAAGAATTCTTAAACGGCTAGTTTGCGCCGACGCAGACGCGAAGGTCTTTGGGGCTTCCGGCCGTTACAAAATACGTCGTCTCCGAAAAGGCACCGTGAGAGATTTCGCCGGCTTTTTTGTCGTAAACGAATTCGGCCTTCAATACGGCTCCGGATTTCGACAAGGCGGCAAGACCGCATTGGGCCATGATGCCGTCGTCTTTGTGGTAGCTCGCGACGCGGCTGAGTTTGATTTCGGCTACGGCGTCTTTGACGTTCTTTAGGGCTTCTCCAATGAGGTTGCTTTGGGCCAGGGCACGCACCAGGTTGTCGGTGTTGTCGGGGACGGCCATGGCCGAAGCCGAGCCCAGGGCGACGCAAGTGACGATAAGGTTTTTGATTTTCATGATGAGGTCCTCCTGCCGATGAAACCAAGCTAGGTTCGAGCCCCTCTCAACCTAATAACCCTGTACTTGAGGTGGTAAAATTGCTACGAAGCTGCGCATGGCAAAGGCAGAAGGCAAAACCCTCCCGTTCACCGACCCCAGCACCGTCGACGTCGGCGTGCTCGAGACCTTCCCCTACGAGGGGCCCAAGCAGCGCATCACTTACACGACCACGGAGTTCTCGGCGGTTTGTCCCTTCTCGGGCCTCCCAGACATTGGCACCGTGACCATCGATTATATGCCTTCGGACAAATGCGTGGAGCTCAAGTCGCTCAAGTACTACTACCTCAGCTACCGCGACGTGGGCATTTACCAAGAGGCCGTTACCGCCAAAATCTACCAAGACATTCACAATCTGCTGCGTCCGCAGTGGATGCGCCTCACCGTGATCTATCAAACCCGTGGCGGCATCGACACCACATCGGTGATTGATAGCGACGACGCCTGAGTTTTTCCCTCGCATTTTAAGCCGGCGTAAACGTTCCTTCGGGGTTCTCCGCGATGGGCTAAAGTGAAGCGCATGAAGTCCTGCGCGCTCATGTGGTTTCGCGATGATCTCCGGCTAAGTGACAATCCGGCTTTTGCGGCTGCCGCAGCGTCGGGTTTGCCGCTCCTCTGTGTTTATGTGGATCGCAGTGAGGGGCCGTGGCGGCGTGGCGCCGCGAGCCGGGTGGTGCTCAGTTCCGCACTCGAACACCTGGAGCGCGAGCTCGCGCGACACGGGCTTGCGCTTCTCGTGCTCTCACTCAGAAACGAAACGGAGCTCGTGGATTTTGCCCAACGCGAATCGGTGGCGAGACTTTATTGCAACAGCCGTTACGATCGTCATGCCCGCGCCGTCGACGATCAAGTGCGCGATCGCCTGAAGACTCTCGGGCTACGCTTCGAAACTTTCCGCGCTTCGGTGCTGCGCGAACCGCACGAAGTGAAGCAGGCCAGTGGCAAACCCTATCAAGTCTACACACCGTTTTTAAAAGTCTACGAGCGAGACTTAAAACTCGAACCCCTAGTGGCGCGACCCGAAGGTCATTTTCCCAATGCGCGCGAGGCGCAAAAGCACGAGACCGTGGCGCATCACCGCGAGAGGTGGGGGACGCGCTTGGGCTGGGATCGCGAAATGCGCCGGCGCTGGGTGATGGGCGAAGACGAAGCGCAGCGCCGGCTCGAAAGCTTTCTGGATCAGCACGCCGCGAATTACCTTGAGCGTCGAAACTTGCCCGCCGACGAAGAGGGCACTTCGCGCTTGTCGCCGTATCTGGCGCTTGGCGTGATCTCGGCGCGACAAATCTTTTGGCACATCACAGGGCGAGAAGACGCGATCTTTTCGTCGTCGCCCGGTATTTATCAGTACCAAAAAGAAATCATCTGGCGCGAATTTGCCTATCACCTGATCTATCATTTTCCGCACACCGACACGCAGCCCCTGCGCGAGAACTTTGAGAGGTTTCCGTGGGAAGACAACGAAATTCACTTCGAAGCCTGGACACGTGGCCAAACAGGTTATCCCATTGTCGACGCCGCCATGCGCGAGTTGTGGGCCACGGGGTACATGCACAACCGTTGCCGCATGATCGTCGCGTCGTTTCTCGTTAAGCATCTGCGCTTGCCGTGGCTGCGGGGTGCGCAATGGTTCTGGGACACACTCGTGGATGCTGATCTGGCGAGCAACACCCTCGGCTGGCAATGGAGCGCAGGTTGTGGTGCGGACGCCGCGCCCTACTTTCGTATTTTCAACCCCGTCCTTCAGGGGGAAAAATTCGACACCCGTGGCGACTACGTGCGCCGCTGGGTGCCCGAGCTCGCCGGGCTTGGACCCAAATACATTCATCAGCCCTGGGCGGCGCCCGAAGCCGAGCTCCTCGCGGCGGGGCTGAGGCTAGGCGAGACCTATCCCTTTCCGATTGTCGATCACCGGCAAGAAAGAGCGCGCGCGCTGGCCGCATTTAAAAAGATTTCTGGTACACTTTAGTAAGGATGTCCGATCTTCGCGGCGAGAACGACTTTGAAGTCCAGCTAGCTAATCTTGAGCTGCGACCACACCAGACTTTCGAGCCCGCGCAGACACCGGTGCCGCGCGGCATCGTGGTGCTCGCACACCATTGGGGTGGCAACCGGCATTCGCTCCTGCGCCTGCGTCGCTTTTATCGCAAGCTCGGCTTCGATGTGCTCTCGATGGACTTTCGCTTTCACGGCAGCAACTGGCTCACATATCCTTACCAACTGCGCAAACAGTGGCTCGAAGACTTCACAGAACTCGCTGTGGCCGCGCGCCGTATCGCGAGTCAGCGCGGATATAGCGAAATGGGTTTTCATGCGCGCTCTTCCTTTGCCTCGGTCGTGCTCAGTGTGACTGCGCACAACGTGGAAATTCGCAAAGACTTCAGTTGGGGCGTGCTCGAATGCGGTCCCTTCATGAAGGGGCTTGGTGCATGGTACCGCCTCGCAAAGCTCTATTATAAAATCCCTGCGCCGATCGCCGCGCTCAGCGCGCCGCTGATGTATCCGCTGTGGGATCTCGGCTACGACGCGAACATTCGCAAGAGTTTGGAGCTGCTACATTTCTCGCCGCTCCCTATGAAATATCTCGTGCTCGCTGCGGCTGAAGACCCTCTTGTGCCACTCGGAGATTTGCGCACGGTGGCCGAACGACTGCGCGCGCAAATGGAAGTTTTTGATGGGGCAGGGCACCTCGAAATTCTCAAAACCGACTTCACAAGATTCTCTGGGCTCATGAAGACTTTTATCGAGAAATGATCGCCCCCCGGCCTGACAATTCTTTTAAAATGTCGTATCACGGATTTCTGAGTTGAAATTGAGGCTCGTGGGAGGTCTTTGTGAAACTGACAAATTTGGGGTTACTCATTTTACGCGTAGGCTTTGGTCTGATGATGCTTTTTGGACATGGTCTGGGCAAACTTAGCAATTTCGCCGAATACTCGGCCAAGTTTCCGGCACTGATGGGCATGCCGCCCAAGCTCGCGCTCAGCGTAGCGGTCTTCACGGAATTTTTCTGCGCTCTCTTCGTTGTGATCGGACTCTTCACCAAGTGGAGCGCCGGCCTCATCGCCATCACCATGGCTGTCGCGGCCTTTATGGTTCACGCCGCGGATCCTTTCGCCACCAAAGAACTCGCCCTCGTTTATTTTGTCGCCTTCTCGGCGATTGCCCTGCTCGGACCAGGCGCTCTATCCGTAGAAGCCAAGAAAAACACCGGCTGGTAAAATCTTATGATGCGTCAGGGGAGCGGTATCGTGGCGGCTTTGCTGGCCTGCGCCGTGGCGCAAGCGGGTGCGGCGATGCCCGCTTTGCAAATGAAGGTTGAGCCCTGGTCGGCGACGTGTTTGCCCGTAATTCCGGGCCAGGTGCAAGACTGCGCCCTACCGAAGCGCATCCTCACCGCTGCCTTTGAATACACGCTACCGCGCTCAGCTCTCGGCCCGGGCGATGCAAAGGTGCACAAGGTGCGACATCAATTTGTAGGAAGCGATTTGAGTTTTGAGCTTCGACTCTACGAAGTCTTCCCCACGGTGGGACCTCGCTATTACCAAGCGCAAATCGAAAGCATCGCTCCGGCGCGCGGAACCTGTATGGTCTCTGTGGATGCGGCCAAGCGAGAATGGTCGCCCTTCACTTGTGTTGCTCTCGATGCGGGGGAGCGGCGCTGGGGTCTCAATGTCACGGTCAGAGAACCTTAACCTGTAGCCTAGATTTCAATCCATACGGGACAGTGGTCTGAGCCCATGACGTTTTGCCAGATACCGGCTCCCTTGATCATCGAAGCGCCCGAAGGCGAGACCGCGTTGTAGTCGATCCTCCAGCCGATGTTGCGGGGGCGCGCGTTTTGGCGCGCGCTCCACCACGAGTACTCATCGACGGCGTTCGGATGCAGCTTGCGAAACGAATCGATCCATCCCGATTCGGTGAACTCGTCCATCCAGGCACGTTCGCGCGGCAAATAGCCGGCGGTTTCTTCGTTGTCTTTGGGCCTGGCCAGATCCACTTCACGGTGGGCGATGTTGAAGTCGCCGTTTAAAATGACAGGCTGGCGGTAGTCTCGTTCCAGCTCGTTCACGTACTGATGCATGCGTCGGCAGAAGCGCACCTTGTAGTCGAGGCGGCCGCCGGCCGATTGGGAATTGGGAAAATAGGCTGTCACCACGCTGACACCCGCGAAGATAGCCGTTAGCACGCGCCCTTCGCAGTCAAACTCGGGACGCTCGAGGCCGTGCAGGATTTTGTCGGGGGCCACCGAGCTTAAGATGCCCGTGCCCGAATAGCCCTTTCGCTCCGCGGCATTCCAGGCTTGGTGCGTGTAGACGCCGTTGTTCACCACTTCTGTGGGAATTTGATCAAGCTCAGCGCGAACCTCTTGCAGGCAGAGGATGTCAACGGGCTTTGACGTAAGCCAATCCATAAAACCATTTTTGGCGCAGGCACGGATTCCGTTGACGTTCCACGAGGCAACTTTCATGGGATCATACTTAGAGCTTCTTTGCTTAAAGCGCAAATGGGCATAAACTAGGAAATAATGAAATCATTTTCAAAGTTCGCCGTGTTGAGTCTTCTCCTGACCTCTTGTCTTTTTGCCCAGCCCAAAGGCGACAAAGCGGCCGCACCGAGCCCTGCGCGCTCGAAGTCGCAGATGACTTGCGTGATGGCTCCGCACATCATGCGTATGTTTCTCTTGCAGCACATGACAGAGAAGTCCATCACGCCCGAGATTCAGCGTCGCACGGTGAAATCATTTCTCGAGAGCCTCGATGGTATGAAGCTCTACCTCACCAAGTCTGAGTACAAGTCCCTCGATGAGAAGCTGACGAAAATGTTCAAAGGCATGGGCCGTGGCGATTGCTCGGCACTCGAAGACGCGCGCACCATCGTTGAGCAGCGCTCCAAAGAACATTACAACTACATGCAAAAGCTTCTCGGCGATTCCTTCAAATTTGATGAAACCGTGGAGCTTGTGACCGACCCCAAGAAACGCGATTTCGCCGCTACAAACGAGGATATCAACAAGTTCCTCAATAAGTATGTGCACGTGCAAATCGTGCGCTACCTGGCTGCCGATAAAGACCTCAAAGAGTCTAAAGAGCTTCTCCTCAAGTCTTATATGCGCAACTCCAACAAAGTGCGCGAGCTGGCGATGGCGGATCTTTTGGATCTCTTCATTAACTCTTTCTCTTCTTCGCTCGACCCGCACTCGAACTATTTGCCGCCCAAGGCGGACGAAGAGTTCGACATCGGCATGACAAACTCCCTCGAAGGCATCGGAGCCTCGCTCACCTGGCAAGATGGTTTCACCGTAGTGAACGAAGTCATCAAGGGCGGCCCCGCCGACCGCGCCAAAGTTCTTACGCGTGAAGACCGCATCCTGGCTGTAGCACAAGGCAACAAGGGCGAGTACGTGCCCATCGTAGACATGGACCTTTCGGATGTCGTACGTCTGATTCGCGGCAAAAAGGGCTCCACTGTGAAGCTTCGCGTTCAGCGCAAAGTCGACGGCGTCAACACGAACCTCGAAGTGGCTATTGTGCGCGACAAGGTGGCTGTGCAAGAGCAGATGGCGCGCATCAAGTACGAAGAGCGTGAGCGCAATGGAAAAAAACTCAACCTCGGCGTGATCACACTACCTTCGTTCTACTCGGGCGAGCGCGGTGCCAACCGTTCTGCTTACAACGACGTCAAGCGCCTGCTTGCCGAAGCCAAAGAGAAAAAGGTCGACGGCTTGATGCTCGACCTCTCGAACAACGGCGGTGGTCTCTTGACCGACGCCGTGAGCATCGCTGGCCTTTTCCTCAAAGAAGGGGAAGTTGTGGCGTCGAAATTCACCGGCGGTGAAGTCGAAAAGCTCAAAGACGAAGATTCGAGCACCGACTACTCCGGTCCGCTTGTGCTGCTCATCAACCGTTATAGCGCTTCGGCCTCGGAGATTGTTGCCGGTGCGCTTAAGGATTACAATCGCGCGCTCATCGTGGGCGGTGATCACACCTTCGGCAAAGGCACCGTGCAGAGTCTTGCACAGCTTCCCGAAGGCCTGGGCGCTCTCAAGTTCACGATCTCGATGTTCTACCTGCCGAGCGGCGACTCGACTCAGCATAAGGGCGTAGATTCAGACATCGTGATCCCCTCGGTGCTGAATTCCGACGACATCGGCGAGAAGGCGATGGACTATTCCATCCCGCCGAGCTCCATCAAAAGCTTCCTTGGCAAGAACGTGAACGTCGCATCTGGCAAGCCCGATCATTGGAATCCCGTGAAATCTGCATGGGTCAAATCGCTCGCTGCCAAATCCTCTGAGCGTGTGAAGTCTAAAGAAGAGTTCAAAGAAATCTTCAAAGACATCGAGATCGCTAAAGATAAGAACGAGACTATCAAAGTGAAAGAGTTCCTTGCGCGCAGCAAAGAGATCGAGAAAAAAGACAAAAAAGATCTCTCCAAACGCCAGATCGAACTCATCGAAGAACTCGGTCGTCCCTACGTGAACGAAGGCCTAGACATCTTGGCCGACTTGGTGGAAGTCGAGAAGAAATAACTCGATGGCTCCCAGCAAATTAGGACTCGTTCTCTCGGGCGGTGGTGCCCGTTCGGCCTATCAGGCTGGTGTGATGGTTGGGCTGCACGAACTCGCGCAGCGCGAAGGTCTCGAAGCTGAGCTCAAGTTCCCAATCTTCTCGGGAATCTCTGGCGGCGCCATCAACTCCGTATACCTCGCTTCGCATGCCGAAGACTGGTCGATTGCGGTGGACGGTCTCTGGCGCCACTGGGAAAATCTCACCATGGACTCGGTGGTGAAGTCCGGATCCTTTCCACTGCTCAAGCGAGCGGCACGCGTGGCGATGCAGCTCGGCATGGGCGGGCGCACCCTTACCGGCAAAAAATCCTCCGAACTGTTGAGCTCCGAGCCTCTGCGCAAACTGCTCTGCCAGAACTCCAATTTTGAACGACTCCAAAAGAACATCGATCGCGGTACTGTGCACGCCCTCGGCCTCACTGCCACACAGTACGGCACGGGCACAAGTGTGACCTTTTACCAGGGACCCGAGTCGATACGTCCCTGGGTGCGCCGCAACCGCATCGGTAGGCCTGAGCGACTCACCGTGGAACACGCGCTCGCCTCGTCGGCGATTCCCTTTCTCTTTGCCCCGGTCAATCTGCATGGCTCTTTTTATGGCGACGGCGCGCTTCGTATGTCCTCGCCGCTGAGTCCGGCGATCCACATGGGCGCTGATCGTCTGCTCGCCATCGGCGTGCGCTACGCGCGTCCCGAATCCGAGGTCGTGCAGCAGAGTCAGCAGAACCGCACACCCACCATCACGCTCGCCGACATCGCAGGCGCCAGCCTCAACGCGCTCTTCCTTGATGCGGTGGATTCGGATGTCGAGCGGCTTGAGCGCATCAATCGCACGCTCAGTGCCATGCCTGTGGGCGTGGCACACCCCGAATCCCTGAGGCAAATTCCCGTACTCACGATTCGTCCTTCGGCGGACATCGGTCAGATGGCGCGCGGTCAGATCAACCGCTTTTCGTGGACGCTGCGGCACCTCTTGCAAGGACTCGGTTCCAGTGAGCAGCGAGGTTCGGATCTCATCTCGTACCTCGCCTTCGATCGCAGCTACACCACACAGCTCCTCGATCTCGGCCGTCGCGACGCTCTTGCGCAAAAGGCCGCCGTCTTCGAGTGGCTAGGTAAATAGTTACGCTAATCTTTAGGCATGATCTTGATCGTGAGCGCGGGACTCAGGGCGCCCCGCAAATCGCTCGGGGTGACGAGAGTTTTGGTCACGAGTCCGTTGGGGCGACGTTCGACAACTTCAAAACATTGTACGGCCGCGATGAACTCATCCGTCGGGTAGGGGTCTAGGGGCTTTCGCAAGGTGCGGTAAACGATGTCGCTCTCCGTGCCTTCGAATTCGGCAAAAAACACGATGCGATCTACCGGTAATTCTTTGGGGCGTACGGCGGGGTTTCCAAGGTAGCTAAAGGCGCAAACCTTGTCGCCCGCTTTGGGTTTGTAGTTGGCGTGCTGGCGAATGACTTTACCGTTGATGAGATAAAAGCCATGGTCGCCCGCATCGACCTTCACCGCTACGGCGAATTTGAATTCGATCGCGATGTCGATCTCTCTCAAGGTTTTTTGAGCTGGCGCGTCCTCAATCGCGCCTTCCGAGTGCGCAGGGCTAACAGCCGAAACGATGCCGATTCCAAGCAGGAGTAGGAATTTGAAGATTTTCATGAGCCGAGGCTAACATCGCCTCATGGAGAGATCGCTCGCACGCGCGACTTCGAGCGCACGGCGTGTGCGCAATCCAAAGGTTGGCGTCCCCTTTTTTAAAACTTCCAGAGCTTTAGGGTTTGCGATTCTTCGAAGGTGTTTTTGACTTTTTTATATTTGGCAGCCGTACCATTCACAAAGGCTTTGCACTCGTCCCAGGTGCCAAAGCGCGAGAGGCGTCCGTCGAGAAGGGCGAGGTAGGTGGGGTACTTTTTGTTCGGATCGCTCGTCATGCTTTTGGGAGCGAGGAGTTCTGCAAAGGGGATGCGGTAATCGGTGAGACTGCCGATGTAGGGATCCGAAGCGAGCGACTTGGATTGCGCCACCGAAAGCTCATCGACGCGTTCGTTGCCGGGCAGGCCGGAGTGTCCGGGAATTTGGGTCATCTTTAGCGGCGGCAACTTGCGTTTGAGATCCCATACGCGCCGCCACAGGTCGGGGTTGGAGATCTCTGTGCCGTCGGCTTTGTGGAAGTCTCGTCTTGCCCAACCAAAGAGCCATTCGTTGAAACCGTTCACCACGTAGGCCGAATCCCAAAAGAACTCCACGCTCGTTTCCTTGGGGAAATCCACCAGCAGCTCTTCGAGGGATTCGATGAGCGCCGTGAGTTCCATGCGGTTGTTGGTGGTGTGGGGGGCGTGGCCCGACTTTTCGATCACGCGGGAGCGCGGGGCGTCCACGAGCAAAAAAGCCCAGCCCCCGGGGCCGGGGTTTCCGGAGCAAGCGCCGTCACCGTAAATCACCACATTCGCCATGAAATTCCTGTATATAACGAAGCTTGCCCTGGGTACAGCCGAAGCGGGCAGGGCGTCTCGAAAAGGCCTCTAGTGGGTGCCGTTTTGGCCTGTAGATTTGCCTATATAAAACCTTGAGATTCCTGAAAATTTTGCCGATAAGGACGAGCGATGTTACGAGCCGTCTTTTTTGCGCTTTTTCTGGGCACCTGGGGGCTTGCGCCCAGTGTGCGTGCGCAGGTGCCAGTCAACAAACCGGATCCACTTCGCGATTATGTTGGTGCGGGGCTTGAGGATGCGCTCCTTGGGGATCAACCCGCTTTCGTCGACTATGATAAAATCTTTGCCCTCTTGCCCAGTTACGACCAGTTGAAGGTGAACTATCACCCACCACAAAAGCGTCCCTGGGGTCGCACCATCACCGACACGCGACGGTACGATTTGCATTACGCGCTGTCGCCCACCTTTCTCGTAAAAACTCAAGCGCAGCGTGCTGAAGGTGCCGAGTATCGAGAGCAATACTTCGGGCAGCTGGTCTCGGGAATTTACGAGAATGAAAAGGATCCCGTAGGCACGGTTCTGCGCGACGTCGATCGCAAACTTGCGCAAATCGTGATCGGAGATTTGCAGAGGGGCACCGCCGAAAAACCGCTCACTCCCGTAGAGGTGGATCGGCGCACGAACGAAACCTTTATGCTCATGTACCGCCGCAACCCCGCACCCGGAAACTGGGAAGACGATGCGGCGATCAAACGCATCCGTCAGCGCGTGGAATTCGAAACCCAAGCGAAGCCCGAGCTCAAGCCGGCCGTGGATTTCGAAGAAACCAAGAAAAAGATTCTCAGCATGCTGAAAGAAGAAGACACACGTTTTAGGCACGCAATCGTAGACGTTCAGCTCGAAGAGTTCATGGCGTACGCCCGCCCCCGCGATACCGTAAGCGGTGACGTCGCCCTCTTACACAAAGATGGGGGAACAGAATACCTCGATTCTAAACTACGGCGTGCGGACGTGGCGGGCGCTTTCGTGCGGCCGTACGTGAACGATACGTACGATCACCGGCAAATCATTTACCAAGGACGCGATGGGCGGCAGTATTCGGTGCTCCACGATGGCTATACGGATGCCTTTATGAACTACGTCACTCGCTCGGGGATGAATCCTGATAAGTCGGAGTATCTCGCTCTCGGGCCGGGCTCCGCCAAACTCGCTCATCTCACCCGGTACGCCGCGTACGAAAAGTTCCGATCGAATTACTTGGAGCTCGTGGAAGCGATCAAAAAGAGTTCTAACCTCCTCGAGCTTTACAAGCAGGTCGAAAAGTACCGCAGCGAAAACTTGAAGGCGGTGAAGACCGCCGTGGCTGAGCACCTTTCGGTGGCTTCGGCAAGTTCAGCTTCTTTGGTCACCAACCCCCGGCCATTGAGCGATATCAAGTGGTGGGGCTTTAAACAGAATCCTAACTATTGGCGGCAACGGACGGAAGCGGCTGCCCCGGGACGAAGAAAAAGTCTGAACGATTATCTCGTCCGTCATAACCGCTTCATCGGTTTGCAGAGCAAGGCTCATAGCGTAGAAACGCTCGCGACGGGAACCACTCGTCTTGCGGCTTATCTGGTTCCGGCTTGGCTGCTCCTTTCGCCAATGTGGTCGTCGGAGGGAACGCCTCCCGGAACCACTTATGTAGATAAGGTCCTCGAGAAAGCTGCCGCAATGGGCGACAAGGGCATGGAGTTCAAAGACCACATTCTCGACACGCCGAACCGTTGGGGGTCTCGCCTGAAGTCGAATGGGGGCGGGGTGATCAGTCCGCGGGCCGGCAAACCGGGCAATAGTCCCGAGGGCGCGAACGGCGAGGGCGTCGCCTTCCGGGTACAGTACAACGAACCTAGAGTCTATCCGGAGTATTTCCGTATCGGCGACATCAATTTTGAACATCCCTACGCCAAATCAGAGCGGGAGAAGGCCCTCGTGAGTCTCAAGACGCAACGGGCGGCGACAATACAGCGGCTACGGGGGGATGGCGGTGGGGATGGTGGGTATCATCCCCGGAGACTCCAGGACGACGATGGGGACTCGAATTGGGGCTCGGATTGGGGCGGTCGATATTCAGGGCACCATGAGACTTATGAAGAAAGCGTCAGGCGCCTGAGCGCGCCCAGCGGACCCATGTCCCAGAACGTAGGCGATGTCGTTGACTACCCCGATGACAAAGCAGGGGTGATCCTCGAGACGAACCTCAAGGTGAAAGTCACCCCTTATCAGTATATTCCTTTGCCCACACCTTATTTGCCCGATGCTCAAGGAAACATCTTAGATTATCAAGTGACTGGTATTCAGGTTCGCGATCAAAAAGGCCGTCCGGTCAGTAGCCTTGAGCATCAGGTCTACGAGAAAAACGGAGCGTTTTTTTTGTGGATCGATAAACCCGATGTCGAGAAGATCGATTACAAAGTGCGCTTTATTAGCAATGGAACGACTTCGAGTTCCGGTTCGATTTTGTTCAAGCGTGAGCACCTCTTGCCGATCGCGGATCAGCTCGAAGAGGCCGGCATGAAGGCGCTGGCCGATCGGTTGCGCGATCACTTGAGAACGGCCGAAGCGATCAGCACTGAGGGCCTCGCGAGGCTTCTCGGCGACAGCTCACTATACTCCTACGTGCCCGAAGCTCCGCAGAAACCTTATTTAGACATTCGTAACCCCTTCAGCGAAATGTCACACTTTGCGGTCGATGGAGTGCTCTGTTATCAGTGTTCAGGTGCCAGCCGCCTCAACACCCTCATTCAGAACGAGTATTTTGCCCGCGACCCGCAGGCCAAAGAGTTTCAGGCCCAGCAGTGGGTGGTTTTTTATAACAATTTGCGAGGCACCGACGGAAGTCTGCCGGATGAGCTCAGTTTCAAAGAGCTGCACGCCACCACAGCGACCTACTCAAACCGTTACGAGGGCATCCGACATAGCGACGCCACTCCGTCCCGAATGGACCCCCGCAATCCCGTGTACAAGCGTCCCGGCGAAGACTTCGACAAGTTTCTCAAGAAGCTCAAAGAAAAATGGGCTGAAGCAGAAAAGAAGCTGCCCATCAAAGAATATTTCAACTTGATGGCCGAGCTGGGTCCCTACGACCACCGCTTTCAGCGCATGCGGGGCGGAGATCTCGAAGCAGAAGGAGTCAAAATCGAGCCCCCTTCAACGCCGCCGCCGGATGAGAAAAAACACGTGGCCGTGCAAGCCGAGGTCGATCGCTTTGAACAGCTGTGGCTCGTTGAGCAGCGGTGGAAAGATCAGTGGCGGCCGACGGTTCTCAAAGAAGTTCAAAAGCTCGATAATCTTATGGCGATCTCCCCGGCGAGGCAGCAACTCGGGCCTCAGTTTCAAAGTCTGCCACACCAGAACATTTTTAAATTGGTGGTGGACCTGCGCAATTATCTCGAAAATTCGCTCACCCCTACCAGCAACCTGGAAACGTTGCTCAAAGAGAAAGCCCATATGGCTAAGGTGATCAAAGCCCTGCGCGAGCAGATCAAAGCGACCGAAACGAGGATCTTCGAAGACTTTACCCACATCGCCGCCGGACAGAAGGTCAACTACGACTACGCCAGTAACTTTAGGATGATTCGCGCCATGGCCCTCGAAACCCTACCGATGCTCGAAAAGGCCTACGCCGCTTATCCCAAATCGCTGCGTGATCTGGAGGACTCGGATTTTGCCACCTATCTTGCAAGGCGCCCGAGCTTCATAGCTCGAAGCTCCGGCGAACGATGTCCGGCCTTGGTTTTAGCGGCCGGCGCACCCTGAGCAGAACGCGAATGATCTAAAGATTCCAACAAATTAACGCCTCTCATTGAGGGTGGGTGCGAAAAAATTTTGGCGGTTTTATTAAGTAAATTTAATGACTTAAAAGGCGCGGGTGTCCCTGGATTTCATGTTATAATGAGAGCTACATCACGCTATACGGTGGGCGCAAGGCCCCCGTGGCGAGGCCCTCTTACGGGGTCGGAAGGAGGTGGTGCTGTGTCTAGTTTAAGTAGTAATCACAGTTCGGAGGTACGAGCTTCCTAGGAACTCGTCTAAAAGAACAAAAAACGAAAAGCCTCGGGAGCTTCACCGCTTCCGGGGCTTTTTTTCTTTGAATTCGGCGGGTTGATTTTCTTGACAAATCGTGACGCATAGCATAATAAACCTCCTCGCATGACCCATCCCAAACGGCAACTCCTTTTGCTTGCTTCTGTATGGTCTTCCACTCTTTTCTTTGGCGTGAACGCCTGTGTCGCGCAAGAGATTCCCGACATCGCCAAAGCCCGTCCGGCCGATCAAAGCGAAACGGCGCGTGCCGCCGCGGAAGCCGAGGCCAAGGCGAGAGCTGCCGAGGAAGCGGCGGCCAAAGCCAAGGCGGCCGCCGAAGCTGAGGCGAATAGCAAGCTGCCCTACGCCGAGCGACTCAAACGCCAGAGCATCGCGCGCACCTTTTACATCAAAGTTCCCAACGAGCGCGGCAAGATTTACGGCGAGTACTACACCGAAAACGGCGTGCTCAAACAAAAGCTGCTGGCGACCATCCTGCAGCGCGGTTATCTCACCATCGACTTTGGCCCCATCATCAAAGAGACCAACGCGGTGGTGATTTACAATTACGTCAAAGACAAGGTGGCCTGGATCAACCAGACCTTCAAGCGCAATGACTTTGTCAAAGAATACGATGCGCTCACTTATTTCGAAAACCGTCGCTGGCTCCCCATGCGCGTGGGCTCGATGCTCTCCGATAACGAGATTCGAATTTTTAACCGCACTCAGCTCATTCAGGGCGTGAAGCATCTCGAAGTGCCGATGCGCTACTATCCCGAGGGCAAGCTTGCCTCGCACGTGATCGGTGCGGTGGCTATCGGCTCAGGCAAGGTCAAAGACAAAGACAACAAGACTAAAGACGACAGCAAGTGGCCCATGCACGCCATCCGGGGCGACATCAAATCGATCAAAGACAACGACACCAAAAACCTCAAGCTCGACGAGCTCGACTGGCTCTTTCCGCCTTACCACGGTACTCGCGGCCTCGAGGCGGCCCACAATAAAGACCTCACCGGCGAGGCCATCATTTTTGAATATCGCTTCGACGAAGACGGCAACCTGACGTACCCGCTTCCCCCCTTTCACAATGGCAAAGAGATTCCCAGGAGCATGCCCGGTCGCGACATGGTGATTTCGCTCGATCTGCGCATGCAGGACATCGCCGAAAAGATTCTGGAAGCTCGTACCCGCCGCAGTGGCACCGGCAAGGGCGCCATGGTGGTGATCGACTCGGAAACGATGGAGATCAAGGCTCTCGCTTCGTGGCCCACCTACAACCCCAACGATTTCGTGCCTGTGATGACGACCGCCAAGCAAGCGGAGCTCGACGCCGATAAGAATGGCCCCTTGCGTGCGCGCGCCTTCCAGGAAGCTTATCCGCCCGCTTCGGTCTTTAAGATTGCCACCTCCTTCATCTCCCTCGCCAGTGGTTTGGTGGGAGCGGACGATCGTCGTTACCGCTGTCTTGATGAGATCACCTACCACGCGGACCCCAAAATACCGGGATCCGGCGTGACTATGAAAAACTGGACCAAAGAAAAAGGGCCTCGCGGAGAACGCGAGCCCGAAATGACCGTGGGCGATGCGCTCCGCCGTTCGTGCAACACCTGGTTCTTTCAGGCGGCCAACGAGATGCAGAGCCGAGGCGGCGCTTTCGAAAAATGGTTTCACAAGCTGATGCCGATGCTCGGTTTGGGTCGCAAATCGGCGCTGGGCTTTGCCGAAGAAAGTCCCGGAAACATGTACGTCAAAAAGGTCGTCGATGGAGACGGCAAGGAAGTCCTAGTGAAACGTAATTTTGCGCTGGGCGCCGAAGTCGCCAACATCTCGATCGGTCAGGGCGACTTGATGACGACCCCGCTGCAGATGGCGCAGATGGTGGCCCGCGTTGCGAGTTCGGGTAATGATTTGCCAGAGATCCATCTCGTGCGTGTGCGCAAAGACGAAGACGACAACTGGGTCGAGCGAGGTCCTCTCGTCGACGAAAACGTCAATCTGGAACCCTATGAGGCGGCTCTCAACGAAGTGCGCCTGGGCATGTGGGACGTCGTGCACGGAGCGAGCGGCACAGGCCGTGGCGCAAACGCCTCGCAGGATTTCGACGTGGTTGGCAAAACGGGTTCGGCACAGTGGAGCAACAAGCGCAACGTTGCATGGTTTGCTTCCTACGCGCCCTATTACAACGGAACGCGCAATTATCCGCACAAACCCAAGTACGTGGTGGTGGCGATGCAAGAGGGCAATCCCGGTCGCGAGATCGGCGGCGCCGAACACGCAGCTCCACTTGTGGGCGACTTCTTTAAAAACCGTTACGTGCTCAACCGCATGGCCGAGCATATGGGCACCCAAGTCGGCAGCGGCGTTCTGCGCGCGCTGGAAGTCGCCCCTTCGGAAGTGGCGCAGTAGACCGCCTAGAGGGGGCGTTGACGCAAAAAGTCGCGCTCCCCTGCGTCTTTTTTCGGCATCGCGCGACTTTTTGTACTACCTTCGCTCAACGCATGACTTCCTTAAACCGCTGGGTGTTTGGGATCCTCATTTTGATCGGCGCAGGGGCTCCCCTCGGAGCCTGGGCACTCGAGCTCAGCGCCACTCAGCGCGCCGAATTGGAGCATCCTAAGTGGCTCTATCGTCCGCAGGGTTATGTGCCCGTGTCCAATGCCGATCGCAGCGTTTACGTCTTTCTCTCGAGCGAGTGCCCCTGTTCGGACTCCTATGTCGACGAACTCAATCGTCTCGCCCAAAAATTTCCGACCGTTGCCTTTGTGGGTGTCCACGCCAACCCTGTAGAGGCCTCCCCTGCGGCGCTTGCGTATTTTGAATCCAAAGCGCTGCGATTTCCGGTGATCGACGATCAGGCCCAAACGGCGCTCACGGTCTTCCGAGCGATCAAAACTCCCCACGCCTATGTCGTTCGCGAGCGAGACGGCAAGGTGCTCTACCACGGCGGGGTGGGCTCCGAGCGACACGCCAGTGCGGAGATGAAACATTACTTAGAAAAAGCCCTCGAAGAAGGCGACCATCCGCAACCCGAACAAACCAAAACCATGGGCTGCGTGATCGAAAGAAAGGATTCCGTGTGAAAAAACTTGTGTCATTGGTCTTCTTAACCAGCTGGATTAGCGCTTGTGGAAATCAGCCCGTATCGAAGGCCGAGACGCCGCCAGCCGAGGGCGTCGGAGAAATTTCGAGCCGCATTTTTCCGCTCGAGCGCCCCGTGCGTTTGAGGATTCCCGAATTTGACATGGCCGGTATCGAATCTTATCGAGTGCAGGCCTATATGAAGTGCTGCAAAACTCCTGTGGAGCTGAGCTATCGTTACCGGGGCGACACCATCGAAGTGGACGTCAAAGAGTTTTGGTCGCCCGGAGTTTATGTTTTTGAAGTCATCGCCTTCGGTGCGGCGGGTGGCGCCAAGGTCGGTCGCGAACTGACTCGCCAAGTTTTCGAAGTCACGGCAAAATAAAATGCGTATTCTTGGCATATGGGCGGCGGCGCTCGCCACCTTGCTCCTTTCCAGTGTCGTTCATGCTGCCGCATGCTGCGGCGGTGGTCAGAGCCTCGGTGTTGCCATCACGGGCGAAGAGTCGACCCGATTTCGCTACGCCCAGGGCCTTGCGCTGGTTTCGGGGCGTTCGCTGGATTTCGGCACCGCCATCGATTCGCGCAACATGGCCACGCGCTGGTCGGGGCAACTCAGCGTCGCGCATGCCCTCAGTGATCGCTGGCAAGTGGCCCTTGGCACGGGTTGGGAGCGTAACGACCGAGGTCACCTGGGCACCAAAGACTCCTCTCTCGCGAGTACTTATGTGCTGAACCGAAATTTTTTGTATTCCGCCTGGGAGCCCGAAGTGTTTTTGAGCGCCACGCTGCTCGTGCCCACAGGAACTTCCTTTTACGATGACCGCTCGCGCGCCACCGACGATGCGCTTTGGCGCGGCAAGCTCACGGCGCAAGCCTCTAAAACCTTCTTAACTTGGGATTGGTCGCTGATGCTTGGCTACACCGCTCCAGGCGCGCGCGATTTTGGGGATCTGCGTTTTGAGCGCGGTTCGCAAATGGGTGCCGAACTTAGCTTTGGCCATACGCCGAACTTTGCCTCGAGTTGGCACCTCAACCTATCATTGGGCTTCGAAAGCACCGCTGCGAACACCGTGACCACCTCGCAGTCCACTCAGCACTCACTGCGCACTTACGTATTTCCTGTGACCGCAGCGCTGGCCTACGCTTTTGACGAAACGCAGTCGCTCGTGTCGGGCTATTCAACCAATCGCTGGTTTCCCTCTCAGAACACCGATCTGCAACAAAGCTTTGTGATCGCGTTCACTCAGCGCTGGCTCTAAACGTTAATCCAAATGAACGATGCGGATGTCCCTAAATATGGGCAGCTGCGAGGTGGTGCCGTTGTTGTTGAACGCTTGCAGGTAGAGGGTGGGCTCGGTGCCGCCGCGGGCAGAGTTTTCGGCGGCCGTGGGCACAACGAAAGTTGAAACGCGTGTGGGCCGCCTCTCGGTCTCGAGGTTGCGAAAGAAACTCTTGAGTTCGAGGTGTTCGAGATTTCTGGAGGCGTGCACGATGAGTTCGTAGCTCTGCCCCATGCTGAGGGTGTAAGGCTGGGCGATGTCTTGCGTGCCCGCATCGATGGCAGTGGGATTGGTGTTGAGGGGCACTCCGTAAAAGGCGCCCGCACCGCGATTCTCGGGCGGAATGTAGTGGCTCGCGTGACCGGCGATGATCTGCAATTCGTAGCCAAAGTATTCGAGTTCCGTGGGCGCGTCGCCGATTTCGTCGCGACGAGTTTCGGCCTCTCGCTGAGCGCGGCTCGCTTCGGGGCCTCTGCACTTGCGTGGATCTTGCATCAAAAAGAAAAATCCCGAATTGCTGTACGCTGCGGATGCGGGCAGCTGAAAGGTGGCGCGCAGTTCCCAAGAGCGAGATTTAGGGGCGGCAAATTTCCAAGCCGTATAATTGCCGCCGTGGTTGTGTCCGGGCCTGCCGCCCAAACCACGGTCGGTGAGTGTCAGCGCAGGACGAGCTTTGGCGTCGAAGTGCGGACCTTCGTCGAAGATTTTGAAGGCCGCCAGGCTCGGGCGACTCCAGTGGTTGTAGATGACTTCGGCGTTGTCGTCTTTGGGCAGAGGGTGATTTTCAGAGCAGGCACCGGCTCCGACGACGAGCAAGATCAGCGCGAAAGGACGGATCAGCATGGCGGAGAATCCTAGTCATTTCGGGCGTCTAAGCAAGCGCCAACTTTTTTGACGTCAGGTCCCTGAGGATTTTGCGCCGACTTGAGCGACAATACAAGACATGCAAAGATTTGGGGCGCTACTCATTTCCGCCGTGCTCGTCACCACTCCCTCGGAGTCGCAGGCCGCCATGAGTCCGCGTTGTCGCGCGATTTTGGGAACCGTGGGCAGTGTTGTGGGCACGATCGTCACAGCCGCGGCCTACTATCATTTCCAGATTCGCCCCGAAGTTTTGGACACGCAAAAGCCGGCGGCGCCGATACCGGTTGAAAAGGGAACGCCCTATTTGCCGAAAACCTTTCGCGTGGGGCACAACAAGCTCGAGCCCTTCGTCGATTCGTTTCGCGTGGTGGACGATCAGTACCATTACGGCAACATGCGTGAGCAGTACTTTGCATGGGGGCAGACCTTTGATTTTGTCACCAAAGACGGTGCCAAACTTGCCACTGCCAAGCAAAAGGCCTTTAGCTGGGGCACAGAGATCGAGTATTTCCACGGAGATCAAAAGATCGGCAGCATCCGCGAAGATTTGATTCGATCGGCCTTCACTCCGACGTTTAACAAGTACGAAATCTTCGATGCCCAGGGCAATCGTGTGGGCTATTCGGAGAAGCTCGAATTGTTCGGCTCGAACAACATCATGTTCTACAATCCCCAGGGCGTTCACGTGGCTTCGGTTCACGGCGGAAAGTACAGCATCCCCGAACACTCGTGGTCCGTTGAGGTGAAGCAGCCTTCGGAAATTCCCAACGAAATTCTCGGCTTCGTGGCCGCCTACAAGAGCAAAGCCGATCTCGAGCGCCAGCGCGCCGAGGAAGCCGAGGCAGCGGAGCGCGAAAAGGAAGAACGCGAAAAGGCAGAGCGCGAGTCCTCCTCCTCATCTTCCAGAAAATAGCGCACGTGGCATGCAACTTGCTCAAGATTTCGGTGGAGGTCTTGAGATGAGAAAAAAACCCGAAAAGAAATCACGATCACGTCAAAACACCCCGGGACGCGTGCGTGTCGTCCCAAAGGACCACATTCAGAGCGAAGATTATTTTGACGACGCTCAACAAAAGGCGCAGCGTCGCACGATGCGAAAGTAGATTTGCTTCTCGCCAGGAATCCTTTTAAAGATGTGGCATGATGACGCAGACCTGGAAAACGTTTTCTGCCGCAGGACTCTTCGGACTTCTTTTTTCGAGCGCACTGGCCCATGCCCTGAGTTGTGATTCGCAGGTCCACAAAGAGTCCTCTCCTGACGCCAAGCTAGAGCTCACCCTTTGTCTCTCTAAGGGAGGCGTTCCTGCCTACGCCCTCGATTTCGAGAAAGAGCGCGTGCTCGACCTCTCGCGCCTCGGGCTCTTGATCAAAGACCAAAATCCTCTCGAAGGAGACTTTCGCGTGCTCGGTGTGAGCCGCCGATCCGTAGACCAAAAATGGGAACAGGTGTGGGGCGAAGAGCGCTATATTCGCGACCAGCACCGCGAGCTGCGCGTGTCGCTCGCCCAGGGCGAGCGCAAAATGGATCTCGTCTTTCGCGTCTTCAACGACGGCCTCGGCTTTCGCTACGAAATTCCCCGTCAACGCGGGCTCGAAACCTATGTGGTGCAACAAGAGAAGACGGAATTTCGTTTTGCCGAAAACGGTGAGGCCTGGTGGATACCCGCCTTTGATATCAAGACCTACGAAAATCTCTATCGCAAGAATCGTCTCAGCGACTTGTCCATGGTGCACACGCCGCTGACGATTGAAATGAAAAACTACGTGGTGAGTGTGCACGAGGCGGCCGTGGTGGATTACCCGACGATCGCACTGCGCAGCAATGGCAAGACTGCGCTGAGCACGGAACTCACCCCTTGGCCCGATGGCACGGGCGCCAAAGTCAAAGGTCCCCTCAAGACGCCCTGGCGCACGGTGCAGGTGGCGCGCACCCCCGGCGAGCTGATCACCTCTTACCTGGTGCTCAACCTCAACGAGCCGAGCAAAATCGCCGACACCTCTTGGATCAAGCCCACCAAATACATGGGCATCTGGTGGGCCCTGCACACAGGCCGTGGTTCGTGGGCGCCCAAGTACGGTGATCTCGGAGCGACCACCGAAAATACCATCGCTCATATGGATCGCGCCAAGGCCCTCGGGATTCCCGCCCTGCTAGTGGAGGGATGGAACGACGGTTGGGACGACGGCAAATTTTCGTTCACCAAAGCCAATCCCAAATTCGACATCAAAAAAGTCACTGAGCACGGACGTCAGATCGGCGTCGCACTCATCGGTCACCACGAAACCAACGGCCAGATCGCTCTTTACGAAAAACAGCTTGAAGCGGGACTGGCTCTCTACGAAAAGCTAGGCATCCATGCCGTCAAAACCGGCTACGTGGGCGATCGCGTGGTGGAGGGGGGCGAGTACCACTACGGCCAGCGCATGGTGCAGCATCATCAGAAGGTGGTGGAGCGTGCGGCCGCGCACAAGGTGATGCTCGACGTGCATGAGCCGGTCAAAGACACGGGCCTTCGCCGCACTTGGCCCAATCTTATGACCCGTGAGGGCATGCGCGGCATGGAGTACGACGCGTGGAGCGACGAAAACGGCAACCCGCCCAGCCACACCGCGATACTACCCTTCACGCGTGGGCTCAGTGGCCCGATGGATTATACGCCGGGGATTTTTGATTTGCTCATCGGTGGGCGTCGCGGCGAAAACCGCATCCGCACGACGCTTGCTAAGCAGCTCGCGCTTTTTGTGGTGCTCTACAGCCCGCTGCAAATGGCGGCCGACTTGCCAGAATTTTATGAAAAGCACCCGATGTTTCAATTCGTGCGAGATGTGCCAGTGGATTGGTTCACCACGCAAGTGCCGCACGCGCGCATCGGCGAATTTATCACGGTGCTGCGTAAGGATCGCCACTCGGAAGACTGGTACTTGGGCGCGCTGACCAACGAAAAGGCCAGACAATTGGATTTGAAATTGGACTTCCTTGAGAGAGGAAAAACCTATTGCGCGCAGATTTATCGCGATGCTGCGGATGCCGACTGGAAATCAAAACCCCTGGCCTACGAAATCCAAAAGCAAAAGGTCACGGCCAAAGATCGTTTGAAATTGCGCCTTGCACCGGGCGGCGGCCAAGCCATTCGCTTTGAGGCGAATGCCGAAAATTGCGTCGCTAAGCTACCTTTACGCTAATCAAAGTCGCTGTTAGCTTAAAGGTCATGCAAAAACTTGGGTACCGCATCCTTTCGTGGCTCTTTCTTGGCGTCTTCGCCAGCCCGGCCTTCGCGTCCGATCCTGGCGTGGGTGATGCGGCCCCCGTCTTTCAACTCAAGACGCACGAGAATCAAGACTTCGACCTTGCCAAGCGCAAGGGGCAGTGGACGGTGCTCTATTTTTATCCCAAGTCTGGCACTCCAGGCTGCACCAAGCAGGCCTGCGCCTTTCGCGACAATATCAAAAAGGTTCGCGACCAGGGCGCCGAAGTTTACGGCATCAGCACTGACTCCGTAGAGAGCCAAGCGAAGTTTCATAAGGAGCACGCGTTGAACTTTACCATTTTGGCCGATGCCGACGCCAAAGTGACTTCGGCCTATGGCGCCAAGATGCCTGTGGTGAAGGTCTCCAAACGATGGACCTTCATCGTGGATCCCGAGCTCAAGATTCGCGCCATCGAAAAAGACGTGGATCCTGTGCTCGACGCGGAACGCGTCGCGAAGACCCTCGCTTCGCTCAAAAAATAAATTCTATGCCGTACACTCTCGTTACCTCGCTCCGCTCGCCCTTTGGGCGCATTTGCCGGATGTTCATGCATCACCACGGCATTCCCTACGACTTGCGGGTGCTGAACTTTGTCGATAACACCGAAGATGCCGCCGCACTCGCCTCGGAATCTCCCATCAACAAGGTGCCCATCATGGAACTCGATGGTGATCAAAAGCTTTTTGATTCGCGCGTGATCGTGGCATACCTCACGGGTGAATACCGCCTGAGCGCCCCTAGCGTCGAAGAAGAAAACATCGTCTCCGCCATCTACAGCTGCATGGACGTTTCGGTGGTGCTTTTTCTTATGAAAAACAGCGGCTATGACATCGATGCCAACAATTCTTACTTGCGGCGTCAGCGCGAGCGCATTCCGCGCAACCTGGAGTACATCAAAAACTGGGCGGCGAGCCTTGATCCGGCCAATCCCGCGCACTGGAACTACGCTTCGATGAGTCTTTACAGCTTTTTGTATTGGGCCGAACATCGCACCCAAACCGTGCACCTCAACGAGCAACCGATCTTTGCGAGCTTTATGAAAAAGTTTGAGTCGGCTCCCGGTGTGCGCGAAACCCATTTCGAGAATTAGTAGCCTCGGGGCGATTTGTGCTAGGTTCGGAGGCCGTGCACGAGATATTTGAAAAAACCTTTCGTTACGAGCTCTGTGTCAATTTCGAAGACTGCGACATGGGCGGAGTTGTCTTTCATCCGAACTATCTCAAATACCTGGAGCGCGCCCGAAGTCAGATGCTGAGCGAGCTGGGCTATAGCTTTCGCGAGATGCTGGATTCCGGTTATGCCTTTGTGGTTTCGGAGCACTATAGCAAGTACGTGATGCCCGCGTTTTTAGACGATCGCCTTACGGTGCACACTAGGATCACGGGAATGAGTCCCACTTCCATTCGAGTCAAACAGCGAATCACCAAGTTGATCGCAGGCGAGGAAGCCTTGGTGCACGCGATTCAGATCCGCCTCGTGTGCGTGAACCTCTCCGCCAAACGGCCCGAGGTGATGCCTCCGGTGATTCGAGAGCTTCTCAAGGTGGACATTGAAGCCTTGCCCAAAGATTTTGCCCAGGTTCGCGTAAACGCCGAGTGGTGATCGAAGCCTCGCGTTAAGTCTTTTTCTTTTTTGCGCGAGAAATTTTAGCTTTTCGCTCGCGTCCGATGCGTGGATCTCCGCGAAGGATCAGCTCACAGGCTCGCTCCACCGAAGATTCAAAATCCTCGGCATCCATCGGGATGACCTGCACTCCGGTCGGCTTCTTGCCCAAAAAACTCACCGAGCGCATGGTGGGAAATTCCACACGCAAGCTATCGTGGAACTCGTGCGTGGTGGCGAGCCACACGCCGTTGTCCTCCGGATAGGTGGGACGCTCGCGCAGCACCAGCATCATTTTGCCGCGCACGTAAACGGCATAGCAGCCGAACATGGGCTTGAGGCTTGGCTCGAGGCTGGCCAAGGCTTCGAGCGCAAAGGCAAAGGGGATGGGCTTTTTCATGAGTTAAAGATCGTAAGCGATTTTTCTGGGCGGGTCTCTAGGGTTTGATGCCGGGGGTGGGGGGAATCTCGATGGCGATAACGTCCTGAAGGGATTCTTTGTAGTTTCTCCAGCTCTTGGTGAGCGCAAAGTTATAGAGTTCCAGAAACGCTTTGACGCCTGCGAGGTAGGCGCGTCGGTCCGAGGCTTCCCGTTCCCATGGCGTGGGACCCGGGCCCTGAAAATTTTCCCAACTCCAGAGCCCTTCGGCGACGATGATGTTACGGGGAGCGCCGAGCACGGTTCCGCCCCGGGGCAAGATCGCGCGGCCCATTTCCTGGATAAGATCTTGAGCGCCGCTTTTGAAGGGGCATCCCCCTGCCAGAGAGCAGGAGACAAATCGCAGATCGGCGCCAGCAGTGGTGATGTCGAAGTGACGACCCGCGAGCGCGGCTTTGATTTGATCGGTGTTGGCCGCCGTACCGTCTGCAAAACTGAGGCGGTTGGGGTGGCCATGCATGTAAACTTCTACGCGGTCGAAGGGCTTGATCTCCCCATTTTTGATTTGTTGTTCGAGCCGGGCGAGCGTGTAGGTGAGCATGTCTAAGTTCGTGACGAACTTCAGCTCGGCTTGCCCGGGCTGGGCGTAACGCTGATAGCGGTAGAATTCTGGGAATCCCTTGAGGGGGTCTTGCTCAGAAAAGGAATCGATCACCAGCACGCGCGCGGGAGGTGGGCCCATCGCCGCGAGGCTCGCTTTTTCGAAATCATCGAAGCGAATTTCTCCGAACTTACGGTTAAAACGAACGAGTCCGGCGTAGAGCGACGCGTATCCGAGCAAATAGGCGTAGTCGTAGAGTACCGTGTGCTTTAAGGCTTCGCCCATCGTTTCTCCGTGCGATGAACGGCCCAGCAAGCGCATGGGTAAGGAGACGGGGCCGATCAAATGAGAGGCGCCCTCCAAGACCAGGTTTTCTTTAAAAACAAAATCGCCGTTGGCGATGGCCCGCTGGCGCGACTCGATGCTGCCGCCCACGGCGGCGGCCATGCCGAGAATCACCGCGCAGTTTTTGGCCCAGGCGTGTTTTTCGGGAGCACCTAGGGCGGCCGGCGGTATCGAGCAGGCCACGGCCAGCGTCCAAAACGCCGCTCGGTAATATCGTTGGGCTCCCATAGCTAATCATTTCGGCATTTTAGGGATGATTTCTTAGGGGTTTTTCTTGAGCTTAAGAAGCTGAAACTACAGAGGGACTTTTGCTTTGACTGCGTTAATGCGGCGCGCTAATCCCGGCGGGATTCATGGCATCTTCCCGAGCATTTCAGGCGTTTCAGCGATGCGTTTTCGCTGCGGCGCTGGCGTTGTCGGCGGTGGCCGGCGCGCGCGAGATCTCCGAGTCCGCACAGCTGCACGCTCGACGGATGGGACAGGTGCTGGCGCGAACGGATTTTTTCAAAAGGCTCGAGACCTTTCATTCGGGATACGAGCAAATCGCTTACGGCGGTACGAGCCGAGAACTCGACGATTTTGTGCGCACGCAGATCGAAGTTTTGGGCAGCGGCGAAGCCTTTGATACGTGGATTGCCCATCAGGAGACTATCGCTCTCAACACTTGGCACAGCCCCCGGCGCGACATCGACATCATCATTCGCCCCAAGGATCCCGCGACCAGCATCAAAGATCGAAAAACCTTCAAAGCGCTGCTTCTCAAATTTTTTAAATTCTCTCCCGAATACAAAACTCTCGACGTGATCATCCCGGAGCTTTTCTTTGGCAAGTTTCCCGTGACGATGGAGCACTACGAGCCCACCTCGAACGTAGCTATTGCCAAGGACGGGTACTTTCCGCTCGGCACGGATCTCGACGCCGAGATCCGCGGGCAGACACAGAATCTGGGTGAGCTGGGGCTCGAGGCGATGGCGCGGGGAGAGACGCTTTTTTACGAAAACGCAGAGATCGTTCGTCACCGCAACGGCTCCGAGGACCTGACTCACTTCCGGCAGCTCGTGCGCTGGATTCGCCTCATGGTGGAAGTGCCGCACAAAACGGTGGGCGACGAATCCATGCGCACCTTAGAGGCCATCGCGCGCAAGCTTGATCGCGATAAGGTCGTGCAGTGGCTGCGGGAATCCCACCAAAACGAAGACGATGTGCTGGAGCGTGAGCGCATCGTCGATAGTGTCAAAAAGCTCCTCATCTATTCTCAAAACAGGGACTCGACTCGCGAGCTGTTGTCTCGCTTCGGGTTGCTTTCTGTACTCGAGGATTCGGGTTTTACGATCGATACTGAGGCTCTCCATTCGGGTGAGCGCTTTTCTCGGGTGGCGGTGCTAGAGCATTTTGAAGCAGAGGTGAATGCGGGACGTTCGCCTTCGGATGAGGAGATCACCTCTCTTTGGAAAATTCTGTACCCCGAGCACTACGAAAAAGACCTCGAGTGGATGATGAGCTTCGACGCCCGCTTTCCTGAACTAGGCCAGCGGATGTGGCAAGGCTATTTCAGCTCCCTGGGCGGGCTTCATATCCTCAATCGAAACACTGAGCATATTGGTTATGTGAGTCGCAAGATCCAAGCCTTTATGAGCTCCGAAGGGTTCAACGCGAAACATTTTTTCGTGAGCTTCAGAAAAAACTACGCGCGATTCAGTCCCGCGGCCCGGCGCATCGCGATGCAGGTCATGCATGTTTCGGCTCAGGATCATGCCACGAGAACGCTATATCTGACGGCGATGCGGAAGCTCGTGGCGGAACATCCGGAGGCCCTGGCCGAGTTCGGAACTCGTGGCATGCAAACGCTCCTGAAGCATTTGCTTCAGATGGGGAACTACAGTCAAATTTACGATTTTACCCTGACCGCGATGATTGAAGCCAATCCCGAAGCGTTTCGTGAGTTTCTGCCGCAAGTGATCGGAATGATGGAATCGCTCTATCCGCGTGTCGAAGCGAAGACCTTTCATTACAAAGACTACCTCAACATTTACATCACTTTGTTGCGTCACTACCCTCAAGATGAGCGCCTTGTCAGTTACGGAATGTTGAAAACCTTTTGTTTGATCATGCGGAGACGGGGAACTTCGCTGACAGCCACCCTGAGCGAGGGCATCAATCTATTGGTGCTTCATCAATACGCCTCGCTCGGAAATTATCGTGGCAACTTTCGTAAGGTTTTCAAACATACGGTGACTCCAGAGGTGATAGGGGCTCTTGTGCGCCAGGTGGGGGTCTCGCCTGAGCTGATCAGCGTTGCCGCCATCAAGCAATCGTACCGCGAAACGCTCGACTGGCTTGCCGAACAAGTGCGCACGAACCCCGAACGCATTGAGAGCTTTATGACACGAGAGCTTTTAGGCCTTTTACGATCTACGAGATCCACCGACGAGGAGACTCACGAGGCCGCCAAAGCCTGGCTCAAGCAGCGGCACCAAGCCGCAGCGAAATCGAAGTGCCCGACGATCGTCCAAACCTTAAGCCAGGCCACTTCTACTCCTAAGGGAGACGTTTCCCCTTAAGCATCGCGCCTTTGATCTTCTCTAGTTCACCCTTGTGTTCGGCGACCGTGGAATTCAGCATGCGCTGGCATTCTTTCATGATGGCTCTCACTTTGTAGGGCTGTGTGGGAAAGGCGACCGATACAGCGCTGCGACCGTGCTCGGCGCTCATTGCGGCGCTACCGGGAGCTACCACGCGCAAGATTTCGCTCTGGTGGATCTTGGCTTCCAAAACACCGCTCTTATGTTTGAGTGCGGCGAGCCCTTCGAGTCCCGCTTCGGGGGCTTCGGAGAAATGCAGGTATTCCAAAATGTATTCGGGCCCGACATAGACCCAGTAGCCCTCGAGGTTTGCGGGACCGCGGCCGGCTTTGATTTTTTCAAAGTACTGCGTGAGGCCCGCTAGGTAATCGGTATCGCTCTGATCGGGGTCGTCTTTGCGCAAGTGCAGAACCACGGCGCCGCCTTCGGCTTGCAAGTTGAGCCCGTCTTTGGAGATCTCGTACGAGCGTCCCAGCTGAGTGGCGCCCGCCCAAGCTTCAGCGACACTCGATTTGGAATTCATCGCGTGATTGGGGTCCATCAAAAAGTAATCTTTGTGTAGGGGGCCGTAAACTTGGCCCACCGGGGCTTCGCGTGCCGCACGGTAGACGAGTGGATTGAGATAGGCGATGTGCGCGACTTCGTCGGGCAGAGTGAGAGCTCCGCGGCGGCGATCGAGTGTTGATCCGCCTTGGTGAATGAGCACCGGTTGGTAGGCTTCGCCGCCGCGCTGCTGAATTGCTGAGACCGTGGCGGGCACGAAGATACGAGAGATGGCACTCTCAAAATCTTCCGGAGCGATCTCCGGCTTGCGCGCACCGATCCAGATTCGCGAGTGGCGTGTGAGGTTCTCGCCCGAATGTTCGTAGGCGATTTGCTGCGACAGATAGGCCGAGAGCGAGGTCGCCAGGTGGGCATCGTCGAGGCGGATGTAGAGCTGCGGATGCGTGTTGATGTCCGAGGCGTTCCAGTTTCCGGTACCGAGGTACACGGTTTTGCCGTTGACGATGAGGTACTTGGAGTGGCTGTGCGAAGAGTCCAGATCCAAATAGATTTGCGAAAGCCCCCCGGCTTTTAGTCTTGCGAGGGTTTCCTGATTTTTGGCCACCAAGTTGGTGGCAAATTTGGTGTCAAAGTTCATGTAGCCACGTACCGCCACGCCGCGCTTTGCGGCGTCGATCAAAGCGTTTTCGATTTCGAGGTCGTTAAAATAGTAAATCGAAAAATCGAGACTCACGGTGGCACTTCGAATCGCGGCGAGCAGTTGGGCTTTGTATTCGCCGTCGGCGTACATCGGCTCCCGTAAGCGAAGCGCGCCGTGTTCACCGCCGTCCCAAAGGTGATCAAAGTAGCGGTTGAACTCTTCGACTGGAGTAGCCTCGTCGGTGAGCACGTTTGTCTCGTTGTTGTTTTTGAGCGATTGCTGGGTGAGGTTTGTGGAGCCAAAGAGCAGCACCCGATTGCCAATGGCCACGCCCTTGGCGTGAGTAGCTCCGCGTTTGACGGTGATGCCCTTTTCTTCGAGAAATTTGGCGGTGATTTCGTTGCGTGTGGCCGTGTCGCGGGTGGCTTCAATGTAAAGCTGAACGTCGTGGCCGCGCTCTTTGAGGGCGATCAGTTTGTCGGCAACCTGGGTAGAGAGCAGACGGTGGTTGATATTGCCATCGGAGTCGATGGCAAAAGAGAAGGCCAGCACTTTGATCACTTCGCCATCACGGGCACTTTCGAGCGCTGCCAGGAGTGTGGGGGTATAGCTTTCGTCAACGATGATTTGTGTTTTGGCGTGCGACGGCGTGGCGGCGCTGAAAAGGCTCAGAACGAGGGTTGAGGCGAGTGCGCGTCGAAGGAATTTCATGACTTTCGCTTTTGGCCCGCCCCCGGGGGAGAGTCAATCCACTCAGAGCTTTCAAATCCTTTCGTTGCCACAAGCGAACATAATTTTGCGGCGTGTGAAGTCCAAGGTGTCGATTTTAAGGGCTATCAGCTAAACTAGAGGAGTGAAAGCCACTCAAAAAGAACGTCCCAAGGCCCTGCTCGTTGGCATCAAAACGCCCAAGGTCACTGAGGTCGACTGCGAAGAATCGCTCTCTGAACTCGAGCGTCTGGTAACGACGCTCGGATTTGACGTGGTGGCAAGAGAGCGGCAAAGCCGTCCGGGCACCACGGGTGCCACGGTGGTGGGCGAGGGCAAACTCAAAATCTTGGCGCAGTACACCGATGGCCCGGGCGTTGTGGTGCGCGCAGCCTTCGCCAAAAAATCCAAAGCCGCTATGAAGTTTGAAGATGGCGAAGCGGATGAGAACGACGAAGTGGAAGTCGTGGAAGAAGAGGCGTCGGAGCTGGCCCCCGACCCTGGCGTGCGCGCCGAAGTCGTGGTCTTTGACTGCGATCTCACGCCCTCGCAGCTGCGCAACCTCGAGAGCGCACTCGGTACCGAAGTGCTCGACCGCAGCGGCGTGATCATCGAAATTTTTAGTCGCCACGCGCGCACGCGGGCCGCGAAACTCCAGGTGGAAATCGCTCGGCTCAATTATCTCGCCCCACGCCTTCGCGAAACAGGCGGCGCCAGTGAGCGTCAGGCGGGCCGTGGCTCGGGCGAGAGTTCCCTTGAACTCGACAGGCGCAACATTCGCGACCGCGTGACCGAGCTCAAGCGAGAGCTCGAGCAAGTGCAAACGGAGCAAGCAGGCAGGCGCCAAAAGCGTTCCGACCAGCCCTGCGTCGCTCTGGTGGGTTACACCAACGCCGGCAAGAGCTCCACGATGCGCGCGCTCACGGGCTCGCAGGTGCTCGTCGAAGACAAACTTTTTGCGACGCTCGACACCACAGTGCGTGCGCTCAGTCCCGAAACGCATCCACGGATTCTTGTTTCAGACACGGTGGGTTTTATCAAAAAACTTCCACACGATCTGGTCGCTTCGTTTCGATCCACACTCGACGAGGCGCTCAACGCATCGCTACTGCTCTACGTCGTTGACGCTTCGGATCCGACATTTATGTCTCAGCTCGAAGTGACCCGCGAAGTTTTGGATGAGGTGGGGGTCGAGGACACTCCGAGTTTTGTGGTGCTCAATAAGACCGACAAACTCAGTGCCGACGAGCAGCTTCGTTTGAAGCGCGAGTTTCCCCTCGCGATTCTCATTTCGTCTCGCAATCCCGACGACATCAAAAAGCTGCGCGAAAAGATCGTCAGTGTCTTTGAAAAGGGCATGACCGAAGAAGAAGTCTTTGCGCCGTATACCATGGCCGGCATTGTGGGCGAGATTCGCTCGAACATGCGTGTGGTGAGCGAGACTTTCGAAAACGAAGGTGTGCGCTTTAAGGTGCGGGCGCGGCCCGCCGATTTGCAGAGCCTACGTAAAAAATTCGGGGTTTAGCCACAAAAACCCGATGACACGCGGGGCAAATTTATACCCTTTTTCGGATTTGTGTTAGGACTTTGGTCCGGATGGGACCAAAACTAATTGCCTTGCTGCTCGGCCTCGCGACGAGCGCGCCCCTTTGGGCTGCGCGTTCGATATCGCTTTGTCACTTGTATCTCAGCGCCTACGAGCGCCCTTTCACGCCTGCCTACCAAGGCAAATTCCACCGCGTGCACTTTTCTTGGCCACTCTTTCAGTTGCACCTCAAAGAGTTGATGCTCAAATACCCCGATCACTTTGAACTCAAGAGCATCGGTCGCGACGCCGGATACGACATGTACCGCGTCACCACGCTCGGCGACCACCACGACCGTAACAAGATTCGCCTCGTGATCACTGGCGGTGTGCACGGCGAAGAGCCGCTCGGTGTGGCGGCGGCGCTGGATCTCATCGAGCGCTACGCCACCGATGAAACCTTTCGGCGTAAAGTGGAGTTTGTGATGTACCCCGCGCTAGGCCCCTGGGGTCTGACGCGCTTTAGTCGCATCAATGAAAAACGAAAAAATTACTATGGCGGTTGGAGGCCAGAGAGCGGCTACCGCGGGCCCGAGCTCGTGATGGGAGATCTCGAGGGTGAGCGCTTCGACCTCGCGCTCGATCTTCACGGCGCGTGGCCCTTTGCCAAACATTACTTGATCCGTCGCCATCCCGATGGCGGCATCTCTGATCGTGCGATCGCCGCGGTGCCGGCCGAAGAGCGTCTCGGCACACGCTCGGGGAAATATCCTGCTCGAAACACGCCCACCGGATCTTATTGGATGGTCGCGCCCGGCATCTCACAGGCGCAATACGGCTACGGCACCATTCAGCATTACCTTGATAGCATTGCCGATTTGAGTTTCACGACCGAATACCCCGGCGTGCCTCATCCCGATCAGGCGCACGAGCACAACATGAATCTCATCCTTGCGCTGATCGATGAAGTTCACGGGGTTGTGCGCTAGAAAGCCTCACGTAGAAAGCTCGAACGTCAGAGGCTTGCCATGAATTTGGAAATCCTGATAGTCATAAGACTTTTGGAGGTTCATTCATGGAATATCGACGACTAGGCAAATCCGGACTCAACGTTCCCGTACTCAGCTTTGGCACCGCGACCTTCGGGGGTGGCGGGGAATTCTTTAAAGCCTGGGGCTCTACCGATGTCGGCGAAGCCAAGCGCCTCGTGGATATTTGTATGGATGCCGGACTGAACTTCTTTGACACCGCAAACGTCTACTCGCGCGGCGCCGCCGAAGAGATTCTCGGCAAAGCGATCGAAGGCAAACGCAACCAGATGCTACTCTCCACCAAGGCGACCTTTCCGATGGGCGAGGGCGCCAACGATTGGGGCTCTTCGCGCAAACACCTGGTGGAGTCTTGCGAAGCGAGTCTGCGCCGTCTCAAGACGGATTATATCGACGTGTACCACATGCACGGCATGGATGCGCATACGCCGGTAGAGGAAACCCTGCAAACGCTGCACGATTTGGTGCAAAGCGGAAAGGTGCGCTACATCGCTTGTTCGAATTTCTCCGCCTGGCATTTGATGAAATCGCTTTCGGTTTCCGAACAGCAGGGTCTCAGCCGCTATGTGGCACATCAGGTTTATTACTCGCTCGCGGGCCGTGACATCGAATGGGAGCTGGCTCCCCTCGGTCTCGATCAGGGAGTGGGCTCCATCGTGTGGAGTCCTCTTGCGGGTGGCGCTCTCAGTGGCAAGATCCGCCGTGACAAACTGCCGCCCAAGGACTCGCGCCTCGGGCAGATCACCTTTGTGAAGTACGACGACGAAACCTTGTTTAACATCGTCGACGAGCTTGACCTCATCGCCAAAGAGCGCGGCAAAAGCATTCCTCAAGTGGCGATCAACTGGATCTTGCGCAAGCCTACGGTGGCCAACGTCATCGTCGGCGCGCGCAACGAAGAACAGCTGAAGCAAAACCTCGGCGCTATCGGCTGGTCGCTGACCGCTGAAGAGGTGGCACGGCTCGATAAGGTGAGCTCGTCCAAAGTGCCTTACCCCTACTGGCATCAGGAGGGTTTTCCGATGCTGGTGCCCAAGCTGCCGAGCCTGCGCCAGGATTAAGTTTTTTTGTCCCTCGGATTTGTGGAAATGGATTATAAGGGGGAGCCTATGAAAAAAGCCTCCTTTATTCTGATCTTCGCTGCGTTTTTAACTTTCAGTGCGCATGCTCAAAGACAGGCCGCAGTGTTCTCGAATGCGGCCGGTTGTCAGTTTATGGTTTCGAGTCCAAGCCTCAGCGAAGGCGAAGAGGCCCAGGTGAAGATCGTGCTACCCAAGGGCGATGAGAAAACCTTTGAGGGTGTGCTCGAAAAGATCAAATTCATCGGCCCCCGCCTCGACAGCTTTAGTCTCAAATACAACAGGTTTATGAGCCGCAAAGCGAATTACATCTTTTTGCACACGCTCTTGCGGCCGGCTTCGGCGACTCAAGATAATGACAAAAATGTAGATTTGCCCAAGGGGGCTTACCTCGAAGACGGATACTTTCCGGGCTATCGCGTGGTCGACGACAAAGGCAACTTCCACGAAGTTTCCAACACCCGCGCTATCTACTGCGAAGGCGCGACCTAAGCATCGGCCGCGCTTGGATCGACGTTTTCGCGAATAAGCCCGTGCCAATCGTTTTGGGCACCGAGCGCGGCCACGACGGACATGTGACCGAAGTAAATTCTCATGCCGAGGATGAAGCGTGGGTTCATCTGTAATCCCAGTTGCGGGCTGAGCACCGCACGGAGTAGTCGCTCCATACTTCCGGCCAAAAGCTGCCTATCGATGGCTTTGATGCCTGGGGACCACCAACTGCCTTCCAGAGGTGGGGCGACGATCTCAAAAATGGGCCGGAGTTTTTTCTCTTCAATAGGAGTTTCGGCAAAGCCTTCGTGCACGGCGCGCGTGAAACGACCGAAATCTTGCTGCGTGGCCGAGGCGCAAATCTCTGCCCAGATTTTTGCTAGTTCGGGTGTCCACTCTACGGTGGATCCAAAATCCAAAAAAATCACCCGGCCGTCGTCTTGAAAGAGATAATTTCCGGGATTGGGGTCAGAGTTGAAGAGCCCGTGGCGAGCGCTCGATAGAGCGAAGTGGGTGATGGTGTGTCCAGCAAGGTCTTTGGCCGCGGCTGAGGCGTTGGCGGTGAATTCTCTCAAGGTTTTTCCGCGCATGAAGTCCATTACTAGGACTTCCCTACTGCTCCACTGAGTATAGACCTTGGGAATCATGATTTCGTTGTGGTCCGCGTAGAGCTCGGCGAGTTTTGTTTGCAGAGCGGCTTCACGGCGCAAATCGCTTTCGCGAGAAAAATTAGTATAAATTTCGCGGAAGAATTTTCGCCACTGAATGTGGGGCGCCAAAACGTGCAACAGCGGCGAGGCCAAGTCTAAATAGGCGATGTCATCTGCGATGATGTCTTTGATTTTGGGGAAGAGCACCTTCACCGCGACTTCGCGTCCGTCTCGTAGGGTAGCTCGGTGCACTTGAGCGACGCTGCCCACACCTGTGGCTTCAAAGTCAAAGGTGCGGAAGAGCGTTTCCAGAGGAAAGCCCAGCGACGCTTCCACCTGGTGCCGTACCATCGAAAAGGACATGGCCGATCCGTGGGAGCTGAGTCCCTGTAGACACTGGGCAATCACGTCGTCGCGGCCCATCGCAAAGTAGCCTATGATTTGTCCGACCTTCATCAGAGGGCCGTGCAGCTCGCCCAAAGTTTGCGAGAGCAGGTCGAAAACCTCTGTTTTTTCTTTGGGGCTAAGCTGAGTTCGGTTTTTGGTGGAAAAGATCAAAGAGGCCACTCGTCCCCAGCCCAAGCGAGCGCCGAGCCGAAACGAAAACGAAAGCAGTTTGCGGCCGCGCCTCAGCATGCCCACAGGGGGTGCCGATTGCACATGTGGATGCACAGAGCGCAGCAATCCGAAAACATCGTCGCTGCGTCCCTGCGAAGCGTAGAGCGAGAGGCTCTCGTATTCGGTACCCATGCGCGCGGCGAATTCCACTTGGCTCTTGGTGATGGCGAGTCGAAAGAGCACGGCGGAGATCGGCAAACGCTGGATCAGTGAAAAATTTTGGCTCGCGCGTTGCCAGAGCGATTCCCACGCTTCCGGTGAGAGGTTTTGGCAGAGCTCATCGACGAAATTGGAGTAGGGATCTTCCACCCCGCTTGCGAGGCGGCGGCAGCGCTGGTCGAGTTTGGCGTCGGCGCGGCCGTAGAGACGCAGCCACAAGCGCCACTGCGTGGCCGATTGCGGAGATAGGCCGTGCTTTAAGAGCATACGGAAGGTCTCTAATTTTTGGAATCCTACCCACGCAGCTAGCGCTTCGTTCGCTAGGTCGCCGTCTCCGCGGGCTTCGAGCAAAGCGCTCAACGGTTCCCCGGCGTAGATAAGGGCGAGGTGTCGTTCGGAGGAAGGTGAGGCCGGCCACTTCAAAAACTGAGCGGGCGTCAGATGGGGGCTCACGCAATCCATGAATCAAAGCTCTAATTTGACGCAAAAGATCAAGTCAATGAAAACACAGACCGTTTTGGCTTAATCCCAACTTTCGTTGTGTCTCCGAATACTTATGCCTACCGTGGCTCTCACGTTTAGGAGGCTAATCTTTATGTCCACATCAACACAGCCGGTTTCGGCAACGCTCGCGGTTTATCAGCGAAAAGCCGGGGCGACCCGCGACGACGTTTTGAAAGTCATTCGGGAGCACCAAGCGCTTCTGGTTAAAAAAGGTTACGTCGCAACGAAGCCCATCACGGTGCTTGAGCAGGAAAGCTTTATCATCGAGACCGTCTATTGGCTCGAGGGCGCCTCGGAGCGCGCTCACGCTGACGCCGAAGTTCAGTCCGTTTGGGGAGCCTACGAAGCGTGCGTGAGTTTTAAAACTCTGGCCGACCTTCCGGCGGCACAACAAGTTTTTGCGAAGCTGGTTCCGCTTGAGCCCTTGGCGCACCAGGCGGCGACTTTGGCGGACACGATGATGCCCGCAAAGGACTTCGAAAAGCTCGCGCGCTTTTATGAAAATTTCAGCGGCATGCGGAGACAATCCGAGCAGAGCTGCTTTGTGAATCTGCAGGACACGAATACGGGCAATGTTCTCTGCGTGGTGGAAGCCGACGCTGTGTCGAGGGCGGCACCGTCTTTTGGCGTTGAGGACCTCAGCGTCGCGACGGGCCGGGCACGGGAGCTTGGCGCAAAAATCATTCACGAGTGGGAATTCGAGCGCCTGCGCGGTGCGAATCTCAACGACCCCGAAGGCAATGAGTTTATGATCTGGCAGGTGAAAGGGGCATGATCGATCAACTGATAGTCACGCAACAAAAGATGCCGACCACCGAAACCGCGAAGATCTCGTGGCACCTCGATTGTTCTACCGGCTGGACCTATTTTTTGCGCAACCTCAAGGCGATCGTCGAACACGGCATCGACCTGAACACTTAAAGGAGAATTTGTATGAAGAAAATTTTTGTAAGTCTGATGTTAGTGTCCGCCCTGGCCCGAGCCGAAGCGACCCCGAAGGTCACCGACCTCGCGTGGCTCGCGGGATCTTGGGCTGCCGATAGCGGCATGGAAGCCATCTTCACCGATCCCAAGGGGGATTTGATCTTGTCGACGTGGAAGCAGGTTGTGGAAGGCAAAGTGGAGTTTTACGAGCTCGAAGTAATACAGCAGCAGGGCGATAAGGTGGAACTAGTGCCTTACCCCTTCGGAACCCGTGGTGTTAGCTTTAAAGCGACGAAAATCGATGACGCTGGAGCGGTTTTTGAAAACCCCGAACACGATTTCCCCTCGAAGATCACGTACACCAAAGCCTCGGAGAACCGGATTGACGTGTCGGTGGAAGGACGTGAGAACGGAGCTCCGGTCAAATTGGAATTTGCTCTAAAGCGCCGATAGTTTAGGGCGCTGGGCACCCGGGCTGGCTTTCAAATTGACACTGAGTGAGGCGCACGGTTAGGGCTTTTTCCGTGCCTTCGCAAAAGAACATAATCCTGCTTGGGGCGATGCTAGTTTCGTTCGGTGTGCTCCCCGCTTTGGCGATCGCTCAGGATGACCCCTGTGAACTCATCGTTGCCCAGGCCGGCGGCGACGCGCCGCTTGCGGAGCCCACGCTGCCGTTAAACCTCGAAGCTTGGCAGGGGTTCGATGCACGCGCGCTTTCGGATCACGATAAAATTCTCTTCGCCAAAGTGGGCGATTATTTAAATAATGGTGATGTCCGTATCGCACTGGAGCTTTTGCAGCTAGGCCTGCCCAAAGAGCAGCTCATCAAAATGATGAGTCCCAGGGTGGCGGCGGAGTTGGCCGTTTTGGAATCCGAGGGGCCACCGCTGCGCCTTTTTCACGACCCCTTGCGGGAGGATTTCGCCTTGATCCCCCGCCAAGCGTTTACGATCGACGGATTCGCCGAAGCTTACGGCCTCGTGCCGCACATCGAAACGGTCACCGCACTCGCGGGTTATCGCCTTTTCCCTAGGGATCGCATATTCCCAGACAACGTGCTCAAGGTCGCCATCCTTACCGAAAATCGAGATTTGATTCAGCGGGCCTTCCAGCAGGCCATCAAGTTTGGACATTTCGATCAGGTAACAGCGATCGCCGCCGAGATGAAAAGTGACAGCGTTTTGATGGAGCTCGGTGAGTTGAGTTTGACCCGTTACTTGTATTCGGAGCGCAATCCGAACTGGCTCGCGCAAGGGCTTCGCTCGTTTGCGGAACTCACGCAGCCCGAATCCCAAGCTCGCGCTCGAGCGATGCTCTACGACTTTTACGACCTCATGCGCACGCGAGAAATTTTCTCCAATGAATACCGGGTAAACATGGAAGAAAGCGCTAGAGGTAAGGTGGCGTACTATGACAATGTCGCCATGCAGGTGCTCGTTGCCACGCGCCCCGTGACGCGAAGGCTCCGCGGAGATTCTTCGGCGGCATTTTCCTATCATCGCGAACGCACTCGCGACCCGGAGTTTGTGAACCGCGTGCTGGCGCATTTCGATGACGCCGTGGCGACAAACCGGCATCTTTACTTTTTACAACAGGGCGTGATTCTCATCGACGATCCCACGGTGCTCCTGCAAATTGCGCAAAAGGCCGAGGCGCATTCGTACGAAGTGGCCAAAGTTCCCGGCACTGATCCTCGACAACCTTCGGCAGCCATGCGCCTCGCCGCGGCGGCGTTCGTGATGTCAGCAAACCTTGAGGAGATTGGCCATTTCGTACGCCGAGTGATGGAGGATTCCAGATTCGACGTGACCTGTAAACCTTATGGTCCCGCCTTCGGCGATAGTGCTCTCTACACTCCAAAGGAAGTGGTGGACTTGTTCCGCGCTTTTGTGCGCAATCCCGCGCTGGTCTCACCCAGGGCGAATTCCGAAAATCTTCAGGAACTGGCCGAGTGGCTGGACACCTATGATCGTCGGGTGGAGTGGAATCCAGAGGGCTCCGTGGGCGCCGCGACTAAGACCTTCTACATACCGACATTTAGTCACGAGCGAGAGAACTTTCAGCTTTTTCTGAAGGAGGGTGAAGGCGCTGGTCCCGAAGCGTTGGACAAATTCCGAGATCAAGGTGAGCAGAGTCTCGCGAGGGACTCGTTTTGGGAGGCGATGAAGAGCTTTATTGCTGCGAGGGATATCGAGGGTCTCGAGCGGACTTATGTGGCGACCCTCGAACGGGGCCGATCTGTGGATGCGGGCTACATGGCCTTCGCGCTGCTGTGGCTGCGATCGGGAGTTTCTCCCTTCGGAGAAGAAGCGCTCGGAATCCCGAATCCAATTAACGGTATTCAAAATTCCGAAAAATAGGTAAAGAGTCCCCCATGTCCGCATTCGCCTTGATCTTTTCTATGTTGATGATGGTCTCGCTAAACCCCCGAAGTGCCGTGGCTAGCACGACCTTTTCCACGGAGCTCTGCGAGCAAATGCTCCAAAAGGCCTTGGCGTCGTCTCCCCCTTCTATTGCGGAGTGCTCTCAGTGGGAATCCAAAGACTTATCGATTGATGTCGACTACACGGGCGCTGTCAGAGGTGAGCGTCGAATCCAGATTCCCTCCGTCTTAGGAGCCCTCAAAGACAAGTACGCCGATCTCCACGTCGTCGTGCTCGCGGGCAACTCGGGCGAGGAGTATCGCTATACCCGTCACAACGCCGGCTTCTTGTTTTTTGATTATTTGCTCTCCAAACACTCGTTTGTCAGCAAAACAAGCGAAGCTCCGACGGGTGCGGTTTACCGCGAAAAGGTGGAGATCACTTACGACGATTCCACTAGCCGCGATTGGGTAGAGGATTTTGTTACCGAGCCAGAATGGTTTCGTACCAGATCGGGAGAGGTTTTCTTTCTTGAATCTGCCCTGGGCAAACCGGTGCTCGTGGTGAAAGCGCTTTCCGATTACAACGAGCTTGGCGATTTTGCGGCGCCCATCGTAGAGTTTTTGGGTGTGCCGTCGCACCGTGTGCTCCTTGTGCGCGACGACCTCAACATCCCTTTGGGGACTGTGAATCGTGACGACTCCGTGCCGAACAAATTTCTCGGAAGCAACTCAGAGTTCTCCATGGGCCGCTCGCTCGCTTACGCGAGTCTCAAAAACCTCGTGGGAGATCTTCACGCGCTCTGCGATCGCTATGGCTTTGATCAGATCGCCACGGGCGAGGCCGAGACTCTCATTCGCGATGTGTTGGCGATACGCTATCCCGGCCACCTGGGCCAAGCGACGCTTCATCACCAAGCGGTGAAAACGCCTTCGGCCTTTGGCAACGCCATTACCACGGCGCTACAGAAGACAGTCGACGCGACCATCGCCGAGAGTCTGCGTAAAAATGTCGAGTACCAAAGTCTCATGCAAGAGTTCCAAGTCGCCAAGCAGAGTCGCGGCAAAAAAATTCAGGAATTGGGCGGAATGGATAAGGCCAAGGACCATGCCGAGTTTCAGGCCCTCGATACGGCATTAAGCGCCCTTAGCGATGCTAAGGCGAAGTTAGAAGAGCCCGGAAAGCGTTTTAAAGCCGACTTCGAGGCTTTGGTCACGCAATACGGCGCGGAGCCTTTCCGCTTCTCACGCATCAAGATCGGAACTCGTGACGAGTCGCTCGTTGAGGGGGGACAGGTTGATTTTGTTTTGGCTCCCATCAAAGCGGACCATTTTGGCCAAGCCATCTTTGGGGACGTAGAGAGTGCATTGCGGAGCTGGCTTCAGTCCCCGGAATCATGAGGCCAAGTTCCGAAGGCCCAAGGGCTTGCGGAACTTGGCTCTAAAGGTTTAGCGAATTACCAGCGGCTGCCGCGCGACTTGTTGTCGCTGTGGCCAAAGGATCGACCTCCAGATCGCGCCACTTGTGGCTTGGCGATGCTCACGGCGATGGCTCGGCCTTCGAGGCTAGCGCCATTCAACTCTTTGATGGCTTGGGTGGCCAGTTCGTTCGTTTCCATTTCTACAAAACCGAAACCGCGGGCGCGACCTGTTTCGCGGTCGGTGACGAGTTTGGCGGAGCTGACACAGCCAACTGCCAAAAAAGCCTCGCGGAGCGCTTCTTCTGATACCGAGAATGCCAGGTTGCCTACGAATAATTTATTTTCCATTGTTATACTATCTTTCACGAACCATTTGAGTCGGCGCACCACTGTGGCGCGCTCAGGGCAGGATCACCGCCTCTTAGAAGTCTCTCTTGTTTGATGAAAGTGCCGACTTGGCTCGATGGATCAAAGGAAAAGCTTAAACGAGTGTCCCCTTCGATTTTTAGGGGACCTATTCCTAAGGTAACTTAGTTGGGGTGGGGTGTACAGCGGAATCGTAACTTTGCACCCAAACCTGAACAACCTGGGTGCGCTGGGAGAGTGAAATTTGAAATCAGTGAAATGCTGTTTTCAAGGCAAAGCGCGTGTCGAGAGACCCTCTGATGTTTTTGATGACGTCGGGTTCATGGAGATCTTGTTTGGTGTAGCCGACCGTGATGTGTGGAAAAAACCAAGAGGGATCCCAGGCTTTGGGGTCGCCGCCTTTGTTAACGTAGAGCCTCCATATTTGGTTTCGAATATGGCGTAATTTAAGAGAGTCTACGATAACGAAAAAAGTTTCCTCGTAAATGCCGTTGATCATTTTCTTTCCTGCGCCCAGGCCGAGCAGCACAACATCGGCATGCTGTATTTGGTTTTTCAGGGCGATATCTTCGATTTCTTTCATGGTTAAAAACTTGCCGAGAACATTGGCAAATTCTGGAGGGGTGATCGTGGTGACGTGCGCTTCGCCGTTGGGGGCCCAGGATTTAAGATAGTTGAGAGAGCCACCTAAACTTTGTTCGAGTTGCGAGCGAATGTCTTTGATCGGCTCGTAGGGAATGTTGAGGGCTAGGGCGTTGTCAAAGGCGCCCGGGCCTTTGTGAGAAATGAATGGCATCGATTTGGGGTCGATGGGATGCGACAGCAAAACCTGCGTGGGGGGGGCAGCGTGATTTGTAATGTTGACCTTTGGAGAGGTGGAGGCGCTGGAGGCGCTACAGAGTGCAAAAAGAATCAAAGAAACTTTGTTCATGCAAAGATCTCCCTTCAGTCGGACCGTTTTTGGTGCCAAAATTAGGCTTATGCGAAGTTGGATGCGAATGAAAGATAAAGGTTCTTAATCGTGGCGATCACGACTTGCTATTGCGGTTCTGATTTACCTATAGCGGACTGTTGTCAGCCCATCCTTGCCGGCAAGAAAATTGCGGGTACCCCCGAAGCTTTGATGCGTTCTCGCTACACCGCGTTTTGCACCCTCGACTTTAATTATCTCGAGGCTTCGGTTCATGCCCAATATCGAGAGCAGTTTGATCGTGCCACCAACGAAGCTTGGGCGCGCGAGGCTACGTTTGAACGACTTGAAATTCTCAGCACGCACGCACAGGGCGACGACGGTGAAGTCACCTTCAAGGCACATTTTGTTTTAGATGGCAAAAGGCATGTTCACCGAGAGCACTCTACGTTTCGCCGAGAAAACGGCGTTTGGTATTTTTGCAAAGGGGAATAAGACTTCGTCTCGTGGGTAGGATTGGCAGCAACGAATAGCCAAGACGCATACCGATGTGTCAAACGGATGACTAGAGGAAAAGTATTTACGTTATACAATGCAAAAATATGAACTCTTTAAAACCTCTAGGGTTGGCGTTTTTTATGTTCGCTAGCTTCAGTGCGTATGGTCAACGGCTTAGCTGTCTGACTTTGATAACAAATCTTAGGCTAAATAAAACGACAGCGGAAGTTGAACGTCAGCTACGAGATCTAATGCCTCTCTACAAAAAATATCAAGAAGCAGTGCGTGCGTATCAAGAAGCCGACCAGCTAAGGCGAAACACCATAGGGCGTGCGGGCAATCCGGCCAGAGGTGATCTCTATCATCAAGGGAAAACACGTGAGGCCGAACAGGCACGCGACAGAGCGCGCCGGGAATATAATGATCGCGCCAAAGTGAAAGCAGAACAATTTTCACGCGAAACGGGAAAAGAAGTAGAAGTTTTTGATATCGATCGTCTTTTGGGCGCGCTGATTGAAGACTCCAAAAACTAATCACGCCGGAATGTCTGGACGCGCCGTCATGACAGCAAGCCCAGTAGACAACGGGTAGTTGAGACTTCATCTCGTGGATAAAATTGGCGGCAACGAGCCAGCAAAGCGAGTCCGACCGTAGGTGGCAAAAATACTAGTGTATCGAAGAGGAAAGCAATCGTGGCGGTTGCGAGCCGACAGGGCGAGCCCGACATCAAATGAATAAGAATAATGATGGCGGGCACGAGTAGATGACTTTATAACTGCGTGCCTGGCTTTTGCGGCTTAAGAAACCAATATTCAAGTAGTTGTCATGAGGGACGGAGAGACGCTTTCGAACTATCTGCTTGGTTCCATGAGCTCTATTCCAGGAACCGTCTTATTGGGGTTGATTGCCTCCGGACCAGCTGACGAATCTTGCAAATCCACGTACTCCCCCGCCTAGAAGTTTTATTTTTACACTTCCATTTGGATAAATTAATATTTCCTCAGCACTTGGAGATGCCCCATGTGGAATTTTCGAGGTTGAAAAGGTCATTATTCCTCCTGAGTTCTGAGTGGATACTTGGACATGTTTAACGGATAGTGGAGTATCTCGCTGTTTTTCGATATCACGTATGGCTTTGGCGACAAAGGTTTGCACTATCCCAGTAAAGACAAGAACCAGCGTTGCTAATGTGATAATTGCTCCGGAGTTCACGTTTAACCATTCTATGATTTTCAATTCTGCCCCCATGTAGTTCTTAGACTTTTTTATATTCCTTTCCAAGTCAACCGGACAATTGATTAGGTTAAGGTGCGAGGACTTCGAAAACGAGAAAACTGGCCATTAGGGCTAAGTGCCAACTAGCGATTTTTAAAATTGGGTAGAGTACGATGTTTCCGAATAGAAAAAATTACTTCTTTAGGTATGAGTCACATTTTTCGAGACTTTTGCCTTTTGGTTTCTTGCAAAGAAACTGCGAGTATCCGGAGTTCTTATTTAAATTGTAAATTCCGACCTGATGCTTCTCAACGTCACTATCTGACATCTTTGCAAATTGCATTCCAGTTCTTGGTGTCTTGTTCTTGTTGTTGAAGAGGAAGACATGTACCTGATTCATTTTTTTATTGAAGTATTTTTGGCCTAACTGAAC
>DATLIP010000066.1:0-27084 GCA_035539375.1 Bdellovibrionota bacterium | reverse complement strand
AGCTTTGCCACAAACTCGGGTTTCTGGGTTGCCGATGACTTCGGTGAATTTCCCGCGATGCTTTTTGAGTGGATGCGCAAATCGCCCAAAATTCGTCGTGAGTTGGGCCTCCCCGTGGTGCGCGATCCATCGCTCTCACCCACGGAAATGATGCAAAACTTGTGGGGACTCTCGCGTGCTTATCGCGATTACGCTCTGCACGCCTCGAGCGAGCGCATCAGCGAAGCGAATCTGCTCATTCTCGACAACGAAGCCACACTTCGCACCTACGGTATCGAAATGCCGCGTGGCTTTGAGATGACTACGAGCTTTTTGCACCCTTGGACCATCGACTACGATGCGATTTATTACTCTTACGTTTCAGGCGACGCGCTCGCCCAACGTCTGTGGCTCATGGGTCGCGATCTTTCCGAGCGGGACTTCTGGCATGTTGTCGATAAAGAAGTGCTCAGCCGTGGCGCAGCTCGTCCGGAGCTTGAGACAAGCGACGCGATGTTCTCGCATTGCCGACGCCTCGTGGGCGAGCTCGGAGCGAATTAACCGTTCAGCTTCTCGAGGCTCTTTACCAGGAACTTGCCATCCTTGCGGATCAGCTTGCCGTCGAAGTAAATCTCTCCGCCGCCGTAGTCTTTGCGCTGGATGTTCACCATGTCCCAGTGCACCTGTGAGCGGTTGCCGTTGTCGGCCTCTTCGTAGGCTTGGCCGGGCGTGAAGTGAAAAGATCCGGCGATTTTCTCGTCAAAGAGGATGTCGCGCATCGGCTCGCGGATGCCGGGGTGAAAGGCGATGGCGAATTCGCCGATGTAGCGTGCGCCTTCGTCGGAATCGAGGATCTTGTTGAGGTCTTTGGTCTTGGCGCCGGCTTCGGCCTTGACGATTTTGCCTTTGGAGAATTCTAAGCGAATCGCGTCGAAAGCGATGCCCTGGTAAATGGTCGGCGCGTTGTACTGAATCACACCCTCAACCGAATTTTTAATCGGCGCAGTGAAAACCTCACCGTCGGGAATGTTCATGTTGCCGCCGCAAACAATGGCGGGAATGTCTTTGATCGAAAACTTCAGATCCGTGCCGTTGCCCTTGATGTGAACCTTGTCGGTTTTGTCCATGAGCTTTTTGAGCGAGTTCATCGCCGGCAGCATGCCTTTGTAATCGGCAAGGCACACGTCGAAATAAAAGTTTTCAAAGGCTTCGGTGCTCATGCTCGCCTGCTGAGCCATGGCGGGTGTTGGCCAGCGCAGCACGCACCATTTGGTTTTTTTAACCCTGTGGTCGATCACAGGGCGCATGTGTTTCATGGCGAGTTTCATTTTCTCGGCCGGAACGTCGGCAACCTCGGTGATGTTTTGGCTGCCGCGGATGGCGATATAAGCATCCATGTCAGCCATCTCGGTGAGTTGGTGCTTGGCCATGGCGGCGTACTGCTCGTCCTGCGCTCCCAGCAAAAGCTCGCGGCGCAAGCGATCTTGGTTGATACGGATAAAGGGGAGGGCGCCCTTGGCTCTGGCGGCGCGGATTAGGGCGATGCCGATGGAGTCGGGCACTTCGTAAAGGTCGATGAGCACCTTTTCGCCCTTTTTGAGGGCGGTGGAGTAACCAACGAGTTGCTGAGCGAGTTTATCGATGCGGGAATCGTACATTTTTTTTAGACCTTCACTTTGCTTGATTTTTTTTCTTGGCGGGCATCGTGCGCATCACCAGGTTGGGTTCGGCATAGCTAATACCCTCGTGGTGTTCAAGCTTCGTTTTGACGTCGTTGATGTTCACCTCTTCGGGGAATTGCACGAGAAAGAGCGGCGTGGAGCCCACGCGTTCGATTTCGCGCCCCTGGAGTTCTTTGAAGATTTTCTGCCGTTCACCCGCGGCGTTCTCGCTTTTGAATTTGACGAGGAGTTGATGGGCTACCATTTCGACGCCCTCTCTTTCTGCCACCTTTTCGGCGATTTTTGGGTCTTCCGGATCCAGCTTGCCGCGCTTAGAGCCGCCGGCGAGGGCGAAATTTGCGCCAAGTAGTGCCAATAAGGCACAGGAGAGACGAAAAGAGGTTCCCGAGGTGTGCTTTTTCATGGAGCCGATTTTAGCACTGCGTTTAAGAGTCGTCAGTACTGGTTGACCCCATGAATCTCTTCTGAGAGAAAAGGTGCGTCGTGAACGCCTTTTGGTCCCTAGTCGATAATCTCTGGAAACGCATGGCCTCCGTGAAGCTCACCCTGGTGGTCTTCTTGGCTCTGACCCTGCTTTCCATCCCGGGCACTGTGGTGCTGCAATACAACATGTCGAACGTCGATCCGGGCCTGCAGTACGACTACGATTTTTGGCGTTTCGGCCAATGGACCCAGCTCTTTACGGCCTACCACTCGGTTTGGTACGTCGCGCTGATCGTGATCCTAAGTCTGAACCTCATCGCCTGCTCCGAGCAGCGCTGGCCCGGCATGTGGAAGCTCGCCAATAGCAAACCCAAAGCGCTCAGCCCCGACGCCATTGCGCAGATCGAAGACCCCCTCAAGCGCCAGTGGAAGCTGCGCAGCCCGGCCGATCGCCGCGACTACGCCCAGCGCGTGATGCACCAACTCAAGGGCCAGTGGAAAAAGCCCATCATCGTAGAAGACTCCGATCGCGTGACTCAGGTCTTTTGGCAGAGCGGCCGCTGGTCGCGCCTCGCCAACTACCTGGTGCACACCTCGCTGCTTGTGGTCTTCGGGGGCGCCATCATCACGTCCATGTACGGCTTTGAAGGCGCCGCGAACATTCCCGAGGGCGCCGCGATCGACACCTTCCTTATTTTCAAAGAAGGCAAGGCGGCGGGATTGCAGAAGGTGGATTTGGACGGTGCGCTGCCGAACGAACGCTTTTTGGGCTTTCGCGTGCAAGCCGAGTCCTTTGACGTGAAATTTTATCCGAACTTTCCGGGACGTCCCCAGGAGTTTGTCTCCAAGCTGAACTTTATCGAAGGCGGTCAGGTCAAGAAATCCGCCTGGGCCCGCGTCAACGAACCCGTAGAGTACCGCGGCTTTACCTTTTACCAGGCGAGCTACGGCCCGCTCGGCGACTTTGACTTGGGGCTGCGGGCCATCACCAAAACAAACTTCATCAACAACCAGGTTTACGTGCGCACCCAGCTCGGAAAACCCGAGAGCATTCCCTCCATCGGCAAGACGATCGTCGTGATTCGCGCCATGCAGAACGTGCAGGGCCTGGGGCCAGGCGTGCTCGTGCAGGAGATGGCTGGTGAGCAGAGCCAGGGCGAGCCGTTCTGGATTCTTAAAGACCACCCCGAATTCGATCTAGGTCAGCGCCTCGGCGCTACCTACACCCTGGTGCTCGACAAGCTCGACGAACGTTACTTTACGGGCCTGCAGGTGGGGTATGACCCCGGCGCCTCGATTTACTGGTGGGGTTGCCTGGGCATGCTCATCGGCACCTTCTACGCGCTCTTTGTGCAGCACAAGAAATACTATCTGCGCATCGAGGGTGATCAGGTGCAGTTTGCGGCTACCGTACATCGCCTGCCGCTTGGATTTGAAAAGCAAGTGGCTCGCCTCGCTGCGAGTCTTGAAAAGCTAAAGGAGACCTCATGACCCTGGAAGCGTTATCGCTCAAAATCTTAGACACCTCGGCTTTTGTATACCTTTTTTCGGCCATCGCTTACGTGCTCGCGGTGGCGCGCAAAAAGAGCGACCGTGTGAGTCGCGTGCTTCTTGTGGCCTCGGCGCTCTGCACCCTTGCTTTTGTGGGGCACACCACAGGACTTGCCATGCGCTGGATCTCGGCCGGCTTTGATCGTCCGCCCTGGACCAACCTCTATGAGTCGCTCGTGTTCTTTGGCTGGGGACTCTCGCTCTTTCAGATGATGGCCATCTACCGCTGGAAACTGCCTGTGGTGGGACTCATCTCCGCGCCGCTCGTCTTTCTCTTGATGGGCATGTCGGTGATGACCCCGAACCGCGAGATCGAGCCGCTCCTGCCCTCGCTGCAGAGCTATTGGCTCAAGATCCACGTGGTCTTTGGCATGATCTCTTATGCCGCCTTTTCGATCTCCGCTTGCATCGCGTTCTTGCATCTCATGCGCCGAGGGGTTTCGCTTACCAAGATATCTGTGGGCATCGCCCTGCTCACGCTGCTGAACTTGGGCATCGCTGGTGGTCAGGACTATTTCACCCGCGGGGACTTTTACATGGCTCGCACCAAAGTGGTGACTCTTGAGGACGGCACACAGAAACGCGTGAAGGACGTTGTTAAAGACTATGAAGGCGGTCCTTCGATCACCCGTATGGAAGTTGTCGAGGGCGCTCGCTGGCCCTTTACCGCTTCGCTCCTATTTTTTGCCGCGGCGGCCGTTTACGGCATCGCGCGTTCGCGTCGCTTTCGCGCGCCTGACACCGAAGACCCTTCGGCGGAATTCGCCGCCTCTCACGGTCAGGATCTGAACCGCACGCAGTCCCGCCTCTTGGCGGCTGGCACGGTGGCGCTCGCGGGCGTGGTGGCGGCCATCGCCATCTCTCTCAAACAGCATCCCGAAATCACACTGCAGTCAAACCCCTACCTGACGATGCTGCTCATCATGACCTTGTTCTTTGTAGGCGCGTTTTGGGTGATCAAGCTTCGTTACGCTTCGTTTCTCGCGCAGTTGCCCTCGGCGCGTCGCCTCGACGAGTTGGGCTACAAGAACATCCTCTTTGGTTTTCCCTTTCAAACCCTGCTTCTGATCACAGGTGCGATCTGGGCGTTCTATGCCTGGGGCCGCAGCTGGGGCTGGGACCCTAAAGAAACTTGGGCGCTGATCACATGGATGGCGTATTTGATTTATCTGCACGGCAAACTGCTGATGCGCTGGAAGCCGATCTTTCTCTCAGTCGTGTCGATCATCTCGTTCATGATCCTGGTCTTTGCCTTTCTCGGTGTGAATCTTGTGCTGAGTGGCTTGCACTCATACGGAGCGGCTTAGGCCGAAGGGATATACGACGTGGGATTTTTAAAGGCTGAGATTTCTTTTACCGTGGTGCGCTCGCGCGATTTGCCGCAAGCCAAGTTCCCACGTTGGTGTGTGCTCGGCCGTTCGAACGTGGGCAAGTCTTCGCTCCTCAACGCGATCACACATCCGCTGAAAATCTTCCGCACTGGCAAAACCCCGGGCGTGACCCAGGGCCTTGTGGCTGCGCGCTGCCAGGTGGCCAAAGTCAAAGAGGCGCAAATCGAAATCGTCGACACCCCGGGCTTTGGTTTTGTGGAGCGGCGGAGCTCGCTCATCAACAAGTGGGAATCCCTGCTCGAGTCGCTCGGCGAGCGCAGCGAAGCCGGACTCATGTGGGTATGGCTTGTGGATCCGCTTCGCGACCCGCTGGCCGAAGACGTGCACATGCTCAAATGGCTTGGGCAGCAGCCTTTTGTGATTTGGTTCTCCAAATCGGATCGCGTAAAAACGGGAGCCCGTCCCGCCGTAGAGCGCAAGTGGTCGCGCTATTTGCAGGCCAGCAGTGAGAGGCCGCTTTGGGTCTCGGCGCAAAACGGCGAGGGTCTTGAGGACGTCTTTAAGTCGGCGCGAGCCTTCGTGAAACTCAGTCAAGAAGCGCGCTAAACCACCGAATCCTTTTGGATTAATAAAACTTATTCCCCATTGCCTAGACACGGCACTCTCGGAGTTTACAATAACCCTATGGGACAGCGTTTTTGGAGTTTTTTGTCGGCGACCCTGGTGATGGCTTCGCTCGTCCTCGGCTTGGCACGGGCCCAATCGGCCGATTCGGATGACGCCCCTCGTTCTAGCGATAAAAACGTGGTGCGGCTTCAGATGCTCGCCCGGGTGGGGGGCTCATCGATCTCCACACGCTCCCTTTATATTTACGTTTGCGTGCAATCGCCTGAGCGCTGCGTGCCGTACACGAAGTTTGTTTCGGGCGACAACGGTTTTGATCTGCAGGAGTACTTGCACGTCAAAATGGCTTTCGAAGACAATTCCATTTTCAAAACCGTACGCTTTTCGGATTCTGAGCTGACGCGTAAGCAGAGTCATTTTGAGAAATCACACTCTGCGGTGTGGAAGCGCCTACGCGCTGACGTGCAAATGCAAGATGTCGAAGCGCGCACGGTGCTCGAAGAGATCGCGGTCTTCAACGCGCTCCTCGAAAAACAAGAATCTCTCGAAACCTGGGTGCAGCAACTTCGAACCCGTTTTAAGGTTCAGCTGTTTAATCAAAATGCTACGTAAAGATTTAACACTCAAAGAGCAGGTTGAGATGCTCATGGCCATCGATCAGGCGCGCGCCAAACCGGGCCAGGACTTTTCGTGGCCCTTTGAGTCTTTTCAATCCGAACTCACCAGTGAACAATCGCGTTTTTTTGAATGGTCCCTGCATCCCGAGGGCGACGAACTCGACGGATTTGTGATCACCCGCCTTGGTTTTGATGGCGAGTGTGAGATCATGCACATGGCGTGCAAACGTCACGGTCGAGGTTACGACATGCTCCGCGACTGGATCCGCTGGGCCAAGCTCCAGGGGCTGCGCAAAGTCTTTCTTGAGTTTCATGAAAACAACACCCCCGCTCAACGACTCTACGAGAGGATGGGATTTGAAAAGATTTCCGAAAGGCCTCGCTATTACCGCGACGGCGGCAAGGCGATCTTGATGTCGCTTGATCTGACAACCTAGAGAGATCTGCGACTAAAGTCGCAGATCCGATCTGATTTGGTTCATGCTCTCGTTAAAGCCACGCACTTTGCGGCAATCGCGAATCATGCTTTTCACATTGGCGCGCACGGTTTTTTCTTCGTCCGTTCCCCCCGCGCTGGTGATGCCAGGGTATTTTTTACGAACGGAATCGATAAAATCTGTGGTGTAGGCGAGGTAGGCCAAGGCGATTTCGTTGAAATCTGGCTGCCATTGGGCGTCTTGGGTTTTGACGCCAAAGCTATTGTTGCCGATGTATTGCCAATCTTCTTTGCTGCTGACGCCACCGCCAGTCATTAGAAAATCGTTTGAGGAGCCGCTGCTACGGGTGATCATGGCGTCGCGCCGTTTGCCGTCCCACTCAAAGCGCACCAGGCTGCCCATGTTCGAGGTGGGCTGCGGAACGTTGGCGATGTCGATGGCGATGTTGCCGCCGTCGGCGTTCATAAATCGCACAAGGCCTTCGTTGATAAGACTGCGGTCGACGAGCCAATAAGAGCCGTCAAAGTTTTTGATCGCCGAGACGCGAGTGGTGAGTTTCTCTCGCACTTGGCGCGGAACAGATTTGGCAAGGTCGCCGTGGTAGTGCGAGATGCAGCGGAAGAAATCTTCGCGCGAACCTCGTGCGATATTAGCATTCACCATCTTTTCGGGAACGACGTGAGGGTATTGGGCAAATGCTAGGGTGGTCGAAAGAGCCATTGTGTGAAGCATGTAGCCAATTGTTTTCATAATGGCAGTATTTTACTCCTCGCTTTGGAGGCGTAAAAAGAAAATTCGCGTGGGCTTTTGCGAGTGGTGCAAGATGCCCCACGAACAATAGGCAAAAAGCCCACCTATTCTTGCGTTGCGGAATCTTCTTCTGCCGAAGGCGTTGGCAATTTGAACTGCGCTCGCACCTTTTCTAGGGCAGGGGCAAAGCGAGGTACTGCGGAGCAGTCGTCGACCATGGCGAGCAAGGCTTCGCGTTGGGACTTTTCTTCGGGCGTGGCGTCGGCACGCTCTTCTCCCAGGCGAGGAAAATTTTTGGCGACGGGGTCTATGAACTCGCTCAGGTACGCGACGTAGGCATCGGTGATGGCGTCGAAGTTCGGTTTCCAGTTGATGGCTTTGGCTTCGCGCTCGTTGCTGTTGCGAATCATTTTCCATTCTTCGAGTGCATCGAAGCCCGGGCCCGAAAATTCAAAGTTCTTGTGGCCGCTGGCTTCGAGCTGCCATTTGGCGTGACGTTTTTTTCCGTCCCACGCGAAGTGCACGAGCGTGGCTTTGGTGGGGTTCGGAGCAGGCAGGGGTAAAAGATCGAGGGCCACAGCTTCGCCCGCAACGTTCATTAGCCGTATGAGGCCCGCGTCGGATTCGCTGCGATCCACGAGCCAGAGACTGTCATCGAAATTTTTGGAGACGACCATTTGGGTGCCAAGTTTGTTGCGAATACTTTGGTTGACGTTGCTCGCAAGGGGGCCGCGAAAATGCGAGAGGCAGGCCATAAGATCCCCGCGCTCGGCGCGGCTCAGGCTGACGTTTTCGGCGGCCGCTGCTGCTGCGGGCGCGCCTTCGTGCGGTGGCGTTTGCGCTAGGGCAGCGGAAGTGATGAATGTGGCGGTCGCAGCAAATCCCTGGAGGCGTGTCATGCCTCTTAGTTTAGCTGAGAATTGGCAAAAAGTTCAGTCGACTTTTACGCACCAGTCGGCAAACTTCGCCGACGTTTTTTTGCCGCTCTGGATTTGCGTGAGCTCGAGAAAAAGCTTGGTCGCCACGGGGCCCGATTCGCCGCTGCCCACTTGGATGCGCTCGTTGTCGATGCCGAGTTCGCGGATGCTCGTTACCGAAGCGGCGGTGCCGCAGGCAAAAAGTTCCGTCACCGTGCCGTCGCGCAGGCCGCTCAGCAGCTCGTCGAGGGAGATGGGGGTTTCGCTTGCGCGGATGCCCAGGGTGGGGGCGATCTTCAGGATGGAATCGCGAGTGACTCCAGCGAGGATCGTGTCGCCCAAGGGAGGTGTCTTGATGGCGCCGTCTTTGGTCACCACAAAAACGTTCATGCCGCCAAGCTCTTCGAGGTAGCGGCGCTCTTTGGCGTCTAGGAACAAGACGTTCGAGAATCCTTGCGCTTTGGCTTCGGCGATGGCGCGAAGGCTGGCAGCGTAGTTGCCACCGGTCTTGGCGGCGCCGATGCCACCGGGCGCGGCGCGGGTGTATTTTTGGCTAATGTAGACGGGCACGCTCGCGGGCTTCTCGGTGACCACGTCACCGAAGTATCCGCCCACGGGGCAAGCGAGAATGTAAAAGGCGTACGAGGCGCTCGGGGCCACGCCGAGTGAGGTGCCGGTGCCGATCATCGTGGGACGCAAGTAGAGCGAGCCCGGCAGTTCGGGAATCATGTGCGTGTACTTTTTTACGATATCGAGAATCATGCGCATGAAGAGGTCTTCGGGAAAGGGCGGCATGGCCATCAGTTCGGCCGAACGGGTCATGCGCGTGACGTTGGCCTGGGGGCGAAAGAGTTGCACTTCGCCCGAGGGTGTGCGAAAGGCCTTGAGGCCTTCGAAAATCTCCTGTGCGTAGTGCAAGGTTTTGGCGGCGGGAGAGAGGGTGAACTCACCGGCGGGGCGTAGAGTCGCTTCGCTCCATTTGCCGTCGGCGTATTCGCTCAAGATCATAGAGTCGCAAAAATAAAGGCCAAAACCCAGCTCTTTGGTGGGCAAAAGTTCTCGAATCACACGTGTCATGTCCCCTACGTGATAGCAGCTATGGGGGGTGGTGTCTAAACCTGCCCTGCGTTAAAATGCGCCTATGGAAACGCCATACGACACTGAGGTGCCAGGTAATTTACCTGGCACCTGTCTCAAGATAGGCGGCGTCTACCGCCACTACAAAGGCAAGATGTACCGAGTGAAGGGCATCGTGCGTCACAGCGAAACGCTCGAAGAGATGGTGTACTACGAGTGCCTCTACGAAAACGACTTGGGCACTCAGTGGGTGCGCCCGAAAGCGCTCTTTCTCTCCGAAGTGGAAATCGACGGCGCCCTGCGCCCGCGCTTTGAATTTGTCGAATCCGCCGCTTGGATTTGAAGGGTTTTGCTGGATTCTTTGCCTAGACTTGATAGTTAAGCAATTGTAAGCGGCTTAGCGGCGCGAAGCTTGCTATCGCTAGCCCTCCCAATGACGAAGAACTCGGCTTTTCATTTTTGGCTGCGCTCGGTACTGAGTTTTGTGCTCACCGTCGTTGGTATGGTCAGCGCAAGTGCGGAACCCCGCGATCTGCCCGAGCTTCATCCCGTCTCTGACATCCACGCTCTGCAACGCGCGCAAGATGCGGCGGGCGATCAAGAACGCGTGCGCGCCCTCAAGGCTCATCTCACCGAGGTGGCCGTGATGCTGCGTCACGGGGACATCACCATGGAGAATTACGCACATGAGCTCAAGACGATGATGGGTGAGGCGGTGGACCTTGGGCAGCGCAAACTCGCGGATTCGGCCATCGACGGTTTCATGGAATACTACCGGGCGCTCGCTTGGAACTACGGTCTCTTGCACGCGCGCTTTCACGACGCCGTCTTGGAGGTGACTTTCGTGAGTGGCTACGCCGAGCGCGTGCGGAGCTTCGTGGAGAAGACCAATATCTTTGCGGGCCTCATGGAAGATTTTGTGGGCCGCCTCGCGAACCATGAGGATTACTGGCTGGACGAAAGTTACCAGGAGATCTGGCGCTCGGGCGCTCCCTACGGTTGGTTCGGCGAGCAGTGGAAGTATGTCGCCGTGCACGTCACCCGCGAGGGGCAGCAGCTCCTGACGCAAGCCTCGTCCTTTGCGACGGCCACGAACCTCGCTTTCTTTAGGGTGCGCGAAGCGCTGCCATATCCTGACGAAGAGCCCGGGGCTCCGAATTTTTGGTTTTGGATGATCGACCAGGCGCGCGTGCAAGCGTTGGTGCATTTTGATGAAAGTGCGGAAAGCTATCTCAAGGGACGCAAGGATTTTTTGGGCATGGAAGCCCTGATCAAGGAATACCGCCGTGAGGCTTGCGCGCTGACGCTCGCGAAACTTCTGCCTTAGACCGAATCAAATCCCCAAAAATAGATTCCAATCGATTGCGTGCCCTCAAGTTGCGCTTTGAGCGTCTTGGGAATCGAGAGCGCCGAGGGTTTCCACGGGCCAAAAAAGAGCTGCAGAATGTGCGCTTCGTCGGGAGAATCCCACACGACTTGGTTGCCCTTGCTCAGTGTGAATCCATCGCCATCGTCTTTGGCGGCGAGGATCATGCCTTTGGGAAGCGTGCGGTTGTCGTTGATCCAGCGGCAGATGCCGGGGGTGTTGAGAATTTTCATGTATGAGAGGGCGGAGAGCTCGGGCGGCCCAAAGAGCTCGCTCAGGGTAGATTTCAGAGGCGACTCAGAGGGTATCTGCACGCGCATCTCTTCGGCCTTATGCTCGAGGCAAGAGCCCATCTTGTGAAGAATGGCCGGAATGGCTTCAGCCTCGCCCACGAGTTCGTGGACGGTGTTGCGCAAGTCGCGCGCCTTGCCCATGAGCCCGTAGGCGATGGGGGCGTGCGAGGCGTTGTCGCGCGCTACCCAGCCGTAGGTGTCGGAGAGCTCGAGCAGCGGGGCGTACTGGTTCCAGTTGCGCTGGGGACCGAGTTTTTGGGCCTCATAGAGGGGCGCGATGTCGGCGAGATTCGTCAGTTTGTTGACGCTGAAGCCGTTGTGAGCTTTGGGCTCGCGGATTTCTTTGGGGGGCACAGACCACATGTATTCGGTGCCGGCGGGCAAGAAGCCTTGCTTCATGTAAAAGTCGTGCAGGTCTGACCACAACAGCGAGAGCAGCATGCCGTCTTTGTGAGCGGCGGCCTCAATGTGCTTTTGTAGGGCGGCTGCGTAGCCTTTTTTGCGGTGGGTGGGGTCGGTGACCACCAGGCCCACGCCGGCGCAATTCAGAGGTTCTTCGCGGCCGAGGATATGCACTTCAAAGGGGCGCCAGCTCGTGCAGGCCACCACGTTTTCGCCGCGCAGACAGATCCACAGGCGCGACTCGTTGGCCGGGCTCAGCATTAGGGTGAACTCTTTGGCGAGGGGGTCTTTGTCCAGGGGGGTATCGCCCTGCGGAAAATGCTTTTCGATGAGTGCCCAAGTGGACTCGCGGTACTGCGGGGCCTCGGAGAGCTTCAAAAAACGTGCACCATCACTCATACGCCTTTTATAACATAGACTTGCCCATCGGTAAGGCACACCGCACACCGCCAATATAAGAAGAGGGTGAGAAAAGGGGACGGGTAAAGGTACCGGGTTAAGGTAACGGATACCTTTGTGCGGTGCGGCGCGAGCTCGTGGGAGATTTATTAAAGTTTGATGAAGACCCCTCCGATCAGTTTCTCAGATTGGGTGAACGTGCGTCCTAGGATTGGACCACTGACACTAACAACAACCAAACTGGAACAGGAAGTTCCACGCTAACCGGGTCCCAATCACCTCGGATAGCGATGTTAGGAGGACTAAGGTATGGGTCTAAGAATCAATACCAACGTGGCCGCCATCAACGGCCAACGTAACTTGCGCGGGACAAACCTGAACATGCAGAAAGCTATGGAAAAGCTGTCTTCAGGTTACCGCATCAATAGGGCGGGTGATGACGCTGCTGGCCTCGCGATTTCAGAAAACCTGAAAGCGCAAATTCGTGGTTTCAAGATGAACATCCGAAACGCTGAAGACGGGATCTCTCTCGTTCAGGTGGCTGAAGGTGGACTCAACGAGACCACCACGATTCTCGGTCGTCTCCGCGAGCTAGGCATTCAAGCGGCTTCGGACACCATCGGACCTCAAGAGCGAAAATTCCTCGACGTGGAATACCAATCGCTCTTGCAGGAAATTGACCGTATCGCGAACGCGACGGAATTCAACCAGTCGAAACTCCTGAACGGCGAAGGCCAAATGTACGATATCCAAATCGGTATTCGTAACACTCCGGCTGTTGACCGCATTCAGTTCGACGGTTCCAAAGCGAATGCTACGGTAGAAGCGCTCGGGCTTAAAGACGTAAGCGTGCTCCAAAAGGAAAACGCTCAAGTGTCTCTCGCCACGATCGACGAAGCGATTCAGCGTGTTTCTGCAGCTCGTGCCGATTTCGGTGCTCTGCAAAACCGCTTGCAATCGACGATCAACAACCTCGACGTTTCGGTAGAAAACCTCTCGTCCGCGAACTCGCGTATGCGTGATACGGATCTTGCAGTGGAAACCGCCGAACTCGCACGTAACAACATCATGCTGAACGCCGGTACTTCGGTACTCGCTCAAGCTAACCAGTCCACGCAAATGGCACTGAAGTTGTTAGGTGGATCGTAGGAGCTCTCGATAGGTGATTCATAAAAGATGCTGAGTCTTACTGGACTTGGTATTCCTGGGGGGTGTCCACCCCTTTGACCCGATCACGGGGGTGGACCATTTTTTTTAGGGAGAAAAACTTGTGAAAAAACGTCTGACGCTTTTTTTGCTAGCTTGCTCCATTCAAACTTTTGCCGCTCCCAAAGAGTTACCGCAATCGAAGTGCAAGCAAATTATTAGAAAAGTCCTTTGGGGAGCTCTCGGAGCGACCGGAGGCGCGGCAGTGCTCACCGCTGGAGTTATTTACGTATCCAACGCGGAGCGCGATCGTAACGTCAAAGAAAATTTAGACTACTGGGCTCTCGTTGATCAGTCGATGAATGGCAGCCTAAAAGAGCGGATGCAAGTCACTCCCGATTCAGGTCAGGGATTTTACCCTCATTGCGTGGCATGCAGTTTTGCAAATTCTCTATCTTATTTAAATCAACACTACAAAGTTGGAAAAACTTTGGATCCAGCAATCTTTGTTAATGAAAATGGTACCGCGTTGAGAAAGTATTCGGTGGCGGAACTTCAGAAAATTGCGCAAGAAAAACTTTCCGGGGACTTTTACGTTCAGCGCATTTCTTTGCGGGAAAGCCATAATCGTACAGCTTTAAACAGTTTGCAGCATTCGATAGCTTCCGGTTCGGCTGGGATATTGAATATACATGAAAAACCACAGGGGTCGGGCGAAAGTGGTAACGAAATCGCGGGACACGCCTTGACGTTGCTTAGTGTTCAGGGGCTTGCCGAGGGAAAGATCCGAGTTTTGGCCTACGATTCACAAGATATTACCTCTCAAAAGAAACCGCTCACCTTAGACGCTGAATACAATGCTAGCTCTCAATCGTTCCAGATCACTTCAGATGTTCATAAGGGTTGGGAGATGAGAAATGTATTTTTGGTGGAACACGTGGATATCGCAGCCCCGCGCTTGGTACTAGAAATGACTAAAAAATGGTCGGCAATGGTTGAGTCGAAGTACCAAGCTCGAAAGACGGTGCTCAGTGGCTTAACGAATTTAAAGGACGATCAAGCTAGAAATGATTTTAACTACCATAATGCCGAAAATATTTTGAAAAACAGTACGCTTGCCCGGGCGGAGAATGTTGCGACGCTCGAAGCGATTTACAGGATTTCAAAAAAATTTCCGACGGACGACTTGTTAAGGTATATGAAAAAAGACCTCAGTGCCCCAGCTGCGTTTGAGATGGTCTCTCTACTCAAGACACTTGCGACGGGTGGGGATTCCCAGGCCAAAGCTGCTTTAAAGGACATCGAAAGGTATACCTCAGATCCATTGGCCATTCACTACGCACGCATGCCGTGACTAATATCGAATCGAGATCCACAGGGAGCGCAGGGTGCAAAGCCCGGTGAGTGCCCAAATGGAGATCTCTGTCCAAAGGGGTAGATTCGGGTGCGCCACACTGAGCGTTGCCGACACGCCCATCAAGCCGAGGCTCAAGAGGGCCATCGATATCTTATTCGCGCTGTGCGACTGCGCGCGCATGAAATCTTTTCCAATATGATCTAGCGACAAATGAACGCGAAGCTCTCCGCTTTCGACTTGCCGTATGACCTCGCCGAGTTGGCGCGGTGTCGAACGCAAGAAGCGCGACAGGTCGCGGCCAAATAACAACAAATCTTTGCCGATGGCCTCGGGGGCGTAGCGCTGCTTGAGGAGTCTTCCGGCGAAGGCCGTGCCCGACGATAGCAAATCAAAATTCGGATCCAGCTGACGGCCGATGCCCTCGAGCGTCATGATCGACTTGAATACCGCGATGAGGTCCTGCGGCAGCGACACGTGATACTTAAAGGCCACCGACGAGGCATCGAGGAGGATCTTGCCCGAGGGGATCTCCTTGAGCGGCAGGCCGCGGTACTGGCTAAATTGCGCCGCGACTTCGCGCTGGATGGTGTCGATCTTGGTCGACGAGCGCGAGCCCGGGCTGGGCGGGCTGAGGTAGAGATACTCCAGCACCAGGGAGTCGTAGTCTTCCGCGACGAGCGCGAGAAACATGTTGATGATGGCGTCTTTGGACTTGGGCGAGAGCGAACCCATGTTGCCAAAATCGAGCAATCCCATGCGTCCGTCGGGGAGCACGAGGATGTTCCCTCCGTGCGGGTCGCCGTGGAAAAAGCCGTCTTCCATGATCGACTTAAAGAACGCGTCCATGCCGCGCTCGAGTGTTAAGGTGGTGTCGACGCCGAGCGATTTTACCGACTCGATGTCCGAAAGCTTCACGCCGCGCAAACGCTCCTGCGTGAGCACGTTGTCCGAGGAAAGATCCGCGTACACGCGCGGGATCACCAGGAAGTCCGAATTCTCGAAGTTCTTGCGGTAGCGACGCATGCTCGTCGCCTCTTTGCGGAAGTCGATCTCGTTCAGCAGCGATTTTTTAAACTCGCGGATGATGTTCGACGGGCGGAAGGGCTTCAGCTCTTCCACGTAGTGCTCGGCGAGGGTGGCGAGCGTTTCCACAATTTGCAGATCCTGCGCGAGGAGGCGCTCGACGTTGGGCTTTTTGACTTTGACCACAACCTCATCGCCCTCGAGCGTGCGCGCCGTGTGCACCTGCGCGATGCTGGCGGTGGCGAGCGGCTCGGTGTCAAACGACGAAAAGAACTGATCGAGCGTGCCGCCCAGGTCGGATTCGATGACGGGTTTGATTTCGTGGATCGACACCGGCGAAACGTGGTCCTGGAGTTTTGAGAGCTCGGGCACCCAATCGGCGGGGATCAGGTCGGGACGACCCGCCAGGATCTGGCCAAATTTGATGAAGGTCGGGCCCAGCTCCTCGCAGAGCATGCGGATGCGCTCGGGCAGGCTGTAGTCTTCTTCTTTGGAGCGGCGTAGGAGCAGGCGGCTGAGGAAGAAGTCTTCAAACCCGAGCTGCTCCACGATCTGGCCAAAACCAAAGCGCACCATGGCCGCCGCGACTTCGCGGGCGCGGCCGACGTTTTTGATCGCCAGCCCCAATTGGTGTGCTCTACCCAGCCATGCCATTTCAAAGACTTTAACGGAAGTGTCAGAGTCTTGCCACTTTTTGTCGGTCCCAGAGCGAAGATCTGCTTGATATTTGACGCCTCTGGATCAAGTTAGAGGGGGTGGGGCTGTTATATTTTGGATATATGAAGAATCAGAAACTAACGTGCGCACTTTTCTTTGCCTTCGTTCAGGCTCAGACTCTTTTTGCCCAGTCCGACCGTATGGACGAGATGGCCTACGAGACGACGACGCTCTACGGCGATAAGGCCTATATTGAATCTCTTAAAGGCGGATCGCACGTTCAGAAGGGTATGCAGCAAGGGGCCAAGGCCGCCCAGCATGCGGTGGAATTTATGGAAATTCAATCGTCGGTGGACAATGGTGCCATCGCGGGCAAGTCGGCTTTCGAAAGAATGAAACAGCTCCAATTAGATTTCACGCAGCTCGCTGCGCCTGTAAAAGAGGGGCCAAAGCGTGATCCCAAGGACTCTGGCCCCATTTGGAGTTTGCAGCAATTTGAAGAGCGCGGCATTCCCAAGATAGGGGCGGATGGTGAAGCCCTGAGCGGAAACTTCGACTTCACTAATCTTTCCGCTAAGGAACGGGAATTGGTCAAACTGATATCTGAGCAGTTTGATGGAGGTTGGGCGACGTCGTGGAGCCGGCTCAATACCGAGCGAAAGCGAACATTGCCAGCGTTTGATGGCAGGATTCGTGCGCTCGAAGCTCGAAAGCAGGGTGCCCTAAAGCAGGGGTTAATGAATGATGTTCGAGCCCTTGAGAAAGAGATCAGTCAGCTGAAAGCAGAAAGAAACCGAGAGAAGGTGAGCTCCGATGTGGATTTTGCCAGGACACTCATTGGCTTCTCAACTCATCTCTCTGGTGCCCTGAAAATTGACAACGCAAAAAAAACCCCTGAAGAGTGGCTCGGTCTGGTGACCAAATTTTTTTACGGTCCAGAGCCTAAGTAAAAGTAGCGCTCTTTCGAAGCTGACTAAAACATCTCAACCGGTTCAAAATCGATCTTGCGCGCTTCAACGTCTACCATGGCCACGCGAATCAGCAGCTTGGTGCCCAGTTTGAGCACCATCTGGTCGGGGCCGCGGTAGGTCATCGTAGCGGCGTCGAACTTCATGCGAAAGGCTCGCTGGAGCTCGACGGATTTGATGAAACCGTCCACAAAGTGGTCTTCGATTTGGCAAAAAACGCCGCGTTCGGTGATGCCGCTCACCCACACCTTAAAGTCTTCTCCCAGGTGCGGTTCCATAAAGCGACACTTTTTCATGTCGATGAGTTTGCGCTCGGCGTCCATGGCCTTGCGCTCTTGTTCGCTGCAATACCTGGTGGCGTAGTCGAGATCCGCAGGCCCGGGATACTTTTGGATGCCCAGGTGGTGTTTCACCAGGCGGTGCACCATGAGGTCCGGATAGCGACGAATCGGTGAGGTGAAGTGCGTGTAGTCGGGGCTCGCTAGGGCGAAGTGCCCGAGCGGCACAGGCGCATAACGCGCCTGCTGAAAGGATCGGAGCACGAGCATTTGGGCCGCGCGGCGCAGAGAATCGTCGAGGCCGTCGTTCTTTTGCAAAAACTCCGTGAGGTTGGCAAAGTCCTGCGAGCTCTCGAAAGCCGCATCGAAGTCGATCGCGTTGAGTTCGAGAAAATCTTTGAGCGCCTGAATCTTGCGCTCTTCGGGTTGTTCGTGGATGCGGTAGACGCCAATGTCGGCCGATTTTTTAAGAAACTTCGCCGCCGCGGCGTTCGCCACCAGCATGCACTCCTCAATGAGTTTGTGCGAGTCGGTGCGTGTGCGGGTTTGAATGTCGGTGACTTCGCCGGCAGAGTTCAGCTGCACCAGCGCTTCGGGCAAGTCGAGTTCCACCGAACCGCGGGCAAAGCGCGCCTTGCGTAGTTTGTGGAAAACTTCGGTGAGAGCGTCGAGAGAGGGCGTGAGCGATTTGAGATCTTCGCGCATCAGAGCGTCACTATCCATGTAGGCCTGCATGTCATCGTAGGTGAGACGCTTGTGGCTCTTCATCAGGCCTTCGTACATTTCGTAAGACTCGAGCTGACCGGAGGCGTCGATCACCATTTCGGCCACAAGGCAGTTGCGAGGCACGTGCGGGTTCAGCGAGCAGACGCCGTTGGAGAGCACTTCGGGGAGCATGGGCACCACGAAGTCCGGGAAGTAAACGCTTGTGGAACGCTCAAAAGCTTCTTTGTCGAGTTGCGCGCCGGCGACCACAAAGTGCGAGACGTCGGCAATCGCTACCCATAGCTTATGGCGATTTTGGCCCATGCGTTCGGCGCAGACGGCGTCGTCAAAGTCGCGCGCGTCGCGCCCGTCGATGGTGACGAGCGGGAGATTGGTGATATCGCGGCGATGGTCGATGGCCGTGGGATTGCGCTCAAAGGTTTTCGCACGCCCTTCGGCGTCGTCGATGGCACCCTTGGTGAATTCGCGCGGCCAAGCGGCTTCGATGAGCACGCGCAGGGTGTCGTTCGAGGGCGAATTGAGCACCTCGATGTTTTCGGTGATTTCGGCCGTGCCCGGCCCGAGGTCGGGGTAGGTGAGGATTTTGGCGAGCACCGTGGCGCCCGGCTTGAGCTTTTTTACCATCTCAGCGTCCATATTGACGACCTTGAAGGCGTGGTGACGGTTGCGGGCATCGGCAGGTACGATCAGGGCGCCGCCGCGGAAGGGGCGGTACACGGCGAAGAGTTCTTTGGAATGGCGGGCGAGGATTTCGACCATCTTGGCGCGCGCCTTGGTGTCGCCCGAAGCTTGCTGAAACACGTTCACGCGGATGCGGTCGCGATTCATGGCTTTTTTGAGCGATTCTTCGACGACGTAAATGTTCGGCAGGCTCGAATCGAAGGGAATCAAAAAGCCGAAGCCGTCGGGATGGATGTCGATAAATCCGTCGACCTCATTGGGCAGGGCGACGTTTGGGCTTTTGCGTGGGCTGACCATGGATATGGGGCTGGGGCTCTGGGCAGGGATCTTGCGTTTGCCTTTGGGCGCTTGCGAGGATTGCTGCGCATTTGGTTGAGCCGCGCCGAGGGCGGGGCGCTGTTCTTCGCGTTTTTGCTTGCGGGCTTTTTTGGAGTGCGACTTTTTGCGCGACTTGTCTTCGTGCTCAGGGAGTCGATGGGATTTGGTGCGTCCGCGGGAGCCGTTCTTGTTGCGTCTTGGCATTACCCCTATGAGTCTAACAGATTTGCCCTCCAGCGTATCGAAACTCCAAAAAACCCCCGTACCCGTACCCGTCCCCAGAGTTCCAGGTACCATGGTACCTGGAACTCTTTTTGGTGCGTTGCGGCGAAGGTCGGCATTGCTTTGAGATTGATTGCGAGAGGTTGTACGCTAAGAAGTCGTATGAGTTCCGCTCAAGAGTCAAAACTTCCCTTCATCATCCTCATCCCCTTTGTGCTCCTCGTGCTCGCAATCGCGTGGCAAGCGGGAGCGCCCTCGACCCCGCAAATGCCCGGCGTGAGCCTACCTGTCGCACCGGTGGTTAGCGCGCCTGTGGTTGCCGCCCCTGCAGCGGCTCCTGCCGCAGGCGAAGCCGCACCGGCCGCTCCCACTGAGGCTCCCGCGGCCGAATCCGCCGCTCAAGAAAATTGGGAGTAAATAAAATATGGCGATCAAAACGAAGAACGCTTCTAAAAAACGAAATGGTCCCTTTCACATTCTCGTCGCCAACGACGACGGCGTGAACTCGCCTGGCATTCGCGCGCTCTCCGAAGCGCTCACCGCCCTTGGCCGTGTCACCGTCGTGGCCCCCGAGCGCGAACAATCCACCATGGGTCACGCGCTGACGCTGCACAAACCTGTGCGCCTTTTTGAAATGGGCACCGAGAACGGCGTCGAGCGTTGGGCTCTGAGCGGCACTCCCGCCGATTGCGTGTACATGGGCATCCGCCACGTGCTGGGGGGCAAGCGCCCCGATCTCATCGTGTCGGGCATCAACAAGGGTGTGAACCTGGGCAACGATCTGTATTTTTCTGGCACCGTGGCTGCGGCTCGCGAGGGCGCAGTGATGAACATTCCCGCTATGGCCTGCTCGCTCGACTACCGCTACGATCCGGGCGAAGAAGCCCAAGCACATTTCGAGGCCGCCGCACGCTACGCGGCCAAACTCGCGCGCGAGATCCTCAACAACGGTTTGCCGAACAATTGCCTTCTGAACGTGAATTTCCCTCCGCGCTTTGACCAAGTCAAAGGTGTGAAGGTCACACGTCAGGGCTTTCTCAAGTACTCTGACACGATCATCAAACGCAAAGACTTCCGCGGCAAGCCGTACTATTGGCTAGGCGGCAAGCTCAAGGGCTTTTCGCGAATCGAAGGCTCGGATGCCAACGTGGTGGATGAGGGGTATATCTCCATCACTCCCGTGCGCATTGACATCACTCAATACGAATTTATGGAATCCCTGCGCACTTGGGATCTGGGTTTAAACCGCGGCGGCAAGACGACGAAAAAAGTTTCGGCCAAAAAAACTGCGAAGAAACGCAGCAAAACCACGACGCGCAAGAAATCTGGTTAAATGCGGTTCTCCAAACGATCGGGCGCCTTTCGGCTCGTGCTCTACGCTGTGGTCTTGGCTTCTTGCGGCACCACGCACAAACAGATTTACGAGCCGCCCAAGGCCACGCCTCCTTTTATGCTCATCTGGCCTATGCAAAACCCCGTGGTGACGGAGTTCTTTGGTTGGCGCAAACGCCGCATGCACGAGGGAATTGATTTCAAAGCGCGCGTCGGCGATCCCGTCTTTTCGGCGGGTGATGGACGAGTGGTTTACGCGGGTAGGGGACTGCGCGGTTATGGCAAGATGGTGCTGATTCAGCACGAAGGCGCCTGGTCGACGCTCTATGCACACCTTTCGGCGGTGCTCCTGAAGCAAGGGCAAATCATCACCAAGGGGCAGCTTATTGGCAAGGCCGGATCCACCGGTCGATCGACAGGGCCGCACTTGCATTTTGAAGTGCGCTACGGCGCAGATCCCGTGGACCCTATGGTCTACTTGCCCACCAAAATCGTTCCCAAATAGTTAAGCCGCGTCTTTGCCTGACACGAACTCGCAGAGGTCGCTCACCGAATGCTGGCCCGCTTCGGCCTGCTCGTGCAACTGCGCCGCGATGGACGAACATTCGTTGGTCGCTTGGTTGTTGAGATCGTTGCTCAGGTTGAGCTGCTGAATGGCACGGTTGATTTGCTCCACACCCTGAGCCTGCTCGCTTGAAGCTTCGGAAATCTGCTTGGCCATGTGAGTGACTTCGACAATGTGCGAGGCGATTTCGGCAAAAACGGTTTCGCAGGATTGGGCCTTGAGTTTGCCTTCGCCGATGAGTTGTTCGGCTTCGTGAATCAGTTTGGTGACGCTAGAGTTCACGCTCGCGATGATGTTTTGAATTTGAGATGTGCTGTCGTGGAGGAGGGTGGTGATCTCTTTGGCGGCGTTGCCACTCATTTGGGCCAGGTTGCCCACCTCTTCGGCCACCACGGCAAATCCCTTGCCGCTTTCGCCGGCGCGAGCCGCCTCCACTGAGGCGTTGAAGGAGAGCAGCTTGGTTTGGAAAACGATGTCGTTGATCACGTTGGTTTTTTCGTTGATGACTTTGATCATATCCACGATGCGCCCGAACTCCACGTTGCTGTGCTGTATTTGAGTGCGAATTTGCACGTTGGATTTGTCGATGGCACCGATCGACACCATCAGTTCTCGTACGGTGTCGATTCCGCGGCGCGAAGCGTGCTGTGTGTCTTCGGCCTTGGCAAAACTCGTTGCAGAGTTCTCCGAGGCCCGCTGAATCATAGCCGAAACTTGGGAGGCCGAGGCCACGGTTTCATGAATCGCAGCGGCCTGCTCACTGCTGCTTTTGGCCAGCTCGCTGCTGGTTTTTGAGAGCACCTGTGAGTTTTCGGCAACCACACTCGAGTTGGTGCTCAGCTGGGAGCTGAGGTTGTGTAGCCTGAAATTGATGTGCCGCGAGAGCAGCAGCGAGAGCAAGATCGCCGCGATCATGGTGAGTGCGGCGGCCACCATGATGTAGCGTTTTGCACGGCGCTCCACCGCTTTGGCCGATTGCGACCACTCGTTGCCAGCGTCGACAATGACGTCATCGAGCGCTTTGAGCAATTTCAATTGGGGCACGGCATGGGCGTCGAAAGCGGTCATGATCTCACGCATCTTGACCGAGCGCTGGGGGTCGGGCGACTTAGCGAGAGCGATGTAGCTTGAAATTGCCGACACCACGGGAGCGGTATGAACGTCCATTTCCGCAAAGCTTTGTTTTTCGACCTCCGAAAAGAAACCACGGGCCAGATACTCTGCGCGAATTTCTTGAAAACGTTTGAAACCTTTTTCGAGGGCCTCGATGGTTTCACGGTATTCACCTTCGTGTTCGGCGCCGCTGAAGACGATGAGTTTGAGGCTCATCGTGTGGATTTGCGCCGCTCGGGCGCGCAGGCCCGAGATGTCACCGAGCTTGGGCACACTGAGGTCTGTCAGACGACTGTACTGCTTGACGACGTCCTGTAGGCTCAAAAAACCGATGAAGGTGACGAGCGCCAGGCCAACGCAGATGAAGGCAAAGCTCAGAGAAAGTTTCATTTTGAGAGAGAGCTGACGGATACGGTGGATCATCAGATAAGTTATCGGAACTGTGGGCGAGAACTTTAAATGCTCCCGTCTCAGCGCAATGCAGCAATCGAGGATCAAGAAATCCTGATTTTTTCCCCACACGGGCTCCAGGCTCGGTTGATAGTCTCCAAACCATGAAACCTTCTATTCACACGCTCAACATTGATCTCGGTCGCAAGGATGGCTCCGTGCTGCCGCCCCTGGTGCTATGGATTTTGGGAGTTCCCGGATTCGTTGCCCTTTTGCTCTGGCTCTTCGTCTTTCGTGGCTGAGGATCGCCAGAGGCAAGATTTATTGCTCAAGCGGGGCCTTAGGGCGCCAGTGTGAGCAAAGGCTTTTTAAGAGCTTGCCGTTTGACGATCGCGGGGCCTCGTTGCAAAACACCCCTTAGATCGAAGCAGCGATTTAGAGGGGGCCTTTAAAATCGATGTTGCCACCAGGTCCCTCGGATTCCGAGGACCTTCAGCTCATTAGGCTTTTTTCTTTGTTGCGCCGAATTTCTTCTTTTTGAAGGGCTTTTTATCCGCAAAGCTTTTCTTAGCTCCGAAAGATTTTTTCTCTCCAAAAGACTTTTTTTCGCCGAAGCTCTTTTTCTCGCCAAAGGGCTTCTTGTCGCGCTTGGGAAAGTGACCGCGGGAATCCGCTTGGTTGTTGCGATTGTAGTCGCCATCGCTTTCACCAGGGCCGCGATCGGCCTCTAGCGACGGATTGAGATCTTCGTCGTCGCGTTCGCGGCGGTTGGCGCGACGAAACGGCTTGTTGCCGCCGCTACCATCGCGGCGAAATTCTCGTTTGCCATCGCGGTTGAAATCGCGATCGCCGCCGCCTGCGTTAGGAGGTCCGGGCAGACGGATCATCTCCGACGGCTCGCGGTCTTCAAAAATTTCCGACATCGCCATGGCGATGAAGCGGCCGGCGATTTCGTCGGCGGGCATGTTCTCAAGCACTTCGTGCCACTCGTCGGGCAACACGCTCACGGCACGCTCGTGGAATTTTTGCTCCATGAAACGCTCGAACATCTGTTTCACTTTTTTGGTACCCACATCGCGGCGGGTGGGGATTTCGGCTTCTTGAATGCGGCTCTTGGTGAGGCGCTCAATGCGGCCTAGCAGGCCCTTGTGGCTGGCGGTCACAAGGCTGATCGCGTGACCTGTCTTACCACTGCGAGCGGTACGGCCGATGCGGTGTACGTAGGCGTCCAGTTCTCGTGGCAGTGAGTAGTTGATCACGTGGGTGACGTCTTTGACATCGAGGCCGCGAGCGGCCACGTCGGTACACACGAGCACGTTCACAGTGCGGTCTCGGAAGAGCTGCATGGTGCGTTCGCGGGCGCGCTGGTCCTTGTCGCCATGTAGGCAGTCCACCTTGTAACCCAGGTTGGCGAGCAGCTGCGTGAGGTCCATCACGAGGGCTTTGGTTTGGCAAAATATGATGCCGTAAAAGTCATCGGCCATGTCGATGATCTTGCAGATGATGCCCGGTTTGTTGGACTCGCGCGAAAAGTAATAACTTTGTTCTACGGTGGCCGAGAGGATTTCGGTGCGGTTGATTTGCACTTGGGCTGGATCGCTCAAGTAGTCGTCCGCCACGCGGCGCACTTCGGAACTCATGGTTGCCGAGAAAAGCCAAATTTTGCTGCGCTCACGCGGCACGCTCGAGAGAATTTTGTCGAGCTCGTCTTTGAAGCCCATAGAAATCATCTCGTCGGCTTCGTCGAGCACAAGAGTCTCGATGGTGTCGAGTTTCAGGGTGCCGCGCTCGAGGTGATCGATCACGCGACCCGGAGTGCCCACAACAACTTGGGCGCCCGATTTGAGTCCGTCGATTTGCTCTTTGTAACCGGCGCCGCCGTAAATGGGCACGGCGCGGACTTTTTTGTATTTGCCGAGGAGGTTGATCTGACCCGAAACCTGCAGCGCCAACTCGCGTGTCGGGCAGAGCACGAGGGTTTGCACTTGGCGGCGGTTGACGTCGATGCGCTCGAGGAGCGGAATCGAGAAGGCGGCGGTTTTACCGGTGCCGGTCGCTGCGAGACCGATAAAATCGGTGCTCTCGCCGAGCAGAAGGGGAAGGGCTTGGGCCTGGATGGGGCTGGGTTCTGTGTAACCGAGCTCCTCGATGGCACGCATGAGGGGGGGGCTGAGGTCGAGGTCTTTAAAGGAATTCATTCGAGGCACCACTACCTAGCATAGTTTGGGCTCGGAACGTGCATGAATAATCAGCACCGCCATTGCGTGGGCATGATTTAAGGCCCTAGAATAACTGGGTGAGCATCGCGCGCAACGCTGGAAAAATGAGCATCGCTGTCTTTTTGAGTCGTATCCTGGGCCTGGTGCGAGAACTTGTCATGGCCGCCCTCTTCGGAGCGGGCATGGCGACCGACGCCTATCTGGTGGCCTTTCGCATTCCGAACCTCTTTCGCGACCTCTTTGCCGAAGGCGCCCTCTCTCAGGCCTTTGTCTCGGTATTTGCTGGCATCGAAGACCAGGCCGAGCGCGAGCGTCTGGCGCGTAACACCCAGCGCTTGTTATCAGCGATTCTAACCGTGGTCTGTGTGCTTATGATCATCGCCACGCCTTGGATCATCGCCCACATGGCCAAGGGCTTCGCTGCCGATCCGCAAAAGTTCGACCTCACGGTAAAGCTCACCCAAACGCTCACGCCGTTTTTGTATTTCGTCTCCTTTGCGGCGCTCGCCATGGGCATTCTCAACTCGCTGAACGTGTTTTTCATTCCGTCCATGGGGTCGGCCGCTTTCAACCTGGTCAACGTGCTCGTCGGTGGGGGCCTGGCCTGGTTCTTTTGGAGTCGCGGCATGGAGGCGGCGATCTGGGGCTGGTCCATCGGCACTCTCATCGCTGGATTCACCCAGTGGAGCGTGCAGTGGCCCGCTTTGCGCCAGAAAGGCTTTCTACCACTTAGCGGGGTGCTCGCCTTTTTGAAGCCCCGTCTGCTTGTGGAATGCGTGCGTGACCCCCAGATCCGCCGCATCATGTGGATCATGGCGCCGGCGATTCTCGGCGTGGCCGCCGTGCAGATCAACGTCTTTGTCTCTACGATCTTCGCCACCTCGCTACCCGAGGGGTCGGTGTCCTGGCTCTCTTACGCCTTTCGCCTGATGCACTTTCCGATGGGGGTTTTCGGCGTGGCGCTCTCGACGGCCACCTTGCCGCAGCTCGCCCGCTTGCTCTCAGATCAAGAAAAGTTTCGCGCCACTCTGACCTACGCCATGAGCCTTGCGGTGGTGCTCGCTCTGGGGGCCTCCGCGGGACTCATTGCACTCGGCCATCCGATCATCGCGTGGATCTACGAGCGCGGCGCCTTCACTTCTGCCGATTCGCTGCAGACCGCCAATGCGATTTCGGCCTATAGCGTGGGCCTTGTGGGCTTTGTGGGGCTCAAGATCGTTGCGGCGGCTTATTACGCCTTTGGTGCGGTGTGGATCCCCTCGCTTGTGTCGATGCTCGCCATCGGCCTCAACGTTCTGGGCATGGAGCTGCTCTCGCGCCACTTTGCGCACGCGGGCCTGGCACTCAGCACGGCGCTCGTATCGATCGTAAATTTGGTGGCGCTCATGGTCATCCTCAAGGCCAAATTTAAAGTTTCGCTCTTCCGCGCAGAACTCGGAAAGACGCTTGCTGCTTCGCTCGCGACCTCGGCCCTCGTCTTCGTGCCCGCTTATCTCTACCTCACGCCCCGTCTGATGGAGTTGCAAACCGCGCACGCTCCACTCGCTGTGCGCAGCGTGTGGATACTGGGCAGTGTGGGCCTCTGCGGCGCTCTCTACCTCGCCCTTGTATCGCTGCTGCGTCCCGAGGGACGGGAGATCTTTAAGCGGTTCCGGGCCAAAATCTTCAAGCGCAACTAGTTGCCACTTCGTAGAGGCCTGTTAGGATCTTCTGCGGAGGATTTGGGACATGGAAAAACTTCTGGTGATCTTTAGCTTTATGGGGTTTGCATCGCTGGCCGCGGCCGCGGAGTGGCAATGCTTCAAATTTGCAAAATTGAACATCCCCGTGGTGCAACCTTACGATGTGCCCGCCATCGAAATCTTTAGGGTCGACGAAGGCGATGGCCAAACTTACGTACATCGCCAAGAAGTCATTGCGCTGAATGAAGTGGTGGATGACGTGCTCGCCAAAAAAGAAGTCGGCGACGAGCTTTGCCTAAAGGGTCGCAAGGGTCATACGAATCTGAACAAGTTCTTTGCCTACCTGGCGAAATGAGTTGGCGCATCGGACGCGGCGATCCGAGAATGAAGCATTAAGAAAACTTGTTATCTCCATGGGGTTCCTGCGAGGAGACGATTCTCTGGGGGCTCGTGAGAAAATTTGTCTAAACTTTGGTCACTCGAAGCTCCCGCGGACTTTGCGCCCCTATGAAACGCATTGAGTGGCATTTGCGAAACTGTTATTGAAGGCGCGTGGATT
>DATLIP010000065.1:0-9683 GCA_035539375.1 Bdellovibrionota bacterium | reverse complement strand
ATTTAAAATTTTAATAATCTCTTGGTCGCTGAGGCTTGCTTTGGCTCGCATTCGATTGGCATCGACCGTGTACACACAGAAGTTCACCAGCGTGTCTTCGTCTTCGAACATTCGCAGCGTGGAATCCTCGAGGTGCTCGTTTGCCAGCACATAGGCGAGTCGACCTGCAATCGCCATGCCGACGATGGGCTCGTTCGGATCGAAATTTCGCGCATCAAATTCGCGGCGAAAGATCTCGTAAAAGCCCCGAAAGTCTTTGATCTCATTGCGGCACGCAACAGGCACCTTGATGGTGGGCGTTCTTCCGCCACCACTTCCGTTGCCACCTCGGCTGGGAGAGTTCACCGCCGAAGGGCTGTTGCAAGCGCCGAGAATCACTAGGCCCAGAGCAAGGGCGAACATGGTTGTTATTGATTGAGGGGTTTTCGACATAAAGTCCTCCTGCGGTACGCGGGTCCGTGGCTTCGACCTTCGTAAAGATCCACATGGGTGAGTAGCCCCTGGCGATCGTAGCGAAGGTTCAAAAGCTGATAATAACGTTCGTGGTTATAGTCCCAGCTGCGGCTCAGCTGGTGCACTTGCGATGAGCGGGCCTCAGAGTTCGCACCGTAAAGCGACTCGGCACTCAGCCCAAAGGCGCCCACGGCGTGATTGCCGTTGTAACGGTCTTCGGCGTAGGCCATGACCTTCACGCCGCAGCCCTTGCCTTCGAGGCAGTCCGTTTTGTCCTCAACGGTTTTGATCTCCACAAGGCAGGTGCCCAGCCGAAAGAGCGAAGTCTTGGCTTGCAGCTTTTGCACGAGTTCCAGTGGCGAACCGTAGAGAAATCCGTTTTCTTCGAGTGCGTGGGCATTCCAAGAACTCAGTGCCAGCATGGCGGCCATCCATAATTTATTCACGACTCACCTGCCTTGCGATGCTCGTATCCTGAAGCACGGGCGCCAGGGCAGCTTGGTAGCGAACCACCTCTTTGCCACGGCAGCCTTCGATCTGCAGATGGCTTTCCACCTGGCAGCCTTTGACGAGGTAGAGCTCGAGCTTTTTGGCTTGGCAGATGTCAGCCATGTTCACGCTGCCGGTGATCACCACGGCGTTGGGCTCGGCTATCACCTGCACTCCGTTCAAGTCGGCCAGCTCAAAGTCGCCGATCGCGGTTTCGACGTAGCCCTGCTTGGCAAAAATCTTAAAGGACTTCTGCCATGTTTCACTACCCTCCGCGAAACTGGTATCGAGCTCCCAGCGAAAACTCGCCACAGGGGCAAGCAGTCGGTCTGACCAACCGGCCAGGAACTTGGCGAGCAAAGCGTTGAGGAGCTGCAGGTTCTCTTTCGGCTCCTGCTGCACGGCTGTCATCCACGCCTCGTTCTCCGAAAGCTCTCCGATGCGCGCGTTGAAGTGACGGCACTGGACGGGATAGACGGGCTGCTGGAACTCGAGCTCGATGGGCGAATCCTTGGTTTCCGCGTGAGCGTTGACCACCCAACCGAGCCCCTCTCTGAGCATAAAGCGCGGCATGCTAACTCCATTCTTGGCGTCCCAGGGATCGATGGGCTCCGCTTTTGCGAAGCCCAAACTGAGCGCCAGAGCCCACAGACACAAGGCGCACACTAAATTACGGTTTGAAGCTGAACGTTCCATAGTATGGCAACACCCTCTTGTAGTCGTATCTGTCTGTGATTCGTTCGTTTACCGTTCTCAGGTACTCTTCGCTCTCGCGAGTCGAACCAAAAAGTTTGTGGCCAACGTCGAGAACAAAGGCTCCCACTTGGCAGTAGAGATGCGGACACATCTTACGCACGCCGTTGGCGATTTCGGGAGCGGCCGCACCGGGAGCCGGTAAGCGACCCACCGACTCCTTAGCATCAAAGTAGACGTAGGCTTTGCTTAGATCGTTAAGCGCACGAGTGAGTACCTGGGCACGCATGTCGGTCGCCAAGGCATCCATCTTGTCATTCAAAAGCGGGTCGTCAGTGGAGGCTTCCACTTCTACTAGCTCTTTGAAGTCCGCAGATTCCACCAATTTTCTCGAGCTGGAGCTCGAAAAAAGGCCACCGGAAGTTTTGCTTTCGGCGATTTTCCTTAACACCTCGCTTTTGTTGTAGCGCACTTCGACCCGAAAGCCCGTTTGCAAGAAGTACTCATAAGTGGCGTTCGCGATGAGCTGAGAGTTGGCCTCGTTCACGAGGGCCGTGTTGCCCTGCACGCCGCGCTCGAGCACTTTGCAAGCCCCAATCAGCGAAAGCTTTACGCTCGCGCTCATTGACTCGCTAAAGAACTTGCCGCTGCTAGGATCTACTTCGCTGCCCTGAAACTTGGCCACCACACCTGGCATCGGCGAGGTTTCGATGGCAGCTGGAAGTTCAATTTTGTTAAGCGCATGCACCGCCAGGTTCAGCGATACCTGCACCGGAAGCTTTTGGATATCCAGACTCGGATCGGGATTCATTCGACGAAACTCTTGCGCCAATTCGTTGTGCTTGTTCACAAAGAGAACCGTGGCAAGAGCACCGTCTTTTTTACCCCATGTATTGAGGTGTTCCATCAGCGTCTCAGCGAGCGCAGCCCTACGGTTGGCAATTTCAGGATTGCCCGCGAGCGAAGCCTGGATCTCTTCATTGAGGGTCGCGTTTTGGCTTGTGAGCGAGTTTTTGCTGGCTCGCAACTGTGCCGCCGCCATATTCACTCTTGAACGACGCTCTTCGAGGTCACTGATGTCACGCTCAAGGCTTCGAATTTGACGCTGCAGAGTGGCACTCGGTGAGCTCGTGTTCTGCGCTACAAGGGCATCCCGACGAGCCTTGAGCTCAGTGAGCTGGGCGTCGAGAATGGCCATGGCGGGGTCCACCTGGCTCAATTGTCCATCGAGACGGTTGATCTCGGACTGGTTGCGACGGATCTGGTCTTCTTTGGCTTTGATCACTTTGGGGTCAATTCCAGAGCGTTTCGCGAGCGCTTCAATATTCTGCGCCTCTTGCGTGTAACTGCGGTCGAAGGATTTGATCACTCCGCACTGTTCGGCATTGATCTGTGAGGCAAACGATGTCACTTCCATTTTGGAAACTGCCGCTGGGGCCACAAAGATCGTGGTACAGTCTTTATCAAAATAATAGCCTCCGGAATTCTTAGGTTCGTTGATTTTCACACGTTTGGCACACGAGGTGTAGCGTTGCGGGACACCAGCGTACGAGGCCAAGGGCATAAGCACGGACAGGGCACAGATAAAGTTTTTCATGATTTTCTTATTCAAACGTCACTTCTCTGAGGACGCTGACTCCTTTGTAATTGAATTCTTTGCTTTCTTGATCGACGAAGAGATCGCTCATGGCTTGAACATTGGCTTGGCTAAGGTCGCCCCCGTAGAGCGAGTCCTGCTTTTCCATAACCTTGGCGAGAAGCTTCGGCGTGTTTTTAAGGGCTGGATACTGGTCCACAAGTTGAGCCAAGCGACGTCCACGAAGCACAGGCTTGTCGCTTTCGCGTAACGTGGAATTCTGACGGCTCAGATTTTCGATCAACCACTTCACTTGTATCGGCTTCAACCAGACCTTGCGATATTCCTGAGGCGCTTCCACCACCCGCAAGTCAAACTCCAAACGAATGTTGCCATTGCGTAGATCACAGAGGAAATCCAGTCCGTGGGCAGCGATCTTAAGATCTTGCGCCTGCGACCATGTGATCTTCTTGCCACTGACGAGCTTTGAAAAGTCTTCCTTAAAGGACTCGCCACGGAAGATCTTCACTAGGCTCTTACGCCCGTACTCAACGCTGACTCCGGTGACCTCTACTTCGCTGATATTCGCGAACTTCGAAGTCAAATCCGGCAAGCCCCGTTGAAGAAGATGCTCTGCCAACGACTTTTTAAAGGCCACGTCCGCGGTAGGCAGCGACAACAGTTTGATCTTGAGCGGCTTGGTGAAATTTTCCCGGTCTAGGACCTTGGCAAGAATTTCGTCTCGACGCTCGGCTGATTCACTGTCCTCATACTCTTCGCCCCATTTGGGCACATAAGTCGTGCAGGCCTCCGCGAGCCAGTCGCGGTCGCCACTCTCCATGACTCCAGCTGCCTGAGACATATGTCTTTGGGCGAAACGGATCTCCTGAACCTGGTCGCTATTCGTGAGTTCTAGCGTCACGATTTTGCCTTGGTATTCAAAATGAACCGGGTAAGCTACGGCAACAAGGGGCGAAAGCGCAACGAGAGCGGCATAAAGCTTATTCATGGCCCGCCTCGCTTTCTGCTACGATCGAGTCACGCGCAAAGACCACTTTGATAGGCGTTTCCACCACGTCTTCGGCGACGTCTGCAAAGTTGAACTTGCGAAAATTCACGCGAATGGCGTCTTTGCTCTGGAAGACGAGGCGATCGTTTTGCTCAAAAAAGAGCAGCGAAAAGAGACGCACAAAATCTTCGTCGTTGATCTTGCTCGAGCCTTGCCGCAAGACCTCAACGAGCGAGCCTTGCGTTTTGTAACCCCACGCGAAACGCTGCTCATCGACATTGCGGGCGACAACGCCCTCTTGACCAACAAGATCCTCGTGCATTTGGATCACATCGCGCTCCGTCAACTTAGGATTGACGGCCGCCATGAGCGCTTGCTTGATTCCGGTGTTGTAAGTAATCGACACCTTGCCCTCTACGAGATCGCAGAGAAAGTCCTTTTCGCGTATGCCCACATTCATGGGACCGCTCGCGACCGATGCGGTAAAGGCAATCTCCGCAAACTTTGTGCGGTAGGCTTTTTCGATATCCTCAGTACCGATCACTTTTGAATAAGCATCGTCCGCCCACGCAAATTCAACCTTTGCGTCTTGCATGCGGTAGGCCATTGAACCGGCTTCCAGAATGAGCCCCTCGCCAGAGTAGCCCGTACGCTCGAGAAGTTTTTTGGCATTCTCCAAAAATACCGCATCGCTTGGGTGAAGATCTAGAATTCTCCACTTGGTTTGCACGGCCTTGTCTTTAACGAGCAGTTTGCCGCGGATGTGATTTCGTATCGATTCGCTAGTACTGGCCATTTCCACGAGGCTCGCAACGCCCTTGCAATCGGCGGTTTCTTGTAGCGTTTTGCCCTTGGGGACTCGGACACTGAGAGTCTTGCCCGCCGCCGAAGGCCAGCGCACGCTCCAGGTTTGAAACTTGTGCGAGTACTCGGCCATCACACCTTGTGCATTATTCGTGTAAGGGATACGGTAGGATTCGGCGCTGGCGGCCGTAAAGGCCGCCGCGACTGAGCATAGAGTGATTAGTGAGAATTTCATTTTTGTTTCTCCACAAAGCCCAAGCTTCCGCCCATGATAAAGGTCTTATAGACGGTGAAGTTGTGATTGATGTCCATGAGAACATCCATAGCCATCTCATCGACCGCCTTAGCGACACCTTCGGTAGGAATCTTAAGGGTATAAGTTCGCGAGTAGCATTTCTTCTTTTTGCTGGCACCGAACCAAGAGCTTGACGAGTGGCACACGTACTCTTCGCCGAAGGCAGTGTAGTGCGGATCTTGAGGCAAGGGGACGTCGCGAAACTCAGTGGGCTCTTTTGGCGTGGCGATCTTAGAAAGCAGTGTCTGAATCAGGTCGACGCGAAGATCGTGAGTCATGCTTTGAACTTTCTTCTCAAAGGTGTCGTCGGTACCAACGCCATTCTCGATAATGACACCCATGTTTTCCCTGGCCTCGATTTTAATGAGTTCGTCTTCAATAGCCTTGGCATCAAAAGTCGTTTTCGTTTTCACGAGTTCCGCAAAATGACTTGCGAGCACCTTGGTGTCGTACTTCATCTGGTATTTGAAGCTTGTTTCAAGGGGATAGAAGTACTGCAGGTTGGCTACAAGATATGGCGCGAGAGAAGATTCAACCTCTTGCTTTTCTCTTACGATTTCACCAAAGTCCACAGCACCTCGGCGCGATGCCTCTTTGATGTCATCCCAATACGGACAAGCGCCAGCAAGACTCAGGACAATTTTGCCACCGAGGCTCGAGCTAAACACAAATCCGCCGTTCGTGGTGTCTACTTGAGTGAAAGTTAAAATGTCTGGCACCAATGACAAGCCTGGGATTTTGGCAGACTTCAAAGCTTTGAATGAACCCACTTTCATCACGTCTTCGATGCTGGAAGGCAATTCGAGCGTGGCGGAAAGGTAGGCACCTACGAGTGGTACGCGGTTTACTGTTTTTCCAGGGTTCGCTTCTTTGTAAGCTCGCACCACGGTTTCCCACTGGTTTTCAAACTGCACCTGAGCACTGAGGCCTTCGTAGTCGCTCAGTTTTTCGAGATATTTCAGAGTGTCCAGCTGAACTTCGTTGAGGTCGGCAATGGTAGCACTGATTTCTGCCTTTTCACTTCGATCGTCGGTTTGCTTCATTCGCTGGACGGCCGTGTCGATCAAGCTATCGATTTCGGTGATTCGCCCCGAAGACGCGTTGAACGACGAACAAAGTTTGAGAGCGGAATTGGGCGCCAGGGCCGATAGCAGAAAGCGTCCGCGTGTCGGCGGCAACACGAAAATCTGTTTGCAATCGCGATCGGTGACATAGCCACCATTGAGATCCACTCCTTGATGGTTGGGGTCCTCAACAAGCGGGCTATTGACCTGCTCCTTTCCGCAATTGGCCGTAAAACTGGGCAAGCTTTGGGCAAAGGCCGGAAGCGCCAGGGCAAAGGTTAAATAGGTAGAAACTTTTTTGGTTAGGTCAAACATTCATGCCTCCTTGGTCGATGTTTGCAGTTGTTGGCTGCGCCCAATGCAGAGAGCGTGCCAATGGTCCAAGCGATGGCGGAAGAACTAAGGTGGGCACAGAGGCGGGAACTCGTCCTCCCGGGCGGAGGGCGACCGGGAATCCAGACCGGAACGGCGGAAACTCACGCAGCATGTCAAAGGTCCCCAATGCCAGCGGGGTTCGCGACCTGAGGTTTTTCACGTAGACTTATATATGTGAAAACCATCAAGCAGCTTGTCGTGTTGTCTAGCTTTAGCGGCGCCCTGGCCTTTGGTCAGAAGATCGACTTTCCGCAATGTCAGTCGTCGGTCATCGGCCCCCAAAAGATTCAGGCGCAAAGCCAGAACCTCACCGACACCGAGAGGGTCAACGAGCTGGAACAACTGCTGGTAGACTTCCGTGCGATTCGCAACAGCCTCGACAGCGTGAAACGCGTGCCCACGGGTTATGTGGATAGCTGCGTACGCGAAAAGCAACAGATGATCGACATGCATTTCAAAAAGCTCAACGATACCACCCGCAAAAACCCGCAGGTGCTCAAGGTGATGGCGCAGCTCCTGGACGTGAACTTTAAGGTGCCCGAGTCGATTCAGTTTTACGACGACGCCTACCGCGCTAATCCCGCCGACACCGAGTCGGCCCTGCGCAGCCTCAAGTTGACAGCGGGCCTGGAGTTCCAAAATTACGCCCGCAACCACAAGTCCATGACCCGCGATCAGAAAGTGCTGATGCTGCAAAAGCTGCTCGACAAGGGTTATGCCCTGGCGAGCAATCCCAAATTTTCGATCACCGAACGCATTTGGGCCATGGAGCAGGTACGAGGGGTGCTCGCCGCCAATGACATTCGCCCCAACGTGGAAGAATCCTACTGGAAGCGCATGCTCGACCTCGATCCCAAATCCGACTTGGCGCTGCGTGAGCTGATGACTGTGTATGAGTCGCGTTCCGACTTCGGCAAGATGTCGGTCTACGCCACACAGCTGGCCTACCACAATGCAGTAAAGGCAGAGGACGTGGAGAAGATCGGCACAGCGTTGACCAAAGCCGAAGACGAATCGGAGCTCTTAAAGGTGGGCAACGTGTTGGTGAAAAAGTTCCCTGAAAGCGCCGATGCTTGGGGTTACCTGGGAGTGGCCGAGTTTCGCGTGAAGCTCTACGACAAGGCCATCGAGCACCTAGAGAAGTCACTGGGCATGAAAGCCAAGAACCCACTCTTTAAAGCCTCCATGGCCGCACTGCTCGAAGAACAAGCCGACAAAGCCGCAGAAGACAAAAACTGGGTTGAGGCGATGGCTGGCTATCGCGAAGCGCTCAAATACAATCCGAACTCCGCGCAGCTCAAAAAGAAGACGGCCTACCTGCTGCTAGATTTCCACGCAGACAACAAGTTCGCCAAAACAGCCTCCACCAAAAAGGATATGGATTACGCCCTGGGACTGCTCAGTGACGCGCTCACCAGCAAAGCTCCCCTCATGGCCGATTACGCCGCTGGCATCCGCCTTGGGGCCCACTCTTCAAATCCCGCCAAGTACCGCAACCTCTGCGATCGCTACCAAAGCGATCGCCCGTCGGGCCTTAGCATCGACATTGTGCAGTCGTGCGTGTCGATTTATCGATCGGCAGGGTCAGAGCAAAAGGCTAAGGGGATTGTAGATCTCGCGCTCTCGAAGGTGAAGGATGCTCCCGCGAAGCAGGAGTTTTTGAAGACCTTGCGCTGAGTTCCGTTTAAGACTCTTCGTAATCCGCGCTAAAAAACGTTCTGATCAATTGGGATCGTGACCGAAGCTCCTCAATGCCGTTCGCTCCATACAGCACATGCGCACCCATGGTTACCGAAGAATCTTCGTGATCAAGCACATCGCCTTCTTTGATGTAGCGCTTGAATTCAAAAACCCACGGTAGATTTGCTGTGTTCTCAGCGCGCACGGATTTGACGGTACCCGCAAGTTTCGGAAACAAGTAATAACCCACGTAAGGGTGAACAAATGGCAAAGCCTTGTACGTGTCTTTGCGAAAATTGGGCAAAAACATCTTGAGATAAAAGTCTAAGAGGTTGGTTTCTACCACCTTAGACTCCGTAGGCAACTGATAGCCTCCGGGCAGACGACAACCGACCTCCCCGAACATCCAACCTCGCTCAGGAGTCCACAGAAACTCAGTATGAAAAAAACCATCGCGAACACCAAGGGTTTCAATAAAGGTTCGAGTCAACGACTTAAGACGCTCGATGGCCTCGGCTCCGAGGAAACCGGGAAATGAAACTCCAATGCCCTCGTGTTTGTGGTTCGACTCCAGGCAGCTTACCGAATACTCGCCCGCAAATTGGGCAACAAAGACGCCATCGGCCACAAGGGTGTCGCAGCAGTACTCTTTGATGCTCGTGAGGTACTCTTCGGCAAAATAATCGCCAACCTCGGGGATTGTGGCCAAAACCTTCTGCCACTCAGCCTCATTTGCAATCAAATGGATCCCCTGAGCCAACCAGCCCAGCTTAGGTTTTAGAAGGAATGGCAAACCAACTTGGGATGAAATTGTTGAAAAGTCGGAGCCCTCATCAATTTCCACAAAATTTGTGGTGGGAACGCCAACTGAGCGGGCAAAGGACTTCATAAGAACTTTGCTACGTAAGGTTTTGGCCTGACTTTCATTGGGGCCAAACTGAGGAATCTGAGGATACTTAGCTCGTAGCTGAGCTCCAAGCTCCACAAAGTCTTCGACGCACACGATAACCGCTTCGAGGTCGTCGTTCACATAGGGTTCAAAGAAGGCAAGATCATAGATACCCTTTTGAGATTTTTCATAGGGGAAATACACTCGATCTGGAGTGTTTTCTTGCTTGGGATCGTCGCTAATCAAAAGGACACGAAAGCCGAGACTGCGAACGATCTCAATGGCATTGAACTTGGTGCCGAGCAAAATGACCAATTTCTGCTTAAGCATAAGGCTTCATCCTCATACGCTCTTCA
>DATLIP010000064.1:0-61657 GCA_035539375.1 Bdellovibrionota bacterium | reverse complement strand
CCGAAAAGGCGAATGACGAAGAGAAACAAAAAGAAGGTCACAAAAAAGCCAAAGAGGCTGCCGCCAGGCTTGCTCCGCGACGCGGGGGGAAGCGCTTGCAAATGGCTATTTGCCAGTGCCTCGGGCGCAACGAGCGAAAGGATTCCGCCCACGCCGGCGCGCACACCACCGTCCCAATCTCCGCGCTTGAAATAGGGGATCATGGCGTCATTGATGATGCGTCCGCTCTGCAAATCGGTGAGCTCGCCCTCGAGACCATAACCCACCTCGATGCGCACGCGCCTCTCGCGAGGCGCCACGATGAGCACCGCACCGCGATCGGTCTTGGCCTGACCAAGTTTCCACGCCTCGGCTACGGCGATGCCGTATTCTTCAATGGTGAGGCCTTCGAGCGAATTGACCGTGAGCACGCCGAGCTGCGTTCCTGCAGCGGAGACCTGTCGCAGAATCTCGTCGAGTTCAGCACGGGTGGAAGGATTTAAGATTTGTGCTTCGTCAACAACGGGCGCGGTGGCCGCAGGTACCGAAACCTTGGCAGCCTGGAGTTCCCGTGACGAGAACCCCAGACCACCGACCAACAAAAAAAGGACCCGAGACCAAAGTGCGACACGCGCACTTTCGAAACCAAAATTCAAACGACGCACTAGAATTCAACCTTGGGAGCGGCCTCGATTTGCTGTCGCTCCGACTCGCTGACCGACCACTGCGGAAGTTTTTCGTAGTGGTAGACGATCGAGTTGGTCCAGCTCGTGGGCGGAACACTCACCAAGTTGTTAAATCCCTTGATCGTTTCGATGTAGCGGTTGCGCGCTACGGTGATGCGATTTTCGGTGCCCTCAAGTTGTACTTGAAGGTCTTTGAAGTTCTGATTGGCCTTGAGGTCGGGATACTTTTCCACAACCACCATGAGGCGGCCGAGCGCCTGCGAGAGACTGCCCTGCGCCGCTTGAAAAGCTTCGATCTGTTTGGGATCGAGCTTCGCGGGATCCACGGTGATTTGCGTGGCTTTGGCGCGCGCCGCGACCACGGCTTCGAGCGTGTCTTTTTCGTGAGCGGCATAACCTTTGACGACCGACACCAGGTTCGGAATCAAATCGCCGCGGCGTTTGTACTGGTTGGTGACTTCGGCGAGCGAAGCCTCGACCTCGTTTTTGGCCGTGGGAATGGACTGAAATCCGCATGCGCCCAGGCTCAAAACGCAGCCGAGCACGAGCCCCGTGGACACGGCCCGACGTGGGGTTGGGGATAGAGATTTCAGTTTTAAAATATTCTTTAAATTCAACATATTAAGAAGCGCTTTCTCTCGCCCTTCCCTAAGGAATAATTTAGGGCTCCCAGGGGCAAAAAACAAGTTGACTCTGGTGGTCAAAATGGGGTATTAATGCAGCGCGTTATACACGGAGGTATACGAGGCATGGATGCCCCACTCAAAAGGATTCTTGGGCTTATTTTGTGTGCACTCGGTCTTGTGGTTGTCGCCAAGGGCTTCAACCGGGACTGGCTCAAACCCCAATCAAATCAATCACGTACCCTAACAATCGCAGTTCGCGAAGCCGACGAAGAGCGCGGCAGCCTCTACGAAGAGCACGGTTTTGACCGCGATCTTTTTGAGACCTTCGCCCTGGAAGCCGGCTACGAAACTCAGTTTATCGCCACCGCCTCCACTCAGGAAGCCCTGGAACTGGTTAAAAACGGCGAAGCTGACGCAGCACTGGGCGTTTACGAGTCCCCGCTCGACACCACTTTCCAAAAATCGCCTTCCTATACCCAGATCCAGCCCCTCATCGCCTGCCGTGCGGGCGTGAATTTCAAAAAACTCGCCGCCGAAGGCAAGGTTTCGATCTTGATCCCCGAAGATTACAATCTGCAGAACGCCGAAAAAACGGTCAAAACGCTGTATCCCGAAGCCCTTTTCCTGCGCCAAAAAGACCTCAACGTGGGCGATGCCATCTCCATCATGCACGACAAGCAAATCGACTGCACCCTCACCCAGGAGCGCCTCTTTAAGATCTACAAACTCGCCTACCCGCGCATGAGCTCGAGCCTGCTGGTGGGCGGCGCCCTGCCGATCGCGATTCATTTCGCCGGCCAAGCCTGGTCCCTCAAAAACGAATTCGACCTCTGGTTCAACACCAAAACCGCCAAAGTCCAAATCGACTCCATCAAAGAAAAGTACTTCGGCTTTTACGAAATCTTCGACGCATACGAAGTGGAAGTCTTCGAAAAGCGCATCGAGTCGCGCCTGCGCGCCTTCATCCCCTACTTTAAAGAAGCCGAGCGCAAGTACGGCATCGCTTGGGAAATCCTCGCGGCCATCGCCTACCAAGAATCGCATTGGGATCCCAAGGCCAAGTCCTTCACGGGCGTGCGCGGCATCATGATGCTCACCAAGGCCACGGCCAAAGAGATGGGCGTCAGCGACCGCGTCGACCCGCGCAAGAGCATTCTCGGCGGCGCCGCATACCTCCAAAAGATCATGAAGCGTCTGCCCGAAGAGATTCCCGCTGACGAGCGCCTCTTCTTTGCCCTCGCCTCTTACAATGTGGGTTACGGCCACGTGCGTGATGCCCAGAGCCTTGTCAGCGATTCCAACGCCGCGCTCTCTTGGCACGCCGTTAAGAAATCCCTCCCGCTGCTCTCCAAACGCCACGTCTACACCAAACTCCGCCACGGCAAAGCCCGCGGCCGCGAACCGGTGCTCTACGTGCAACGCATACGCAAGTTTCACAAGCTCCTCAGCCTTGCTTTCTCTTCAGATACGGAACTAAGATCTTCTAACGTATGGGCGGACAACACGAGCATCACCACCAAGAACCCTCTAGTGAACTAATCAGTGAGTCCACCGACGAAGTGGTGCTGCACGTCGAGGGCATGACCTGCGGCGGCTGTGCCAGTCGCGTGCGCAAAGCGGCAGCCTCCGTTTCGGATCTCGTCGAAGTCGACGTCAACTTGGGCGAAAAAGAAGCCCGCATCCTCGGTGCAGGCGCGAGCGGCATCGACGCCCAAACGTTCGCATCCGCCATCACCAAGGCCGGCTATCCCGCCAAAGTTCTCCGCGCAAACCACGCCCACGCTCCCGGCTTTTGGGCCAAGTGGTCGACCATGGTGCTCGTCGCCTCCGCCCTCACCACCATCATGCTCGCAGGCGACTGGGCTCTGGGCTGGCAACACCACGGCGCAGGACGCTGGGCGCTCTTCGCCATGGCCACCGCGATTCAGTTTTATACGGGCAGCGCCTTTTTAAAGGGCGCTCTGCGCCAGGCGCGCCTCGGCAAATCCGACATGGACACGCTCGTAGCTCTCGGCTCGGGCACCGCTTACCTTTACAGCACTTGGGCCCTACTCGCCGCGCCCCAGCACCATCTCTACTTCGCCGAAGCCGGCTCTATCATTTCGCTCGTCTCCCTCGGACACTTCCTTGAGGCCAAGATGTCCGAACGCGCACAGTCCTCGCTCAAAAAATTATTGTCCCTGCAGCACGGCAAAATTCTACGTCTCGACGAGGCGGGCCACGGCACGCCCGTCTCGGGTGCGCAGCTGCGCGTGAACGACGTGATCCGTGTGCAGAGCGGAGACCGCATTCCGGTCGACGCCGTGACCACCGCGGGCGGCGCTTCGCTCGACGAGTCCGCCGTGAGCGGCGAATCTCAGCCCATCGACAAGGCCCCGGGCGACCGACTGGTAAGTGGCACCTTGGTGCTCGACGGACAGCTCGACGCGCGCGTGACGGCCACCGGGCGACACACGGCACTCGCACAGATCATCGAGAGCGTGCGCCGCGCACAGAATTCGCGCGCGCAAATCCAAAAGCTCGCCGATCGCGTCTCTTCGATCTTCGTACCCGTGGTGGTCGCTGTCGCCGCCCTCGCCTTTGCGCTGTGGTACTTCGCTCCCCAGGCCATGGACACCTTCGCCGCCTCACTCGAGCCCTACCTATGGGCGCGCCATGTGGACCCCTCGGCGCTCAGCCAAGCGCTCCTCTGTGCCGTGGGTGTTCTGATCATCGCCTGCCCTTGCGCCATGGGCCTCGCCACACCCGCCGCGCTGATGGCCGGCACGAACCGCGCGGCCGCGGGCGGCGTGCTCATTCGCGACGCTTCGGCCATCGAAAAGTCTTCGACCATCACGCACGTCTTTTTTGATAAGACCGGAACCCTCACCCGCGGCGAGCTCGCTGTGACCAAAGTCCTCGGCGACAAGAGCTCCCAAACCCTCGCGCTCGCCGGCGCCCTGGCCGCTCGCTCCAAGCATCCCATCTCGCGCGCCATCGCAGCCCATGCCCCACCCCCCGGCAGCGACGCCCTCGACGCCTTCCAAGAAACGCGCGGGCGCGGGCTGAGTGCTCGCGAGTCCGGCGGCAAATCCTTGCGCCTCGGCTCCCTCGCATGGCACCGCGACGAGCTAAAACTCCAGTCACCCTTGTTTATCGAAGCCGAAGCCTCGAGCGCCTCGATCAATGTGCTCAGCCGCGGCGACGAAGTGCTCGCCGTCTTCTTTCTCGAAGACCAGCTCAAAGACGAAACCCCCGCAGTGATCGCATCTCTGCGCCGGGCCAATATCGAAGTGGGCATCATTTCGGGCGATCGCAAGGCCGTGGTGCATGAGATGGCGCAGCGGCTCGGCCTGCGCGAAGAGAACGTGCATGCCGAAGTCATCCCCGAGCGCAAAGCCGCCGTGATCGAAGCGCACCAAAAACGCGGCGACGCGGTCGCTTTTGTGGGCGATGGCATCAACGACGCTCCCGCTCTCAAGATGGCCACCCTGGGCATCGCGGTCTCCTCGGCGAGCGACATCGCCAAAGACTCGGCCGATCTCATTCTCATCCAGCACGACATTCGCCAAATCCCCTGGGCGCTCGAGATCTCCTCGCGCACCCTGCGCACCATCAAGCAAAACCTCTTTTGGGCCTTTTGCTACAACGTGCTCGCTGTACCGCTCGCCTTTGCGGGCTTTGTCTCGCCCATCATCTGCGCGGCCGCCATGGGCCTCTCAGACGTTTTTGTGATTCTCAATTCGCTCCGGCTCGCCCGACCCTTCAAGAAGGATCTGCATCGATGAAAATTCTCACCTCCGCCGAAGCCCTCGCGGCTCTACACACCTCACTCGCCAAAAAGCCCCGCACTTACTACGCCATGTACTCTTCGCTTTTCGGCGGCATTGTCACCGACCCTGCCCTGATGATCCTGCCCCTGGATGACCACATGGCCCACAGGGGCGATGCGATCTTCGAAGCTTTGCGATGTATCGACGGCCACCTCTACGATGCCGATGCACACCTGAAGCGCCTGGAACGCTCAGCCGAGGGCATCGGCCTCAAGCTTCCCGTCTCTCTCGCCGAGCTCAAAACCACCATGCTCGCCACGGTGGGCGCGAGCGAAGCGCGCAGCGGGATCGTGCGAATTTTCGTCTCGCGCGGACCTGGGGATTTCACACCCAACCCCTACACCACCATCGGCTCTCAGCTTTACATCGTCTACACCGCGCCGGCCGCCTATCCCGAACGCCTCTACACCGAGGGCGCTACACTGGGACTCAGCGTGCACCCCGCCAAACCCCGCCCCTACTGCACCATCAAGAGCTGCAACTACCTGCCCAACGTGCTCATGCGAAAAGAAGCCGTCGATCGCGGACTTGATTTTGTGGTGGCCGCCACCGAAGACGGCCGCCTCACCGAATCCTCCACCGAAAATGTGGCCCTCGTCACGCGCGAGCGCAAGCTCGTGGCGCCCCCCTACGCGGACATGCTCCGAGGCACCACGCTCGAACGCGTGATGGAGCTCGTGCAAGGCCACATGGCCGAAGTGGGCCTCAAGGGCACTGAGCAGAGAGAGCTTCGCGTGGCGGACTTCGAAACAGCCGAGAGCGCCCTTGTCATAGGCACCACTCTGGCCGTCATGCCCGTGAAGTCTTTCGAAGGGGTGACTTACACTCCCGCCAAAGATCTTCCTTGGCTGGCTCCGCTGATGCGGCTATTCCAGCACGACACGCTCACCAACTCCGCACGTCGGACGGCGGTCAGCTTCGAACGGTAACTTTAAAGAATGCGTATCAACCGACTCTTCACCGATCTGGGCATCTGCTCGCGCCGCGAAGCCGATCGCCATGTGGCCGACGGCCGCGTGCGCATCAACGACCGCATCGCCATTCCGGGCGATCAAGTGGGCGCAGATGACAAGGTCTACTTCGATGGCAAACTCGTTACCTCCCAAAAAACCGAGCATGTGGTGATCGCCTACCACAAACCCGTGGGCGTTGAGTGCACCTCGGACCCGCGCATCGAAGACAACATCATCAAGGCCGTGAATTACCCCGAGCGGCTCTTCCATATCGGCCGCCTCGACAAGATGAGCGAAGGGCTGATCCTGCTCACCAACATCGGCGATCTGGTGAACGCCGTGTTGCGCAAGGTGCATGGCCACGAAAAGGAATACCTCGTGTGGCTCAATGGCCCCATCACCAAGCAAAAGGTGGGCGAGCTGCGCCGAGGGATCCACCTCGAGGACGGCAAAACCCTGCCCTGCAAAATCACCCAACTCGCCGAAGATAAACTTTTGATGGTGCTCATCGAAGGCCGCAACCGCCAGATCCGCCGCATGGTCGAAGCCGTGGGCCTACGCGTGTCGCGCCTCAAACGCGTGCGTTTCATGCACATCAAGCTGGGCTCCATACCCGTCGGACAGTGGAAAAAGATCGAAGGCTCCAACCTGCGCCAGCTCCTGAATGATGCAAAAATTCAACTCGGGTCCGAGCCCTAAAGCCGCCTTATCGATAAATTTTGTTAACCGGTCTTTTCTCTCTCAATTGCTTTTTCAAAAAAGCTCTGCGATCCTAATTTCAGGCTTAAAGGGGAGAATACAAACTCATGATGATTTCTAAAAAATGGTTGCTCGCATGCACTTTCATCGCGGCTTCGCTCAGCGGTACCGCTCAGGCGCAATTGATGCCTCGTTTTGGCGTCAAGGCCGGTCTCGGTCTCGCTAAAATGACCGGTGACATCACCGGCTCGAAATTCGGCACTGGTTTTGGTTTCGGCGGCACGCTGATTCTCGATATGATGCCCGTCAGCCTCGTCACGGACCTCTACCTCGCCCGTCGCGTTTACGGCGGCACGCCCTACGCCACCAAAGCTTGGGACCTTGTGATCCCGGTTCAAGCGCGCTTCAACATCATGCCGATGTTCTACGTCCAAGGCGGCGCCTTCCTCAGCTTCGGCATGGGTTCGCAAACCGTCGACGACGGCATCAACCCCCCGCAGTCTTACGACTACGCCAACACCACCTTCGGTCGCACGGACTTCGGTCTCGTCTTCGGCGCCGGCGCTTCGTTCCCAATGGGCGTTGGTTCGCTTGAAGTTGAAGGTCGCTTCAACTGGGGTCTCAAAGACCGCAACAAGCTCGAAGTCCAGAGCATCAAGACCATGGGCATGGACCTGCTCGTCGGCTTCGTGTTCTAAAGATACGGATGCGTCGCACGCTCCGCATTCTGCTCTCGCTGGGGGCCCTCCTCGCGTTGACCCTGGGTATCTGCGGATACCTAGTCATCCGGGACCCGGCGGGAGCTTTGCTTTTTAAGATCCGCGCTCAAAATCACTTTGGTCATCGCGACCCCGCGGACGAAGTCCTTTGGTTCACCTGGATGGAACTCCGCGAGCTCAGTTCCGACTTCGAGCTCATCACCGCCCAGCATCCACGCCTCTGTCCAGCGCCTCTTGTTCCCGGCCACTGCCTTGAAAACTACATCCGCGAGCGACAATTTCGCAGCAGCCGCTTCGGCCTCGCCTTTGTGGCCGCCCAGGGCATCACCCAACTCGGCAGCGCCTCCACCTGGAGCGCAGCACGCGTTCTGAATCTGGTTCACCAAGCCCTCCCCATGGCCGATCGCTATGTGGTGCGCCAGCTCGAAAAGCGCTTTGGCCCCATGGCCCCCGACGAATTCCGCGCCAGCTACGCCGCACTCGGCAGTCCCTGGCAAACGCTCACGCGCAAGCTGCGACCTTTCGCTAGCCAGGCTCCAGCGACCTCGCTAAGCTCCCCCGAACCATGAGTGAGTCTCAGATCACCGTAGCCCGCAGCGAAGCCGAACGAGAGGCGTGTCTCCGCATCCGCCGCGAGGTCTTTGTCGACGAACAGCAAGTGCCCGAAGCGCTCGAGATCGACGAATACGAAGACGCCTCCACGCATTTCCTTTTGTGTGTGGAGGGCGAGCCCGTTGCCACAGGACGCCTCCGGCCCAAGGGGCCTTTTATCAAGTTTGAACGCATCGCCACACGCCACGCGTTCCGCGGCCAGGGTTGGGGAGGGCGTCTAATGGAATTCATGCAAGAGCACGCCGAGCGCCACCACTCCGAGCTCACCCCCGCGATGCACGCGCAGACGAGCGCCATCACTTTTTACGAGAAGCTGGGATGGGTGGCTGAGGGGAAAATCTTTTTCGAAGCCGGCATTCCCCACCGGCTCCTCACGCGCAAATTATAAGTACTCCACCGGCACGGAGGTGGACTCCGCCTCAAGCCATTCCGCGAAATTGACCCGCGGAAACATGACCACAACAAAGAGCGCGCCCGGCAAGTTTTTGGGAAAGGGCGCGAGACGACGAACCACAAGCCAGCCGTCGCCCTGGGCGATGAGCGAAGGATAAACCTCGCCCACGGGCGTCTTGGCGATGATATGGGAGAACCAGCGGTCTACCGTCGCCTGAAGCGCTGGGTCGATGTTGAGCAGCCGCTGCCTCGCAAGTTGGCGGCGAAATTCTCCGTAGGTGTGGCGAGCCGCGCGGCGCTCGGCAGCGGTGCGCACAAGATCGGGGCGATCGGCAAAGTATTCAAAGCCCGCCCTGCGCGTCACTCGCAGGTAGCGAATGTTCAAGCCTTCACTGCGCGCCGTGACTTCAAATCGATAGCGCGAGCCGCGCACTCGCGACAAAAACGCCTCGGCGCGATCGAGCACCATGCGCTGAATCTGGGGTTGGCGTTTGAACACGTGATCGCGCAACTTGCGCTCCACGAGCAGAGGATAGACATAGACCTTGAGGTACATGTCCTGATCGGAGCCAAAGAGATTTTTGATGTCGGCAAGAGCGTCTTCGCTGCGTCCCGTTTTGTCGAGACGACTCGCCTCCTCCATCAGCTCCTCGCGAGTGACACCAATGGCGTAGCGATCAAGGAGCGATGCCTGCACGTAAGTGCGCACCAGTTGCTCAAGACCAAGCGAGCGCTTTTCGCCCTCGAAGCTCGCACCGATGAGTCGGTCGCGAGCCTTCACCTCGTCTTCGGAAATGTGGTATGTGCCCACGCGGGCGATGGCTTTGGGCCTGAGAAAGAGCAAGAAAAAGCCGATGAGCACAAGGGCCGAAACCGTCGCCACACTGGCAACAAGAATTTTTTTGCTGCGATCGCTCCACGCCATCATCGCCTCACACAGTATTCGCCACGAGTGTGAAAAGCAACCAAAAGTGCCCCACCTACACCACCTCAAGGCTTTAAAGAATTCTTAACAGGACCTTGATCCGTCAGCCAAAACCCAGAGTTATTCTAATTTTATGACATCACTGACATACACACGGATAGCAAAAGGAGGATAACCCTATGTTACGTTGGGCAGTACTATTTTTTATCGTCGCGATCATCGCCGGAGTCCTAGGCTTCGGGGGCGTGGCTTCTGCATCGGCTAGCGCCGCTCAGATTCTCTTCTACGTTTTCCTCGCTCTCTTCGTTGGCTCCCTGCTTCTGGGATCGGCGAAGCGCATCGATCGCAACGTATAAAAAAACCCTAAAAAGATTGGAGAAACACGCAGATGAACAAGGAAATTCTAAAGGGCAATTGGCAAGAGATGAAAGGTAAGATTCGCGAAACGTGGGGCAAGCTCACCGACGACGAAGTCGACCAAATCGAAGGCAACTATGACCAACTCGTGGGTCGCCTACGTCAGCGCTACGGTCTGACGGTGGAAGAAAGTCAAAAACGGGTCAACGACTTTATCGGCGGCGCCAAATCGCGAGTGAACACCTAAAGCCAAAACCTATAAGTGAACGAAACTCTCATATTCTGATCGGCCCTGATCGACGAGAGGATTAGATCACTTCACGGTGGCACGAGTGCCACAAGCCACCCAAGTCCTGTGATGTGAGGACTTGGGTGGCACTTTTTTTTGTCATTCCCCACGCTTTGGCCTAAGTCAGAGAGCCATGATCCCTGCGAACCCTCAAACGTGGCGCCTTTCCCTGCTGAGTTTTCTCGGTCTTGCCATTTTGGGCGCTGCTGCTGGATTCGCCCTACCCAGCTCCCCAGAGGCCGTCCTCGATCACTTTCTCTCGATGAGTCCCTGGGGCATTTGGAAGCACATCATCGCCACAGACCAGTCCCCCATCCGCTATGCCTACTATATGCCCACGGGTCGCGTGGGTTTTGCTTCGCAGAGCTGGCTCTGGGCGCCCTACGCACTCGCCGTGCTCACGGCCGCCATGGGTCTGCGTCGAGCCAAGGGAGACGTTCCGTGAGTCTTGTCGGCGCAGGACTTTCCTATTTGTACGTGTTTTTGCAGTCGGCGGGCCTTGAAGCGCTCTTCTTGCGCGCAACGGAGCGCCGGCAGCTGCCGACGCGCTTTTGGTCCAAGATTTTTCTGATGAATGCGATCACGCATCCGCTCGTGGTTTACGGCTGGCTTGCGGATGGCTGGATGACAAACCTCCAAGCGGTGATCCTCGCTGAGGCCTTCGCTGTGCTGAGCGAAACGTTTTTCTTGCGCAGAATTCTAAAAAACACGAGCTGGAGCCGTGCCTTCGCGCTCAGCCTCGCGGCGAACCTGCTCTCGTGGCAGGTAGCGCCGCTGCTGACTTGGTCCTTCGTAAAGTTATTTCGATAGTTGTTCGATGACAGCCGTTTTTCCACCGTCGCGAACAAATTCCAGGGTGTCGCCGTCGCCCTCGTCGTTGCGAGCGAGCGAAACGGTGCACTCGGTACCTTTGGCGTTGGGAGTTGCCACGGGCGTTTCGTCATCGGCAAGATCGATCGCGGCATCGCTACAACCAAACCTCAAGGAATAGGTGTTGCTTCGCAAAACAAGTTCCTTGGAGTGTTTCGCCACGAGCTCGGCAACCGGAGGTACGGTGCGAACGGGCGGCAACAGCTTCATGAATTCCGAAGCTTCTTTGCCGTAGAATTTCACAAGATCCGTATTCACACGGGAGTCGAGCGGGTCGATGCCTTGCACAGGCAGCGTGTAAACCGCGCTGTCGTTAGCAAATGCAGAAAGCGACGAAGCCAGAGCCGCGCCGAGGAATACGTTCATTAGGGATTTTTTCATATAGGGAGATCTCCTTTTAGGCACTCCGGCCTAACGAGACCTCCCCAGGGCGTCGCCTTAACCTTGCTTAAAATCGCCTGCGTTATCGCGCCGTGCGCCATGAACGCGTGAGTGACCGCCACCGTGGCCGCCACGAGCGAAGCGGCGACCTTTGCCGCCAGCACCGCCGTCGCCGAAGCGACGATTGCCGCCGCCACCACCACCGTTGCCGCCACCTTGGCGACCACCGCGACGACGCGGCTCACCGGTTTCGGGAGGACGAGGACCCACGGCCACGCCGTTTTTCTTTTGGATCTGCCACCAGAGACCCGCATCCGCAGGGCTCAGAAGCGTGAGCGCCACGCCTGTGCGGTCGGCACGTCCAGTGCGGCCGATGCGGTGAATGTAATCGTCCGGACATTCAGGAACGTCGTAGTTGATCACAAGGCCAACGTGGTCGATGTCGATGCCGCGTGCGGCGATGTCGGTTGCCACGAGAATTTTATAGGTGCCTTTTTTGAAACCACTGATCGCGTGCAGACGCTGACCCTGCGTACGGCCACCGTGAATCTGGGTCACCGAGAGGCCCTCGTTGCGCATGATGCGTGTGAGTTTGTCGGTGCCGCGCTGGGTGCGTGCGAAAATCAAAACGGTAGAATCGCTTTTGCGCACTTCTTCCATAAGCACGGTCACTTTGTTCGCTGCATCGACGCTGACGCTACGCTGCTCGATGGACTTTTTGAACTCGGTGGAGTTTTGAATGCGAATGATTTGCGGATTGGAGAGGTATTTGGAGCTCAGCTTTTGCACGTTGTCGGCGAGCGTCGCGGTGAACATCATCGTCTGGCGCTGCGCAGGCAAGTAGCTCAGAACTTGGTTGAGCTGAGGCTCGAAACCCATGTCGAGCATGCGGTCGGCTTCGTCGACCACCAAGTGCGAAACGTTGGTGAGCTTGATCGCGCGCTGACGGAGCAAGTCGATCAAACGACCGGGAGTTGCGATGAGCAGGCGCGGGCGCTTGGTGGAGATCATGCGGATCTGACGGCCCATGGGCACGCCGCCGATGAGCATCACGAGCGAAAAGTCTTTGTCGAAGGTCATCAGGTCTTTGGCCACGCCAAAGACCTGGTCGGCGAGCTCGCGCGTGGGCACGAGCACAAGGCCGAGGTTCTGGGGTTTGGACATCAGCTGCGAGAGCATAGGAATCAAAAAGGCTGCCGTTTTGCCGGTACCGGTTTGGGCGGCGCCGATGATGTCTTTGCCGGCCAGGGCGACGGGGATGGCCTGGGCCTGGATTTCGGTGGGGTTTTCAAAACCCATCTGGTTGAGGGACTCGAGGATCGGTGCGGGGAGGGAGTAATCTTTAAACAAGGTGTGTACCACTTTCTTTTTTTCCGGGCACTTAGAGCAACGAGGCCACCCCGGGGTTGTGCGGCGTGTTAGCACCCCCTACCCCTCACTGACAACCTTATTCTGACTGGACGTACGTTAAGGTCGGGACTATGAGGGCCGCATATGAAAAACCTCTCCCAGCGCATCGCCATCGCCGCGGCCCTGACCATGGCGCTTTATGCCGCGCTGGCCAGTGCCCAGGAAGCGGGCCCCTCCAAGCTCAGCTGCGCCTCCGCCGACCGCTCGACCCTCCTGGAGGCCACCCTGCGCCTCGACACCCCCAAACCCCGCCTCACCAACCTCATGGTGGTGAGCCACGGCAGCGTTTACCGCCCCACGGTGGACGCTAAGACCATCTCCGAGTTCTTCTACGATTCCACCTTGATCCTCATCCGCGGCGATTTCGCCGGCGGCAAGCTGGATTTCAGCGTGCAGCCTTCGGTCTCCGAAGCGGGCGCCTGGTCGGGCCCCGTAGTGACGCCCAATTCCAAAACCGCGACGTTGTCTTGCGATCTGCAGTGAGGCTAAACTCCCGCTCCGATGAGCTCCCCTCCCGCTGAATTAAGAAATCTGGTTTCCGAATCTCTGCATGTATTGGGCGAAGTCATCGCCGCACAGAATGGCCAAGGCTTTTACGACGAGGTCGAAGCGTTGCGCCTCCTCACCCGTTCGCTGCGCGACGCCGACGACCGCGACGTGTTCACCCAACTGCAAAAACAATTTCGCAACTATGGCCCCGGCGACAGTGCGCGCCTCGAGAAGCTCACCAAATCTTTTGGCCTCGCTCTCGAACTGATCAACGTCTGCGAAAATTCCTACCGCAGCTTTCGCATTCTGCACACGGCGACCGAATCCTCGGACATCGAAGAAAATCCCACCTCGGTGACTTGGGTCTTCACCGCCCACCCCACCGAAGCCCGCACCGAGGCCACGATCGAAATCTTTCGTCGCATCCAAAACCTGCTCATCGAAACGCTCCAGGGCGCGCGTCTGCATTTTCCGTTGAATGAGCTCAAATATCTGCTCACCTTGGCCTGGAATGGCGACCTGGCGCCCAACACCAAACCGAGCGTCGAAGACGAAGCCCGCCACATTCTGAACATCACCCTCTCGGACGAATCGCAAAAGATGCTCGGGAGCTTCGTGCGCGAAAGCCGCCACCGTTTGCGACTGCGCACCTGGGTGGGCGGCGACAAAGACGGCCACCCGGGCGTCGGCGCCGAGCAAACGCACAACAGCCTGCAGCTCTCGCGCGACATGATCTTGCCCAAGCTCGCCGCCCTCCTCGACTCGGCGATGCGCGACCTCGAAACCTACCGCGTGAGCGAGCGCGCCGCAGTGGCCCCGGCGCTGGTGCGCTCGCTCAAAAAACTCAAGTCCTCCCTGCGGGGACTCGCCAGGCTCAAGGCGGGCGACGGCAAGCGAGTGCTCGCCTGGCGCGCGCTCTACGCCAGCTTCGCCAAATCCGTCGAAACCAAACTCGCGACGACGCCCGAACAGCTGCTCAAGATTTCGAACCTCCTCGAGGTCTTTCCGTTTTTGGTAATGCCCCTGGAGATGCGCGAAGACGCCTCGGTGCTGAATGAGATCATTTCCTCCCCCGTCGCCGCCCGTCGGGACTTTGCGATCGTGCAGATGCTCGAGAAGGTGCGCGAGATCGCCGGCGTCAAACACCAAAACTACCTACAAGGCTTTGTGATTTCGCAGTGCAACCGCAGCGAAGATTTTGTACACGCCCTGCAGCTGGTGAAAACTTACCTCAAAGACGAGAGCCTGCCCGTAATCCCGCTCTTCGAGAATCGCCACGCGCTCGAAAACGCCGCCGCGATGGTGAAAGAGTTGCTGGCCAATGCGCACGTGCGCAAGCTTGCACGGGACGAATGGGGCGGACTGCTCGAAGTGATGGTCGGCTATTCCGACTCGGCCAAAGAGATGGGCGTGCTTGCGAGCCGCCACCTCATCGCCAAAACGCTGCCTGAGGTCTCCGCGGTGTGCCGATCGCACGCGCTCACGCCGATCTTCTTTCACGGCTCGGGCGGCAGCATCTCGCGCGGCGGCGGCTCGACCACCGAACAGTGTTCGTGGTGGCCCGCCGAGGCGCGCGCCCACATCAAGATGACAGTGCAAGGAGAGATGGTTCAACGCAGCTTCGCTTCGGGGCCCATCCTCATCCAAAACCTCAAAAAGCTCATCCACCAAAACCAAATTCCCGCTCCGGCCGTGCATCCTTCTTCAAAGGCACTTCTCGCGCTGATCTCCGAGCAAGAGCGCCACTACCGCGAGCTCGTGGAGGAGAGTGAATTTTTAAAGCTCATCGCGGACGCCACGCCCTACGAGTATTTGCAGTATCTGCAGATCGGCTCCCGTCCCGCCAAGCGCAAAAAGCTCGAAGGGGTTTCCTCATTGCGGGCCATTCCCTGGGTGCTGTGCTGGACGCAGACCCGCGCCCTGCTGCCGATTTGGTGGGGACTTGGCAGCGCATGGCGACGCACGGCGAGCGCGGAGCGCGCCGCGATCCGCGAGGATTTCCAGAACTCGGCTTTCTTCGCCTCTTACGTCAAGCAGCTGGGATTCTCACTCGCCAAAGTCGAGCCGGGCATTTGGCGTCTCTACCTGGAAACGCTCGCGAGCGACAAGGCCTACGCCAAGGCCTTCTTCGCGCGATTTGAACAAGAGTACAAAGACACCTGCGATTTTGTGCACGCCATGAGCGGCAGCACGGACCTATTGTGGTTCCGCCCCTGGCTCGGCGCCAGCATCCGCGTGAGATCGCCGATGATCTACCCCCTACACCTGGCGCAGCTGTGGGCACTACGAGAGCACGACGTGTCGCTGATGCGCCAAACCGTCACGGCCATCGCCTCGGGCATGCTCACCACGGGGTAAATCACCATGTCGTTTCGCATTGAGCTCGAGCCTTGCGTGCCGCCCATCTGGGCTCGTACCTCGCACGCGCAAACGATCTTCGCGCACCTTTTGCCCTCGCGTGAGCAGCCTGGTGCGGGCGAGCGCTTCGACTTGAATCTCGAAGACGGCGACGTGCTTGCGGCCACCGTGCACCGGGGAGATTCTCCTTTTGTAGTGGCTCTCTTTCACGGCCTAGGCGGTTCCTGCCAATCAGGCTACATACGTCGCACCACCGAAATCGCCCTGAGACTAGGACACACCGTGGTGACGGTGAACCACCGCGGCTGCGGCTATGGCCGTGGCCTTTCGCGCGGGCCACATCACTCGGGCCGAGGCGAGGATCTCTCGCACGTGATCGGCGATTTGCGCGAACGCTTTCCCACAAAAAAAATCCTCGCTGTGGGTTTCTCTCTGGGCGCCAATGCTCTGCTCACCCTGCTCACGGGTCTACGCGGAACTCACAAACCGGACTTCGCCGTGGCGGTGAATGGCCCTACGGACTTGGCCGCGGCCTCGCGCCGTTTGCAGGAGGGCTGGAACCGCGTTTACGACGCGCACTTTGTGCAGATGTGCCGACGGGAGATTTACTTCATGCGCGACCAGGGGCTCATCGAGTTCCCCGAGCGCATCTCAAGACGCGCACATCTCTACGACATCGACCGCTGCTTCACGGCACCCTACGGAGGTTTTGCGAGTGCCGAAGATTATTACAGCCAGTGCTCGACCTTTGCGCACTTTCACAAGATCAAAACGCCCACGGTGATCCTGATGTCCAAGGACGATCCCTTCATTCCCTGGGAGCCCTACCTGGGCGCCCTGAACCAAACCCACATCGATTTGCATTTGCAGGAATACGGCGGACACATGGGTTATCTCGCGCGTGCGAGAAATCCCCTCGGCTACCGACGCTGGCTCGACGAGGCACTGGAGCGCATCCTGCACCGCGCTCCGGATTTTGTTTAAAACGACGAGCCGGGCTCTTTTAGAAATTCGATTTCTTCGGGAGTGGACACGCGGCCGAGGATCTCGTTGCGGTGTGGATAGCGACCAAAGCGTTTGATGATGTCGTGATGCAAGATTTCGTAGCGATAGGCGGATTCCAAACCCAGATCCCTAAAGAGTTTCATCGCGAGCTCGTGAATCACAAGCGATTCGCTGTGCATGAAGGGGAGGTAGAGAAACTGCCTCTCTTCGGCGCCGAGGCCTTGGTGCGCAGCATCGCGCATGGCCTCTTGCGCTAGCACCATGGCCATGCCGTCTTGTGCGAAAGCACGCGTTGTGCCGCGGTAGAGATTGCGCGAGAACTGGTCGAGCACAATGATTTCTGCAAGGCGTCCGCGAAGCGTTTCACGCCACGAGTGGAGCTCGCCGCGTGCCGCGGCTTCGAGCGTGCTGCCAAAGCGCGTACGGATCGTGCGATCAAAATCATCGCTGTGCGCGAAGCGCTGCTCGGGTTTTGTTTCGTGGAACCAGAAATTGAGAACGTCTTCGAAGGCGGGCACGGGAATCTCCGCGATCAAAGAAACTGAATGAGGCCGCGCACAGCGCCGGTCTCGTCGTCAGGAGCCTTGACCACCTGGCACGAGGTGCTGAGAATCTTCGCACCGCGCTCTTTGAGATCTTCGGTGCGGCCATCGATCCAAGCCTGACAACTGGTCTTGGCGACACGCTCGGCGTCGCGGGTTGTGGGCGCTCGGTAAACAAAATCGCGCACCAGCTCAGGCACATTGCGGTAAACTTCCGACGTGTCGAGGTTCACCTTCGCCAGGGCGGGAGCGGCAAAAATAAGACTGAGTCCTAGAAGAGCGTTTCTCATGAGCGTCCCATAGCTTGGAACGCGAGACCGAGTAAACAAAAACCCCCGCGTCCTTTCGGAAGCGAGGGTTTTAAAAGTTAAAATGGTGAGTCGCCACGGGCTCGAACCGTGGACCCTCTCCTTAAAAGGGAGATGCTCTACCGACTGAGCTAGCGACTCACTTACCCTGGGGTTTGAGGCCCCATTTCGGTATGGAGGCTTTCTAAAGCCCTATCTTTATGAATTCAAGTGCTAATTTTAAAAAAAACGGGGATCCAAAGATACGTTACAATGGTCTCTATGGCGAGCTCTATAAAGTTCCAGAACCCTTACCTCTTGTACGACGGTGAGTGCCCCTTTTGCACGAGCCTCTCGGAGTACTACAAGGTGAAAAAGGCGTTGCCAGGCCTAGAGATTGTCTCGCTGCGCGACGCCGAGGCTCTCAAAAAGCTCAACCTGCCTGCGGACTTAAACTTTAACGATGGCATGATTCTCGTGCTTCCCGATGGGCGCGTCTTGCAGGGCGAAGCGGCCTTTCGCGAGATCAACCAGCACACCGACATCTCCGGCCTCAAAGACTTCTTCATCGTAGGGGCCAATTCCAAAAAATGGATCTCCTCGTGGATCTACCCCATCATGTTCCGGCTGCGAAAGCTGGTGCTGTGGGCCAAAAAGGTGAGCCCAAACCTCGACAGAATTGATCTGAAATAGCTCCCCCCGCACTAACCAATTCCTCACGATTTTTAAGACTTTTGCCGTTGCGCGAAAAGGCGCAAAAATCTACATTCCCCGAAACCCAAAAACCCCGGGAGGATTTGAGTGACGCGGATTGGGCGTAGCTTAGGAATAACAGTCACGCTAAGTCTGGCCGCGCTCGGCCTGCAAATCCCCAACGCCCACGCCGACCACCTCAACCGTCCCTCACCCCACACGGCCGAGTACTGCTACACGATTCTGGGTGAGCTCCAGGAAGAATTCGGACTACCGCCCATCCCCCGCATCGAAGACGTCGACCTTGACCGCGTGGCTCGCCCCATCCAGGGCGTGCGCGACTCCGTGGTCGCCGCCATCGTACGAGACGGCCAGGTACTGATGAACAAACGCGGCGGCGAAATCGGTTACGGCCAATGGGCGGTGCTCGGCGGAAAAACCGATCCCGGTGAAACCCTGATGCAGGCCCTCTTGCGCGAACTCGGCGAAGAGATCGACGTGCACGAGCTCGACCTTCCGCGCCTCGTTCACGTGCACTACCACTACGACGGAGCTTCGGGACAAATCTTTCGTGTCTTCGTGGTACGCGCCACCATTGGTTACCACGTCAAACCCATAATCAAAGAAACTAAAAAGATCCTCGACCTCAAATGGTACCCACTCGACGACTTGCCGACGCCACTCTTTTCGAATTTCGACGATTATTTCGACGACCTGCTCGACTAGCGCCTCAGCGCCCGAGAATCATTTCCCATAGTTTGCCGAAGGACCGGTCGCCGAGCGAGCGCATCGTCACGAACTCCGCGTGCTCGTCCGCTCGGACGAGGTCCACGCGAATGCCCCACATGGGATCCACCGTGTTGGGCAGCATGCTGTAGCGAAAGTCGCCCAGCACGTTCGCGTCGCGCGGATCCACCGCGAGGAAGTCATCCGAGAACCACGAAAAGCGCTCGATGTCTCGGTAAAGCTTGGTGTCGAAGATGATCGCAAAGGTCTCGGCACTGGCCTTGGGGAGCGAATCGCCCGGGTAGTACTTCACCGCACCCAGTGGCGAGATGCGCACGGCGTCCGCGTAGTAGCGGCCACCGTATTCGTAGAGACCGCGATACACGAGCAAGTTGCCGAAGGAGGGTTTGGCCTGAATGCGCAGCGCGCGGCCGTGACCACGACTCTGCGCCAGGCCGAGCACGGCGTCGATCGCGCGATTGCGCTGCACAAAGCCGAAGCCAAGGTAGAGCACCGTAAAGAGCGTCGCGACCGCAATCGAGCGTCGAGATTTCCAGAGCAGGAATCCGATCAGCGGCAGGGTAAAGAGCGGATCCACGATCGGCATCGAATCCCAGGCCACCCGGTAATTGGAAAAGGGCCACAGCAGCTGCGTGCCATAACTGGTGAAGGCGTCGAGCAAGCCGTGCGAGGCAAAGCCCGCAAAGCAGATCAGATACATTTGCCGAAACGAGGCAAAGCGCTTTTTAAAAAGCGGCCAAAAGACCAGTGCGCAAATCAGTGCGCCAATGGGAATAAAAATCAGCGAATGCGTGAAGTGCCGGTGATACTCGAGGGCCAGGAGCGGATCGCTCTTCGAGGAGATGAGCACGTCGAGATCGGAGGCCATGCCAGAGAGAGCCCCCAGCCCCAGTGCGAGACCGCGCGAGGGTTTGTCGGTGTGGCGGCGTTCGCGATCGACGGCCGCGGCGATGCCTGCCCAGAGCGCGCCAAAGGCGCCTTGCGTGATGGGATCCATAGCCGCAACGCTAATTTAGTACGCTTTGGCGAACAAGACCTGGTGCGTGGCTTTTTCGCCGGAGAAGACGCAAGTGGCCTGCTTCGGCGCGCCCACGATACAGCGAGGCGTGATTTTGAATTCGTCGCACACAGCGTGGCCGATGGCGCTCGCGCACCAAGAAACCGAGGCAAAGCCGATGGACTTCGTAAAGAACGCCTTCACCTCATCGAGGCTTGCGCACTCTTTGGTGTTCTCATTGCGGAATTTTTCGGCCCGGTTCAAGAGATTGTCGTGCACCGATTGCAGTGTCGCTTCGATCGAGTTCACAAACTCATCGATGGGAATGAATTTCTTGCCGAGGGATTCGTCGTCGCGCGTGACCACGCAGAGCGTGCCCTGGTCGACGTCGCGCGGACCGATTTCAACTTTTACCGGCACCCCGCGTTTGATGTGGTACCAGTTCTTTTCGCCGCCGCGCAAGTCGCGCTTGTCCACGAGCACACGTACGGCTTCCCCAGCGTAGGTTTTGGCCGAGAGTTTTTTGTTCAGTTCTTCGACGGCCGCCATCACCTTGGCTTCGGTCTCCGCGTCTTTGAAGATCGGAATGATCACCACTTGCTTGGGGGCGATCTTCGGAGGCAGCACCAGGCCGTTGTCGTCGGAGTGGGTCATGATCAGGGCGCCCACCATACGAGTGGACACGCCCCAGCTGGTGGTCCAAGCGTACTCGTCGGTGCCGGCTTGGGTTTGGTATTTGATCTCGGAGGCTTTGGCGAAGTTCTGCCCAAGGAAATGGCTGGTGCCTGCCTGCAGCGCTTTACCGTCCTGCATCATGGCCTCGATGGTGTAAGTGTTCACAGCGCCTGGGAAGCGCTCGTCGGGAGTTTTCTCACCGGGGATCACAGGGATCGCCAGGTAGTCGCGCGCGAATTTGGCGTAGACGTCGAGCATCTTGAGCGTCTCTTCGACGGCCTCTTCTTTGGTGGCGTGCACGGTGTGACCCTCTTGCCAGAGAAATTCACTGGTGCGCAGAAACATGCGCGTGCGCAGTTCCCAGCGCATGACGTTGGCCCACTGGTTGATGAGGATCGGCAAGTCGCGGTAGCTCTGGCACCACTTGGCGAACATCTCGCCGATGATGGTCTCCGAAGTCGGGCGAATCACAAAGGCCTCTTCGAGGAGACCGTCGGGCACGAGCTTACCGTCCACGGCCTTGAGGCGATGGTGCGTGACCACAGCGCATTCTTTGGCAAAGCCCTCGACGTGCGCGGCTTCTTTTTCGAGGAATTTTACCGGGATGAGGAGCGGAAAGTAAGCGTTCTCGTGGCCCGTCGCTTTGAACTGGCGATCGAGCTCCGCCTGCATGCGTTCCCAAATGGCGTAGCCCCAGGGGCGAATCACCATGCAACCGCGTACGGGGGAATTCTCGGCCATGTCGGCCGCTTTGACGACCTCCTGGTACCAGTCGGGATAGTTCTGTGCTCGGGTGGGTTCTATTGCCGTTTTTGCCACGGCGGCGAGCTTAATTTGAGCATCGCCGCTTGTCGACGGCAAATCTACTCGTCGGTGAGGCTGCAGCAGCCTTGGTAGGTGTTGCCGTCTTTAAAGAGCAGCGTTTGGTATTCGTACTCCGTGTCGCTCATGTTGTCGCTGCACGAGATTTTTTGGATGACCATCTGGGGGGCTCCAGCGGCTTTGTAAACGCGGATGTAGTCTTCTACAAAACCGACGGCCGGAGTGACCTCGTCGATCTTTAGGCGAACGGCCTGATCGGTAACAGGATCACGCCACATGATTTGGTTGTCAGTCACATGGGCGCTCCAGAAAGGCTCGGTACCCGTGCAATGCATGGCGGTGGTTTCAGCTCGAGCGCTTAGGGTGCCCAGGGCGGCGGTGATCAAGGTTGCAGTCAAAAGATTTTTTTGGTTCATGGCGATACTCCTTTTGCCAGGATCCCTGGGGTTCCCTTGGCGATAAGGAGAGCAAAAACCACTTGCTCGCGGAATGAAATCTCCGTCGCTGACACTACCAGCGGGTTTGTGTCGGACGGCAAAAGCCCATAAAAAAAAGGTTCTGGCTTTGTGGGCCAGAACCTTTTTTAGAACTCATTGGTTGCGGGAGTCGGATTTGAACCAACGACCTTCGGGTTATGAGCCCGACGAGCTACCAGGCTGCTCCATCCCGCGGCATTGTCATCCCTTTTCTCGAGCCCCCTGTCAAGCCGGACTTCACCGAATCTTTATTTTTCTAAGTGACCTCGTTCGGTAGAAGCCCCCGAAAACGCACGCCGCAACTGTGATGAAATCTCCACAAGGCCTCCATACTCACGTCAAATCGGAGCGCCATACTGGTAAGGTCAGACGATCCCAAGCACAAAGCAGAATGTAAGTGGGTGCTACAAACGTAGGAGGCTCCCATGTCACCGACCCCCTTAATGAACCCTGAGATTTTTTTGATTCCTGCCATTTGGACCATCCTGGTCGGCACACTCGCTCTTATTGGAGCCACGGCGTTCCGCGCCGGCCCTTCAGACGCTGAGTAGTGTCCGGCGTAAAATCACTCTTTGCTAAACTTTCCGCTCGCGTTTTTGATGATGGTCAAGGTTGCGGGATTGCCGGGAAAGCTTTGCATCACGACATCGGCCGCAAAGTCGTTCCACGCAGCATCTTTGGCAAATTTGATCACGCGATCCTGCCCCAAGTAGAGAACAAATTTGATTTTGTAGCCCACGGGGAAAGAGGCAAGGTAAGCCGGATCAATGCGAAAGTTCGAACCGCTCGGGACGTCCGTGATAAAGAGTTCTTGGCCGATCGGCACCAAATCAAAGGTGCGAGCTGCGCCGTAGAACCAGATGTCTTCGCCCTTTCTGCCAAAGAAATTGTTCGAGATCCACGTTGGACGCTTGCAAGCCTTGCCGAGCAGGGTGCTCGTCATGTTTTCGGTATGCGCAAAGGGCACGGAGTAGAAGGTGTTCTTTTCAATAACAAAGTCTCCATACACGCAGCCCGGAATGCGAAATGACGTATTGTTTTTGGACGGATCGTTGGGGTCGTCATTGCCAAAGGTGTTGCCGCGTACGATGACGTTCTCCATGCTGCCGTAAGTCAGAATGCCACGCTCTGCGCTGGTGCCGTTCACCGAAAGGAATTGGTTGTTCTCGACAAGAATGTTCTTAAATCCGTCGTTCTCGGGTCTAAAATTATGATACGGCTGCATGTAGAGATCGATGGCGTAGAGCCCTACGGTATCGACAAAGGTGTTTCCCTTGAGGGTCACGTTGTGGGCAAACTCGCTGAGAAAGACGCCCCCGTTTTGAGTGTGACCAATGCGGTTGTTCTCCACCCACAGCGAGGCGCCCTTGAGCCCGAGGTAAGTGACACCAAAGCCGCCCACCCGCTTGGTCATGCCGTCTTTGGGCAAGTTGCGATTGACTTCAATCACCGAATCCTTGACGAGCGTGCCGTGCGTAGAAAACGAAAAGTTCTCGAATCCGTTGTACACGTCGTAAATTTCACTTCCGAGGACACTCACCTTGCCGCCCATGCTGATGGCCGAGGCGTTGCAATCGTGAATTTTGCTATTGCGAATCACAAAGGTGCCTAGCTCTTCACCGCCGCCCGCGTAGAGGATCTCGCCACGCCAATGGTCCATCTCCACGTTGTCCACGAGCACGTCGGTCACACGGCCCCAAATGCCAAGACCTTTGTGAGTCATGTCCCAACCGGTTTTCTGCTGCTCTTCGTCCCACCAGGCGCCTGCCTGATCGGTCATGCGGGCATTGCCCGTGGCGCGCAGGTTGCGAATGCTGATGTCTTCGATAGATTGGTCGTAGTTCAGTCCGAGCGTGGTGAACATGCCTCCGCGGCGTGGAATCAGCGATTCAGGATCCTGCATGTTCAGAGCATAGGCCGAAAGGATGGTCTTCGTGGGACCGTCGCCAATGAAGTGCATGTTGCTATGGTTGATGCGAAACACGTAGTCGCCTTCTACGGTCGGTGCCACGCGGTAAATGCCCTCGGGAATGTAGATCACACCACCGCCGGCCGCTGCCGCATCATTATAGGCAGCGCGCAGGGCGAGCGTGTCGTTGGCAGCGTCGTTGCCAAGAGCTCCATAATCGCGCACGTTGTAGACGAGCACATTTTTTTCGCTAGCCAGCTCTTCGGCATCGCTAAAACTCGGAGGATCGGGAATTTCGGGTCGCTGCGGATCGAGTGGTGCATGGGTTTCCGGATTCTCATCGCCCGCTTGCGCAGGGGCTTTGCCACCCTCGACCGAAATCAATTGGCAAGCACTTAGCAACACGAAGAGAGCGGGAATCAGACACACGCTTGCAAAGGGATCCGCTCCAAGCAATTTTCGTTTTGCCATACTCACATAGTATCGACACAGCGATCTGAGCCTGAAGTTAAGACTCCGCCAAAGCTCGCAGGTGGCTGATTTTAGGTGTCATTCTCAGGGATTCTTCGCTGCAAATACGCGCAGCGCTGCACCCTTGTGCAGCGCTTTGAAATGAGCGCACTGTTTTAAGTTGCTGATTTTATGTAACTTTACCCTAACGCAGTGGCGTGGCCCCTGCGAATGTAGGGGGAAAAGCACTTGATTTCACAGAAACAGACGACCTATCAACAGAGACAGCTCGGATGAAACCATGATTGCAAACCCTAAGACCAAATCCACTCCCAACCCGCATCTTCCCAAGATGATCCTGCTTCAGGATTGTCTGCGTGAGGATTTAAAAGTTGAACTGAACAAAATCAAAGATCGCAATCCGAATTATTCGCTGCGAGCCTTGGCCCGCTCGCTCAAGATGTCGTCCGGAACCCTTAGCTCTTTTCTCAGTCGCAAGCGCGTCTTCTCGATGTCCAAGATTGAAGCGATTCTTATGAACACGCCGCTCGACCTCAAAAAAACACGCAAGACCTACAGCAAAGTGGCCACAAGCACTCCCAGCGCCAATCCCACCGACATCTTTGACTACTATCCCTCGCACGATCGGGTCACCATCGATAAAGAGCAGTATTCGATGCTGGTGGATTGGTACAATTTTGCCATTCTCTCGCTCGCCGAAACCCAGGACTTCCAGGGAGATCCCGCCTGGATCGCGCAGCGACTGCGCATCCCTCTGGCCACCGCCAAGCAGAGCCTGAGTCGCATGCAAAAACTCAATCTGCTCATCGGCGAAGAGCCCGGCAAAATCAAACCGAGTGGTCAGTCTTTTATCACCACCGACAACGTGCCTTCGGAATTGCTGAAAACCTCTCAGCATCAAAACTTAGAACTCGCCAAACAATCTCTCTACCGTGATCCGGTAGAAGAGCGAGACTTCTTTGCGATGACCATGGCCATCGATCCCTCCAAAATTGACGAAGCCAAACGTCGCGTTCGAGTCTTTATGGATTCGCTCTGCGACCTTATGGAATCGGGAGAGCGCCGTGAAGTGTACCGCGCTCAAATGCAGATTTTCCCGCTCAGCACTCGCGACGACAACCTCAGCACGGACACCGAAAATCAATGAATAGAACCCTTTGGATCATCGTCCTTTCCTTTCTCTCTAGTGGCTTCGTGAGCGTTGCGCTCGCCGGGCACGCCCAAGGCAACGGCGGTTACGCGTACCTCGGCCCCCAGGGCTGGCGCCTGCTAGAATTCTACGAATCGGGCCTCAGCGCGACAGACGACGAAGTCGCCAAGTCCTGCGACGAGATCCACCGCCTCATCCCTGTGGCGACCCTCGACCGACTGCAAAATGCGGCTCCTTTTTTGAATGCCGGCGAAGCTTGCCTCTTGGCTCGTAGGCTCCACTACGTACAGAGCCAGAACGCGCTCCTCGCCTGGGCGCTGTGGGAATCCCTGTCGATGTACCATTGGCGAGTGGCGGATATCGACGACACAGGCCTCGTCGACCTTCGCGACGTCAAATCCAAGCTGAACTTGGACGCACGCAAGCTCAAGATCGTGGCCAACCGCGAAGGCAAAGTCATTCTCATCGATCAGAAACTTTTCACCCAGCTTCCCGCCTACGATCGCGTCGGCCTGGTATTTCATGAACTTTGGTATTCGCTCCTCGAACCCACTCCGCACCACGACGAACAAATCGTTTACCTAAAACAGGATTCTTCGCTCGCACGGGCGCTCACCCAAGACACCTTTGCCAAAGAACCCGTTCTCCTCAAGACCAACCAACTCATGTCGCTATTTCGCACGCGCGGAGTCGCGACCAGCGAAAAAACCATCAACCCGCTACCGCCCAGACCGAAATACGATGCGGAACATTTTTATCGTTTTGTGGCGGGGCAAGACTTTTCGGTGGCTCCCGCCACTCTCGAGCTGAATTACGGCTACCGCTGGGCTCGCAGCGAAGACGATCCCGGCCTGCTACCCACGATCTGCGTGGATGACCCGCAGGCGAAGTGGTGTCCCTTTGCTTTGAGTCTGCGAGATGAAAGACGCTCACACGGTGTGCGCTGGGGCGCATGGGTGGAATCCACCGAGGTAGAAATCGTCTGGGGCGGATTCTGGACCATCGACCAAAAGAAGCAGCCGATGTTCATCACGCAGCCGCAAATCATCGCCACACGCAACAGATGCGAGCTCGACTGCGCATCGCTCACGCCGGGTGAGCGCTATGTTCCCGGACTCGACGAGACCACTTATAATATTTTGTTTGAGATTTACCGTGGGGACGCACGCTCGCACCTGAGCGCCTCGTTGTACTTGCCTTTTGGTTTTTAATTAAAGCGCTTGCAGCCACTGGCGCCGGCGCGTCCTTAGCAAAACTTTGCATGACCTGCTTTTAAGAATATTTACAATAACTTAGACTTCAGGCCCGCATCACCTCACCCCTGCCAATGCTCGCAGCATTTTTCGCTCGCTTCGGGGGTGAAAGCGTATTATGACGCATGGCGTTATGCGCTTCTCCCATTCGCTCATCACCCCTCTCCTTGGCGCCCTCCTCGTCGGCGCGCAAACCCCTGCGGCCTATGCCCGTGCCACCGATGTGCTTCAGGCCCTGAACGGCGGCGAGCTTGTCACTTGCCAAGGCGGAGAGCGCGGCAGCTGCCCCGAATCCGTGGGAGCGCTTTACGATTACGAACCTCAAATCAATCCCATGCCCGCGCGCTGCTCAGGTGTGCTCGTCGCCCCGGACATGTTCCTTACCAATGCCCACTGCTTGGGCGATCTGATCAACCACCCCGAAGAGTCCTGCCGCGGACGCTTCTTCGTTCACATGCCCGAAACGCAAAATCGTGGCTATGAAATTCATCACTGCAAACGTGTCTACGCCACCTCCGAGAAAGAGGCCGAACTCGATTACGCCCTGATTGAACTCACCACCGATTCCCCTCGCGAACTCCTTGCCATGAGAAACGATGGCATTCGCGACAAGGAATCGCTCACGGCCTGGGTCGCCAATCCCATTCCCGATTCTTTGCGTAGCATCGTGACCCCGCGCAAGCTACGCAATGTGCAGGGAAGCTTTCTCTTAAACAATCGTGGTCAAGACTACAGCCCGCGCGTGCTTCTCACTGGAGAAGAGATCATCATCGGAAACTCTGGCTCACCCATCGTCGACAAAAAAAATCAACTCGTCGGCATCATCTTCGCCATCCATACAAGAGAACAGCTCGGCGCCCTTTTTCACTCCATCAGCAAAGACTTTCTCGATCTCGACTCGCTGGACCGCGGCGTGAATTTTAACTACGGCATCAACCTCTCGTGCATTCCCGAGTTTCAGTCCCACGATCTGCCGAAGGAAGCCAATGCCTGCCGCAAAAAATTCCTTCTCAAATTTTCGGCCGAAGATGCTCAAAAACTCAAAGCCTTTCTCGCCAAAGATGCCGAGAAGATGACTCTTAAGGCCCACGAAGATTTGCAAAAGTGGATCAAGAGCCAAACAGGCGCCGAATCCTTCGAATGGAAACTCGCCCCGCTCGGAAACCACGTCGATATCGATGCCCGCAATGCAAACCTCACCCTCGCGCTCCCTTCTTGCGTCGTAACCCCTCCCTCGGCAAGCCTCAAGATGCCTGGCAAACTCTATCGCCTGGGCCTCGATCTCAATGGAGACGGCAACATCGCTTCGGGTTACCGCCGACTGGATAGTGAAAAGGTTCAAATGCAATTGCGCGAGGTCACTCCCGCGTCGGGCGACGAACGAGCTGTCTACGAAGTGAAACTCAACTTGCCCGCACACCTCAACCGCGAGACGATCACATTCTCGCTCGCTCTTGGCTCTTGCGGCTCTGCGGCTGTGACGCCTTGAGTGCACGCAACGAATCATGAAAGGCGCCACCGCCTTGACCCTATAGACTCTCTTCGTTAAATGATTTCCCAGGGAAGGGGAAATCATGAAATTTCTATCTATGCTCGTCACCTTGGCACTTGCCGCGTCTTCAGCGTGGGCTGCCGACACCACTCTCGAGTTCGATCTCACCGGAGACACGGTCACCGAGATCAACATCGACAAACTCAACGCCCAGCTCAAAGACAAGGGCCTCGAGGGCCTACCCCACCGCGTTGTGGTCACCGCCAAGGGCGAGCGCGCCTACTGGCGCGTGCTTAGCCAACGCATCGACGCCGCCCGCGAGGCGGGACTCTTAGGAGAATACGACAACTTCGTGATCGAGAATGGCTATCTGCACGAGTATCCCGAGATCTGCTACCGCGGAAACATCGAAGACGTTCCAGAAATCCTCGAGGCCATGCATACCGTTACCGACAAAGAGCAAAAAGACGGCGGTGGTTACCGTTCGTTCCTTCACGTCGACTCGGGTCTCTTGGGTGTGGCTTGGTCCGACCAAAAGAAAGCCTTAGCTGAATTCATGGAAAGTTCCGAAAAGGTCGACCAGCACTACGGCGTCGACGAAGACGGCGGTGGCGAGGTTCCCGATGCGGTGAATGAATTCTTCCGCTGGAAGACCAAGACTTACGCGCTTGTGGTGACAGATCTCGGTCCCCAGGGCGACGGCACCGAAGCTTACGCAACGGTCATCAAACCCTGCAAAAAAGACTAGTAACCATTTTCCGGGTAGCGGTACATGGTCACTCCGGTGATCGTACCGTCCTGAAATTCGCAGCTTGAGCTCAGATAATCGCCGTGACCTTGGTAATAACCAAAATTTGGAGTGTAGAGGCAGGCCTCGCCGCTTTCACAGAAACCGTTGTTATTGCCCACCACATCGTCGTTGATCTCCACTGCGTGGGTAAGGTGCGAGATACTCAACGATACGTGAGGGTTCCAGGTATTGACCACGTTGCCCGACAAATTCGCCGGGCAGGCCTGATCATCGGTGAACGTTGGGTTAGCTGCGACACCGGTGTACGTACGGTCGCGTAGCACGTCGTCATTGCGACTCAGTCCAAAGTCAAATATTTCACAGGTGCCCGAGCTGCAGCGTCCGCGTGCGGCGGCGTCAATCACACTCGAGGCACCGCCCTTAGCCCAGACGCGCAACGGATTCATAAAATTGAACCAGTCGCTAATGCTCGCGAAAGCGCTCGAACCGTTGGCGTTCGACGCGTTCTCGGAATCGGAGGTGCCCACGATGCCGACAAAGGTGTCGTCGAGAGCACCGGCGGCAAGCGACACGAAGCTGGCATCCGAGTTACAACCCGAGTCGATGTTCGGAGTGCCAGAGCCTGTGCCGTTACAGTTGGCCGTCGTGTTTTGGCCGGCCATGATCACTTCCGTAAAGACCCCGGCTTCTTGAAAACCATCGTGCTCATGAATCCCCGTGCCAGCGTTCCCGAAGGACGCTAAATGCTTGATCAGGGAACTATCGATGGAGGCAAAATAAATTCCGCTCAGCCCATTGTTGATGGCAACGATGGAACTGATGTAGGCCTCAGTAATGTCTTCGAAGCGCGCTCCGTAACCGGCATTGTTAATGGCCGTAATGTTACGCGCCACAATCGGCCAGCAGCCATTGCAGTAAAAACCATCTCCACCATTGCCCGAGGTGAACACGTCGTTCAAAACCCACCCTTGATAAGTGTAGCCAAGTTGCACGCCATTTCCGCCGTTGTTGAAAGCTTTGATGTTCTCGATCACAGTCGTCTGGTCTTCACCATCGAAGACACGTAGGCCGATCGCGGTGTTGTTCGCGACCTCGATGTTCGCGATCCGCCCCGGGCCCATGCCGTAAATGGTGATGCCCCGCGAGCCATTGCTGTAAGCACGAATGTCTTCGAGAATCAGGTGGTAAGGAAAATCCAGACTCATCCCGCTGCCGACACAATTAGAAACCGACACGTTGCGGATGGTCAGGTATTCCGCGTAGTCGTAAACATCGACCCCGGACAGGGCATCGAAACCACTCGCCGCATTGCAGTCAAAGTCACCTTCGACGTGTACCTGGGTGACGTCTTCGTCTAGCCCGATGAGCGACACGTTGTTCGCGGCTCCGTTATAAGAGAGAATCGCCCCCCGCAGCGTTACGATGCCGAGATTGGCGCCGTTATATTCATATCCCGCACTCGCACGACTCTCAGCGAGAGTCAGTATCGTATGAGCGGGCAAAGTTAAGGAGTCCAGTGATAAAGCCGAAGTGCCCGCACTGTTATCGGGCAGCGCCTGAATGGGATTCGACCACCACTTGGCACTCAGGCTTTCATTGGTGACATCGCCCGACAGCATGACCTTCATGTCGAGAAACTCGGTGGCCGCGAGCACATCGCGCAAGCCTTTTTGCGGTGCAAATCCGTAAGAGTAGAGTGTCGCTACGCCGCCCGTCACTTTGCAGGTCCAGCGCATGGCCGCAAGGTTGTCGGTGATTTCGAGGCCGTCGCAAGTCGTACGCCCGGTGACACTCGCTTTCATGAAAGGCGCCGCGAGCATGCATTCGGGATAGAAATCACCTGCGCACGCCGTGCCGTCGGACTCTAAAGTACTCGCGCCGTTATTTTTGATGTACTTCATCCACATGGTTCCGTGCGTGGTGTAGAGAGGTTCCACTTTGAGCGCGACTTTCCACCCCTGCGACACCACGTCTGGAGAGATCTTGCCTTTTTTATTCTTCACGCGAACGTTGATGTAATAAGTGCTCACGCGCGAATCGATCGCCGGAAGCGCCTGAGTGATTTGGCTAAGGCTCGTGAGCGTTGTCCAAGTGACTAAGTTTTTGGCGTCGTTGCCGAGCGTGCCGGTACCGACGGCGTACTGATAGGTTAGGTCTTTGTTCGTGAAGTCCGAAATGCTGAGCTGAAAGGCCGGAACCGCACCCAGCTCATCGGTCGTCTCCACTTGCACGAAGGTCGCTCGGTTGCTGAGCACTTTGGAGCGGCTGATGACCACAGAACAACCCGTCGCGAGCCCGAGCACGAGGACACCGCAAAAAGATACCTTCGCAAATACGTTCCCCATGCTTCCATGGTACAGGCGAAATTCACAGGAGCGCCACTATTAAAGTTTCGTGAAACCACCAAAAAACGTTAACCAGCCAGCGCTGCACATTGGTGAAGCAGAGGCGTTTCTTTACTTTGGCTGCAAAGGCATATTGTCGCAGGATGTCGTTTTTGTGGATTCAAAAACAAAAAGCCGCATTATATTCGGACTCTTAGATGAAATCCATTTAGCAACACCACAACCCTTGCCGGGTATTTTGTCCCAACTCGGGTTGCCAAAAAGATCTGCTCCGTGATTTGACCTTGCTCGCAGGAATTCCGTGGGGTGAACATCGGCGCGCAGCGTTCGGTCGTTTTGGAGTGAGTGTTCCTAGAGTGGACCAAATCTAAAACAACTAGGAGCTCACACATGATCAAAACCAAAGGAACCCTCGCCCTGCGCGCTGCGCTCGTGGGCGTCGCCGCCCTCAGCGGACTTGGCGCCCAAGCCGCCATCACCTGCAGCCCCCGCCCGCCCCTCTACTTCGCCGTTTCCGGCAACGGAAAATTCATGCACAACGTTTGCACCGAAACGGGCATCGACAAAGCGGATTGCTACAACAAAAACCAAAATGCGCCCCACAATCCCGGGTTCAAAAACGGCGAGGTCGATCCCGATCGCCTGTGGACAGGTTTCGAGACCGTCTCCGTACCGAGCCCCACAGGCCAGCCCACCAAATACGGTCACCATGAGCTGCACGAAATGCTGCAGGCCATTGGCGCCTACTTCGACAACAACCCCACCACCTCCCCCGCCGCACAAAACGACGGCGTGCTCGATGAGCGCGATTGCAAACCTTTCCGCGTGGCCATCGTCGGCTACAGCAACGGCGCCTGGGCGGCAGCCATGGTCGTCGCTGCCATGAACAAAATTGGTTACACCGGCGTCGGCCCGAGCCTGTTCAACGACTGGTTCGGATGGGGCGAAGATAAGAAAGGCAAAAAGATTGCCAACTTCAAAGGGCACTTCGAAATTCGCCTTGGCCTTATCGACACCGTTCCCCTCACCGAAAGTGGTTGGTGGGGACTTGTTCCGAACATGGATAAGATCGGCGGCGTGAACCCGCACGCAGATCTTCCGGTATCGAACGCGATCATCTACAATCTGCACCAGCAAAACGGCTGCAGCACCAAGTACTGCCGCACCAAAGCCGGCCCCATTCCTCTGCCCTTTCTCAACGGCTTGCTCAAGGGCGAACGTTGGCGAGGCACCATCGGCGGTGTGAACGCAGGCCTCAAGGCCTTCATCGATTTCGACCGCCAACTCACGAGCGTCCAAACGCGTGTGGATTCTTCGAGTCTGCAAACGCAGGCCGCCTCACACATCAACATCGAGGTTCCGGCTTTCGACGCCGCCGAATTCATCTACCATCCTGGCGCGAGCGGATGGCTTTCGAACGGCTCACTGCCGGGCGGCACCACCACCAACCAAACCGCTTCACTCGACCCCGTGGGTGACGCGGACGCGTTGATCGCCGCCATCGGCACGAGCTCTACCCGCACTAGTGTCACCGACGCCGCGAGTGTCGTGCTCAGCGCCGAGCGCGTGGACGCGGCCCTCGAGACCATCGTGCTCTTGCGCAGTCGCGCGCTCGCGGCAGCAACGCTCATTGCCTTGCACCCCACGCACGACATCTCGCTCGCCATCACCGAGCGCGCCACCGCTTACGGTTCCCTCACAGGTCTGCCCACGGGCGCGAATGGGGAACTCGCCTTCGGCACTCAGGCGATCGAACACGCCGGCGCCGGACAAGGCGCACCGATCTGGGTCAACTACACCGTCAACTCGGACTTCGCGGCCTACGTGACCCAATTCGACATGTGGAACCAGCTCGCAAATCCCGGCCTCTTTAAGCCCATGTACCTACCTCAGCTCTCGACTCGCCAAACGGATGGCTTATTTGTACTAAAAAACCACTCCGTAAAACGTTTTTACAAAACGAACGTCGACGACCCGTACCAGGTGAACCTGCGCCTCTTGACCGACGCCCTAACACCGAGTGCTCCGGGCGCTCTGACACCTGCCACACTTGCGAGCTCAACGTCGCTGCTCAAGTGGTCGCCCGTCGTGAAAGTGTGGATCCCCAAAACCTTTACCGAGGACGCCCTGCCCAATACGACTTCGTTTTACCCATGGGATTTTGCTCTTGAGGGCGACACGGACTACGGCGAATGGATGGAAGCTCCGGTCGAGGCGCTCGATTTCACGCAGGGCAAAGTACGCGTGCTTCTGAGCGGCACGAATGTCGAAATCTTGCGCAACGATGGCGCTGGCAACTGGAATGTCTTTGAAGACACCTACGCGCCCACTGCACATCCGACAACGCTCATCAACGACGGTGCCGAACTCAAAGCGCTCTTCCAAAACCTCGGATTCAAAATCACCAACCCCTTGGAGACGTCGACCTTGACCGTAGAGTTTGAATTCATCCGCAACCGCGGCAGCGACGCACGCTTTGTGAAAACGATCAACCTGAACACACCCGATGTTGGTACCATCAGCTCCTCGAGCGTCGACACCCCCGCACGCGACTTCAAAAAGATCCTCGCCAACGAGTTGTGGAATGTCGCTACTTACTAACCGAAAGAACTGCAAAGGAAAGAACAGCATGAAAAATAAACTTTTTTGGATCGCATCCCTAAGCGTGATTTCAGTAGCCATGGCTCAAGAGGAATCGCCCGAGTATTTTGACGAAACTCCTGTGCAAGAGGCCCCCGTCGAAGCGGTTCCAAAATATCGCATCCCGAAAATCACAACCATCACCCAGCCTACGAACGAAGTGGTGGTAAATACCGGTGACATCGTCGTTATCGAACTCAGCGCCAACTACCGACCGGCCGAAGCCTTGATTCGCAAAGTAGAAGTGACCGATGACTTTTACCAGAAGACGGGCGAGATCAAAGAGTACGTGCCTTTTGTCATCGTCAAGCGCGAGGCCGACGGCAGCTTTGATTACAATTCTAGGGCCACGACCTTCCTTAACGAAGTCGAGCTAAAACCCAACCCCAAAACACGCCAACTGAGTTACCGTCTCGAACATCTCTCTTTCGGCCCCTTTGGGCACAGTCTCATCTCCGCCTGGGATGAAGACATCGACGTGCGCAACCTCACGCCCGAACAAGTGCAAAAGGAAATTCAAAAGCGTTGGCTCGAGCGAGCGCCCGGCACCTACGTGTGGGGATTCGGCAAACGTGTCAAAGCGTTTCGCACGAACGACGGCGAGCACCAACTGGGCGAAACCATCACCAATCCAGAGGACTTGAAAGAAGAGAACTTCAAAAAAGGTGGCTACGACATCTTTACCCGTCTTGCGGGCAACGGCCTGGGCACCATCAAAGTCACACTCTCCAAAGAGGATACCGCTGCCCAAACCGAGCTCCTTAAAACGCCTTAATCCTGGCGCTTCAACCTGGTCACGGAGCACGCGCGTGTTACGCTGCCGCGCATGCTCCGCAGGTTGATGCCACGATTGGTGCTAAGTCTCTTTCTGGCTTCGTTGGGCTCCGTGGCCCGCGCTGATACTTCAGCCTGCGGCCTGCTGATACTCTCCCTCCACCACGCCGAGCGCTACCGGCGCGGCGCTCAGCTCCTCAATCCCTTCAACGTCTATCGCAATTTTTGGACTCACGATCAGATGCAGCTCGGGCGCAACCTTCGCCACATCGAAGAAGCCGATCGCCGTGTGACCCCCTTTCCGCGCAACGTCGATGAACTCGATTATTACCGTCGCGAACTTTACGATAAAATTTTGGACGGCGCTTTCGACGCACCAACGCCACCCCTTGCCAGAAATGCGGTGCCCTTTTACGCACCTCCGCGCCTGGGACTCCGCGACTCTCCGGGCGCGTGGAACGAGTTGGTGCGCGAGCATCCCGATGCCACCGTGGCCACACTGCTGACGATCTACTCCCGCGACTACGGTTCGGACTTGATTCTGGATCTCTTCGCAAAACGCCCCGACGTGCTATGGCTCGCCGTGGCCGAGGCTCGCCTCGAAGCGCCGATGGCGCTCAAAAAACGCCTGCGCAACTACCGTTACCGTTTGAACTTTGCCTACGGAACAGGCATTGCCACCATAGTGGCCAGCGGCATGTGGGGGCGCCTGCTCGCGGAAATCCTGCTCTACTGCCGGATCTCCCCCCTATCGGACCCATTCACAGTCCTCTCCTGCGCCGAATTTTAAGCAAAGCGGTGACGGCGCCGCCAAGAAGCTCGGTGAGCGTCATCGCCAGATGAGCGAAGACCAGCGCCGGTTATCAGAACAATGGGCCCGTCAAAACCCCCGTGAGGCGGCAGAGATACGGGCCCATTACAGACAAGAACTAATCTAGTGGTAGAGCCACTCGTAGAACGGCTCAGCCTTCGGCTCCGAAATACGTAGCACGCCACTGGTGCCCTGGGGCGCCGGGAAAGTGCTGCGGTAAATCGTACGGTACGCCACCATCTCGGACTGCAACTTGGCCTGCGCGGTTTCGAGCGCAGCCACGCGAGTCGCCCGCTGTTCACGCAGAGGGTTCAAAATGGCTTCGACAGCCTCAAGCCCCTCGGTCTCCTGAGCGAGCTTCGCCATCAGCGCATCGATGTCGATGCGAAGTTTGGCGAGCGCTTTGCTCTGGGTGGCGATCTGCCCATCGGTGAGCTGAATTTGCGTGTCGAGGCTCGAAGTCTCGTTACGCAACTGATTCGCTCGACTCTGGGCGCTCAGGTACTCGGTCTTTTTCTTTTCGTAACCGGTCTTAATGACGAGCGCGTTCAGCGAAGCACGAGCCTCGGCCAGACGCCCCTGGGCATCGGTGAGTTGCGGTCGCAGCGACGCGATCTCTCCACGAGCGTCGGCGATGTTATCGCGTTCGCGCGGGATGAGGTTCTGGTTGATGTCGTTCACATCGCGCTCTAGGGAGCGGATCTCCGAACGCACCGACGAGAGTCGCGCTTCGAGCTCGCTTAGCGTTTGCTGCAGAGACTGATAGCGCGCATTCACCTCGGACTCGAGATCCAAGCGGCGGCGATCGTAGCGAACACGATTGCTGGCGAGCTCGCCCTGCTCGCGAGCATAAGCGGCGTTCACTTGATTCAGTTGCTGCTGAACCTGGTTCACGCGCTGACGTTCGGCCGAGCAGTCGGGACGCGGGTCCGGACGTGGATCGGGTCTAGGGTCAGGTCTCGGGTCGGGCCTAGGATCCGGACGTGGGTCCGGTCGTGGATCTGGTCTCGGATCGGGCCTAGGATCTGGACGCGGATCCGGACGTGGATTTGGCCTCGGGTCTGGTCTCGGGTCGGGGCGCGGTCCGGGATTCGGGCGCGGGCGCTCCACGTCGAGTGTGGTCGCAGCGATGTTGCGATGCGATTCGCAACGGCGCAAATCGCCCTGGGCGCGTTGGAGCTGCGCCTCGAGATTGCGGTACTGCTGCTGGAGCGTCACCATATTTTGCTCATTGCGACGGATCTCATTTTCGATCCAGCGAATCTGCGTGTCCGACTCCACCACACGGCGGAGTTCCCACTGGTAGTTGAAGTTGCGCACGTCCGATTCGGCCTGCGCTCGCTGAGGTTCCAGATTGCGCTCTTCGCGTTCGAGATCGTCGATCTCATCGCGAGCTGAGTTCTCTTGGCGCTCTAGTTCAGCGATGCGCGTGTTGGCACTTGCGATACGCGCATCGGCGTCGCGAATCTCACTCGTGAGTCGAGTCACTTCGAGGTTCAACGCATCGACACGTTCAAAGTACGGTTTCAGCTCTTCGGCCACTGGGCGAAAGATGTCTTCTTTGGCCTTGAGGTCGGCAAGCGCCGCTGTGAGTTCTGCCTCCACACCAGCGAGTTCGGTCGCCAAACGGGCTCGTTCGCTGCGCAGGTCGGTGATTTTCTTTTCGACCACCGCTTTGTTACGATTCAGCTCCTCGAGCTGTCCGTTGATCTTGCCCGTGCGCGTGAGGAATTCTTTTTCCTTAGCCAGGTGGGGCTTCATCTCAGCGTCGAGCGCATTGATGGCACTTTGGTGCTCCCCTGTGACAAAATATGTATCCCAGGCCAAGGCCAGCGAGTCTTGCAGATCACTCGCCCCATGGCCGGCGTCGTTCTGGGCGGCCGCCTGCTTATCGAGCGCATCAAAGAAAGGCAAGTAGAGCACTTCCTTTTTGGCGTCGCACTTTGTGCTGAGGTTGTCGAAGGTCGCCATCGATCCCGAGAGAGAGAAATAAAATTTCTGCTCCTCGCCGTGTTCGGGGGAGTAGCTCACCTTGATGTTGCTATCGCGACGCAGCTGTTTGTAGAGCGTGCTCAGCTGAGCGGGCGCAAACCAAAAGGCCGCACTGCCCAGGCGAGCGTCTGAGCGCGAGTCGCGCAGCATCGGGAAGACCGTCTTGCTGCTATCGGTTTGCAGGCTCAGGACTTCGGCCGCATCGTCGCCGCTGATAAAAATTTGAGGAGCCTCAAGGCGGGTGGGATCCACCAACACGGCAAAGGTCCAGGTGGTCTCGCCCACCTTCTTTTGCGTTTCGGCCACGCAAAGCTCAGTGGCGTCATGGCCGATGATTTTTTTGGAATAAGTCCACTCTTTGGTTTTGATCGGCTTTTCGGCCGTTTGAGCCATGGCCGCCGACGTCGTCACGAACGTGACGAGCGAAAGGCTCCGGCCCCACATAGAACACCCTAGGAACTTCATGAATGAGTCCTCCCTTAAAATAGATCCCCGCAGGATCAGGTCTAAGGGAGGTGCGGCGAATGCGGAACTTAATTCATCTTATTATTCGGCGCAGATAGGAAGCGACGCTTCAGGGAGAAGCGCCCCCTTCTGGCTTGCGCCATTTAAAAAGTCCGGTAAATCCTCGGTAGACCTTGGTTTCGAGTTTGTCGAGCCACTCCACGGCCGGAACCACTTTGTCGAAGAGGCGGTACTGGTTTTTGAGAACAAGGGCCCCCGCCCCCACCGTGGCCATCGCCAAGTGACCCACGTTGAAGTTCATAAGCAGGGTCTGCCCCAGGGCGCTGTCGAGTTTTGCGTCTCCCCCTAGCATGCCGAGCCCGTGGCCGGGATTCCACACGAGTTTGAAGAAGGACGACTCCATCACGATGGAGAGGATATAAAACTGGGTCATGGCGTAGGTCATGAACTTCTCGGCCGAACCGCCCACCCCGCGAGCCCACTTGCTCGCCTCGGGACCGTCTTTTTCGGAACGCCAGCGCTCCCAAGAGTTCAAGACTGCCGAAACCGGCGTGCGCCACATGGCCTGAAAGAGAATGCTCACCCAACTGGTCGAGAAGAAATGGCTCCAGCCCGCAAAAGTGGCCATCGACGAAAGGGTTTCGCTGTCGAAAGCGTTGCGCGCCAGGTACAGGTCAAAAGTGAAGAAGGACGACATCATCAGACCCTTGATCGTGCGGATCGCAATGGAATCGCCGTCGCGGCTGAGCCAGTTGCCGATGAAAGAGCGATAGGTACCCGTACCAGCTGAGTTGGCGCCGTTGATGATCGTCATCGGAATCATCACCTGCATCGTTTCGCGCTTCAGAGCAAAAGAGATGAGCGAGAAGATCGTGTGCATCGTGACCTTCTGGCCCATCGAACGCATCTCACCGTCGGTGGGTCGCACCATATCTTCGGAATAGGGAAACAAGGCGCGCACTTGGTACATGGCATCTACCATGGCCTTGCGCGGATTCTCGGCAAAAGCCTGTGTCCAGACCCGCAGCTTGGACTGCGTGCGCACGAGCTCGGGGGGCAGCTCCACCTGAGCCTCGGCAGCTTTGCTTTGGAGCTTGTTTTTGAGTGAGGCTTCGATCTTCTCGCGAGCGGCGCCCACGAGCGGCGTGCCGGAAATGAGGATGGAACCCCCAGCGTCGATGATGGCTTTGATCTCGGCGCCGCTGACATTGCGTTCGAGCGCGGCTTCGTCGAGCGACGCTAACCGGCGCATGCCCTGACCGGGCACGTAGGCAAAGACACCTACCTTGGTTTCCACATACTGACCAATACGGCGAATGGCGGTGTATTTGGCGGCCGAAAAGCCGGCGTCCTCGATGGATTTCATCACCGCGCGTTTCAACTTGCGACGCGACATCCAATCGGGGGGGGCTCCCACGGCGACAAGGCGCTCTTGAGTGGGGTCAAAATCCTTCAGCGCGTGCGGCAATTCCTGGGGGTCCAGTGTGCCCGAGATCTTGCGACCTGTGAATTCGCTATCGAGACGAGCCAGATAAAAGCCGCATTCCGCACGGGGATCGCGCAGCAGCTGCTTGTACGATTTCTCTTGCGAGGCGTGGGCGCCCACGGAGGCGAGCGCTAACGAGAGACCTAAAATCCAGCTTCGATAATTTCTTTTCATGTCATTCCTTCCCGAAGGCTTTGGCGAGGTAGAGACCGCGCCACAAAAAATTCATGTCGGCACGCGAGATGCCCAGACTTTCGGCGAGCTCAAGGAGCCCCGGATTCGTATCGACCTTCTCGGCGTAGCCCACGGGCAGCTCGAGACGTTCGATGGGATTCTGGGGGTACGAGATTTCGAGCCGGTCGTACTCACGTTGCAGCTCGTTGATTGCCACGATTTGTTTGAGGTGGCCGGGGCCCAAAAGGTGCGCTGGGTAGCGCAGCAGCTCCACAAAGGCGCGCTGGGCCTGATCGCCCTTTTCGTTGTCGAGCGAAGGATTCAGCTCGCGCAAAAAGTCGTAGAGTTTGGCCTGACGACCCGCCATGAATTCAAAGCGAAGCTTTTGTAGCTTGGCCGACTTCAGGCGGGGATCTGTGCGCGTTTCTCCGGAGATCTTGGTGCGCGAGGCCAGGTAATCGGTGCGGTCGAGAATGGCCTCTAAGCGCTCGAGCTGATCTTCGCTCCACCGGCGCATCGGCGTCTTGGTGGCCTTCTCAAAGAGCGACTTGCGCAGCAGCACCTGGACGATGGCGTTCTTCTGGCGCACGGCCCGGTCGATGACTTCGAGCCTTGCGCTAGACTTAAGACTCCACTCGAGTTCTTTGGCCATAGGCAGGTCTGCGTTGGCGCGAATGAAATCTGCCACCAGGCGATTCACGTCGATGTCGATCTCGTTGTAGGCCCGCGCCCATTCCAGAAAAGCGCTCTCCCCACGGGTAAAGCCTTCGCGGGCTTGGGCCATGGACTCGAGTCCGTTGGCGCCGGGCGGATATTCCAGAGGTTCTCGCTTGGTGTTCACGTACTTCAAGATCTGCTTGATGCTGTTCGAGTAAGTCGGAAACGCGATTGAGTGGCGGGTGTAATCCAGCAAATCGATGGAGCGGTCGATCACGCTGAAGATGTGCTCGGGTTTGATATCTGGATAGCTCTCAAAGAATTCCTGGCGACGAATGAGACGGCCCTTGGGTTTTTCGGGATCTCCGTACTGCGAAAAGTAGGGAGAGGCTTTTTCGGCCACGGTAAAGTCGCTGAGCGGCCCCTTGGCGATGTCGAATTGCTGCTCAAACTTCACGATCTCGTGCTTTGAGTACATCGTCACCACCCAGTGGTCCTGATCAAAGCCCTGGTCGCGATCCAAAAAGCGCATGAAGTTGGCCCAGGCTTCGTCGACGCCAGTTTGGGTGAGCGTCTTGGCGAAAATGAATTCCTTGTGCAGGGGATCGCTGAGCGAAGCGCGCAGATCCTGCGTCTCCACCCCAAAGAGGTAAACTCCCGAGCGAATTTTGGGATCCATGAGATCCTCGAAGTCGATGTGCACGGCGATGTCTTTGTCGCGGAAAGGATCGGCGTAAGAACGCGTGCGCAGCGGGATATCGCTCTCGATGGATTTGGAGTGCGCCACCATATAGCGGAGTCGCGAGGTTGAGAGGCCCGCGCGCATCGCAAGATCCACAAAGCCATCTCCGTTGATGTTGAGCTTCGAGAGCTTGGTGGTATCGCCACGCCCCTGCTTCGCAAAAACTTCAGCCTGCGCGCGCGAAGGCGGCAGTGGCATCATCGAAAGGTCTTTGGAGGTTTTCATCAGGCCACGGCAATAGGCCGCCCACGGACATCGGGCGCACTCGGTGCAGCGACGAGGTTCCACTTCGTCGAGCTTTTCGCGACTCGTGACGGTGGCCATAAAATCTTCATAAACTTCGCGAATGATGGGCAGGTACTGATGCGCATCGATCGCAAAACTCGCGTCGGACTCTTCGACGCCGCGGATTTTGCGCTTTACGACCATCGGCACCAAGTGCACGAAAGCCTGAGCGGGAGTTTCGCCCACCCACGGGCTAAGCGCCCACGCGGTGAAGACCGCAGTATAGACGTCTGCCTGCGACAGATCCTGGTGGCCCTTGGCGATGACGGGCACGTAGCGGTTCTTGCCCCCTGTCTTAGGGCCCGCGCGTTCGGTGAGCATGAGCAGGGGCACCACCGTAAAGATGCCTTCGCGCACGATCACGGCGTTGCGAATGTACTTGGGAGGCGAGGTTCGTTCCATGAGTTCAAGCGTTGCGGCCGCACCCTCGAGCGGGCTGCGTTTGTCGTATACGGGACTCTCGATCTTGCCTTTAAGACCGAGTTTTTGGATGACGTCCGCCGAAGCCTCATCGGCCGTACGGAACATCTCAAGAAGACCGGGAGTCGGCTGAGCTTTGGAGTGGTAGGGACCTTCGCGCCAGTTCCTAGCGACCATTTTGCATTTGGTGCTTGAGAGCAACACTGAGAGCGGCACGAAACTGTTGTTGGCAAGCGAAGCGCGCTCGCGGGTATGATCAAGTTCCTCGAGCATCTCTTTGCAGGTTTTGCCGTCGCGTGAAAGGCGCGGCTTGGAGGCCTCGGCGAAAGGCGCAAATCCCACGCCACAGGCGAGTGCCCACTGTAATATCCTTGTTCCCCACCCCTTTTGAATCATCCCGCTATCCCTCTATTCCGTCCCCGTAAACAATGCTGATGGCTTTTGCCGCACCCCTAGCCGCTGCAGGAAGACCGAGCAGTTGCTTAAGATGCGTCCCATGTTTCGACTAATGGCGCCGAAACTTTCTTTTTTGCGCAGGCTCGCGAGGGTTTTCACTAGCGCCCGGCGGGGCGCTCCCTCTTCGAGCTGCCAGCGCGCGGCCATGTCCGCAGCGATGGCATCTGGCACAAGCTTTTGCGGCTGTGACAGTTCTACAAGCGCGTAGAGATCCGCCCATCCGAGCGGCGCGCTCACGTTGGCGTCGTACCACTTGAGCAGGCGCAAAAAATTCGCACCAAAATCAGTATGTGATTTGGCTTTGGCCAGCTCCGCAACGAGTGCTGTTAGTTTGCCCTTGGGCTTTTTCTCGGCGGATAGGTACTCTGCAAAGTCACGCAAAAAATCCTCGTGCAGGATGCGCTGATCCCAGTGAAAGGCTTCGCGAAAGCGTCGGTCTAGATAGGCCTGCGAAAAAGGAAAAACACGCGAATCCGTGCGAAGGCCCTCAAAGTAACGCTTCACGGTTTTGCCCACAGAGGGGTCCGTGGTGTCGAGCACATGCAGCACGTCAGCATTGCCGCGCGCGGCATTCTTGGACGAGTTGGCGGATCCCCATACCACCAGGTAGTGGCGCTCGCCGGAGAGGGTTTCGTACTCGTAGTAGTCCACCTTGGCGTGCAGCTTGTCGGCCGGAGTTTCTTCGCTGGTTTCGTAGTCGTAGTAAAAAGGCGTGTCCGCTCGTGCGCTTCCGGCATAGGTCGCGTGGCCGAAATTTTCTTGTCCACCTTCATAGACACCAATCGCGGATTCCCAATTCAATTTGCCAGGCAACGCAGGCAGGTCACGAATCGAACGGCCCTCGAGTGTGCCGAATTGCAAACTCAGCGAGGGCGCAAAGGCAAGCTGCGGCAGCGCCGAGTAGGGCTGCGTCGCGAAGTTGCCGTCGACGAGCACAAAGAAATCTTCCATCTGATCGCCCGCCCTGTCGATGAGGTAGCGCAGCGCCTGGTTTTTAGCAGGGTGCGTAGAAACAAACTGCGTGGAGTAGTGCACACGTAGCGATTTGTCGGGCCCGCTCAAGTGGTGAATGGCCGTAAGAACGGGATCGAGCGTTTTGCGACCCTCGGCTTTGATACCTTCGGAATAATAGGTTTCGAGAGTGGAGCGGTAACCGCGCGAATCGTTGATCACGATGCGCGGTAAGATGGTGGGGTCGAGGCGTCCTTCGTCGAAATGCTTTTTGCGTTTGTAGAGCGCGATCCACTTTTCTTTGATCGACTGAATCGATTCGAGAATGACCTCGCCTCGCAAAAGGGCGCCGAACTGCACGTTGCCCTGCGAACCGCGCGCGAATTTGGTGTGCGCAAAATCGAGGTCGGTGTAGCGCACTTTGTTGTCGTGATCCTGATCGATGCGCTTGCTCATGCACGAATCCGTGGGATTTGCCGAAGAGCGCAGGGAGATTTGCGAACGCCACTTGCCGTCTCTAAAGAAATCAATGGCCACGTCTTTGAGGTGATGCAGGCGCGGAAAGGGCAAGAGTTCCGAGCGCGAGATCTCCTCGTTGGGAGGATTCACAAGCGTCACGAGTTTGGGGAAGCGCTGGCGCAGCGATTCGAGATGCTCGTGGGCACGGATCGCCACAAAGCGGTCTTCGTTCACTCGCTCCACGTCGGCATCGCTCACCTGACCGTCGCGGTCGCGATCGTAGGCCTTGAGATAGGCCGCGCGTTCGGTGTCGCTCAACGATTTGAGCTTTCTCGCGTTGAAGGCTTCGAAGGGGGTAAAGGTCGCAGGGTCAGAGACCACGCGCAGCTGTACGCCTCGCTTGAGCAGCACCTCGAAGAGCGGAATCGTTTCGACGAGTCGAAACTCGTAAGCGCTGATGTCGACCCGGGTGGTTTTGAAGGATTTGAAGTGCGGCAACGCGCGCAGATACTCCGGCGTCAGCATCTTGAGCAGAGTATCGCGATACGAAACGCTGCCCTTGCCGCGGTTGTAGAGAAACTCCACAAAGTCGTCGACGCGGCCTTCGAGCTCCACGCTGCCGGTGAGCGGCACCGAATGCCGGTCGGGCGTGAACTCAAAAGCCACGGCGTGCGCGCCGAGGGTCGCGACCAAGGCCGCAACGATGAATGATTTAACTGTACGGCAAGGCACCCTGCCACTCCCCAATATTCCCCATAACGAGGGTCATTGATAAATAAGGTTTTTTTATGTGTCTAGTTAGCGGGGCTTATGTTTTCACTTTTTTAAAGCGTTGATTTTATTGGGTTTTTTGCGGTTCTTTTAAGGCCAATTAAGTCTCTTTTTTGAGCAACGGGGAGTATAAGCCAGGCCTAGACCGGGGGGTCTGCACAAGCCCGCCATTATCAAAACTTCAACGAAAGGCAGAGATGAGAACCATGAAATCCATTTCCCAAACCACATTCCGCTTTCTCGGGGCCCTCGCCCTTATGACCGCGGCGCTTCCTCTGGCGCGCGCCCAAGAAGTCTCGACACGGGTTTACGAAATCAGCCGCACGCCGTACACGCTGAAGATGTTTCAGGTCTACCCGGCCAAAAGCGCTCAAGACGAAACCCAAGTCGACGTCGAAGTGGTGAACTACAAAGCTGTGGCGCGCGACGAGCACGGCAACCTTAGCGATCCCATCTACTTCACAAAGATGTTCGGCTACGGCATCGACGTCACCGCCAAGGATCCTCAGAATTCCGAGAAACCAATCCTTGTGGCGAACACTTTCAAGATGCTTGTCTCTAAGATGTCTAGCGAGTCGCCCTCGGGCATGCCCGCTCTGCGCGCCGCCATGCTGGATCCTGCCACCAACGCACCACGCGGCGACGGCACGCAGGTGATCCTAGAACTCGGCCGCACCGAAGGCTTCGGCCCCAAATACAACGTGGTGATCAGCGTCGAAGAAAACGGCCAAAAACGGCAATTCTTCGCCGGCGAACTCGTCCGCCGTTAAAACCTCTCTATAAAGGCATCCCTTAGAACAGACAGGTGCCAGGTAACTTACCTGGCACCTGACAATGCTAGGTGCCTTTACCCGCCCCCTTCAAAGGTTAGCCGTTATCAACTCTTCACGAGGGGGATTCCGCCTGCAAAAAAATCCCGCACTAAGCTATTGATACCGATTCTCAATAGCCTTAAAAGCTCGGTCATGCCGCAATTTGCAACCTCACGCGTCCTCACCCTTGGTGTCACCACCCTCGTCTTCGCGAGCGCCTGCTCCACCACTCCCCCACTCGGAGAACTCAAAGTGAAATCCGAAAACGCCACGCTCGCTCGTGACGTGGTGAAGGACTACACGGAACTCAGCGCGCGACTCTACGCTGACGCCATCGCCAGCGCGAAATCTCTGCAAGTGGTGAGCAAAGCCTTTACCGACAAACCCAGCGCCATCACTCTCGCCGCCGCGCAGAGCGCCTGGAAAGACGCGCGTCGCTACTACAGCTACACCGAAGCGCTGCGCTTTTTTGGCGGCCCCATCGACCACTCCGAAACGGGGCCCGAAGGCCTCTTGAACGCGTGGCCCCTCGACGAAGCCTACATCGATTATGTCAAAGGCAGCCCCAAAGCCGGCATTGTGCAGAACCCCGAAAAATTTGCCACCATCAACAAAGAGCTCCTGACGAGCCTCAACGAAAAAGACGGTGAAAAGAACATCTCCACCGGCTACCACGCCGTAGAATTCTTGCTATGGGGCCAAGACTTTTCAACCAGCGGCCCCGGCAAGCGCTCGTACAAAGATTACGACATCAAGAGCAACCCCCACGCCGCGCGCCGCGCGACTTATTTGAATCTTCTGAACGAGCTCATCGTAGAGCATCTCGAGGCGGTGGCCGCACAGTGGACCCCCGCAGGCACGGGCTACCGCGCCGAATTCGAACGCGAAGCTCTCGGCGAATCGCTGCGCAAGATCTTCACTGGTCTCACCTCGCTCTCGATCGACGAAATGGCGGGTGAGCGCCTTACCGTGGCACTCGAAATTCACGATCAAGAAAACGAGCAAGATTGCTTCAGCGACTTCAGCCTGCGCGACAGCGCCTACAATCAAGACGGCATCGCTGCGGTTTACTTCAACGCAGCTCCCGCAATGAACGAGGCCGAGCGCGCCAGACGCGCCCCCAAGTCGATCGCGGCCCTAGTGCGCGCCGAAAACCCTGCCCTCGCCAAGCGCATCGAGGCCCAATTTCAAAAGGTTTCCGCCGAACACCTGAACGTCGAGAAGATCGGCACCTTCGACAAGATCGTCGCCGCACGCAGCGAAAAGAGCGCCGGCCGCGTGGCCGTTCGCAAACTCATCGCCGAACTCAACACCCAGGGATCGCTCCTTGGGGAAGCCGGCAAGAACATGGGTCTTGTCCTGAACGTCGAAACCGAAGCCGAGGCTGCTACCGCGAAATGATCAAACGCCGGATCGATTTACTTTTTGCTCTGCTCACCGTGACAATCGCGGCGAGCGGCTGCCAAGAATACGAAACGATCAAGGCGGAAATGCAAAATCCCAAGGCCGGAGGCGAAGGCACCGTTTTCGCCAGCACCTCGGATGCCTACTCGCTGCCTATGAAAAACATCACCGCGCGCCATCGCGTGGACTTTGTGGTGGGCAACGCTCTTTTTAAAGAAAACTGGGTACCAAGTCCCTCTAGCGTCGAAAGCCGCCAGGGTCTCGGCCCCTTGATGAACGCGCATAGCTGTTCGAGCTGCCACTTCAAAGATGGCCGCGGCGCCCCCCCTATCGAATCCGGCGAGGTGCCCGTCGCGCTACTCGTGCGCATGAGCCTGCCCGGCAAAGATCCCCAAACAGGCGGCGTCCTTCCCGTTCCTAACTACGGCGATCAGCTACAGCACAAAGCCATTCTCGGTGTGCGCGCCGAAGCCTCCTTCCTGGTGGACTACGAAGAGCTTCCCGGACGCTACGCCGACGGCACGCTCTACACTCTCGTCAAACCTATTTTAAAATTCTCCGATCATAAATTCGGTCCATGGCCCAAGCAGACGCTCCTCTCTGCGCGCATCGCGCCGCCAATGATTGGCGTGGGGCTACTCGAAGCGATTCCTGAAACCGATATCCTTGCACTCGCCGATGCGAACGATCGCGACGGCGACGGCATCTCAGGTCGCCCAAACCGCGTATGGAATCACCGCACGCAGAGCTCCGAACTCGGACGCTTTGGGTGGAAAGCCAACCAGCCCGACGTGCACCAGCAAACAGCAGGCGCCTTTGCGGGTGACATGGGCATCACCTCGCACACCTTTACCAAGCAAAACTGCGCCCCAGAAGATACTGAGTGCCGCGGGGCTCACGCCACGGGCCGCGCCGAGATCACCGAAGAGAATCTCATGCGCGTTGTGAACTACAGCAAGAACCTCGCCGTGCCTTCGCGTCGCAACCTGAGCGATCGCGATGTGCTGAGCGGTGCAGGCGTCTTTCACACCATCGGCTGCGCCAAATGCCACGTGTCGAGTCACGTGACAGGCGTGGACCCAGACTTTCCCGAAAATTCGGGCCAAAAGATTTTTCCCTATACGGATTTGCTCCTGCACGACATGGGCGAAGGCCTTGCTGATCACCGCCCCGACTTTGAAGCTTCGGGCCGCGAGTGGCGTACAGCACCGCTATGGGGCATCGGACTCACCAAGACCGTCAATGGTCACACGCGATTTTTGCACGACGGCCGCGCCCGTTCGCTCGAAGAAGCCATTCTCTGGCACGGCGGTGAAGCCACTGCCGCACGCACGAGCTTTGTCGAGCTGAGCGCACAACGCCGCGCTGAACTGATCAAATTTTTGGAGGCCATATGAACCGTTCCGTATTTTTCACACTCGCCCTCGCGGCCGCCACCTTGGCGCACACTGCAGAGACGCCGCCCCTCGAGATCCGCATCAAGGACGGGGAGGATGGCAAGAAAATCTTTGTTCCCGATCGCGTCACTGTCAAAGCCGGCGAACGATTTCGCGTGCTAGTCATCAACGAAACCGCCAATTCAGAAGAGTTCGAATCGAGCTCTATGGTTGTAGAAAAGTTCCTCGGACCCCGTCGCCGCGCAACGATCACGCTCGGCCCCCTGAAACCTGGCGAATACGAATTTTTTGGTGAGCTGAATTTACCACCGCCCAAAGGCATTTTAACCGCGGTCAAATAGGGAGAGAGCAGCAAGATGGATTTCAATTTCAACGCATCGGTGGTCATCTGGCGAGAGTGTCTCGAGGCCATCCTCATCGTCGGCATTTTCTTTTCGCTGCTAGCGCAGCGGCCCAGCTTTGAACGCACCAAGAAGTACCTCAACGCCGGCATCCTCGCCGGAGTAGGTCTCTCGTGTCTCATTGCTTATTTTATTCAGCACGCGTACAGCGAGCTCCAAGGTCTCGCGCTCGATTATTTTGAGATTTCTCTCCTGGTGATTGCCTCGCTCATGATGACGCATATGTGTCTGTGGATGAAGCACAACTCGAAGAAGATGGTGCGCGAAGCTCGCGAAAAATTCGAATCGGCCCTCTCTTCGTCGCGCCTTGTGGGCATCTCGGTGCTCACCGCGATCGCCATCGCACGAGAAGGCTCGGAGATCGCAATCTTCTTGTACTCGTTTGTGACACAAACCTCGACGACGAGTCAGGCCTCGGGCCTCGCCCTGTCGGCGGGCGCCGGTTTCGCTCTGGCCGCCCTCACGGGCTACCTCTATTTTGTCGGACTCAAAAAGTTCGACCTCAAGTGGTTCTTCCGCATCACTTCGATCTTTCTATTGATGACCGCCTCCACGATGCTCATCGAAGCCGTGCGTCGCGTGATGCAAATGGACCTCATCTCCTTCGGCGTCGACCCCGTGTGGGACACCTCATGGCTCGTGAGTGATGGTCACTGGTTCGGCCGTTTCCTCTCGACACTTGTTGGCTACGAATCGCAACCGGCCCTCATCGTGCTTCTCACAGCCGCCGCGTTCTGGGTGATCTCGCTCTCACTCTATTTAAAACCCACGGAGGCCAAATAACATGCAGCCACACCGTACCTTACCCTGCGGCAAGATCATTCCCTCGCACCAAACCAAATTCGGCGCCTGCATGTCGATCGACCTCATGTCGCGTCTGCGGGGTTACCTGCAAGACCGCGGCCTGCGCATGACCTCGCAGCGCCAACGTATCGTGAATTACCTCATCGCGCACAGTCAGCACAAAACCGCTCCTGAAATCGCGCAAAAGATCTCCACGATCGACGCCACCATCGGCACGGCCACGGTGTTCCGCTCGCTCAATCTGCTCTGCGATGCAGGCATCTTGGCGCGCAACCGCCTCCCCATCACGGGCGACGTGGTTTACGAGATCAAAGAGAACAGCGAAGAGATTCACAATCACATCATCTGCATGGACTGTAATGAGATTTTTGAGTTCGAAGATTCCGCGCTCTTCAAGCAGAGCCGTCAGGTGGTCAACGCCGAGGGGTTTAACTTCGTAGAAAAGCCCATAGTGCTCTACGGAAAGTGCAAAGAGCTGCAGCGTCCGAAGCCGTCAAAAGCCTAGGTGCAGGGCCGCGCCGCCGCCCAGAGTTTGCGGCATGCCTGAATCACCCTGCTCGGCATCTGCGCCATGAAAATCCATCGCGTAGAATCCGTAGAGTTTCACACCCATATCACCGCCGATGGGCAGCACCACACCTGGGGTGATGCGTATGCCAAAGGTGCTTTCGCTCCCCGACCCCGCATAGTCCGAAGGAACGCTCACGCCATTTTCGGTGACGCTTATCGTGGTAGAGGTACGGGTAAAGCCCACAAGAAGGTTCAAATCAAAAAGACCAAATCGCAGCTGTGCCGCGGGTCCGATACGCATCACGTTGGCCGTGCGCGACACGAGCTCCACGCCGTTGGTGGCTTTCTCGGAAAAGCGATCAAAGGCAAAGCCCAGCCCAAGCGCAAGGTGTTCGCTGAGTTTGTAAGTGCCGCCCACGTTGAAGCCAAATCCGCTCGTGGTGCCTACAGTGATTTGATTGGCGTACTCGAGACCGACAGCGACTTCGAAGGTGCTGTCCCATAGCGGGGAGCTAAAGCCGCCCTGAGCGCTGTTTGGTTTTGGCGAGCGCTCATCCGTGCGCTTTGTTTTGATTCCTCGAATCGGTTTGCGACCGCGGCCGTCGACGGCATTGAGCTCGTCCATCAGCGCGTCGTTCGGAGCCGCGCCTTCCACATTGGCGTTGGCGTAGGGGTCCTGGGGATCATAAGTAGCAGCGGGGATATCCGCACCATCGCCGTTCTCAGTCGGGATTTCGCTCGATTCGTCGGTTGCGGTAGCATCGCTTTCGCCTTCGCCGCTCTCTTCGTCCTTGGTCTGCGCTTGAGCCTGGGTTTCGGCTTCGCGCAAGGCGAATTCAGCAATGGCTTGCGCGTCGTCTTCGTACTCCTCACCGGAGTAGCCGAGATTTTCGAGATCCACGTCCGAAGCGGGAGCTCTAGAGCCACCGCGAGATCCCGCTCCTGCCACGCGTCCAGACGTGGACTCAGAGCCTTGTTCCGAAGAGCCTCCGCGACGCGCCAGCGCATCGGCAGAGTAACGCAACCCCAGCGTGGTGGCCTGCACGGGAATCCACCCACGGCGCAGGCTCGGCGTTTCCACCAATGCCCACGAACGGCTCGAGGTGTAACGAAGCACTTTGAGCTCGAGACCACGCCCAACAATCGAAACGGGTTTGCCATAGCGGTTGGGCTCGGAATAAATGCGGCCATCGATGCGCGCCTGAGTTTTTGCAGCGAGCTTTTCGCGAGGCGCGGCGTGCGCTACGCCAAAGCCCATCACGAGCCCCAAAGTCCAGGTGATCCATATGGGGGAAAGCCGTGAGCGCCGCATCTGCCCAGTTTAACGCCTCCCTCTTCCCCCCAACACCGCAACATTTTGACACCAAAGGTATCCGTTACCTTAACCCGGTACCTTTACCCGTCCCCACAGAGATCTATCCTTCCCCTATCTTTACCCACTCCCGACCCCGGTAGTATAAACTTATCGCATGGCAGCCAAATACATCGTCATTCACCTCTCCGGTCCCGATCGCCCCGGCCTCACGCACGGCCTGCTCAAGGCGGTCGCCGATACGGGAGCCCATCTGCGTGACTTTGGCCAGTCCGTGGTGCACGGACTGCTGAGCCTCTCCGCACTCATCGAACTTGGGCCGGACTCGACCTTTCTCGAGGCCGCGCTGTACTACGCTTCGGCCAATGGGCTCAAACTCGAAGCTCAGCCCGTGAGCGGTGAAGACATCGCCCGGGCCGAAAAAACTTACGCCCCCGAGCGCACGCTGTGCATTTCGCTGGTGGGGGATTTGGCCGACGCACGCGCCCTCGCCGCATGCACGCGCGAGATCTCGCAGCTCGGCATCAACATTCTCGAAATCAAAACGCTCTCTCGTAAATCGCTGCACGGCGTGGAGTTCATTGTGGCCTACCCGCGCGCGCTCGACATCAAAGCGGTGAAGCATGAGCTCTACCTCGCGGTGAACGCGCTCGGTGTGGATGTGGCGATTCAGAAAAACGATTGGTTCCGCTATGCCAAACGCCTTGTGTGTTTGGATGTCGACTCCACCTTTGTGAACATCGAAGCCATCGACGAACTCGCTGGACTCGTGGGCCAACAGGCTCACGTGGCGAAAATCACCGAGGCGGCGATGAATGGAAAACTCGACTTTGAATCGGCCTTACGAGAGCGCGTGAAGTGCCTCAAAGGGCTGAAACTCACTGACGCCGAAAAGCACTTGGCCACGGCGATCAGCAATCCGGGCATTGACGCCTTCGTCAAAAAGCTCAAGCGACTTGGTTTTCGCATCGGCCTGGTGAGTGGTGGATTTGATTTCTTTGTGAACGCGCTGGCCAAAAAATACGAACTCGACTTTGCGTTTGCAAATTCGCTCGAGGTCGACGCCGACGGCGCTTTCACGGGCAAGGTGCTTGGTGAAATCCTCGGCCCCGAACAAAAAGCCAAGCACCTGCGCAAGATGTGCGAAACCTTTCAGCTGCAACCCGAACATGCCGTCGCCATCGGCGATGGCGCCAACGATCTCAAAATGCTCGAAGCCGCAGGCCTCGGCGTTGCCTATCGCGCCAAGCCCTTTCTCAAAAACCGTGCGCACATGGCTCTCGACCACGCCGCCTTCGACGACCTCTTCTACCTCATGGGCTGCGCAGACACTTAAAACGTATCCGTTAAAACGGTCAGGTGCCAGGTAGCTTACCTGGCACCTGACAATCCTAGGTACTTTAACCCGTCCCCACGGCTTCCAGCCACTCTTCACGTTTCGCCATGCTTTCGGGAATCACCCCGTCGTAGAGCCAGCATTTGTGTACCGGACACCAAAGCCGCGAGCGCCCAAATTCTCCGCTAACTGTCGAAAACGGGTAAGCCGTCGGAGAATCAACGACTCCTGCGGTACAAGGATTTCTTGCGACGTAACGATATGCATTTTCAAATTGGAGCGCGTTTTCGATAAGCTTCCACTTGTAGCGAGCTTGAAATCTGTAATCTTGATTACCACTAAGCCGCGTTAAAGCTCGACTGATTTCCCTATGAAAATACAACATCGCCGCATCGATGTTGCCGTCAGGCGTGCTCAAAATCAAATGGTAGTGGTTGCTCATCAATACGAAGCAATGAACTCGCACACCAAAGCATAGAGTCAGCACGTAGAGGTTCTCGCAATAAAGCCTCCAAATGTACCGAAAATGCGCGGTGGGATAGTGGCGCTTCGAATTAACGCGTCCGAAGATGTGATAAGGGTGGATGGGTGATCGTACTAGGGGTTTTCTTGCCATGCCTATGGCCGGTGCAAGTTGGGTGCCGCACTGGATGGGGACGGGTAAAAGTACCGGGTTAAGGTAACGGATACCTTCTTATGATGCGGCGTGTTTGATGCGGGGTGTGGAGAGCTCTGACACTTTGTCAGTTGCGGTGCGTTGTAATGCGCGATTCTCTGCGTTGTTTTGCCAAAGCGTCGCTTCTCTGCAAATAAAATCAACGCTATAGCTTTTGGCATCTCTTTTGCTCTTTAGTTGGAAGAGTTGGAAGCAGAAAGAGCATCGACGAACGAGGACGAGACAAGACACCATGAAGCGAAAGTTTAGATTCCCAGAGATCCGGCTGAAAAAGTTCACGCGCGAAGATCTCGCTCGCTTTGCCTCGCGCCAGTGGGAACGCTTTCGCCTGGCGCTCGCCAAAACGCCTTCGTTCAAGTCCATGCTCATGCGTGTGCCCACCGCAAAACCCTGGATCCTGCTCGTCATGGGCCTCTTGACCGCGGACCTCGTGGTGCAAACCCTGCTCTCCACCGTACTGCTCGACAACTCGCGCCCCAGCGTGGGCTCCGTGCGCGGCCGCCGCGTGCCCGTGCTCAAGCCCCGCACCACCTACAACGCCATCACCACACGCAACATGTTCTGCCCGGGTTGCCCCGTGCCCGACACCAAAGCTCTCGTGCTCAACCGTCCCAAAGATTGCGGCAAGGCTGAGCGCATGCCCAGCGGCCCCAAACTCCTGGGCACCATCGTGCTCTCCGACCCCAAGTACAGCGTCGCCACGATCTCCTCGGGCTCCGATTCCAAAGCCATCAAAAAAGGCGAGACCGTTCCCGGTTCCGGCAAGGTCTTCGAAATCCGTCGTCGCCGCGTTTGCTTTGAATCCGAGATCGGCACCCTACGCTATATCGAAATGCCCGAAGAGCGCGGCATCCAGCTTGGCCAGCCGCTACCTTCCGCGATGCCGAGCAGCCCCACCGAAGAGATCGCCACGAGTTCTACAGGCGAAATCGAGATCAAACGCGAATTCCTCGTCTCAAAACTCTCCGACCCTTCCGTACTCACTTCAGCCGCTTCCACGCCAATCTACGAAAACGGCCAGCTCGTGGGCTTCAAGGTGCTCTCCATCAAGCCCGGTTCCGTTTTTGAACAACTCATCCAAGTGGGCGACGAGATCCGTGGCATCAACGGCGAGCCGATCACTTCGATTCCGCAAATCCAAAAGCTCTTCTCGGGCATTCGCAACGTCAAAGAACTCAACATCACCATCAACCGTGATGGGCGAACCTTTCAACAGGCGTACAAGGTGGGAGAATAAAAACACATGAAACTTCAACAGCACAAACCGGCCACTCAATTCCTCGCACTGCTCATGCAGTTTGCCACTTTCGCGTCGCCGCTCGCCGCGCTCGCAAACAATCCTAAAGCCAACCTCCCAGGCGCTGGCACTTCCGCGACCCGCGGCATCGCGCAATTCGGTGGCAGCAGCGGCCTCGGCGGCTCTAGCGCCAACAGCACCCCCAAAGCCACCGAGAACCTCGCTGTTGGCTCCTACGTCGACCTCGACGAATCGATCCGCAACGACATGTACGGGACGATCGAGTTCCCCAACGCCCAGCTCAAGGACATCGTGCTCGCGATCTCTAAGCTCGCCAACAAGAACTTCATCCTCGACCGCAAACTCGAAAACCGCCAAGTCACGATCATCTCCCCCGAATCCGTGACCAAGCAAGAAGCCTACTACGCCTTTCTCTCGGCCCTGAACATGAACGGCCTCACCGTGGTGAGCGTCGGCAAGTTTCTAAAAATCATCGAAATCAAATCCGCCATCCAGGCCAACACGCGTGTCTTCGTGGGTGACTATGCGCCCCCCAGCGAAGAGATCGTCACCGTTCTCTACACGCTGAAGCACCTGAACGCTGAAGACATCGAGCGTTTTGTGACCGAAATGGTGCCGCGCACTGGCCGCGTCACCGCTTACCCCGACACCAACACCCTGGTGATGACCGACACAGGTATCAACCTGCGCCGCGTGATGGCCGTGCTGAAGTCCATCGACACTCCGGGATACCAAGAGCAGCTCGAGAACATCCCCATCCGCTACGGTTCGGCAAAAGGCATCGCCCAGCTGATTCAAGAAATTCTCGACGCACAAAACCCCTCGGGTCGCCGCACGGCGCGCCCCGGTGGTCGCAACGTTCAAAAAACTCGCGGTGGCGGCGTGATCTCCAAGATCGTGCCCGACGAGCGCACCAACTCACTCGTTGTGCTCGCCAACGGCCGCGGCATCAAGGAGCTTAAAGACCTTGTCGCCAAGCTCGATACCGCCGGCGCTTCGGGCAACGGCAACATTCACATCTACTACTGCAAAAACGCCGTGGCCGAAGAACTCGCAGCCACCATCACCAACTTGCTCTCGGGCCAGCGCCAAGCGACGAGCCAAGGCGGCACGGGCAACAACAATGCTGCCCGCCCCTCGTTCCTCCCCACTCCCGGCAACACGAACACCGGTGGCGGTGGCGCTCGCGGTACCGAAGCGATTTCGCTCTCGGGAGATCTCAAGGTGACGGCCGACAAGGCCACCAACGCGCTCGTCATCGTAGCCTCGAGCTCCGATTACACCTCGCTCAAAACCATTTTGCAGAAGCTCGATATCCCCCGCCGTCAGGTTTACGTAGAGGCCACCATCATGGAACTCACGAACACCGACACCAACCAATTTGGTGTGATGATCAACGTCGCACAAAAAGGCGTGGCCTCGGCCTTCGGCTCGGCACCTAAGAACGTGTTCAACGGCACCGAGATCCTGAACCCGTCGATCCTGAACGGCATCATCGGCGCAGTCAGCGGCGGCGCTCCCGTTTCGGTGATCAACCGCAACCCCGCCACAGGTGCCCAAGTTTCTAGCTTCAAAGTTGCCACTGTGATGGGCCTTATCAAGGCCATCGACGAATCCGCAATGGGCCAGATTCTGCATCAACCGCAGATCCTCACCTCGGACAACCAAGACGCCGAGATCAAAGTGACCGAGATGGTGCCCGTGCCCAAGACCACCACCTCGCTCAACGACAGCAGCACCACCTCGTCGGCTACCACGCAGACGACTTACGAAAAAGAGAACATCGACATCTCGCTCAAGATCACTCCGCAGATCGGCGAAGACAATGACCTCGTCAAACTCAAAGTGGAGCAGAACATCGACGATTTCGTGCGCGCCCCCGGTACCGAAGGTCAGATTCAAAAGACCAAACGTACGGCGAACACCTCGGTGGCCGTGCGCTCGGGCGACACCATTGCGATCGGCGGTTTGCAGAAGATCACCAACTCCACCACCCGCTCGCGCTACCCTCTGCTGGGCGACCTGCCCATCATCGGCTGGCTCTTTAAGGGTTCCAACTCCGAAGAGCGTCGCTCGAACCTCGTGCTCTTCCTCACTCCGCACATCATCGACTCCTACGCCGACCTCGTGAAGGTCACCAAAGGCGCCATCGAAGATCGCCTGGAGCTGAGCCGCGCCATGCGCGATCCGCGCGACTCGCACATCGGCAAGGTCGAAGAACTCCAAAAGAAAAACGAAGAAGATAGCAAAAAAGAACCCCCTCGCTCGTGGTCCTTCCGTGGCAATGACCGCCCCGTCAACGAGTACGACGACGTGCCCAAGGCGAAACCCGCCGAAGCGGCCGAAGAGTTTTCCTCGCCTACAGAGTTAGAAGAGGCCAAAAATTCGGCCTACATTCATTTCGACAAGAGCAAAGAAACGGCGGCCCCTGCGCCGGCCGCACCGATGACGACGCCCCCACCGGCAACCGACATGGTACCTCCGCAAGTGGAGAACGAAACCGGTGTCGATTCGCTCGACACACCCCCAGCTGCGCTAATGGACGACGCGGCCCCGCAAGACGGAGGCACTCTCTAAATAGAGAGCACGACAAAGCATGAGCTACCAATCGCTAGAAACACGAGTCGGGAATCTCCTCATCGAGCACGCCGGCCTCAAAGAAGAGGACCTGGCGAAGGTTCTGCTCATCCAAAAAGAGAGCGGCAAAAAAGTCGGTGAAATCCTGATCGAGCAAAAGCTTGTGCGCCCTGAGGACATCTCCAAGGCCCTTGCGATGCAACTCGGCCTGCCCTTTGTCGAAGACCTCAAACCGCAGGAGATCGACGCCACCGTGGTAGAGCGTTTGTCCATCCAGTATTGCCGCGAGAACAAAATCCTGCCCATTTACCAAACCGACGACTTCGTACGCGTCGCCGTGGCAGACCCCTTTCACTACGAACCCCTCGACGCTCTGAAGATCCTCTACAAAAAGAAGATCGAAACCGTGATCGCCCTGCCCCAGCGCCTCGACGACGCCATCAACGTGGTCTTCGAACGTTCGGACAACATGATCAAAGGCCTCGAGACGAGCGAAGATAACTACGACGCCGACCTCGACGAGACCATGGACCTTTTGGAGTCCACCGACGACGAAGCGCCTGTCATTCGCTTCGTCAACTCGCTCCTCTTTCGCGCGATCAAAGACAAAGCCTCTGACATTCACATCGAACCCTTTGAGAAGTTCGTGCAAGTGCGCTTTCGCATCGACGGCATTCTCTACGACGTTTACAAAGCGCCCAAGAACCTCCACGCCGCCATCTCTTCGCGTATTAAAGTTATGGCCGAGCTGAACATCGCCGAAAAACGCGTGCCCCAGGACGGTCGCATCAAAACCCGTCTCGCGGGACGCGAGATCGACATTCGTCTCTCCGTGGTGCCGGTCGCCGCGGGCGAGCGTCTCGTCATGCGTCTTCTCGACAAGTCGAGCGTCGTGCTCGATTTGCCCAAGCTCGGATTCGAAGAAGAATCCATGAAGAAGATTGCCGAGCTCACCGACCGCAAGTACGGAATCTTTCTCGTTACCGGTCCTACGGGTTCTGGTAAGTCGACCACACTCTCGGCCTGCCTCAAAAACATCAACTCTCCCGAGCGCAACATCATCACCGTCGAAGACCCCATCGAGTATCAACTACCCGGCGTGGGCCAAATCGCGGTGAACGAAAAGGTTGGCCTGTCTTTCGCCTCGGGTTTGCGCTCCATCCTGCGCCAAGACCCGGACGTCGTGATGGTGGGTGAGATTCGCGACCGCGAAACCGCCGAGATCGCCATCAACGCCTCTCTCACGGGTCACTTGGTACTTTCTACTCTGCACACCAACGATGCGCCGGGTGCCATCACTCGTCTCGTGGACATGGGCATCGAGCCCTTCCTGGTTTCATCGTCCATCGTGGGCGTCCTCGCCCAGCGCCTGATACGTAAAATCTGCCCGCACTGCTCCAGTGAGTACACGCCTTCGGTGGAAGTCGTCGAAGGTCTGGGCACCACGATGAACCATCTCGAAAAGCTCTCGCCCAAGGGCGCCGTCACCTTTTACCGCTCCAAGGGCTGTTCGGAATGCCGCTTCACCGGCTATGTCGGCCGTATGGCGATCTACGAGCTCATGGTTGTGAGTGATGAGATCCGTGCACTGATCCTCAAAGAAACCGACGCGGGCACCATCCGCAAACAAGCCACCAAAGAAGGCATGCTCTCGCTGCGCCAATCGGCGCTGTCGAAGCTCTGCCAGGGCGCGACGACGGTCGAAGAGATCATTCGCATCACCCAACTCGACGAATAACGAAGAAAGGAGAATCCGCTAGATGGCCAATTATCAAGTCGAAGCCAAAAACCCCTCCGGCAAGACCGTCATGATCTTTGTCGAAGCCGATTCTCCGCGCACTGCACGCGTCAAGGCGCGCTCGCAGGGACTTACTCCCATCAGCGTTGCCATCACAGATGCCGCCACGGCGGAAAAGAACGAAGAAAAACAAAAGATGCGCCTTTCCGTAGGTTCGGGCATCAACATCCAAGAACTCTCGGCAATGACCCGTCAGCTTGCGACGCTCATCAAGGCCCACGTGCCCGTGGTGGAATCGCTCTCTGCCATGGTCGAGCAGATCGAGTCGCCCAAGCTGCGGCCGGTGCTCATCACCATCCGCCAGCATGTGCGCGAGGGTAAATCTCTCGGAGATGGCTTCGCACTCTTTCCAAAAATCTTCGACCGCGTTTTTGTGAACATGGTCAAAGCCGGTGAGTCCTCAGGCAAGCTCGACGTGGTGCTGCTGCGCCTTGCCGACTTCGCCGAGAACCGCGTGCGCCTCAAGAACAAAGTTCAGGGCGCCATGGTTTACCCCGTGGTAATGATTGTCGTGGGCCTGCTCGTGGTATCGGTGATCGTCGTCAAGGTGGTTCCGCAAATCACGCAGATCTTTGTCGACATGGGCCAAGTGCTGCCGCTGCCGACCCGCATCATGATCGCGCTCTCAGATTTCCTCGGCACCTATGGCATTTATGTGCTCTTCGGCCTCCTCTTCGGGGGCGTCGTGCTTGAGCGACGCGTGAAAACTGAGAGCGGCCGCGAATCCAAAGACAAGTTCCTCTTGAAGGTTCCCGTGGTGGGCAACCTCTTGCGCGAACTCGTGATCAGCCGTTACGCGCGCACGCTGGGCACACTGCTCAATTCGGGTGTGCCAATGCTCACCTCGCTCGAGATCACCAAGAACGTCGTGAGCTCAGTGCCCTATGAGCGCGCCATCGAAGACCTCGCCGTGCAGGTCTCCGAAGGTCGCGCCCTGCACAAGGCCATGAAACAATCCGGAGAATTCCCCCCCATCGTGACACACATGGTGGGCGTGGGCGAAAAGTCGGGCGAGCTTGAGGACATGCTCCTCAACGTCGCCACGTCTTACGAACAACAAGTGGAGTCTCGCATCGGGCAGTTGACCGCCCTGATGGAGCCCCTCTTGATCGTCGTGATGGCCGGAGCCGTAGGCTTCATCGTCATCTCGGTACTATTGCCAATCTTCCAAATGAACCAGTTTGGAAATTGATTTTGTCCCTGGGAAAAAGGAGAAAAAACGTATGAAAACCCTCAGTCATAAACTCGCCAAACAACAAGGTTTCACTCTGCTCGAGATCCTCATGGTGATCGCGCTACTCAGCGTGGTGATCACCTTCCTCGCGAAGAACATCTTCCCGCAGTTTAGCCGCGGCAAGGTGGACGCCGCGAAGATCCAAATGCGTCAGCTCGACGGCGACCTCGACCGTTACCGCCTGGATTGCAACCGCTACCCCACCACAGCTCAAGGCCTCAACGCACTTCTGCAAGCTCCCGACGTGGCTCCTACTTGCCAAAGCTACGACCCTGCCGGTTATTACAGCGGCAAGGCCAAAGCCATCAAAGACGTTTGGGGCGGCCCGTTTAAGTACCTCTGCGAAGACGGCATCAACTACGAGATCATCTCGCTAGGTGCCGACGCTAAAGAAGGCGGAGAAGGCGAGAATGCCGACATCTCCTCGAAAGACCTCTAAGCGAGGCTTTACTTTATTAGAGATCCTGCTCGTTGTCGCACTCATCGCCATTCTGGCCGTGGTGCTGATTCCGAGGGTTTCCACAGTGCTGCGAGTCGGCGTGCAATCTAGCGTGCGCCGCTTCGCTGCCATGGTGAAGTACACCTACGATCAATCCGTGATGACAGGCAAAGTGCACCGCATCCATATCGACCTCGACAAACAAACCTGGACGGTCGAGGCCACCGAGATCGGAAAACTCCCGCACCAAAAGGCGGCCGAAGAGTTTCTGCCACCAGGCGTGTCGCAATTCGATCTCGACGAATACGACAAAGATAAAAAAGACAAAAAACAAGGCGACGACGCCGACTTCTCGGCCATCAAGGGCGACATCGATGTAGCCGTGCCCAAGGGCGTGCGCATCATCGCCATCGATTCCTGGCGCCTCGAAAAAAGCGAAAACCCAGCCACACGTGGCGAAGTGAGCATCTACGCCTTCCCCAATGGCTACATCGACGACGCCATTGTTTATCTGGGCGAGATGGGCAAAGAAAATCAGCAACAATTCAAAGTCAGCATCTCGAGCCTCACCGGTCGAGTGGGCATCGAGACCATCAACGACGCCAGCGACAACAAAAGCCGCGACACCTCCTCGGAATCAAGTCGCGCGCGCAAGCCCGGAGGCTCTAGATGAGATCCGCAGCCCGCGGCGGCTTTACGCTCCTTGAGACCCTCATCGCCACGCTCCTGCTCGCGCTCACCGTCTTTGCTGTGGTGCAGTCGCGCACCTCGGCGCTCTACAACAGTGCCGAGTCCGAAAACCTCGCGGTCGCAGCGCAGCTGCTGCAAAAGAAAACCTCTGAGCTGGAATTTTACTTTCAGCGCAAGCTCAACGCCGACGGCGTCAACAGCGCTCAAGAAAAGCTCGAGGGAGCTTTCGAAAAGCCCTTCGCCGACTACCGCTGGCGCGCAGAATTTCGCGAAACCCTGCTCGAAATCAAAAAAGAAGACCTCCTCGGCCTCATGACCTCCATGGGCATGGAATCCTCAGAGGCCGAAGTGCAAATCGACCAACAGGCCCTCGCCCTTGGAAACATCAACACCGCCATCAAAAACAACTTCGGCGAGCTCGAAGTGTGGGTAGAGTGGAACCGTTTTGGCCGCCAAAAGCGCATCAACGTGCTGACGCACCTGATTCCCACGAGTCCCAAGATCAACATCAACATCAGTGGAGGGGAGCTCGAATGAAACGCAATTCGGGTATGACGCTCCTCGAAGTGCTTATGGTCACAGGACTCTTGTCCTTTGTCGCCCTGAGCGTTTTCGTGTCGGTGAGGTCCATGGTCGACGCCAAACGCACCGTTGACTCCAAGTCCGAATCCACGCAGGAGTTTCGCGCCATCTTGAGCCTCATGACCCGCGACGTGCAGACGGCCTTCTTCAACACCGCGGCCGATTTCATCT
>DATLIP010000063.1:0-15851 GCA_035539375.1 Bdellovibrionota bacterium | reverse complement strand
GGGGGAAGGGCCGCACCGTCTACGGCGGGCGGTAAAGGAGCTACCGTTTCACTTTGCGGGATAGGGGGCTCAGGAGTAGGCAAGATATCTTCGCGGCTACAGCCGGTGCCTAAGAAGACCAGCAACGTCAGTAGCAAGAGTCCGAGAGGGATTGCTAAAGCGCTGAGTAGTGTTTTCTTTTTTGGGGCGTTCGATAACATGAGGCCTCCTTGGCAGCGGATCTTTTGAAACAAGTTTGAAACGAACCCCCGCTGCGGCATGCCTGCCGAAGCGGGGGTTTGCGCTCTTCTCAAATCAAAGATCCCTTGGGCGGGCGATCAATCGATCTTGTCCTTGATCTCGCCTGCCTCTTGCTCGATTTCGTCTTTGGCGTTTTCCGTTTTGGCTTTGGCCTTGGCTTCGAGACACTTTTTGTCGTTGGTTTTGCAAATGATCTCCGCCTTGGTGTTGCGGTAGCCTTGCTTGGTGTCTTTCCACCCCTCTTTGGCGGCGTTTTTAGCTTTTTCGCCCGAGGTTTCGGTGGCGTGCGCCAGCATAAAACCGTTCGCGGCAAAGGCGCTCAGGGCAAAGGTGAATGCGATCTTTTGGCTAATGTTTGTGCGTGTGTTGAACATGGTCTGCAGTTTTCCTTTCGTTAGAGGATCTTCAAGGGCGGTAGTGTTTGGGATCACTCCTCACCCCGAAGCTCACCTCAAAACTATGAGAAGGAGCGCCGAGAGTCCAAAAAAGTTTTGGTCAAGTTACCTTAACAGTTTCGCCGTCTGTGGGAGCGAAGGCTGCTGGTAGCGTGAGTAAGAATGTGGTGTTTGCAGCATTGGCATCAAGCTTCAGTGATCCGGCGTGATCTTCCACAATGGCGCGTGAAATGCTGAGTCCCAGGCCAGTGCCCTTGCCCACATCCTTGGTAGTAAAGAAAGGATCGAGAATTTTGTCGGCGATCTCACGATTGAGTCCGCGGCCCGAGTCGGTGATGCGAATTTGAACACGGTCGCCGTTGATGCGCGCCGCTTCGAGAGCGATCCATTTTTCGTTGAGCGGTTGGAGGGCGTCCTGTGAATTGGCGATGAGGTTGATCAGCACTTGCGAAAGCTGAACCGGGCGGCACCGCACGGGCAGAGTCCAGTCGCCCAGCACTTCGATCTCGATGCCAGCTTTGGAGAGTTGCTCAGAGCAGAGGGAGAGCGTGTCTTCGAGTACCTGGCGCACTGGCACTCGTACGAGGGGATCTTTGCTGGTGGAATTGCGCGAAAAGGTGCGTAGGCCACGGATGATTTTGGTGATGCGATCCACCATGGTGACAATCTTCTGCGTGTCTTCGCGTAGCTCCTCGGGCGCATGGCGCAGGATTTGTGCGGCCTTGGCGTGGATGATGGTGAGCGGGTTGTTAATTTCGTGGGCGATGCCCCCTGCCATGCGGCCGAGCGAGGCCATCTTGGCAGCTTCTTGCGCACGCAGGCGCTCGTCTTCGATGATGTGCTCTTGCTCCACCTGCAGGGTTTTGTCGATAAGAATGCCGATGCAGTAGTGAAAGACGTTGCCCTTGTAGATTTTGGCGACGCGCAGCGAGACCCATTTCACGGTACCGTCGGGGTGCAAAAATCGCAGCATGGTTTCCCAGTCGCGACTGGACGCTGCAAACTCGCTCCACTCTTTTTGAATCCGGGCATAATCGTCGGGGTGTACTGCCTTGCCCCAACCATAATCAAAGGCCTCTTCGAATTTTATGCCCGCCAGCTCTTCCCACTTGGGGTTGACGTAGAGGCACTTGCCATCGATAGAGGCAGTCACGATGCCCACGGGCGAATGGTTGGTGAGTGTGCGCCACATGCTTTCGCGGTCGACGATCTCTTTGGTCTTGTGCACGAGCGCGAGCTCGAGTTGGTGGCGTAGGTTCGAGGCGCTGAGCAGGAACCAGGCCATAAAGAGCACAAGGATGGCGCTCATGCCGGCGATCAGCGAAAGGCCAAAGTCAAACGACGTGGTGAAACGCGTCGAGGGTTTCCAGATGATGCGGAAGGTGCGGATGGCGATCGTGAGGTGCCGGGTTAGGGGGTAGAGCTTCGCGTTGGCTTCGGTGTCGATGGCCGAAAGGGATTGGGTGCCGTAAACAAAGTTCGATCCCGAAGGCTGGTCATAAAAAATCCAGTAGTCGAGTTCGGCGCCCGCCTGAGCGAGGGCAATGTTAAAGAAATCTTCGAGCACGAGTGGGGCGAAGACCCACGAAGTGGGTTCGGAACGGTGCTTGGGGATCGGAAAAAGAAGCGCGATGCCGAGTCTCAGTTTGGGGTCCTGCAGAATGGGCACTGGTGGGTATGAGGTGAGTGTTTGGCGTTGCAGAGAGAGGTCCAGGGCTTCGGCGCGTCTGGCTTCACTGTTGAGCACGAGCCCCCACGCTTCAGCGTTCGTCTCGCGAGGTTCGAGGTAACGAATGACCCGGTAATCGGTGAGCTTTTTGAGGGGGGTGATTTCCACTCCCGGGGCTGATTTGTAGCTGAAGTCGACCAGGCCTTCGTTGCGTCGCGCTTGCAAAAAACTCTCGCGATTTTTGGGGGTCACTGTGGTGATGATGCCCATGCCTTTGATGCCCGGAGAGAGTTCAAGAATGTTGAGGGTCGAAAAGTAATTGTGCCACTTCTCACGCGACCAGCTATTTGTGGTGGCGAGGTAGGTTCCCGCCGAGCGCAAATTGTATTCGTAAACGCTGAAGCGGTATTCGAGGTTGCTCATCGCGGCCGCCACGAGAGCGTTGAATTTGTTTTCGTCTTTAGAGTGATGAAAGTTGTAGAAAGCGATGAAGATGGCACCGCAGATGGTCCAGCCGATGATGAGGAAGCGCTTGATGAAAAGCTGCGTGCGCGGAAAATTCGAAAATCCCAGCACCACCGAGGTGGCTAGCAGCGACACCAGAAAGAGTTGCAGTGAGGTGATGTTGTTGTTGAGTCCGGCGGACCACACAAAGGGGCCAGTGTGATGAAGCGCCGCGATCAGGGCATAGATCGAGATGAAGGCTGTGACGACGTGAGTGGCGATGCCGCCCCACCATAGGCGCGCGGCGAGGGTAAAGAAGAAGACGAGGAAGAGCCAGGGTTTGCCGATTTGGGTGTTGAAGATGAAGTAGAGGCTCGTGAGCAAGGTTAGTACAAAGACAATGTTGCGTAGCCAGTTTTGTGGCCGAACAATCGAGGGTTTTTCAATAAAAAGGAAAAAGGGCAGCACGAGAAAAATTCCAGAGATGTTCCCAAGGGTCCAAGTGGCGAAGACGTCTGCGGCTTCGTGTAGTGAGCTGATGCCACCGAGTTGCAGGGCGGTGGTCCCGATGACGCTCGAAAAGAGGGGGGCCAGCACCGAGGCAAAAACAAGGGCGCGGATCTGGGGTTCTTCAAGATTGCTCGATGGTCGCTCTAGCGTGTTCGCCAGGATGCGGGCGCCCATATGGGCTTCGAGCGTGTTGCCGCAGGCCACGAGCAAGCTCACCCAAAGCGGTGAGCCAGCGTAGAGGTTGGCCAGGAGCGCGCCAAGAAAGACGACGGGAACGCTGCCGAAACCGTAGCGCCAGCAAATGCCGATGGCAAAACCAGCGGCAGGCCAGATGGGGGAGGTGTTGGCGTTGAGGCTTGCAAAGAAGAGACCACCGAAGGCCAGCAGCGAGTAGATGAGAAGGTGTAAAACCCTCGTCAGCATCGCGCGAGCCCTTAGCGAGTTCATGGGTGTTTGTGGTTGAAGGCCCGCAGCACGAGGATATCCTGAATGGTCTGGAGATGCTTGTAGAGCTGCTCGCGATTGGCCTCACCCTTACCCGAACTTAAGTAGGAGTTGATTTGGTGGCGTAGCTTTCCGATCTTTGCCGAAGCGATCATGACTTCGACAATGATGTCGGGATCGAAGGGCTTTTCAATAAAATCGCAGGCACCGAGTTGAAGAGCTTTGATGATGTGTTCTTCACCGGGGTAGCCCGTGACAAATACCACCGGCAGATCAGGGTAAATGCGTTTCAGTGACGCAAAGAGAGTAAGACCGTCCATCTCGGGCATCGAAAGATCGCTGAGCACGGCATCCACTTGTGTGGTTGAGAGTGCCTGGTGAGCCTTCTTGGCCGAATCAAAACTAAGCACTTCAAAGTGACCCGACTCAGTGAGGATGCGTGAAAGGTAATCCAAGATGTCGGGTTCGTCGTCGATGATCGCGACTTTGAACTTGGTCTCCGTAAGCATATTAGGTTAGGTTAGCACAAAGGTCCCCAGTTGATATATTCAGAAATGATGAGGTAAGTGAGTTTTATATGCAGACGAACTCTCAGCCACAGGCCTTAGTGGTGTGTGACACCGACCCTAGTGCCATGATTCTCCTAAGGATCTTTAGGCAATACTTTTCATTGCGAGTGACCCAGGGCAAGCTATCGGATTTCCAAACAAAAAACCTCAATGGCGTTGATTTGGTTATCGCTTGTGTGAGCCGTGAAAATTCTAACGGTCTGACCGAAATCAAGCGACTGCAATCTGTCGTTGCCCCAGTGCCTGTCTTGGTGGTGGGTCACGGCGGGACATTCGAAGTCAACGAATACCTGCGTGCCGAAATTTTTGATTACCTACCCGCGGACATGGCCCCTGTGGAGCTTGCCATGCGCATTCAACTCATGAGCAAAAAGCTCACTCGTAAGAGTGATAATCATAAGATTTCTCTCTCGGCGCGCGTGATGATCGACACCAAGTTTCAGCAGGTGCTTGTCGATGGCAAGAGCATCTTTCTCTCTCCCATCGAGTATAAAATTCTTCTCGCCCTGAGCGAGTTCCGCGGTCAAGAAATGAGTCGCGAGCAGATCGTCGACAAGGTGTGGGGCAAGGGCTTTGCGATGAATTCTCGCTCGGTGGACTCGCACATCAGCCGTCTGCGCTCCAAGGTGGAGCCTGTTGGTGTGATGGTGGATGTGAAGCGCGGCGCGGGATATTTTCTGCGTATTCCCTAGATAGCGCAACGCGGAAGGAGGTTTCCCTCCTTCCGCGAGCAATGTTGCAGTATTACAACTTAGTTACAGGTCTTAAGATTCGCCGTCTTTTTTGGCGTCGCCGCGCGCGAAGATCGAGGCCACGTACTGAAGCACGTCGGTCGCCGAAACTTCGTTATAACCGAAATTCTTGATCAGGCGCGTTTTCACGATGTCGATCTTCTCTTGCGTGGCTTTGTCGACGACGTTCGACACGAGCGTGGTGAGCTTGATCGAATCCTTTTGGTCTTCGAAGAGCTTCAGCTCGAGCGCCTTGCGCAGGCGTTCGTTTGTTTTGTAGTCAAACGATTTGCCGTCGAGGGCGAGGGCGCCGATGTAGTTCATGATCTCGCGGCGGAAATCATCTTTGCGAACTTCAGGGATGTCGATCTTCTCTTCGATCGAACGCATCAGGCGTTCGTCGGGATTCTCGGCCTGGCCCGTGTACGGATTGCGCACACGCTCTTTTTGCGTGTAGGCCTTCACGTTGTCGATGTAGTTGGCGCAGAGCTTGGCGATCGCGTCTTCGTCGGCCGAAATCGCGCGCTGGACTTCGTTCTTCACGATGTCCGTGTACTCTTGCTTCACCACTTCGAGCAGTTCGCGGTAGTGCTTTTTCTTTTCTTCGTTCGAAATGAGGGAATGGTGCTTTAAACCCGACTCCAGCTCGTTGATCACCATGAAGGGGTTCAGGCATCCGTTGGGCTCGCCTTGGTTGACGAGAGCGTTGGAGATCTTGTCCTGAATGTAGCGCGGCGAGATGCCGTCCATGCCTTCGCGCGAGGTCTCTTTGCGCAGCTCCTTGACGTTGTCCTCGGTAAAGCCCGTGAGCGATTTGCCGTCGTAGAGTTTTAATTTCTGCAGCGCGGAGATGTTTGCCTTTTTGGGCGTCTCGAGGCGCGTTAGCACCGACCAGAGGGCCGCCATCTCGAGAGTGTGGGGGGCGATGTGCACGCCGCGCACTTTCTCGGCCGAGAAGGACTTCTGATAGATGCGTTTTTCGAATTTCCACTTGGTGATGTACGGAATGTCCACCTTGATCGTGCGATCGCGCAGAGCTTCCATGAACTCGTTGTTCTGAAGCTTCTTGTACTCGGGCTCGTTGGTGTGACCGATGATCACCTCGTCGATGTCCGTCTGGGCAAACTTCTTGGGCTTGATACGGTGTTCTTGCGAGGCTCCGAGCAGGTCGTAGAGAAAGGCGACGTCGAGCTTGAGGATCTCCACAAACTCGATGATGCCGCGGTTGGCGATGTTAAACTCACCGTCGAAGTTGAACGCGCGCGGGTCGGAATCCGATCCGAAGATCGCGATCTTGCGGTAGTTGATGTCACCCGTGAGCTCGGTGGAGTCTTGGTTCTTTTCGTCTTTGGGCTGGAAGGTGCCGATACCGATGCGGTCCTTCTCGGAGAAGGTGACGCGGCGGATTTGCACGTGGTCGATGACCTTGGTCCAGTCGCCATTATAATAAGCCAGGATCTCTTTGAACATGTGGCGCGAGGCCGGGTTCACGTCGCCCTTGATTTGAATCTTGCGATCGAGCTTGCGGCCTTTGGTGAAGGCGCGCAGGAACTCTTCGCGCATGGCTTCGGGAATCAGCTTCAGCGGCTCTTCGTTCATGGGGTCGTCGAAAACCTCCTGACCCATTTCCTTGAGCTGTTGGAAGACGGGGATGTCGTGTTTGCCGTTGGCGATCCAGGAGAATGAGTAGAGCGCACCAGCGTCGGTTTTGGAGTACGACTCGATGCCCTTTTTGAGCATGCGAGCGATCGTGGATTTTGCCGAACCCACAGGGCCGTGCAAAAGGATCACGCGGTTTTCGGTGCCATAGCCTTTGGCCGCCGAGGAGAAAATGTCGACGAGCTTCATGAGAGGGATCTCGAGTCCGAAGACTGCGTCCTTGCCGCCCTCGATAGGGTCGTCGAAGAAGTTGTAGTGAACGATTTCCTTTTTGACGTCCACGCTCTTCTCAAAGCCGTAAGAGAGCACCATGTCGTAGAGCCGCTGGTAGGCCGTGCGAGCGACCCCCGGGTTCTCGGCCACGAGGTCCAGGTAGTCCTGGAAGGTGCCTTTCCAGTGGGCCTTTTGGTAGGCCCCCAGGTCTTGTTTGTCACCGATGAAGGTTTTGATGTCGAATTGGCTCTTCCCCATATGCCCATTATGACATGCGGGAAAGGCAAAAAGGAAAATCCGTAGCCTGAAAAAACCTTGAATTCATGGGCCAAGATCGCCATCTTGACACCTTGCGCAAATCTTCATTTAAGTTCTGACGCCCTGGGTCGATAGAGTTATTGCGCAGTGCAAAACAAGTCTCCGCACTGTGAAGATTGAGTGAAGTTCCGGGTCCCATAAGCCCGGATTCCTTGTGAAACCCCCGCAAGTTTGCCGACTTGCGGGGGTTTAGTTTATTCTGGGTGCATAATATGCGCCGCATGGATACCCGCTTCGTCACGGCCCTTGAGAGCACCACGCTCGAGTCGCTCGGCATCGTCTCCGCTCATTACGGACCGCGCCCCTTCATTGTGCTGAACCTTTCCGAAGGTGGCGCCGCTCTGAAGTTTGCCGACGAAGACGAGTTGCCCAAAGACTTTAAAGTCGGCGCGCAAATCGACGTCTCCATGGAGCTGCAAAAGAAAGTCTTCCCCCTGACGCTCATCATTCGCGGCGTGGTGGGTGCGCGACTGCACTGCCAATTCCAAACCAAGTCGCCAGCTTTCGACATCGCCCTTAAAGAATTCTTCGTGCCCAAGAGTCTCGGGCTTTCGCTGGGCCGCAACGAATCGCTCTCCGATCATCCCGAGGTGCAGGCCTTGGTCTCCGATTCGGAATGGCACGAGGTGTGGGTGGCGCCCAACCAAACAGGACTCTTTTTGTGGTTCGGCGAAGAAGACGCTCTGCTGCGCGCGTTGCTCGTGTCCAAGGACCTCGCCTGGGAATGGCGCGCGGATACGGGTTCGGTGACAGGCCATCGCACGCTGGGGGGCAAGGGCGAGACGCCCGATCAAGCCTTCGAGATTGCCTGGGACCGCGAAGCTTCGGCCTCCACCAAGGCCTTCGTCTCTGAGATCCTCATTTCATGGCTAGGCATGGGCGACGATTCGCGCGCTTGGGTTGAACGTCTGCTCGACAGCGAGGCCGCGGCTACCGGAGCGCCATTGATGGGCTGCCGACCTCTCCTGCGACGCATTCGCGGCGCGTAGCGCTGTTATTCTAGGGACTATGAAGATGGATTTGCGTGTGTGGACTTTAGCCTTAGTTCTCGTCGCCGTCCCAGGGCAGGCGAAGACCTTTGCGGAGCTGCTCGCGAGCCCCTCGTGGGGCCCCTACACTGAAGCCCTGGTGCACGCCCAACGCAAGCATCCCTACCTCTACCGTCCCCTAGAGTCGCTGCGCCTCGATCTTTTGCCTGCGGCCGAAGTGGCGGCCCAAGTGCAGCACTTTGCCGATCGCTGGACCAAGGAACCGCGGGCTCTGCGCCAGCGCGGCGATGTGGAAAGTGCCAAAGATAAAATCTCCGATGAGGCCAATCGCCAGATGCAAGCCCTTGTTCAGCGCACGGCTCAGCAGAACCCGAGGCTATCCCTAAGCGGCACCACACGTGAGATCCTGGCGACGCTGCCCGAGGCTTCGCGTCTTGCGCTGACGCCGCTTGACGAAGTTTTTCAAAGTTCCACCGAGGTGGGCAAAAAGATCGGCGCCGATTTGCGCCTGCGTGGCGCAGAAGCCAGCGCCTACCGTCTCGACGAGAAAAGTCGTGCCATTGAGTTCAGCACCGGCGCGGACCTGGATTCCCTAAATTATACGCTGAAAGCGGTGAGCGCTTTTGAGGCCGGACTCTTTCGTTTGCGCGGTCTCTTTGGCAACTCGTCCGATCCGGTGGGCACCGACGTTACGGTGGCCGCGGAGTTCATGCGGGGAACTTTTTTCAATCCCTCATCTACAGATCGCTATGAATTCGGAACCTATCCGAAGGTCAAAGACCGCTGGGTCGACGAGCGAGGCGCTACGCACTTTGGCGGCGACGGCCACAAGCACTAGTCGCGTTCGACTTGGGGACGTGGTCGATGTTTTTTAAGCGCGACCCATTCGCTCCACGTGGTCAGTAGCAGTCCCACAATGATGGGGCCAATGAAAAGACCCCAGATGCCAAAGACCGAGAGGCCGCCGAGCACAGAGACGAAGGCGAGCCAGGGATGCATGTCGGCCGCACCCTTGAGAAACATCGGGCGAATGAAATTGTCCGAGATGCCCGCGACCACCGCCACCACAAGAAAGATGATCGCCGCGGTGGTCTCACCTTGTATTGCGAACTGGATGATCACGATCGCACTTACGGGTAGGGTGCCCACGACCGGAATGAAGGCGGCGAAGAATGCGATCATGGTGCCCAGCGCCCAGTGCTGGTAGCCGAGAGAGACCATGCCGAGGCTCAGGATCAGCGCTTGTACGGCGGCCGTGGACCCCGCGGCGACCACCGACGAGTAGGCGTTTAGCGAGAACGAGCGCAGCAGCTTGGCCTTGAAGGGCACGTCCAGTACAGGCACGCGTAAAATGCCGGCGCGGAATTTTCTGAAGCTGACCAGGGCGTAATAAAAGGTGATCAGAAAGATGAAGAGGTTGGTGGCGAGCTCGGGCCCGGCGCCCAGCATGCCCGTCACGCCCTGACCGGCGAGGCCCGAGAGCGACTTCAGAAGGTCCGTCGCCGTGGTCTTGAGCTGCGCGTGGTTCACCCCAGGAACAAAGTCTCGGATTGTGGCCGTCAGCGAAAGCAGAAAACGCTCGAAACCTTCGCGTACGGTTTGCACGATGGATTTGACGTCGCCAAAGTCTCCCAGAGCGTCGATGTCCACCGAGAGGATCAGCACCACAAGGGGAATGATCGAGATGATAAAGAGAAACGAAAGCAAGATGATCACCGAGGTGGTGCGATCGGACTTGAGCAGGGCGCGAATTTTTTTCACCCACGGGTTGCAGATCGACGCGCACACGAGGCCCATGAAGGCCCACTGCCAGCCGGGCCAAATCATGAGGCCCAAAAGCGCGACCAAAATAAGGACCATGATAAAGATCTGGGTCTCGAGAGAGAGCGATTCGCGTTTCATCTAAACCAAATCTTATTCGTATTTGGCTATCGTGCAAAGGATTTTGCTAGCGATTCAGAGAACTTGTCAGATTAAGAAATCTTCATCGCCGCTTGATTGGCTTTTTGCACCTTCCCCAGACAATGGGATCATATTCAGAAGGAGAAAGCCCACATGATGACCCCACAAGAAACCAGCACTACGGACTTTAACCTGCCCAGCCAGAAAATCTCTCACAAACGCGGGTACGTGCTGAGGCTCTGCGAAGAGCACGCCGAACTTTGGATGACAGAAGAGGAAACGCGCTACCTCATCGCCACCTACCACGATTACAAAATTCACGAAGAGGGCGTGGTCTCGTCCTCGGGTTGGCGCGAGCGTTTTCGCTTTTACCGCCGCATCGAAAAAGAGATGCGCAAGATTTTGCAGGTCGGTGACCTCCCGCTCGTGGTTACGGGTCGTCGCATGGATCTCTACATCTACCGACGTATCAACACCTATCCCTGGCTGCTGGAGCTCGTGGAGTCTCAGCCCGGTCAACGTGCGACCAAATACCTGGATCTTGTACAGAAAAAGATACAGTGGATCCTTTCGCACCTTGAAAACTTCGTGACGATCGGCAATGCTGGCCCCCGTCGCGCTCGTAGCTCAGTTGGATAGAGCACCTGATTTCTAATTAGGCGGTCGTAGGTTCGAGTCCTTCCGGGCGCGCCACAGAATCTGCGGAATGTACGCATACAGAATGTAAGCAGAAAACCCCCGGCCCGGGAAAGGGACCGGGGGTTTTGATCTTTTAACTCCTCACTTTTTAAAGGCCTTGGGTCGAGGGGTTGGGACTAGGTGCGACGCACTGCCGACGACGTGCTCGCCGAAAAGCTCTCAGTGCCCCGCTAGCGTGCGGTGCCTTCGTAAGTCTGTCGTAGGGCTTCGTAGAGACGCGTGTTCATCTTGCCCTGGCGCGAGCACATGAGATCCGTGGTATCGATTTGGTAGTTCACCATCTCCTGGGCCGGTTCGTCGTAGAACTCCACATAACAATCCGGGAATCCGAGCACGTGTCCAAACTCATGGCGGATCGTCCACTGCACGTCGTATTCTGAGAGCGGAGCGTTGGCGTCCATGGTGATGCGGTTGCCCCCCAGGCCGTTCACGTTGGGCGTGGCGCCCGGCACAAAGGTCACAAAGGGAGAAAGTCCGGATTGGCCGGCAAAATCAATGAGCAGGTTCCAGGCGCCCGTAGTGAGGTCGGGGCGCTGCCACTCGTCTTCGATGTTCACTTTGAGGAAGTCGCGCACCGTTTGGGTGCCGGGATCCACAAAGGACAAGTGAGCGTTCGACCCCTGCCACTGCAGGTCATCGCGGCGCACGTTCAAATTGTAGAGCCGCGAAAAACGCTGCTCCCCGCTGGGGCGAGCCGCAGCGAAAAAATCCACGAGCTGATTCTGAGAGAGCGAGGTCTCAAAGCGCGAACGGCACTGGGCCTTGCTGTAGCGGGCGTTGTTAAAACAGAGGTTTTCGAGGTGGCCGCGCAGGGCCCCTTGTTTTTCGGCGTCGAGGCTCGCAAAGTTTTGCAGCTTTGAGCTGAGATCGCTCTCGCGCTCCAAAAAGTAAAAGCCGCGGATGTCGTCGCGCTCACGCGCAGCGAGCTGCCACAGGTAGGGTTGCATGAGCTTCCAGCGCGCGGCCGTTTGGTAGACGCGGTCGAGCTTGTAGCCCAGCGCCAGGTATTCGGCTTCGGCGAGCGGGATTTCGTTAGGAAAGCTCGCGCTGCCCAGGATCACATTCAAGAAGGAGGCGTCTGCCGCAGCCTTGAAGGCCGAAAGATCGCGCTCCACACTGACATCGCTATAGCGCTTGGGGCTGGTGATGGGCACGCCGGTGGTGTTGGAGGGCGAGGTGAAGGAGAGGGCGGGACGCTCGCCGCGGTGGGCATTGAGGTGCGCTAGCCAGGCCAGGTTGCGCTCTCCAAGGCGCAGGGCTTCGGCCACGGCGGGAGCGTCGCGCTCACCGTCCAGGTCGTTCAGCGGGCGCAGCCGCTTGCCGAGTTCGTTGCGGTAGATGCCCGAGGTGGCGTCGGGTGGAATGTCGAGCCCCGCGGCTGGCGTGTGAGCCGGCGCCGCGGCGCTAGCCAATGCTAATAGAAAAAGTCCCCAAGTAGTTTTCATAACCCCATATCCTCCCAAAGAAAGCAGTTTACGGAGCCCTGCCGGGGGCCGTCTATGGCGCGCACCTTCTGTCAGAGTAATTAAGGCTCGCCGAATCCAAATCTTAGGCGCTACGCGAAATCTTCATTTGGTTCGTGACCCGCAGCGGCGCTAACCTGTACCCATGAAACAGGTATTCTCTATGCTCGTGCTCTCGATCGTTATGATGACCTCGGCTCGCGCCGAAGAAGAGGCCCTCATCGAGGTCATGCCGGCCACCACGACACCGTCGCAGAGCGCCACTGCCCATCCCAACCATCCCCATTTTTTGAACGCGCTCTCACCGCGCCAAATCCAGCTCAACGACACCGAACAGGCGCTCTTCGAGGCTGACCGCAAAGAATACAAAGAAGAGGTCCGCGAAATGCGGAAGGAAAATCACAGTACCATGCACGCCCTGCGCAAGAAATTCGATGAAGATATGCACGCCCTGTTGAAGCAGTCGTTTCGTGAAGGCTGGCCGCGCGAAAAGCTCGAGCAGGAGCAGGCTAAGCTCCAAAAGGAGTTTTACAAAGAGAGCCGGGCTCTGCATCGCGAGAATCGTCAGGAGATGCGTGAACACGCCAGCGAGAACCGCCCCGACCGCGCCGATTACCAGGTTGAGACCCAGGTTCAAGAAAACGCCGCCGCTGACGAAGCCCAGGACATCGCTCCTACGGAGTGATCTCAATCGTTCAATTTAGGAATGGTTAGCACGAAAACCGACCCTGAGTGTCCTCGGGGTTCGGTGACGTAAATCTCGCCTCGATGCGCCCGCACGATGTGCTTCACAATCGCAAGCCCCAAACCGGTGCCCTTGGTTTTGCTCGAGGTGTCGGATCCTCGATAAAATCTCTGAAAGATCTTTTCGCGCTCGGACTCTTCGATGCCTGGGCCTCGGTCTTCGATCTCAATGCGGTAGGCGTTGCGATCTAGGCTCGCCACACGCATAAAAATCTCCGAACCCGCAGGTGAGAACTTCACCGCGTTCTCAAGCAAATTGAAAGCCGCCTGCGAGAGCAGCACTGAGTTGGCAAGGATATGCCCTTCGTCTCCGAGTTGGCTCGAGTAGCGTACGGCAACGGATTTTTTCTCGGCCACGGGGGCCACCGTTTTGAGGGCTTCCTTGAGGATGTGTGAGAGCGAGGCGGGCTCGAGGTCGAGCTGCACGCTGGGGTCGTTGAACTTGGCAAGCGTCAGCAGCTCGTCGACCACCTGATGCAGCTGATCAGAGTGCTTTTCGACGATCTTCAGGTAGGTGCGATGTTCTTCGGAGAGCTCTTCGTCGAGCAAGGTTTCAATGTAGCCCTTGATCATGGTGAGCGGTGTGCGCAGTTGGTGTGAGACGTTTGCCGTGAATTCACGCCGTGCGATCTCGTCGAGCTTGGAGCGGGTGACGTCGTGGATCACGAGCAGCACGCCAATTTTTTCGTTTTGCCAGTTCTCCAGAGGGCTGGTTTTGCACCAGTAGTACTTGGTCTCCTCGTGCGGCACCAGGGCGAGAGTGGTCTCGAAGCCGCGCAGGTCGGAGCTGCGCTCTTTGATCAGAGTTCGAATCTCCAGGGGCAGTTCCATGCCGTGTACGTAGAGGGGGTCGCGCAGGTCGCCGCGTTTGAGGTTCATGAGGTCGATGAAGGCCGAGTTATAGTAGAGCACTTTGCCGCTGGTGTGCACAGCCATCACACCCTCGCGCATGGAGTCGAGCAGGCGCTGCATGTCGAAGCTACGGATTTTTTGCTGTTGTGAGCTCTGGCGCAAACGCTCCACGAGTTCAAAGACGCTCGAGTAGAGCCGGCGCACCAGAGGCGAGGCGGCGCCGAGCATGCGGGGATTCATGTGCTGACGGGTGGGGTCTTCTACGATGCGCGGGATCAGGCGCTGCAGGCGGTAGATGTCGCGCGCTGCCATGAGCAGGAGCGATAGCGAAAAGCTCACCCCGATGATGAGGGTGAAAAACCAGAAAACTGTCATTTCGGATTGAGACGGTAGCCGATTCCGCGCACGGTTTCGAGCAGAGCCTTAGCGGAGCCCATTTTTCTGCGAATGCCGACGATTTGGAAATCGATGCTACGCTCGGTAACCGAGAAGTTCTTGCCGCGGATGGCGTCCACGATCTCGGAGCGTGAAAAGGCCTTGCCGCGGTCCACCGCCAGCAGGAACAAAATGTCGAATTCGGTTTTGGTGAGCGTCATCGCTTCGCCGTCCACACGGGCTTCACGCGACTTGGGGTCGAGCGTGAGACTGCCGAGTTCGATGGTTTGGTTGGCGCGGCTTATGTCTTCTTTGTCGCGGTCGAGAATGCGGCGCAGTTTGGCGACGAGCACCTTGGGGCTGAAGGGCTTGGTGATGTAGTCGTCGATGCCAAGCTCATAGCCCTCGAGAATATCTTTCTCTTGGTTTCGCGCTGAGATCATCAGCACCGGAATGTGCGAGGTGGCCGGGGATTCCTTGATGGAGGTGCAAATCTGAAAGCCGTTTTGACCGGGGAGCATGAGATCTAGCAGCACCACGTCAGGACGCTTTTCTTGCACGGCCGAGAAAGCGTCGGTGCCGGTGTCGACCCAAAAAACGTCGAGGGATTCTTTGGCGAGGGTGATTTTTAGAAGCTGAGCAATGTCCGGATCGTCTTCGACCACCAGAACCAAGGGACGCGAACGATTTGGATCATCCACCATAAGTCTCTACGTTGTAGGCGAGGGCCCGGGGATCATTCAAGGCCTATCTAAATTTTTGAAATAGGCTCACCAAATCCTCACGCCGTCATGCGTTGCCGGCTTCGACGTCGATGCCCGTGGCGAGCGCCTGCTTGCTGAGGCGGAACTGCGGCAGAGCCGTGATGTGTGTGGCGCGCGAGCGGTAGGTGTCGAGCGATTGCGGAGTGAAGGATTCGGGATCTTCGGGTTTTGCAAAGCCCATGAGTTGCGGCCAGCGCTGCACCAGCATCCACGAGGAGTACACGTTGAGGTTGGATTTGCGCCAATCAAGTGGCCAGAGAATTTGCTCGAGCGCGAATCGCAGGTCTTCGCGCGTGAGAAGGGGTTTCATCTGAAAGCGTCCCAGCAGCACGGGACCCTTGTGGGCTTCGCCGTGTTCTTTTTGGAATTGCTTTTTGAGGAAGATCGCAATCGACGTATTGAGGCTCTTGAAACTTTTTTCAAGCTCTTCGTTGGTTTTGAATTCGCAGAGCAGCTCAATGCGCTGAGGGTAGATTCCGTAATGCAAAATGCGCAATCCGTGTCGTCGCGCTCGCAAGGCCGCCTTTTCGAAAACTTCAAAAAACGATTCCGATTGCAGGTCGTGAAAACCTGAACGAATGCGAATCGTGATATGAGTAGGTGTCGGGTCGCCCATCGTGGGACGGGCCACGTGAGCCCCTACAATCGAAGATTTTGGACGGCCCGCGCCTTCGCGCGATCCACCCCAGCTACCTTTGCTCTTTGTCGTGTCCACAACGCTATTTTATTCCAATCTTCGCGAAAGTTTAACACTTCCTCACGGCAAAGACGCATAGAATAAAAACGTGAGGAACCCTATGAGCATTCGTATGATCGCAAAGACCACTTTAGCCTCAATGCTACTCATGGCTTGTGGGGCACAAATGGGCAC
>DATLIP010000062.1:0-58833 GCA_035539375.1 Bdellovibrionota bacterium | reverse complement strand
GCTCAACCATCTCGCCCGCGAAGACGTAAAGACATTCCCTTCACTCGGAAAAGAAAGTCCGAATCTCGATGAAGTCTTTGGCATGCGCTACCACGCTTGGGCAGGGGCGCGTGACGCCGACCGAAACTACAACCCCTCGTGGACCGACGCCCTGACGGGTGCCTTAACTCGACTCGAAATGCGGAAGCGGGATTTCGGTGAAGTGGCGCACGCCAAAATCAAAGCGATTCTCGAGGAACGCTTAGTTCGTGCCCGATTCGAATCCATGACGCCGGATCAGAAAAACCTGGTCCTGCAGGACCGTCTCATCGATTGGCTCGTGAAACCCGAAGTCGACAAGTTTCCCCTCGGTAACAAAGCGGCCAACAATTTTTCTGAAATCTTGGGGGTCAGCTACGGATACTTCGTGGGCATCGGACCCGGCAGTGAGCGCGGAACGTCGGTGAACGCTTCGTGGACCGATGCCTTGACCTTAACCCTCGCGCGACTAAAAATGCGAGAGGCTACGATCCCCAAAGAACACTTCGAAAAGGCCAAGCGAATCCTAGAGGACCGTCTCACTTGGGCAAAGGGCGAGGCGATGAGCCCCGCCGAAGAAAACATCGCCTTGCAGGATCTCTTGGTGGATTGGTTATTGAAGCCCGAGGTGAAAGCTTTTCCGCCTTCGACTCGCAACCGACGCAGTGACCCCGGCAGCGCTGATAAACCGCTGGACGCCGTCTTAGGTATCAACTCCCAGCGCTTTGTGGGCAGTGATTTTCGAGGGAAAAACCTCAACCCGTCGTGGTCCGAGGCTCTCCGGGGAACGCTGGCGCGTCTGGAGCTCCGCAAGGAAAAGGTCGAATCTACACATCTCGAAAAAGCCAAGAAAATCGTCGAAGAACGCCTCGCTAGGGCGATATTCGATGAGCTGCCGCGCGCGGAACAGAACGTGATCTTGCAAGATCGTCTCATCGACTGGCTCTTAAAACCTCAGACAAATTCGTTCCCCGTAACGGTCAAAGACAGCCCCGATAGTTTGAGCCTCGTTTTGCAGATCCATTATATCAACTTCATTGGTCGAGCCGAGAAAAGCGAGCACAATCACAATGCATCGTGGTCCGAGGCGCTCGAACGCACTCTGGTTCGGCTCGGCTCGCGTAAAGAGAGCATCGTTGACAAAATCGCTTTCGCCAAAGCCAAACGGCTTCTCGAAGAACGCCTAGACGTCGCCAACTTCGACAAACTTAGCACCGCCGAGCAGAATGCGATCTTACAAGATCGCCTCATCGATTGGCTTCTCAAGCCAGAGGTGGACACCTTTCCCGTTGCCAATACCCGAGGTGAGAATACGCTCGGCGCTGCGCTCGGTGCGCAATATAACATGTTCGTCGGACACGAAACCGGGGGTGTGCGATACAACGCATCGTGGACGGAGGCACTCCTGACGACACTGGCTCGTCTGGAATCGCGTAAAGACAAAACGGGTGGAGCGGCTTTCGCAAAAGCCAAAAAACTGATCGAAGATCGCTTGGGCAAAGCGCGGTTCGACGAACTTTCACCGGAGCAGCAAAACGAAGTCCTCCAGGACCGACTCATCACGTGGCTCGCACGGCCCGAAAACACGGAGTTTCCGACCGCATCCGCTCACGATACGGGTTCTCCCCGAAACTTCAGTGTGGTGTTGGATATGAATTACCAACGTTTTGTAGGCTCGAGCAAACCTCGTTCGGGGACGTCTTACAACGCCTCTTGGCGCGAGGCGCTAGAGCGAACCCTCGCTCGCCTTGAATCTCGGCGCGGCGCCTTCGAGCCCGCGGTCTACGCCAAAGTGAAGGGCATCCTCGAGACCAAGCTTCGAGCCGTTAAATAGGCGCCCGACTCCTTTGCCTACCGGCAGCGCGTCAACCGGACGCTAAGCCCCTGTATTTGCGTTGCTCCGCACCTCGGGGCCTTGAACCCCAGCCCCAACGAAACCATTGATTTCCCTTGGAAACTCTACTAAGTCCTTCGCAAGAAATATAAAAAAGAAGAGAAATTAGGAGAAAAACGGTTCATGTCGATTTCGAAAGAAGAAAAAACTCAAGTGATCAGCCGCTACCGCAACGCGGAAAGCGATACGGGTTCGCCCGAAGTGCAAGTGGCGATTCTCACCACGCGCATCAACAATCTCACTGGTCATTTTAAAGACCACAAAAAAGACTTCCACTCGCGTACCGGTCTTTTGAAACTCGTCGGCGCGCGTCGCTCGCTGCTCAAGTACCTCAAAGCCGTTTCGGTACCTCGCTATAACAAGTTGATCGCCGACCTGGGCCTAAGTAAATAATTTCTCTTTTTTAGGTTCTCGATAATAACGAGCACGGAGCTCCCTGTGGGCCCCGTGCTTTTTTTTGAGACATTTATTTTTGAGAAAAGACGCGTAAGATTTGTTCGAACCCCCTCCCGGCGGGAGAACGTTTGCCGGAGAAAACAGGAGTACATACATAATGGGAATTTTAAACAAACCCGTTCACGTTGAATGTGAATTCGGGGGCCGCAAGCTCAAGATCGAAACCGGGCGCCTCGCCAAACAATCGCACGGCTCGGTAGTCATCACTTACGGTGAAACCGTAGCGCTCGTCACCGCCGTTTCGGCCTACGAGCCCAAGCCCGACCTCGATTTCTTTCCTCTCACCGTAGAAGTTCAAGAAAAATTCTACGCTTCGGGCAAAATTCCGGGCGGATTCTTCAAACGTGAAGCGCGTCCCACCGAATGGGCAATTCTGAACTGCCGACTCGTAGATCGTCCGATCCGTCCGCTCTTTCCCAAAGGCTACCGCCACGAAACTCAGCTCGTGATCACCATCCTTTCGTACGACGGTGAGAACGAAGTCGAAGCCATCGCCGGCCTGGGCGCTTCGGCGGCCCTCATGGTTTCGGACATTCCCTTTGAAAAAGCCATCGGCACCGTGCGCGTCGGTCGCGTGGACGGCAAATTTGTCGTCAACCCGACCCCGGCGCAGCAAGAGCACGCCGATGTGAACGTGATCGTTTCGGCTACCAAAGACGCCGTGACGATGGTCGAAGGCGAAGCCGAGAACGTGGCCGAAGAGATTTTCCTCGACGCCGTCTTCTTTGGTTTTGAACAAATCCAAACGCTCATCAAAATGCAGGAAGACCTGCGCAAACAAGCGGGCAAAGAAAAACGCATTTTCGTAGCCCCCGCTAAAGACGAAGCCCTCGAGTCGCAAGTGAAAGGCCTCGCCGCCGCCAAGCTCAAAGAAGCTTTCGCGATTACCGAGAAAAAAGCTCGTTACGGCAAGATCGACGAAGTTAAAAAAGAAACCCTCGCCGCGGTACTCGCCGGCGTTGACGCCGCGGACCTCGCCAAACGCGAGAAAGCCGCCAAGGGCGCTTTCGACGGCGTCAAGAAGACCGTTGCCCGCGGAGTGACCTTCGACTCGGGCAAGCGTATCGACGGTCGCGCGTACGACCAGATCCGCCCCATCGAGTGCGAAGTGGGCCTGCTCCCACGCACACACGGGTCGAGCCTTTTCACCCGCGGTGAAACCCAGGCGCTCGCCACCGTCACGCTCGGCACTTCGGACGACGAACAATTGATTGATAGCGTTCGCGGCAAGTTCAACAAAAAGTACATGCTGCACTACAACTTCCCCCCTTATTGCGTGGGCGAAACCGGCCGTTTCGGCGGCTCGGCTCGTCGCGAAGTGGGTCACGGTTTCCTCGCCGAAAAGGCAGTGGCCTACATTCTGCCTAAGTTCGAAGATTTCCCGTACACGATTCGCGTGGTGTCGGAAGTTCTCGAATCCAACGGCTCCTCGTCGATGGCCACCGTTTGCGGCGGCTCCATGGCGCTGATGAACGCCGGTGTGCCCGTGAAGTGCCCCGTATCGGGCATCGCCATGGGCCTCATGAAAGAGGGCGACCAAGTGGTAGTGCTCTCGGACATCCTGGGTGACGAAGATCACCTCGGCGACATGGACTTCAAAGTCTGCGGAACCGACAAAGGCGTGACCGCCGTGCAGATGGATATCAAGATCGAAGGCGTGAGCCGCGACATCATGAAGCAAGCCCTCGAGCAAGCTCGTGCGGGTCGTGCGCACATCCTCGGCGAAATGGCCAAGGCCATCAAAGAAACCAGCAAAGAGATGAGTGCCTACGCTCCGCGTATGACCACCATCCAGATCTCCACCGAGAGGATCAAAGACCTCATCGGCCCCGGCGGTAAGAACATCAAAAACATCGTGGCTACCACCGGCGTTAAAGTGGAAGTCGACGATTCGGGCCGCGTGAACGTGGCCTCTTCGGATCCTGTGGCGACCCAGAAAGCGATCGAAATGATCAACGCCCTCACCGCCGAGCCGGAAATTGGCCGCGTGTACATGGGCAAAGTCGTTCGCATCGCAGACTTCGGCGCGTTCGTGGAATTCATGCCCGGATACGATGGCCTCTGCCACATCTCCGAGCTCGACCACAACCGCGTGGCCGCTGTGCGTGACGTTGTTCAAGAAGGCGACGTGATTCCTGTGAAGGTTCTCGAAGTCGATCGACAGGGCAAAGTGCGCCTCTCGCGCCGTGCCGCTCTGCCGAAGGCCGAAGGCTCGCAGCCCTCGACCTAAGCTCCCTAAGGTTTTTCCTAACAAAACCCCCGATGATCGAGCAGATCATCGGGGGTTTTGCTTTTTAATAAGGCGCTTGATCGTTTTGCGGATGATCTCGTGCGGGAGCTTTCCACAGAAAGCCTAAGACTAGAGCAAGAAGTACCAAGCCGGCTTCGCGCAGGCGCGCTGAATAGATCTGATCGCGTGCGAGCGCGTTCCACCTCGAAAGGATCTCCGTCCAATCATGATCTCCGCCGCCCACGAGTGGCAGGAGCTGCGCTTGCGCGTCACCAAGGTAGACTGAGATGTTCCAGAGATTCTGAACAAGCCACAGCGAGGCAAAGGCCAGGGCGAGGGATTCGCGTCTGCGGGCAAAGGTGCCCATGGCGATAAGGGGAAAGGCAAGCTGTCCTAAGGTGCCGCCATAGACGCTCAGGCGCGCTGAGAAAGCGCCCAAGATGAGGTGCCCCGCCTCGTGGAACATGAGGTTTGCGTTGTCCACGATGGGCACCCAGCGCGCTCCCGTGAGATTCAGGTAGGTGGTCAACGCCGCTGTCGCGCTAAAGGCCACCTTGCCACTGAGGCTGAGTGGGGACCATGGAGCGTGCTCCTTATGCATATCTTTTACTATGGCCACGCATCATGGGAATCGCAAGGCCGGCGCTTGCCTAAGTTCTCGCAATGCGCGAAACTCCCAGGCGATGCAAACCTTGAAACTACAGTGGAAAAAACTCTCCCCTTCGGCCCAAATTCCCGCCCTGCAGACGGGCGGCGCGGCTTGTTTTGATCTCGTGGCATGCCTCGCTGAGCCGCTCACGCTCGCGGCCGGTGACGTGCACCTGATCCCCACAGGGCTTGCGGTGGCGATTCCCGAAGGTTACGAAATGCAAGTGCGCGCGCGTTCGGGTCTTGCGGCCAAACACGGCTTCACTCTCGTGAACGGCATCGGCACCATCGATTCAGATTACCGCGGTGAGATCAAAGTCATCTCGACGCTTCTCAAAACCGGCGCGACACTGACAATTCAGCCCGGCGATCGCATTGCCCAGGCTTGCCTCGCCCCCACCTACAAAGTCGAACACCTCGAAGTCGAGTCGCTCGACGAAACCGCGCGCGGCGCGGGAGGTTTTGGCTCTACCGGCGGCTCGGCCACGCTCGCCCAAGGAGGGAACTAGTATGAAATTTGGAGTCATCGGCGCTGGGCAGATGGGCAGCGGCATCGCGCAAGTGGCCGCGCAAACGGGTTACGAAGTGCTTGTGGTGGACGCCTCGAGCGGAGCGCTCGACAAAGCCAAAGTGGGCATTCAAAAGAGTCTCGAAAAGCTTCACGCCAAAGGCGTGATCACCGAGAGCGTGGAGAGCGTTGCGAAGCGTCTCCGCTACGCGGGCGATCTGGCGGAGTTTAAAACCTTCGCCCCGGATCTTGTGGTCGAAGCTGTCACCGAGAATTTTGAACTCAAGAAGAGTCTCTTTACCAAGCTCGACGAAGTGTGCCCCGCGAAAACCGTGCTCGCCTCCAACACCTCCTCAATCAGCATCACTAAAATCGCGGCGTGCACGGGGCGACCTGAAAAGGTCGTGGGCATGCACTTCATGAATCCTGTGCCTTTGATGAAACTTGTGGAGCTGATTCGCGGCATTGCCACGAGTGAGGAGACCTACCAGCTCGTCAAAGACGCTTCGGAGAAGATGCAAAAGACCACCATCGTGGCCCGCGACTTGCCGGGTTTTGTGGTGAACCGCATCTTGATGCCCATGATCAACGAGGCCGTCTATGCGCTGATGGAGGGCCTGGCGAGCGTCGAGGATATCGATGCAGGCATGAAGCTCGGCACCAACCAGCCCATGGGGCCACTGACGCTGGCGGATTTCATTGGCCTCGACACCTGCCTCTACATCATGCAGGTGTTGCACGAGGGGCTGGGGGACACCAAGTACCGTCCTTGCCCCCTGCTGAAGACTTACGTGGACGCTGGTTGGCTGGGACGCAAGAGTGGGCGAGGCTTTTATAAGTATGACAAATAGCGCAGAGGTGTTGCTCGTAGAGACCCGCGAAGTGGCGGGAGCGTTGGTTGAAGTGTGGACGGTAAACCGCGAAAAAAATTTAAACGCGTTGAATACAGCTGTCCTTAAGAGGGTGCACGAAGAAACCCAAAAATTAGGCCAAAGGATCTCTAATAACAAAAATATCCGCGCGCTCGTGATTCGAGGGGCGGGCGAGAAAGCCTTTGTGGCCGGCGCTGACATCACGGAAATGGTGAATTTTGGCGAATCCGAGGCCAAAGTTTTCTCAAAACTCGGCCATGCGGGCTTCGGCGCGCTCGAAGAGCTCCCGATTCCGGTGATTGCGGCCGTCGAAGGCTTTGCGCTGGGTGGGGGCCTGGAGCTCGCTATGGGCTGCGACATGATCTTTGCCTCCAAAAAGTCCAAATTCGGCCAGCCCGAGGCCACCTTGGGGCTCATTCCGGGCTTCGGCGCCACGGCACGCTTTGTAGAAAAGCTTGGCCGCTCCAAGGCCCTGGAATTTTTCTATTCGAACGCCATGATGAGCGCCGAGGAAGCGCTGAAATACGGACTCATTGAGAGGGTCATTGAAGAGGGAAGCGTGCTAGAGGCCGCCCTCGACTATCTCAAAATCGTGATCACCAAGAGCGGCCCCGTTGCGGTGGCCGAAGTGAAACGCATCGCCACACTCCTTCACGCCGAGCGCGTCGCGCACGTGTGCCATGAAGAGGCCGAGGCTTTTGGCAAAATTTTTATGACCGAAGACAAGGCTGAGGGCGTCGCGGCTTTTCTCGAAAAACGAGCGCCGCTATTCAAGGGGAAATGATGAGAATCTCTCGTACACTACGACACCTTAGTTTTGCTATGAGTTTTGCGCTGCTCGGTGCGTGTGGCGCCTTGAGCGAGATCGACACTTACGATTCGATCGGCGGCTATATGCAAACCACCATCGACGGATCTGTCGTGGTAACGGGCAACGCTTCGATGGTCTTTCGCGACGAGGCCATCGCAGATTCGGAAACTTACAATTTGTCCTTTTCTCTGAACGACGGCGGCTCGATCCGCGTCAGCCTGCGCGCCAATTCCCGTCTCAGCACCGGGGTGGATCTCGAAGTGATTCGCTACGGCGATCGCTACACGGTGGAATTCGAAGGCGAGGATCTTCATATGAGCCTTGGAACGGCGAGCGACGACACGGTCGTTCGCCTCGGACTGCAACTCGAAAACGACGAACCGCGCTTTCGGGTGTGGAACGAGCTCTACGGCAAGGATTCGCTTGAGAGCTTTGATTCCAAGGGGTCCGGTCTGAATTTTAGCGGTGGAGCGGGCACGCGTTGGGGCATCAGCCTCATCAGCGGGACCCTCAATCGAGCCCAAAAAGTGCTGAACTGAAAAGCGGCCGCGGTAGACTCGCGCCCTAAATTCCCGCATAATCGAGGGATGAAGAACACCTTTTTTGCTCTCGCGTCCATGATTGCGCTTTCGGCCTGCGAGCTGAACCTCGGGGATTCGCCGCTGCAAAACGACATCGTGAACATCGATTCCACAAGCGGTAGCTTCGAAACCAAAACCGATGACTACGGCGACTTCCTCACGGGCAGCGGAGCGGCACTCTACAAAAGCAGTCTCGCGGACGAATCCTCCATGGCCACCATCCACATCCGCTTTGCGCTGCCGCATACCGATTCCAGCCTCACGCTCCACTCGCACACCACCTCCGCCCTCACCAAATCATACGCTTTGAGATTCACGCGTTTGGGCAAAAGTCTTCGCCTTATCAGCGAACTCAATGGTGACGAAGCTCACAGCGTGGGCATCCTGGAGTCGGGCATCACCAATTGGGATAGCCCTCGCACGTACACCATCACCATCGACAACCGCGGCGCGACCCCGCAAATGAAAATCTGGACCCTCGATGGTACCGAGCCTGTGCTTGAAGAAACCCGTACCGAAGGCTTTCCTCAGGGACGCCTCGTAGGATTTGACGCCCTCGACGCCAAGATTTATCACCTTCGTGTGGAGTCTGAAGAGTAATGAAGCTGCGCCTCATCGCCCTTGCTGCCGCCCTTTGCTTTGGCACGGGCTGCGATCTGTATCCCGATCTCGATGCGAGCTCCGTTTCGGCGGACAACCTTACCTACGACAGCTCGCTCTTCACCAAAGGTTCGGACGATTACGGCAGCTACCTCAAGGGCTCGGGCGTCATCACCCACAAAACCAAACTCAGCGACAGCGGCGAAGCCGTGCGCATCGAACTTCTGCTCAGCTTCAATGCGTCGTCATCCACGGTGACCGTGCTGAGCCACGCGTCCGACGATCTGTCGAGTGCTTTTGAGCTCACACTCACGCGCCAATCCGACAGCCTGCGAGCCACTGCGGAACTCGAAGGGGAGTCCAAATCCTTAGGCATCATTGCCGACGACGTGAGCGACTGGAGTGCGCCGCTCACGATCACTGTCAGCGTCGACAATTCGGGCGACAAACCCACGCTCAGCGTGACGGCTTCGAACACCAAAACTTACACGCCCGACGATGGCTACCCCGAGGGCACCACGATCGCTCTCAGCGGAAGCAATTACAGCGTTTATACGTTTAACGTTTTGGAGCAGTAGCCGGCGCTACCGAAGCGGGCTGGGGCGAAGCATTGACACCGCGACATAGCGCGATGTCGTCGTAGTCGGCCTCCGCGGCGGATTCGGTTTGGTCGCGGTCGGAGAGCACCGCAATGGCGATGGGCTTTTCGAGCTCCTCGCCATCTTTTTTATCGAAATATTTTTTGTATAGAGCGCGCACGTCGACGGTTTCTTCGATCCACTCTCCGAGCGGAGCGCGGAAGTTGTTCTGCACGTGCAGGTTGTCGTTGCCAAAGCGTTTGGACATGTGAGTGCCCAAGTCTAGGGTGGAGCTCCAAGTGAATTTGATGGATTTCACGCGCATGATGACGCTCGATTTCCAGATGACATAAACCGCCGCGGCTGCATCGTTGCTGCGGATGTAGCGCTCGTCGCCCTTGGCGGGGCTCTTGTGCACGCGCCAGCGCCAGCGTAGGGCGGGGTACTCGCTGAGATCCCAGCCATCGGCTTCGCGATAGATGATCACGCCCGAACCCTGGGCCACGGCGCGCAGGAACTTGTTGCCGTTCTCTTCGGCCACGGTATAAACATTATTCTGGATGGCTTTTTTGAGATCGCCGTCGTCGAAAGATTTGTAACTCGTAGGAAAGGTGCCCACGGTATCGGTCTCAAAATTTTCAAAGGCGCGTGGACACTCCCAAGTCGAGGCGGGGGCGGCATGCAGCGCCGAAGCGGCCAAATGGAAGAACGCCAAAATCCAAAGGATCTTCAAACCTTTCATCTTAAGATTACCATCGACAAATGTGCCGGCTTTCTTTAGTAGCGCGGCCCTAAAATATTAGGGCCAAATAGCGATTTTGAAAAACCTTTTCCTCGCGATGCGTTGAATCCCGCAAAGAGAGCAATGAGGACTTGGGCGAGCGGTGCGCCATGGGATAAAATGGGGCACAAGCCCATGAATTCGACCCAGCAGCCAAAAACCAGCGTTAACAAATACGTGGACGAACTCATTTCGTCCGAATTCCATTACTATTTTGGGTTTTTCGCGAACACCGTGCTCGTGATCTTCTTCATGGTGCAGCCGATGCACTACGCGCTTGGCCAGTGGTCCATGGCGCTTGACACAACGCTCGGGCTCTTCGTGGCGGGCTATTTCGCATGGACCCTGCTCGAGTACGTCATGCACCGCTGGCTCTACCACGAGATCCAATCGCTCTTCGCCAAAGGCCACCAGATGCACCACGAAGAGCCGCTCTCGCTGCTCGGCATTCCCTGGCTGCTGAACACCCTCATCATCCTCCTCGTGTTCTGGGCCGGCGCCGCGCTCAGCGCGGTCGACACCGCAGGACTTTTCTTGGGCGGCTTTTGGCTGGGATACCTCAACTACACGATCATCCACTACGGACTTCATCATTGGAAACTCGAGAATCACGTCTGGCGCCAACTCTGGAAGCACCACAAAATCCATCACAAGCTTCCCGACAAAAACATCGGCGTGAGCGTGACGTTTTGGGATTACGTGTTCCGCACGAAAGCCTAAGGCGCGATGGCATCTCAGCACTCAGAATTCGTTGATTTCTTTTTACAGAACGGTCCGATCTACGGCAGCTTCGTGATCTCGTTTTTGAGTGGGCTGATTCCCATTCTCAACATTGAGCTCTATCTGATAGTGCTCGCGCTCACGGGCAAGTTTAACGATCAATTTCTTCTCATCTCCTTTCTCGCCTCGCTAGGCCAGGTCATCTCCAAGATCATCGTTTACGAAGGCTCGCGCAAATCCACAAAGATGCGCTTGGGCAAAAAAATTGATATGGAAAAGGTGAAGATTTGGTCGGAGAAGATGATGCAGAACACGCTGCGGGCGGACCTCATCATGTTCTCCTCGGCTACTGTGGGCATTCCCCCCATTTTGATCACCCCCTTCATCGCCGGTTTTGCCCGCTATCCACTGCTGCGCTTTGTGATTGTGGCCCTCATCGGCCGCTGGATACGATTTTGGGCTTGTTTGGCCTCACCGGCCCTCTTTCAAAAGTAACCAAGAAACTGTCTTTTATTTAGACAACTTAAGGCAAAAATCGGCCCCGGGCCCTTCAGTTTAGAGCCTTAACCCCTGAATTTTAACGCTTTCGACCCTGCGCATTATTTGCTACATAGTCGGTCTATGACGAATTCCCGCTATCCTCGTCGCTGGGTGCTCGCTTCTCTCATTTTCACCCTCACCACCGCAACCCTCCATGCCGAAGACTCCGGCCATGTCGCGACTAGCGACAATTGCAAAGCCATCGTCGAAAAGGTGCGTTTTGCGCGCACCAAGAAAACCTTAAAGTGGGGCTTAAGGGTTTTGGCCATCTCCGTCTTGGGTGGCCTTGTGGCCGACCGCTTCGGAGCCGGGCCCGATGAGGTTCAGGCAGAAGAGCTGCTCAAAAACCAAACGCTGAACACGGACATCGTCTGGGATGCTCAAGAGGGCGACGCTCTCGGCACTCTCGACATCAATTACGAAGTCAGCTGCCGCGACGATGCCAAAATCAAATACCTCAACGCACACGTCGCCCTGAGCGATGGTACCATCGTGCGCACGCATCTTTTTTCGCGCAAAACCCGCGCTTCGATCAACGTCGGCGCGCTGGCCTCGGGTCAAGCGAAGTACGGAAAGCTCTACATCAGCGCCAATCCCGATTGCGAAATCAAAGGTGTCAGCGCCGAGCCGAGTCGCATGCTTAAAAAAGACATTTACGCGGCCGATGGCCAAGTGGATTGGACGCGGGTGGCTCGCCTCTTCGCGCCGCGCATTGTGGTACGCGCAGACCAGTACACCAATCCCAACACCGACGTGTTGATGGAAATGAACTACGCCATCAAAACTGAAGGTAGCGAGAAGGTCATCGTCTACCAAGGCTACTTCTCGGACGAAGACTCTAAGACCGATGCCGAGGGCGTGGCCTCGCAGAACGGAACCTGGGGTCGCTCACTCGACATCGAGCACGTGACGATCTTGCGCTTTGACGCTGGCAGTGGCAAATGCACCAGCGGTTGCTACCAAGGCTTTGTGCATGTCGATCGCGATTTGCCTGGCGTGAGCAAGGGAGAATTTCCCACAGTCTACAACATGGCCAACAACAACATCTTCTCGGATCGACAGGGTGCCATCAAAGAAGGCGTGCAGCGCACAGCTGGTCGCGTGGTGCGCGGTTCCTATGACACCCAGATGCAAAAGCAGCTAGAAGTGGCCTATTACCCACAGCTCACGCAAGAAATCACCTATCCCATGGACCGTTCCGAAATCTCTCTGCGTCCGGGCAACGAGTGGATGTACGAAATTAGCGACGACGAGCTTCGCCGTGAAAACAAACTCCCCGCTCCGAGCACCCAACACTTGCACGTGGTACTGGGCGGCAAGCTCGCGGCCGGAAAAGTTTACGCTGAGGTCAACGTGGGCAACGAAATCTTCACAAGCGGAGGCAAGGCCTACGCGGTGAAAAGCCTCGGCAAAGCCCTTTGGGAATCGCAGGCCGTCACCGCCGTCCCCTTGAGCGACGCAGCCCTGCAACAAGTTCTCGATGGCAAAGTGACCCTTGATGGCGGGGGCGCCGGCATCAAGCTGGTGCAAACCAAACCCTCTCAGAAAAACGAACTCGAAGTCTTCCGCGCCTACGTGCTGAAAAAGACGGCCGCAGGCTATAAGTCCGAGCAAGTTTACGGCAATTTTGCTAATTAGTAGCCCATGACTTGTGCTCTCTTCGGCATCTCGGGGCTCGTGGGTTCGGCCACAGCCCCCTTGCTCGCGGCGCATTTTGAGCGCGTCCTCGCGCCTGTTCGCCGCCCCTACGCCAATCACATTGCTAAGATAGAAACGCCGGTGGTCGACATCGAACACCTGAGCACGCACCACCCGGACCTGCTTCGGGGTGTTGACGTGCTCGTCTACACTCTTGGCACCACCCTCAAACGCGCAGGCTCTGCGAGCGAGTTTCGCCGCATCGAATGGTCCCTGGCAACCGAAGTCCTCACACTGGCGCGGTCGAGCGGCGTGCGGCGCGTGGTGCTCCTCTCCTCAAGCGGCACTTCGCCCGACTCCTTGATTCCGTACTCGCGCGTAAAGGGACAAATTGAGCGCCTCGCAAGGGACCAGGGCTTTTCCGAGCTCGTGATCGCCAAGCCTTCGCTCCTGGTGGGCGACCGCGCAGAGACCCGCCTCATCGAAGGCCTCTCGGTAAAGCTCTCCTCACCGCTCTTAAAACCCCTGCAGCGCTGGCTCCCCAAAGTCGCACCCATACAAGATATCCAAGTGGCCCGTGCGCTCGCAGCGGCCGCAACCATGTCGCTGGGTCGCTCCGTAACGACGCTCACAAACCCAGAGCTCATTGAGCTGGGCGGGCCGCCCATTCGCAACGTCATCACTGTGTAAGCGGTTCCTGGAACCTATACCTGGCACCTATCAAGGTGCCAGGTATAGGTTCCAGGAACCGTTGCGTTATAAAATTAAGAGACTTTCATTTGCGGGGATCTTAAAAATCCCCTTATGATCTTCTTCTAGAGATGTTAAAGATTGCGTTTACTCACAACCTGAAATCTTCCTCGAGCGAAGCCGAAGCGGAGTTTGACACTCCCGAAACCATCGAAGCTCTGCGCTCCGCCCTCACGAACCTCGGTCACCAAGTGCACCTGGTTGAGGTCTCCGGTCCTCCTTCACGAGTCATCGCCCGCCTCGAGGCCCTGCACCCGGATCTGGTGTTCAACACTGCCGAGGGCCACTTCGGCCGCTATCGCGAAGCCTTTTATCCGGCCGTTTTCGAGCAGCTCTCTCTGCCCTTCACGGGCTCAGACGCCTATGTGTGCACACTAAGCCTCGACAAAGACATGACCAAGCGCACGCTGCGCGAAGCGGGCATTCCCACACCGCGCTCTGTCTTTCTCACTTCCACCAAGCAGCTCAAAAAGCTCGACCTGCGCTTTCCGCTGATCCTGAAGCCCAACTTCGAGGGGTCCTCGAAGGGCATCACCCAGGACTCTGTGGTCGAAAATGAAAAACAATTCAACTCGCGCATTCAGGACCTCTTGAAGCGCTACCCATCGGGCATCCTCGTTGAAGAGTACATCGTGGGTAAAGACGTCACCGTGCCCTTCATCGAAGGCCTCAAAACCGAATTTCACGGTGTCATGAGCCCTGTAGAGTACTCCTTTGCCGACGAGGCCCTGCAAAAACGCAAGTACAACATTTACGATTACGCACTGAAGAACACCGAATCGGATTATGTGCGCGTGCACTGCCCTGCGAACCTCGAAGAGGATGTCGCGCGCGAGCTGCAGTCGATGTCTCACAAAGTGGTGCAGGTGCTGGGTCTACGCGACTTTGCGCGCATGGATTTTCGCATCAGCGACAGCGGACACATTTACTTTATCGAAGTCAACGCGCTGCCGAGCCTCGAGCCCGGTGCGGGCATCTACATGGCCGCCGAACGCGAGGGCCTCGATACGGTGGAAGCCACCCTTGAAGCGATCCTTCGCTCGGCGCGCAAGCGCCACGGCCTCGAAAAACGCAGCGGATCCCCGCGCCGTTCGCGCAAACACGCACGTGTGGGCTTTACCTACAATTTGAAGCGTATCATCCCCGGCGATGACATCGCCACCGATCAAGAAGCTGAATACGATTCGCCCAAAACCATCGCGGCAATCAAGGCGGCCATTGAGTCTCTAGGCCACGAGGTCGTGGAGCTCGAAGCCACCTCTGACTTGCCCGTGCGCCTGGGCTCGGCCGAAGTGGATGTGGTCTTCAACATCGCCGAAGGTTTTAAAGGCCGCAACCGCGAAGCCCAAGTGCCCGCGCTGCTCGAGCTGCTGGACATTCCCTATTCTGGCTCTGACTCCGCCACGCTAGCTCTCGCGCTCGACAAGGGTCTTGCCAAGCGCGTGGTGCGCGCCGCAGGCGTGCCCACCGCCCAGGGACAAGTCTTCTTTACGGGCCGCGAGAAGCTCGACAAGGCGCTCGCATACCCCCTGATCGTCAAACCCGTGGCCGAGGGATCGTCCAAGGGCGTGCTCGCCACGAGCGTCGTGCACAACGAAAAAGAACTGCGCGAGATCGTGGGCCTCGTGCTCCAGCGCTACAAACAGGGCGCCCTGGTGGAAGAATACCTCCCGGGCCGTGAGTTCACCGTGGCTCTCATCGGTGAGAAAAAACCCCGTGTGCTGCCCGCCATGGAAATCGTATTCAAGTCCAAAGCCGGCAAGCACCCCGTGTATTCGTACCAGCACAAGCTCGACCCGCGCGGCGAGGTGGAAAACCAAGTTCCCGCGCGCATCGACGAATCCCTGCGCAAGCGCCTCGAACAGGTCGCCAAGGGGGCCTTTGCGGCACTCGGCTGCCGCGACTTTGCCCGCATCGACATCCGCCTCAATGCCAAGGGTGAGCCCTGCTTTATTGAGTGCAACCCGCTGCCCGGCTTGACGCCTGGCTGGTCGGACCTCTGCCTCATCGCCGAAGGTTCGGGCATCGACTACCCCACGCTGATCTCAGAGCTCCTGAGCCCTGCCGTGCGCCGCTGGAAAGAAAAGAACAAGTCCTTGCTACCCCAGCAAAACTTGGTGAGCAGTGGCTCGAGCAGCAGCACCACCACTAAGACGGGCGGGGTGGGTGAGCGCTCGATCCTAACAACGCCTTAGAATCCCCTGGACCGGGACCCTAGAAATCGCTAGCAAACGTGTCAGTTTTCACTATGAAGTGGCGCGTCGGACATTGGGTATTGAGCCTCTGCGGGCTGGCTATGGCATTTGCGGCCCACGCACGCGAAGGCGAAACCCAAGAACCCGATTATTGGAACCAAACCGTCGTTCGGCAGCTTTTCGAAGACCTGATGAACCCCAGCCCTACGGTCACCGACGCGAGCGAGTTTTTTTACGGCGAGCACACCGTCTACTTTGGCCAACTCTACGCCAATGGCCGCCCCTATCACCTGGTGCCCCGCTTTGATTGGAGCAAGGCTTTCAATCCCCTTGTTATGACGCGCAACTATTTCAAGGCCGCTAGCCGCAAGGATGTGGAGCTCCCCAGCGACATCGTCGATCGCTACCATGCCCAAGCCTTGGCGGGGCTAAAATTTCGCGAGGCCTACGTACAAAAACTCTGGCACGACTTGCTGCTGGAATCGGATTTTGAGCTGGCGTCCTTAGAACGCGATCTCACTCATATCATCACCATCAAACCCAAACGACACGTTGAACACGTACGCAGCCCCATCGACCTACGCACAGCCCAACGCAATGCCGCAATGGAATTTGTTTCCATCTACCACGTGCCGCACGAAGAAGCGCCCGAACTACAACGCCAGTACCTCGAGCTCATCAATCGCCAGCTTCTGGTCGGCGAAGAGCACCGTCGACGCGAAGCCGCGGAACAAAACATCCCCCTGCGCAGCGAACTCGGCGCCGACCTCGACGCCTTCGCCAAGCGCGTGCGCGAACTCATCGCCACTGCCAACACGCAGGAACCTCCGGGCGGAGCGCACCCCAATCATCCCTTCGGTGCGCACTATCGCTGGAGTCTCAAGCAGGCCCTGCGCGAAGAGATGCTCGACATCGCCATGGGAGGGCTGCGCATGATTCGCGGCAACTCCACGGTCGAGGACATCTACCGAATGCTGGAGGGGAGTTTCGACAAATACACCCCCTTTCGTGTCATCAACGCCCACGAAGACGAAACCATGTTCAAGGAATTCACGGGCGCAAAGTTCCGCTTCTTTCTGAACAATCTCAAGTGGTGGGGTCTCTCGCAGAGCCCTCAGTACTGGGAAGAACGCGACAACCTCGCCTGGAAAAAAATCCCCTCGTGGAAGCACCGCTGGGTCTCGCCCGAGAGCCTCCGGGACAACCGTGCACGCGGAGCGAGCAAGCGGCGCCATGTGGGGCTCGTCGCTGCGGTCTCTATCAAAACGATCGTGCAAATGGCGGCCGTGGCGGGACTCTGGCTGACTGCGGGAATTCAATACCAAAAAAATGGATTCGGCCGAGGCTCGCCCTTCGGAGTCCCTGATGTGAACCCGCAACTGCAGAGCGCGAGCTTCGGAAATGGGCGAGGGGCGCAAAGCGTCGGCATATACAAAGTGACTCACGGCAATGGCAACCCCTTCCGCGCGCCATTGCCCTTCATTTTCGCATCTAATGACACTTTCGGCGCCTCTCCCTACGAAATTCCCCCGCAGGCCGACAAGCTGGAGCCACGACGCGCGAGCATCATCCTGAAGAGCACCACGGAACTCCCGCTGAAGCGCTACATACACGCCATTCCTACTCCGCTTGGCTATCGCTTGAGCTTTGTGGATTTTGGCGTTGAGCACAACTACGCGCTCTACCGCCGCACGAGCGGCGAATTCGTGCTCATCCACAAATTCCCGGCCGAGACCATCACGAGCCTCGACAGCGGGTCGGAATCCGACGTGAGAAGCGCGTCCCTGCGCGTCGGTTTTGTTCCGGATGAAGACTATGTCCCGTCGCAAAAACTACCCAAAGACTTCGAGTCGCTCGACAAAGCCTGGATCGCACACGAAGGCGAGAGCCTCTTTCGCACGGGGTTCAAAGCGCTGGGCCGCAACCTCATTCGCCTTAGCGAAAGCGGCAAGCCCGTGAGCCTCGTGAACCTTGCCGACACGATTTCCTCGAGCATGGTTTATTCCATCGAAAAACCCCCAGCGTGGGATCACGAGATCCGACACTTGCCCGAAGACAACCCTTTATCTATGGAAGAGCGACGGGGACTCTCGATGGCATTCAGGTGGTTCAACACTTCGGACAAGCCCCGCACTCGCTACGAAGATTTTCTTGAGAACCGTTACCTAGGGCACTTCGTGGGCAAGTGCGATCACGGCAATCAGCTTTTTCACCAGATGACCCATGACCTGCCGATCTTTTTGCCCAGCGCCGACAACAAAAAGCTGAGCCGCTACGAAATTACCCAAGTCGACGAGTTTGTGCCCGACAACGCCGGACTCTTGCGCTACCCAGCGCATCGGCAGACGCTGTTGCTCAAAGACAGCAAGCCCGTTTACCTTTTTGACACCACACCGCGAGTGACGACAAGCTTTTCTAAAGTCCCAAAAGGCGGCCGGCCGCCCGTCGATCCTGCCCAGTGGAAAGCCTCTGTCGAGTGGGATCGCGGTCGCTCCTCGCAGCCGCTGCCCATCTCGCGTGAGAACAGGAACTTTGCCGATCGTTGGCGACGTTTCGCGGAGCCGGACGAAGAGCGCAGCCCTCATGTCGGCGATGAGGATCTCGGCAGCGAAAGCTCCAAACGCCTCGAGTGGGAGGCTCGTGATCACGATTTGGACGTACGGCACTCGACCGATCGTCTCGCAGCTGCGCGCCTCGACACCACCGAGCGCATGCGCCGCGAGCAACTAAAAAAACTGCTCCAACTTCGCGATTCGCTCATGCCGCTGCTCAAAAACTCAAAACTGGTTCCTGAACAGCATGGAGATCTCCCCCTCCTGCGTGCCGCGCGGCTGAATGAAGTTGTCATCGGCATCCTCGAAGGGCGCTACAATTCCGAATGGGTACGCCAGCGACTGGGCAAAGATTTCGATCCCAACTTGAGTCACGACATTCCCCGCCTCATCGTTGCCGCATCCGAGAAGATCGAAAAAGATTTGGAAGTGTGGGTGAGCCGAATGCGCAACGATGTAGCGTTCCGCCAGGTCCTCGCACCCCTCAGTCCCCGCGCGGTGGTACGCAAAGTCGAAGACGAGCTCTTCCACGCGCAAGTCGGGGCCGCCTCAGCGATTCATCAAGACGCCCAACGTTATGCCAACGGCATGAGCGGGCTCACCTATTGCGCAGTGGTCCTGAATCAACTGGCACAACGTTAACGGATCCCGCTCAAAAGACTCTCGCAGTGTTTCGCGTCCAACTCATCCAAGCGCACCTTGGTGAGGAGTTTCTTTTTAAAGTCGGTGGCAGCGGGTTTTAATTTTCCGCCAATTTCGCCCGCGCGCCATTTGATCGTGTCTTGGTCAAAACGCTTCGGCTGCAGCAATAGGTAGGTATCCCTTAGCGCGGCCTTGATGTGATCAAGCTGAGCGTCGGCGAGCGCACGTTGGTGCGCCTGCAGGGCCGGGTTTTCGCGCGGAGACACCGCGCCGACGAGCACGAGCGTGCGATAATTTTTGATGTAAGCCCCAAGGTGGCCAAGGATCGACTCGATACGAATCTGATTCGCGATCGTGTACTTGCGTTTGTATTCGCTCACATCGGGCAGAGGTAGGCCACGAACGCGCAGGTAAAGCTCTCGCCAAACGTTGCGACCGCGTTTCACTTCGACCTGGTGGCTCAGCATCTCCTGCAACATGTCGTACATCTCGAGCAGACCGTCCCCATGCTTGAGCGCCACGAAAAACCGATCCGACTCGACACCGAGTTCTGCTCCCTCGGGGTGATTCTCGCCGAAGATGATGTCGTAATCACTGCGCAGGTCGAGCTCGCGGGGGTGACGCACGAGCGGCGTGGTTTCGGGGGCATGAAAATTCCGCATGGTCTCGGGCCAGAAGCGCTCCATATTCAGCTCGGCTTCCATGTGGTGATCCGTTCCGGCCAGGTACTTGCGATAACCTTTCTCGCTCGTCACGCCCCGGTAGCGACCATCGAGGCCGACGGTGAGCAAGTGGCGCATATCGCGCTTGTAGGCGAGCACGAGTTTGAAGGCTTTGATCGATCCGCCCAGTCGCTGCACCATGGGGTAACCGTGACCGCGATTGCGGATCGGATCCTCGATGTGGCGCATGACGAAGGACGCTGGCACGTAGAGAATCTGAAAGAGGGGACAGGCCACGTGCCAGGCGCCGAAGAAGGCCGATTCGATCGCTTCGGTAACGACCGTGTAGCCCACAAAACGTTTGCCCTCTTCGTAGAGTTTTCGCGTGGACCAACCCGCCAGGTGCACACCGCCTGTGGCGATCATGTTGGGATCCAGAAACGCGTCGCGCATCAGGAGCAGCTGATGCACGATGACCTTGTTAAAGATGTCGATCATCTTCTCGCGCAGCGAGAGGTGCACCCTCGTACGGGGCTCGAAGTAGAGTTCGGGGTTTTCGCGCTCGACGCGTGCGCGCCAGATGTTGAGGCCGCGGTCGATAACTTTGGAGAAGGCCGGCCGGTGGAGCTTCATCCGGCGGCCGAGATACTCGATCACCACGGGATCCGTGCTCGGGCGGCCGCCGTAGCGCACTTCGAGCTCGGTGAGCTCGCGCGCAGTAAGGTCCGTGGCTTCGTCCATGGCCTGCAGCATCGATTCAAAAAGGACGGCCACTTCCTCTCCCTCGAGACCCCCGTGGCCGTGAGCATGGCCGAGGGTAGGGAGAGCCATCAAAAGAACGAGGAGTCCGGAGCGCAGAAGCTTATTGAGAGCCGTTATCAACATTAGGGGGCCAAAAATAAGGGTCGACTGGGCTTTTTACAATATGAGTGCGGGACATTTTTTCTGAAGTGCGGGGGATTGACGCGCTGCCGGTATGTGGGGGAGTCGGGCGCCTACTGAGAGCTAAGGAGGTCTTTCAGGAAGCGGCTTTCTAGGGTGGTTCCCAGAAAGCCGAAATGGCCGCCCTTTTCGAGCACAAAGGTGTGACCGATCGGCAGGGGATTCTGATTGAGAGGGTCGTTGGCCGTGGCCAGCACAAAGAGACGCGGATTTTGGCTGGGCTGCAGCTGGCTGTTCATCGGGGGTTTCACTCCCGTGAATTTTTGCAAATCGCCAAAGGAGCGCACTTTATCGCATTTCGAGGCCGGAGCTTCACCGCGAAAACGGCTGCGGCAGTAGATGACGAGTTTGTCGATCATCACGTCTGCCATCTTCTTGCGGGCGTAGGAGTCGTAAGCTTCGGAATCGAGCGTTTGAGGATCTTTGCTCATCAAAAAGCCAACGCCTTGCTCGATTTCGACCACAGCGTCACGGCCATCGAGCAAGGTGGAGCCGCGTGGCGCGCTTTTCATAAGGCCATCAAAGACCTGGGCAGAGTACATGAAGTCATAGATGGGACCGAGGGAAACCACGCGCGAAAAGAAGTTGGGTTGGCGTTCTGCGGCCTTGAGCACCACCGAACCGCCGTAGCTTGAACCGTAAGCCACCACGCGGTGACCCGACGATTCGATGCCGTATTTGGCTCGGTAAGAATTCACCGATTGAATAAGGATCTCGGCTTCGATGGCCAGATCGCCGGGTTCGATCCAGGGGAAAGTTTTCACGAACGACTCACTCAGGCCCGTGGGCACCTTGAGCACGTCATAGCCAATATCGTAGAACGACTTCGCTGCCTTGAGGTCTTCCCATTCGCTCGCGAAGAGGCCTGCGCTCATGACGAGCAGCGGACGTGATGTGTTGCCGCTATGACGGAGCTCCACGGTGGGCAGGGTGCGGTTGCGGCCGCTGATATTCATCTCGAGGGGCAGGGCCTTGGCTTCGGTGATTTCGGTCTGCGAAAGGCGGGGATAATTGTAGAGCGACCACGCCATTTGGATATAAAGATTCTTCACGTCGAGACGGACGCGATCGGCCACCGGCACCTCGTTGAGGTTCACATGGTTGATGCCGATGCGGGCGTTGGAGGTGCGGATTTGGGCATGGCTCAGCATCGAAAGGGTGATTCCCAAGAACCCCATCAAGCTCAGACCATAATGTTTCGCCCAGTGTCTCATCCGCATTTCCTAAAAAAAGCGACTACCACCTATGCCCTACAGAAACAAGAAAATCACCGGGCGGTTAAGAAAGCTTTTTACTTGCGCGAACGCAGAGTCGCTCGGGTGTACTCGCGATTGAGTCGCGCGATGTTCTCGAGCTTGATCTCTTTGGGGCAAGCCGCTTCACAAGAGCCGGTTACGGTGCAGGCTCCGAAGCCCTCTTCATCCATCTGATTCACCATGCCGAGCACGCGTTTTTCACGCTCGGGCTCTCCTTGCGGAAGCATATAAAGGTGCGAAACCTTAGCGCCCACGAAGAGCATCGCCGAGGCGTTCTTACACGCGGCCACACAGGCACCGCAGCCAATGCAGGCGGCGGCGGCGAAGGCCAAATCGGCGTCTTCTTTTTTGATGGGCAGGGAGTTGGCGTCCTGAGGATTGCCGGTATTCACCGACACGTAGCCGCCAGCCTGAATGATACGGTCAAAAGCCGAGCGGTCCACCACGAGATCTTTGATCACGGGGAAGGCCTGGGCGCGGAAGGGTTCGATCACGATGGTGTCGCCGTCCGAGAAGTGGCGCATGTGCAGCTGGCAGGTCGTGGTGCCTTTTTCGGGACCGTGGGCGGCACCGTTGATCACCAGCGAGCAGGCGCCGCAAATGCCCTCACGGCAGTCGTGGTCGAAGGCCACGGGGTCGGCCTTGTCTTTGATGATCTTCTGGTTCAGCACGTCAAGCATCTCCAGAAACGACATGTCCGGAGAGACGTCGCTCAGCTGGTATTCCTTGAGCGCGCCCTTGTCCGAGCCGCTCTCTTGGCGCCAGACCTTGAGCTTGAGGTTCAGGTTCTTTTTAGAACCGTGACTAGTGGTGGTTTCTTCTTGATGGTGTCCCATTAACATCCATTCCTTACTTGTAAGAGCGGGTTGCGAGTTTCACGTTTTCAAAAACGAGTTGTTCTTTGTGTAGGGCCGGCGCGGCGCCGTCGCCCTTGTATTCCCAGGCGGCCACGTAAGCGTAGTTCTCGTCGTCGCGCAGGGCTTCGTTGTCGTCGGTTTGGCTCTCTTCACGGAAGTGACCACCGCACGACTCTTTGCGGTCAAGGGCGTCGCGGCACATGAGTTCGCCGAGCTCAAGGAAGTCCCCAAGGCGAGCGGCCTTTTCGAGCTCCTGGTTGAACTCACCGGGCTTGCCGGGCACGTGCACGTCACTCCAAAACTCTTCGCGGAGTTTGGGGATCTGCACGAGGGCTTCGCGCAGGCCGGCGTCGCTCCTGGACATGCCGCACTTCTCCCACATGATGTGGCCGAGCTTTTTGTGGATGTCATCCACCGTCTGCGAGCCTTTGATCTTCAGCAGCTTCTCGCTCTGGCTCTGCACGGCCGCTTCGGAAGCTTTGAAGGCTTCGTGCGACGTGGAGATCTTGTCGAACTTGTTGGCGCCGAAGTAATTGGCCACTGCGGGCCCAATCACAAAGTAACCGTCCGCGAGGCCCTGCATGAGCGCCGAAGCGCCCAGGCGGTTGGCGCCGTGGTCGGAGAAGTTTGCCTCTCCTAGGACAAAGAGTCCTGGCACCGTGGACTGCAAGCCGTAGTCCACCCACAAGCCGCCCATGGTGTAGTGCACAGCGGGGTAGATGCGCATGGGCATCTTAAAGGGGTTTTCGGCGGTAATCTTTTCGTACATCTGGAAAAGGTTGTCGTAGCGCGCGGCCACCACGTCGGCACCGTCGCGTTTGATAGCGTCGCGAAAATCCAGATACACAGCAAGGCCCGACTCACCCACACCGCGACCTTCGTCGCAGCGGAACTTGGCTTGGCGCGAAGACACGTCGCGAGGGGCTAGGTTGCCGAAGCTAGGATAGATGCGCTCCAAATAATAATCGCGTTCTTCGTCGGGGATTTGATCGGGCGGACGCTTGTCGCCCTTTTGCTTGGGCACCCACACGCGACCGTCGTTGCGCAGCGATTCGCTCATGAGAGTGAGTTTCGACTGGTGATCGCCCGATACGGGGATGCAAGTCGGGTGGATCTGCGTGAAGCAGGGGTTGCCGAAGACCGCGCCCTTTTTGTAGGCGCGCCAAGCGGCCGTGGCGTTGGAGTTCTTGGCATTGGTCGAAAGGTAAAAGACGTTGCCGTAGCCGCCCGTGCAGAGCAGTACCGCGTCGCCCACGTAGGACTCCACTTCGCCGGTGACAAGGTTGCGGGCGGTCACACCGCGCGCCTTGCCATCCACGACCACGAGGTCGAGCATTTCGCGGCGGGGTTTGTAGTCGATCTTCTTGGCGTTCACCATGCGCATCATGGCCTGGTAAGCGCCGATCAAGAGCTGCTGGCCGGTTTGACCGCTGGCGTAAAAGGTACGCGAAACCTGGGCACCGCCGAAAGAGCGGTTGGCGAGAAGGCCGCCGTACTCGCGGGCAAAGGGCACACCCTGCGCCACGCACTGGTCGATGATCGCGGCCGAAACTTCAGCCAGGCGATACACGTTCGCTTCGCGTGCGCGGTAGTCGCCACCTTTGATGGTGTCGTAAAAGAGACGGAAGGTGGAGTCGCCGTCGCCAGGATAGTTTTTAGCGGCGTTGATCCCGCCTTGGGCGGCAATCGAGTGCGCGCGGCGCGCGGAGTCTTGGTAGCAGAGCGTGATCACGTTGTAGCCAAGTTCTGCGAGCGTGGCCGAAGCCGAGGCGCCCGCGAGGCCCGTGCCCACACAGATCACCGTGAACTTGCGGCGGTTGGCGGGGTTCACGAGTTTGGAGTCGAATTTGTATTTGGTCCATTTGTCCGCGAGCGGACCACCGGGAATTTTTGCGTCAAGTAAAGTCATTTTCGTGATTAACCTCTATGGAAAAAGAAAACGTACAGTGGTTGCGAGATGAAGCCGAGGGTCACCACGCCGGTATAAACCCAAGAGAGTTTTGCGATAAGGGCCGAGTACACCGGATGACGAAATCCGAGAGACTGCCAGCAGGCTTCAAAGCCGTGCTTAAGGTGCATGCCGAGCAATACGAGAGCGCCCACATACCAAGCGACGTAAACAGGATTGCCAAAGACTTCAACAAGGTTGCGGTGCAGATCGCGCATTGTTACGCCGTCGTAAGTGACTTCGTAAACTTGTCCGAATTTGAAGTGCAAAAGGTGGAGCACGATGAAGACCGCGATGATCACCCCGCTGTGGATCATGGTGCGCGAGGGGAGCGAGGCGGCTTTTTGATCGATAGGATCTACGGCGTAGCGACCATCGCGCGCGTTTTTGTTGTCGCGCGTGAGCCAGATGCCGCAAATCATGTGAATAAAAACACCGATGAGCAAAAGCGTCTCAGCGGTGTAGAGGAGCGGCTTATTGGAGACGATCGCGTGGCCGTAGCGGTTGAAGGCTTCGGGCCCGAGAAACACGAGAAGGTTGCCGGCCATGTGACCGAAAACAAACCCGGCCATGCCGAGTCCCGTGAGTCCCATTAGTGTTTTTCTACCGATGGTGGAAGTGGTGTATCTGATCAGAGCTGATGCCATATGGATGAAGTCAAAGTAGCACGAGGCAAGCGGGCTTGGCCAAGACAACCTTCGCGAGTTTTGGAGCTCGGGAAGGTTTTATCGCGTTGCATCAACCTTGCTGATAATGACTATCACTTAGGCGACTCAATCGACTCCAAAAGAGCGCGCAAATCCTGTCCCGTGGCCACATGAAAACGCATCGCGTGCTCCAAATGACTATTCAGACTCGCGTAGTACGAGAGCTCAGCGTCGATGAGATCGCGTTCGATGGCGAAAAAATCGCGGTAGGTGAGCGTGCCAAAGCGAAACATCTCTGAGGCTTTTTGGTAGGAGCGCTTGGCCAGGTCGAAGGCGATCTTTTTGGCCTCGATCAGTTCCTGACTCGTGCGCAGGGTTTTCTCGCTCTGCACGAGGTCGATGGCAACGGCATCGCGCACGGCTTTTTCTTGGTAGCGCACCTCAGCTGTCTGCGCGGCGAGCTCGCGACGTTTGGAGAAAGAATCGAGTCCCGAGAAAAGGGGAACTTCGATGCGCAGCCCATAACTCCACTCGCGCGTGTTGGGCGAAAAAAGCTCTGAGCGCGTGTACGAGGCATTCCCCCAATTGCCAACGGCCGACACCGTGGGCCAGTGCTCAGCCATCTGCACGGCCTTGGCGGCCTCCACGCCGCGCACGGATTCGTAAACACGTTTCAGTTCGGGGCGAGCGTCCATGCGCACCTCGCTTGCCGTGATCGCGCGGTAATTGCGCGCCGATTCGAGGTTTCCGTTCACACGGATCGAAGACACGTCGCTCTTGCCGATGATATTCAAAAGCTGCACAACGCCCGTCTGCAAATGGCTCTCGGCTTCAATGATCCGCGGTTTCAGGAGTGCGGCCTGGGTTTCAAACTGAAGTACCGGAAGTTCCCGCTCCGCACCCATACGGTAGCGTTGGCGCGCCTGCCGGATGAGCTTGGATTGCGAGTCGTACTGTCGGCGCAGCGTGTTCAGTTGCTCTTGGTAGAGGAGCAGCGTGTAGTACGAAGAAGCCATTTCAAAGAGCTGCTCGCGCTCTTCGATGTCGCGATCCAGGCGCGCCCGCTCGGCAATCGAGTCCTGCTGAATGGGCCCATTCCACAGCGCTCCGCCTCTGAGAATGGGCTGCGTAAAAGAAAAACCCGCGCGGTACGAATTGTAGGGATCTCCCAAAAAGGCGCCGGCGCCGGACACGGCGACCGAATCCTTGCGGCGATCCCAATCGTAGTGAAAGGAGATGTCGGGCAACACCGTGGCCCAAATGCCACTACTCTTAGCGGCCTCTTGTTCGTAGCGCGCTTGCGCCACTTTGATTTGCACGTTGTTCTGCACCGTCAGCTTCACGGCGTCGTGAATGTTGAGCTCAAAAACGTTTGCCGCCGTATTCGCCGTTTGTGCTGACGCTTCTGCGTTGAAAACAAGATTGCAACCAAAAAATAAAAAAACCACCCACTCGCGACTAGCAAAAACACGCAACACGATCCGCAATCCTCCCGCTTTTCTCCTATGGAGCAACCTACTCGAATCTACCCGCACGCGTCCACGCTCGGCGCGCGTCTTCACGTAATTAATGGCGCGCAAGAAATGTTTTTTAAGTCTCATCTTGCGCTTTACGCATGGGTGACGGGTTTGACATCACTTTGATCCAATACTTGTATGAACCTAGGGAATTAAAGAGGGAGTCAAGGGGAATGGGACTTAGCACCTTAGTTAACGCATCCGTTATTGCCACCACATTATTATTTCTCTCTGCCTGCGGCCAAGATCGAAATCTCAGCGATTACCGATCTTCGCTAGTGGAGTTAGAACTGAGCAAATACCGCTCGATCGCCGGCACCTATCGCGGGCTCGCCTACCAAGCGGGCTCCAAAAAACCGCTCGGCGAGATCGAAGTGCAGCTGCTAGCGGCCACCGTGGTCGACACGGATGGATTGCGCCGCGAGCCGCGTGCGGTGCTGCAGTCCTACATCAGACTTCGCGTGCCGAACCTCAGTGAGATCGTCGCGTCGATGGAAACTGGCTATTATCTGCCGGTAGAAAAACGTCTCAAGACTTCGGTCAACGCCACCCGCAACGGCGGCAGCACCGGCACCAACGCTCCTGGCGGGGGCGCCCCTACGGGCTCCGGAGATGTCACGCGCACCGTTCAACTCGAAGCCGACGTCGACGGAAAAACCCTCACCGGTTTGCTCGCGGTTTTTGGCTACACCAACACAGGGCTCGAAATCGAAGTGGAGCGCGATGCCGAATGGCCCGCACTCAATGAGCGAAGCTTTGCCAAAGATCGCCTGCCCTACATCAGCGCGCGTGGCCGGATTTCTTATTCCGGCAAAGCCTTCTACGCCGATGGCCGCAAAGAACCTGCCAAACTCGAACTGCGCAACAACAGCCTCACTTCGATTGGCATGCTGATCGACATCCTCTCGCCTGTGCGTATCTTCACAGGCATCGTGGACCTTCCGGGCACCAAGATGCGATTTTCCTTTTCGAACATGGCTTGGGACTCGGAAGCCGGCACCCTCAAAGGCTCACAGCAGCGCGGCGGCTTAGACGCCATCGTGATCAGCACCGAGTGCACCGAACACACCGATGCCAAGACCGAAGGTTGGAATTGTACCTACACGTCAACGATGGGCGGCATTCTGCAAGAATTCACCTTCCGCCGTCCTCTCAACGCGGCAGAAGAAAGTCAGCCTTAAGATGAAGGCCTTCGCTATAGCATTCTTGGCCGCAAGCACGACGCTGGCGGCCACCGAAAAGAGCCGCGGCTTTGAGATGGACATTCCCAGTGAATGGATGCGTCTCTCACAGGGCGTACGCCAAGATATGGTGAACCTCGGCAGCGAAGAGATTGACTTTCGATGGAACCCCTCGGGTAATTTTTTCAAGCCGCTCGAAGGCTTCACCGGCCCCTCTAAGCTGCGCTCGGCGTGGGGCTCCTTTGCTGGCTCTTACACCTCGATCAACTTGCAGCCCAAGTGGCGACACCTTGCCATTCGTCTGCGAGGCGAGATCTCCTATGGCGTTTTTGCGGCAGCGACGGACGCGCGGCTGCACGATCTGAATTTTGTAGCTGGCACACTCTTCGAACCACACGCTTTGCGCTGGCGCGGAGACGGCAGCCTTGGCCTCTTTGTGGGCGCGCTGTGGGAGCAGTGGTTTGCTCCCGAGTCGCGCCAGAGCCTGGCACAGGCGGGCTACGGTGGCGGTTTGCAGAGCGGCCTAGAACTGCGCCAGGGCCTCGGACGTTTTGACGAGAGCGACATCAAAGCCGTCGCCTCGCTCACGCGCCGGGACTACTTCATCGCCACACCATATCGCGGCCAGTGGCTCGCGCAAATCGGCATGGCCTTTACCCTCTAATCTGGAAGACTGAGCACCTCATCGCCCCAGGTGACAAGGCCATCGCTGGCGTCGATCTTTACATAGCGACCGAAATTGCCATAAAAAATATAACTCCCCTCGTGATCACGATAAAACTGCGCCGTCCAATAGGGATAGGCATGCGAGATCGCCACAAAGAAGGCCTTCAACGTATAAGCTCGGTGCTGCGCGAGGCTGACCCCACGAGCGATGTGCAGAGGGTCGGGAGTGTAATGCGCTACATAGCTCACGGCGCGCTTGATCTCGTGCGAGGGCTGGGCCTCGGGATCCGCAAAAGTCGGAAGTTTGAGATAAGTATTGATGTAGAGTCCTTCGGGACGCGACTCGGTGAATTCGAGGTAACCAAAGAGGTCCATGCAGCCGTCATGGATCGAGCGGTTGCTAAAACTCGAGGGCAGGGGCTCCGCGGCCCACAGCGGTAGCGAGATCCCTAGCGCGAGTCTAGCGATCCAGCTTCCGAGTTTCATTAGCCACCGACTTCCTTACAACAGTTCGCCGCGATCACGAGGCGCTGAATCTCCGAGGTGCCCTCGTAGATTTCAGTGATCTTGGCGTCGCGCAGGTGACGCTCAAGGGGATACTCGCGCGTGTAGCCATAACCACCGAGCACTTGAATACCGCGCGAGGCGACGTCCATGGCGGCGGCCGAGGCGAAGAGCTTGGCTTCGGCAGCTTCTTTGGTGTACGGCAGGCCCGCATCTTTTTTGAGCGCAGCCGCGCGCATCAGAAGGCGCGAAGCGTCTGTTTGAATGGCCATCTCAGAGATGTGGTGCTGAATGGCGCCGAGCTTGGCGATGGGTTTGCCAAAGGCCTCGCGCTCAAGCGCGTACTCGGTGGCTTCTTCGAGGGCCGCACGGGCGATGCCCACCGCCTGCGCCGAAATGCCAATGCGTCCGCCATCGAGCGTGTTCATCGCCACCTTAAAACCTTCTTCTTCGCTGCCGAGCATTTGATCTTCGGGGATCTCTACGTTTTCAAGGATGATCTGCGTGGTGCTCGTGCCGAGGATGCCGAGTTTGTCTTCGACCTTGCCCACAGAATAACCCTTGGCGCTGCGCTCAACGATGAAGGCGCCGATGCCTTTGTGTTTTTTGGATTCGTCGATCACCGCGTAGACGATGGCCACATCGGCTTCGCGCCCGTTGGTGATCCAGTTCTTCACGCCGTTTAGTACCCACTTGCCCCCTTTTTTAACGGCGCGAGTTTTGAGTGCGGCCGCATCCGACCCGTTGCCCGGCTCAGAGAGGCAGTAGCAGCCGAGCTGCTCGCCGCGGGCGAGCGGCTTGAGGAAGCGCTCCTTTTGCTCGTGCGTGCCGAACTTCTCCAGCGGGTGGCACACAAGCGAGTTGTTCACCGAGAGAATCACACAGGTCGAGGCGCAGGCCACGGCGAGCTCTTCGAGCGCCACCGTATACGACATGGTGTCGAGACCCGAGCCGCCGTATTCGGGCGAGACCATCATGCCGAGAAAGCCCATCTCAGCGAGCTGGCGGATGATTTCTTTAGGGTACATGTGCTCGCGGTCGATCTTCGCGGCGATGGGGTGCAGCTCTTTGGCGACAAAGTCGCGCAGGGTCTCGGCGATGGTGAGGTGATCGGAGTTCAGAAAAGCATCGGACCACAGAGTGGGGCGCGGTTTGATCGACATGAGCTCATTGTAGGCCGCTAGCGCCAAAAAAACAAACGAGAGATCCAGCGGCGCGCACCGGAAAACGCGGGTTCAAGATCCGCGTCGTTTTTACCCAAATCGTCCTCCATGGGCTCCACGTGCACCGGCTCTAGCGCGAGCGGAGCCGCGGGTGCTGTGCGGGCAAGATCCTCGGAGACTTCACGCAGCTGCTGACGACGCGCCGAGAGCGAGTGACAAAAGTCTTCGACGGAGGCGGTGACCTTGGCGTTCACATCGAAATCGCCGATCTCGGAACGAAAATCGCGGCTAAATTCTCTCGCGATTTCCATCAGCTCGGCCGTAGAGAACAAATGCGGCCTCTGGCCGCGCTCCTTCTTTTGCAAGTTGATCAAAAACGATGTGAGCTCTCCCGTCACACTCTGCCCTGGAAGTCCCACGAGAAAATAGAAGGCACTTTTGAGTGTTTCGTCGTGAACGGCCGCCTCGGGATTTCTCTGCGCGGCGATCGTCGCCACGTTGATCATTCCCGTACCAGAATCCACAACGCCCACAGTAAACTCACGCAGCGAAAGCGAAATTTTTTCGAGCAAGTGCTGACGCTCTGGATCTTCCGTATTTTTAGCGAGCTCGCGCAGGTGTTGGTGCGCTCCGTAGTAATACTCCGTGCGATGACGGGCGGCATCTATCCAGCGTTTTTCGAGCAAGACAACTCCGGAATGGAAATTCATGTCGTGCAAAAATGGCAAACCACGGCCGGCGAGCGGAATGAGGCCGTAGCGAATGAAGAGGTCAAAATACTTTTTGAAGTTGATCTTCTTGGTGCGGGGATTCGTGTGCAAATTGGCATGAAAGCCCGTCGGGATGGGCTCCAGTCCCCGACTTTGAAGCTGGGCCGAAACCGCGGTCAAAATCGCGCGCCAAGTGGCCGGAGAGGGGAGCTGCATGCGGTCAGCGCCGTCCCAATGATAACCCCACACGTGGGCCACGTCCGACCCCATCACTTCGAGGAACCAGCGCGGATCCCCCTGGGGATCATAACCCGTGGTGCTGGCCTGGGATCCCCATTCGCCATGCCGCCTTTGGAAAATCCAAAAGAGTCGATCGAGTTCATCGCGCAGGCCGCTCTCGAAAAAGACCGATTGCCGAGTGGTCTTGCGCGCTAAGAGCTCATCATAGGTTTCGGTAACGTCGCGTGTGCCGCCGCCGAGGCGCTCACGCAAAGCGCGGAGCAGCGTCGCACAGGTCACGCGTGGAGTGGGAAGGGCGTCGAAACCATGCGCAAAAGCGCCGGTCGAGACTCCAGGGAGTCCTGCCAGCACCAAGGCTAAAAATCGCTGATTTCCCCGTAATTTCAAGCCCCTGCGGTATACACTAATTCATGACGCAGCTCAACAAAGTTTTGAGATTTGTCTTGGTCGAGTTCTGAAAAGGACCGAAGTGGTTGTAGCTACGAGTCGAATGAAAATGAAGGCTTACGCAGCGATCTTGAGGCGCTTTGAGAGCGCCCGAGCTCAGCTTGTTGGCCGGGTGGGTGCGCAGGGCAGCCGTGGTGTTCACCTGTACGTAGAAAGACTGCAGGGCCTTGTTCACACCGCAGAAGGCGTTGAAGTGCTGCTGCGAGGAGCCCAGCACGCGAATCATCTCAGCATTCGAAGCTGTGCGCGAGACCTGGCACGAAGAGCGGCTGTAACGCTCGTTCCATTCTCGAATGCAGGCCTGAATGTTGCCGCTGGCGCCGGGCGAGAACTGGTACATGCCGATGTTGAGCTTTGAGGCGTCGCTCACTTGGGCTTCGTCGTAATAGAACTTCACGCCATCGGGTTTTTTGTAGCCCGAGGGAGCCACCTGGCTCGCCAAATCACGCGAGCGCGCGGTGTCAGCTGTGGTGAGCGATTCGGAGTACGAGAGGCACGAGAAAAGCTTCGCCCAGAGATTCATCAGATCCTGGCGCGCGCGATCGTCGCCCGCCAGACTCTTGGTGCGCAAAGCGTTGTACTTGGCCGCAAACGCGTTGGCCTGATCGATCACCGACTGCGCGGGCACAAGCTCCGCGTAACGCAGCGTGCTCGTGAGCGAAGAGGCGCTCACCGTGCACATGGGGTGCGAGTCAAAACCCACCGCATCCAAGCGCGTGGTGTCGAGCGAGTAGGCAGAGGCAATATAAGAGACTTCGGGGTGGGCGGCTTCGAACTCTTCTTCAACAAAGCGGCCGATCACAAGGCCAAAGGGATCTTCTTTGGCGCGCAAATCCGCTTCGCAGGAATCCGAAGCGTGACCCGTCATGGTGCGAGTTTTTTGCAACTCCGTGAGACCTTTGGATTTGTCCACGCCACTTGCCACCGAGAGGAACTCCTTATCGGTGTCGATGACCACGGGTGGCGCGGTGGGAACTTCGGGCTCCGACACGTCGGGTTCCTCGGTAGCGGGTGGGCGAGGAGAGCCATTAGCAACGGCGTTCTGGGCACCTAAGAATGCGAGGGAAAGGGTGATGATTTTGAAAAAACGCTCCATATCTCAGGAATCGGGAGCGAAGGACAATACTTAAGGATTTTAACGACATTTATTGTATTCTTAATGAAGATTATTCTAGACTCCGGATATGGAAATCGTCATTGGCGTTCTGATTGGCCTCGCGGCTGCCGCGCTCGCATTTTACTTCATCAACCGCAGCTCCACGAATCAAATCAGCGACAAAGTCGCTCGCGAACGCTCTGAGATGGAACTTCAATTTCGAAATCTCGCCGAAGAATCCCTAAGACGAAACCGCGAAGAATTTCTTGCGCTCGCCGGTGCGCAATTCGAAAAAGAACAAGAGCGCGCCAAGGGCCAACTCGCAGGCCTCAAGAGCGAAGCGCAAAAAGAAGTGGAGCTGCTCGTGCGCCCACTCGCCGACACTCTGAAGCGCTACCAAGAAGGGCTCTCGCTCGCCGAGCAAAACCGCTCCAAAGAGTACGGTTCGCTCGACCGCATGCTCAAAGTTCTCTCCGAATCTAACGAGGCGCTCAAAAAAGAAACCACGAACCTATCGCACGCCCTGAAGCGCCCTACAGTGCGCGGGCGCTGGGGCGAGATTCAGCTCCGCCGCGTGGTGGAGCTCTCGGGCATGAGTGCGCACTGCGATTTCTCTGAGCAGAACTCCGTCACCACCGAAGAAGAATCCAAACTGCGCCCCGACATGGTGATCAACCTGCCGAACAAGCGCAAGATCGTGCTCGACTCCAAAGCGGTAATGGACGCCTACCTCGACGCCGAAGCCGCCACCGACGACGAAGTCCGCAAGAACAGCCTGCGCCGTCACGCCATGGGCATTCGCTCGCGTATCCAAGACCTCAGCCGCAAATCCTATTGGGATCAATTCCCCGAATCGCCCGAGTTCGTGATCCTTTTCATTCCGGGCGAAGCTTTTTTCTCGGCCGCACTTCAGGCAGATCCCGAACTTGTGGAGTACGGTTTTCACCAAAAGGTCGTGCTCGCCACGCCTACAAATCTCATGGCGCTACTAAAGGCCGTCGAATACGGCTGGCGCCAAGAGCAGGTGGCAGAGAACGCGCGCAAGATCTCGCTTGAGGCCGTAAAGATCTACCAGGGCCTTGCGACTTGGAGCTCGCACCTCGGAACCGTGGGCACAAGCCTCGACCGTTCTGTAAAGGCCTACAACGCCGCCATGGGATCCCTGGAGCGCACGGTGCTGCCTCCGGTGCGCCGACTTCGGGAGCTGGGCGTGTCGGCCAAAGACGAAGTCGTGCAGCCGCCCTCGATTGAGACCGCAGCTCGCGAGCTGATGGGTGGCACCCCCCAGAAAGACCCCTCCTAAAGCCTAAAGTTTCGGCACTTTTGCACCGATACTTCGAATGATGAAGATCTCCTTACGGGCTCATCTATTCGGGGTTTTGGCACTCGCGGGCCTCTTGGCCAGTGCCGCCACGCGCGCCGGAATCGCCCCCGAAGAGCATGCCGTAGAGGCCGACTCGCTGCCCGAGGTCGTGGTCACCAGCAAACGCGAAGATCCCGAATTCGATCTCTTCACTTTAAACGCCACCAAACTGCGCGAGATCGGCGGAGGCTCCGAAGTGGGCGTCGCCATGCAAAACTCCCTCGTGCAAGTGCTGCCCAACAAGTCGGGCAGCGGCGACATGTGCAACCCCGCCTTCATCAACAAAAGAGCGCCCTGCCAAGACGGCGAGCTTTTCATCTCTTTCGTACGTCACCTCAACTCTAAAAATGCGATCCCCAAACGCGGTACTTGTTACTGCGTCTCCAGAAGCGCGATCGACGGTAGCGATGCCAACAAAGGCGCTCCTCAGATGAGCGGCTTTGTGTCCTTTGACTCCAAAGACTACAACGCCTTGGACGAGCGTTTCATGGGCCAAATCGGCTTGGTCGACCCCACCAACAACCCTGCCCCCGTATGGAGCAAAGAATCGCGCTTCATTCGCGACCCTCACAAACTTGACCAACTCACCCGCTACCTCGAAACGGAAAACGAGATGTATCGCATCAGCGAAAACGCCGAATACTCCTACACGGTAGATCTGGGATACAAGCAACGCCAGAAAGCCCGCGAATTGCTCGACGCCAGCTTCGCTTCGACCGATTGGAAAACCAAAGACGGCAAAGAACGCAGTCCCTACAGCGTGGGCATCGAGAGCGAGCTCTACAAAAAAGACGGCATGCTCGCAGAATATGCCGAACGCACGGTAAAATCGCTCGGCACAGAGTTCAGCCCCTTCGCCCTCTTCCACAACGCATGGAAACTCTCGCGCCTCACGCGCACCAACAATGACATCACTCTCAAACTCATCAACGATAGCGTGCTCAAACAGCTCACTATTCGATTCAAAGATCCCAAGATCGTGGCGCGTCTAATGCCCAAGTACGAAGCCTTCAACAAGTACATTTGGGAGACGATGCACACCGAGGCTCAAGAGTTGCACCCAGACTCCCCCGAGAGCGCCGTAGTGGACGATCACTTCAAGGCCGCTCTACGCGAAGACGCACACAACACCCATCGTGAGATGTGGAACCTGCTTGCAGAGCTCGACAACGAAGCAAGCCAAGTGCTCGCCACAGCCGACACCACCAAAATGGGCAAAGCCATCAGCCTGAGCGACACTCGCAAGATCAACGAGTACACCATCAACACCAGCGCCATGGTGCCGAGTTCCAAACTCAAACGCCGCGACATGATCTCCAAACACCCCGGCGTCTGCCCCTGCGATCCCAAGTCACCGAGCATCCCCGACAATCTCGAGGTGCGCAGCCTTACGGACGCTGGTTTTCAGCAGAGTGGCCTCAGCTTCGGTCGCGGTGTCACCTATCAACTGGTGGACGAGCGCAGCCTACCCGCCGGCCTGCGCTCACAAAAGATTCGCAGCAAGCGCACAGGCTACAGCGCCCCCAACAACTCACCTGCAGGTAGCACGCGCGCGGGCTTCGCGGCCCTCCGTCGCTCGGGCTCCAACGGCATGGCAAACCTTGGGCGCGGCACCCTCGACAGCCCCATCACGGCAGCCATCTCGCGTGGCGCGGCCCAGACCTACGGCATTTGCCAAGGCGACATGATTCACGATCCGAATTTTGGTTGGCTGAGGGTCGAAGGCGGCTGCACAAGCGACTTCAACGACATTCGCATCGACGTGTGGCGCGGTAACACGCCTACCCGCGATCTATGGACGGTGGAGTTTGATCCGGACAATCGGTGGAACTTCACCCATTTCCCGGCTGGTCTCGTGGACGTGGAATACGCCCGCAAACACCCGCGCTAGAGCGCGTTCACACAAATCTTAAGGTCCACTTTGGTGAACTTGTGTTCGCCCTTGGAAAAAGCGATCGAACGCGAGTCGTCTTCTAGGTCGGCGAGACGGGTGTCTTGCTCGGCACTGAAGGTGAGCTTAGCAAAATTGAGTGGGGTCACGAGTTTGGTTTTGGCCTCTGTATTGATATTGACCGCATCAAAACGGCGCTCGGAGCCCACCACATTGAGAGTGCTGTCATTACCGCCGTCGTAAAGGTCAAAATGCAGATCGTTTTTGTCTGACGAGGCCATGAGCGAATAGAGCCACTCACCCTCGAGACTCTTTTCGAGCAAGATAAAGGTGCCCGAGTCTTCATCGGACTGAAAGCAGTGGCTCTCAGAGGCGAAGGGGCGCTGAGCTTGGGGGATGTCTTCGGCACGAGCGCCTGTAGAAAGAGCCAGGATTCCCAGGCTCCAAAAACCACTCAAAAAGGCCGCTTTTTTAACGATATTCCGCATGTGTTCTCCAAGATCCTTTTCGCCGGTTTTCGGCCGCTCGGTTTTAACACTTATTGCGCAGTGCATCAAGAAAATTCCCTCCGCAAAAGCCTCTTCCAGCGGCCAAATTGACATTTGTACGCGATAAGTTAAATTATCGTGTATTGTAACTAGCTGTTTTTACGTTATTCTTCAAAAAACGGGCGTAGGGCCTACCAAAAAGGCCATTTTTTGAAAGAATCTAAAATAGGGCATCAAAGAAGGGGATACGGATGGCGTTCGAAAAGCTCTCAAAATTCGCAAAAGCCGTAAAAAACGCCTTCGCCAAAGCCCTCCAAAAGCGCCGAAAAACGCCGCAAAAAAACCTGCCCGCGGGCCCCAAAAAAGGTCGAAAAAAGGGGCCAAAAGAACCCGCCTCGCCCAGCCTTCCGCAACCGGTCCTGGAGGCCCCGCGCCCGATTTCCGCGATTGAGTCCTTTGCCGAAGTGCAGCTCAGCGAGCATTCCAAACGGGCCTACCGCCGCGATTTGCAGGATTTCATCGGTTACCTGCGCGCCCAAAATTTGCTCGAAGATTGGAACACTGCGATCGGGCCCACTGAAGTTGCCGCCTACCGCGATCATTTGAGCCAAATCAGAGGTCTCGCCAAAAGCTCCGTGACCCGAAAACTGGCCGTCATCAAATCCTTCTACAAATGGGCCCTGGCGCAGGGGTGGGTGCTACGAAATCCGGCCGAACTCGTGCGCGGATTCCCCCAAACCCAAGACTCCAAAACCGGGTTTCTCACCGACGCCGAAGTCGACCTGATGCTCGCCTATTTCGACAAATTCCCCGAGCTCGGACTCACCAAAGAAGCCCAAAAAGTGACCGTGCACACGCTGCTGATGCTCGGTGTGCGCCGCTCGGAGGCCGCCTCGATCGACGTGGGCCACATCAAATACGAGGCCGGCAAATGGCTCCTCTTGGTGCAAGGCAAAGGGCACCGCGACCGCCTGCTTCCCATTCCGGAGCGCCTGCTCGAGACCATCGAAAACTGGCTCCAGCGCCTTTTCGAAGATGCGCCCATGGGCTCCATGCCTTATTCCACCCACGCCTGGGTGCAGTGGATCGCCGCCTACCGCGATCAGCCCCTGCTCATTTCCACCAAGGGCAAGAGCAAGGGCCAGCGCCTTTCGAGCGCCGAAATCGCCTGGACCGTGCGCAAGGTGGCGCGCAAAGCGGGCATCGCCAACCGCATCTCTCCCCACGTGCTGCGCGCGACGGCCATCACCCACGCCCTTGACCAGGGAGCCTCACACCGCGGCGTGCAACAGATGGCCGGCTGGACCTCGCCCCTCATGATCAGCCGCTACGATAAGAGGCGAAATGACCCAGAACACTCGGCAGTTCACAAATTAAGGTACGCAAAAAGTCACACAGATTCCCCCTCGGACAGCGCTCGCGAAGGAGTACAATCTCAAAAAGAAGGGTAGGTGAGCATGGAGAAGACCCCGTTCCCCCTGGACAATCACGACATGCTTTTTAAAAGCGCTTTTCAGCACTCCTCAATAGGCATGGCGCTTGTTTCAACCGAGGGACGTTGGCTCAAGGTCAACGAATCGCTCTGCCGCATGCTCGGTTATTCCGAAGAAGAATTTCACGAGATGACCTTTCAAGCCATCACGCATCCCGAAGACTTAGACCGCGACTTGGAGCATGTGAACCAGATGATCTGTGGCAAGCGCGCCTCCTACCAAATGGAAAAGCGCTACTTTCACAAAAGCGGACGCATCGTGTGGGCCACGCTCAGCGTTTCTTTGATTCGCGAACAAAACGGCAATCCGGAATTTTTCATTTCACAGCTTCAAGACATTACCGAACTCAAAGCGGCGCAGATCCTTATCGAAACTGAACGTGCCCAGCGCGCCCATGTGGCTCGACTTTCGGCGCTCGGCCAACTCGCCGCAAGCATTGCACACGAAATCAACAACCCGCTGACCATTCTTCTTGGGCAGGCCGATGTTTTGGTGCGCGCTTCCGAAAAGCCCACCCTAGACCCGCAGCTCATCGACCGCTGCGCTCACACTATTCACAGCACGGTCAAACGCATCGCGCTCGTGATTCGGGGCTTGCGCAACTCCACACGCGACGGACGCAACGACGAATTCGAGGAGTTTCCCCTTACAGAGATGCTCCAAGACGTGCTTTCGCTCTGCAAGCAGCGCTACCTCAAGCACAACATCGAAATTCGACTTCCCGAAATTTCTCCTAAAACCACCCTCTACGGACAAAAGATTCAGCTCGAACAGGTGCTCGTGAACATCTTCAACAACGCCTTCGATGCGGTCAAAGACTTAAAAGTAAAATGGGTAAGCCTTGAGTTTCGCCAAAACGACACGCATGCGATCATAGAAATTACCGATTCTGGCGAGGGCATCTCACCTGAAATTCGCCGCCACCTGATGCTGCCCTTTTTTACCACCAAAAAGGCCGAAGAAGGCACCGGAATCGGGCTCAGCATCAGCAAGGCGATCGTGGAACAGCATGGGGGAGATTTTTATCTCGACGAGACCAGCCCTCACACGTGTTTTGTGATTTCGCTGCCGCGGCGATTCCGTCCGAATCGCCGACCGGAATTTTAAGGCTTCGAAGCCAGTCTTTGCGCGAGAGCCTCGCGCAGTGCGGACTCGTAATCGCTTTTCGCAACAAAATTTACAATCGGGTTGTCGCAATCGGCAAAGACACCCCGAACCTTTTCAAAGCGCCGGCCGAGCACGCGTGTGCCCGCTTCTTTACCCAAGAGCAGCTGCAAAAAATGCAAATTGATTTGCTCACCTGTTTCGCCGCGGCGAGCGGCTCGGTAGGTGAGGGAAATTTCGGCTTGGTTGAGCACGTCGCCCGTCACCAATTCTAGAGCCTCAACGTAGAGAACGCCTTCGTCGAAGAGACCGAGATCGACACGTTTGATGAGGCCCGCTTCGGCTAGCTTGTAGACGTTTTCGATCACCGGTATACCGTAGTGGTTTGCGAGACCTGCGACACCGATCTTTCCGCCCTCAAAGACTTGGGGGGTTTCCGAAGTCGCCGCCTGGTCAGAAAAGGTGGTTTGCAAAAGGAGGGCCGTCGCGGTACCGCCCTGACTACTGGGCACATCAGCTATCCACAAGTGTGACGCCTCGCCGTTTGTGATTTCGTAGAACTTCGCTCCCCAGCCTGCACCCCCGCGGTTGGCAATGAGGGAGTTCGAGAGCACGATGCGCACCGCGACGGGTTTCGTAAGGGAGATCGCCTGGGCAACGCCCGCGGCAAAGATTGCTAACAAGATTGTGAAACTTCGGAGAGATTTCATTTCTTCTTCTTGAGGGGTTTCGAGTTGAGCATGTTGATCACGCCTTGGAAGCTCATGTATTCGTGATCTGGATCTTTGATGTTGTGCCCGGCGCTGAGTTCACGAAAGCGAGCTCGCACGGCCGTGGCTTCGTCGTTGGTAAAAATCATCCCCAAGGCATCGAGACGTACGCCGGCTTCCCACGTCCAACCGGAGCCCGCATCCCCATCGGTGATCACGACGAATTTTTTTTGGATGAAGATTTTGAGCGCGTTCTTTTCGATGATGGTGCCGTTTTTCAGCGTGACCAGCACGAGCGACACGCGATTGTCCGAAGGCTCCTCGAGACGCACCTGAATGCTCTCTAGCATGCCGTAACGGGCCAATATCGAAACGGCCGTTAGCGCCTCGTGATCGTGTTCTTGTGCCGTAAGTCCGGAAAAATAGATTTTACCGTGGTCAAGCTTTACGCCGGTTTCGCTTCCGGCCTGCGAATAGTTGCGGTCGGTGAGTGCCCATAGATTCGGCACCACTCCGCGTTCGGGCATCTCGAACCACAGGTTAAGAATCTTGGCGTTGTCGACAGATTTCTCGTTCACTTTGGCAATGCCTGCGTCGACGTTGGTGAGCTTCGCGGAGACTTGGTAGAATTCGATTTTCACTGGAATGGTGAGTTTAAAGGCCTGGGCCGCCGGCGCCGCGAGCGCCATGGTGACCAAGGCCAGAGTCGCTACTTTGAATTTCATTTTTTGATAGCTCCGGCGCGCAGGATATCAAGATCGATCGTGAGCTGTTCAAAATCGATATACTTTTCTTGGCGAGTGCCCACTTTGGCTTTGTCGAGTTCCAAGAGCGACTGTTCCAGACCGAGGGCCTTGATTTCATCTTTCGACAAGATGAGACGCACGAAGGATTCCAGCACTTCCACGCGCGGCTCAGTGCGAACCATTCCCTTGGTTTGCATTTCCGCAAGGCTTGCGCTCGTGAGGTCGGTGCCGTTGGTGAGACGGACGTTTCTCAGAGTGAGACTTTTGCCTTCGGTGCCGTTCACGAGTCCGAAGGTGATGTTCTCAACGTAACCGAATCGGGCAAGCACGGAGAGGGCCGTAAGGTTTTCACCGTCGATAAAAATTTTACCGTTGGTCATTTCGGGCTGGGTCGCCGAGCCTTGCTGATCGCCGCGATCGGTAAGGATGTAAAAATCAAGTTTGCCTTTGGAGTTGACCTCGTACCACATGTGCAAAGCCTTAGCAGAGTCCGTGAGGCGCTCCGTCACACGGGCCTTGCCGTAAGCCGCATCCGAGAGCTCCGTATTGCTACTGATAAAATTCAAGTCGATCTTCTTTTTGAGTTCATAACCAAAGGCCGAAGTGGCCGAGATGAGGGATAGGATAGAGACGAGCCAGATACGTTTGGAAAACATCGAAAACACTCCTTCGTGAAACGGTAGAGGGACGGGGTTTTCTGGGGCTTATAACACAATGCGTTAGATGCGTCAACGCTTCGGTAAGGGACGAGATTCCTTGAGGATCAGCCGGTAAGCCTCGAGGGCCGTGGCCCGGGGACTTGTCCGGCGCAGGGCGATCAACCTCTGGATGACTTTGTTCGAAAAGCGGGGTGCTGCCACCGAGGTGCTCGACATCGCGAACTCGTAGTACGGCACCTTGCTGCGCTTGCCAAAGAGATCGTTCGAGTTCACCTTCAGCCCCGAACCGTTAATGTAAACGTCCACACCCTTGCCGAAATTCGAAGTGGGAAGTCGCACGCCGCGCCCATCAGTGGCACCCACCACCACCAGGTTTTCAGCGGTGACGCCACTCCAGCTGTAATCCCAACTCTGGTCGAGTTCACAGCCTTCGTTGCCGGCCGATGCCACAAAGAGGGTCTGAGGATAGAGACGCACCCACTGCTCCACGAGCTCGCGCAGCACGCGATGGTGCACAGCGAGATCGGTGAAGCTTTCTGTGTTGGCAATGAAACCCATCGAGAGATTCACCACGTCTGGAGCTCGCTTCATGGCACCCAGGGGCGTGTGATAGGTCTTGATGAAATGAGTCCGATACTCTTCGCGAATGTCTTCGTAGGTTCGGGGACGCACGCCGCTGGCTTCTACGAGCAGATCGTCGAGCTGGGTGAGCGTCGTCGGCACGTCTTCAGCGTGGTTGGCACGGCGCCAGAAGGGCTCTTTAGCTCTCAGCATTTCACCTGCGGCACCGATCACCACGTCCGGACGGCCACGGCGGCTGAGCAAGTCCGAAACTTCGTCGATGATTGCGCGCGAGTCTGCCAGGTAGATCTTGGTTTGATCGACGATTCCCAGGCGCAGCTCCTGCACCATCATCTGACCGTGAAGCCCTACGCCGAGCACGGTCTGCTTCACGTTTTCATCCCCCTCGGAGCGCAGGTAATAGGATTTGAGCAGCTCGCGGCCGCGACGGGTTTCGTCGTCATAGGGCGCAAAGCCGGAATCAAAAACCAGCACTTCTATTTTCGGAGTTTTTTTGTTGGTTTTGAAATTCGCGTGAGGAGCGGGCTGGGCGAGGACAGCCAAGCTAAAGAAGGATCCAAAAAAGAGCCCGATAGCCCCCGCGAGTATTTTCACGGCGCGGACTATCGGGCTTTTTAACGATTATGACAAGTTTGAAATGAATGAGCCCAGAGCTTATTCAGCAACCTTGGTGCCCACGACTTCACGGGCCGCGCCGATGAGGTAGCGGAAACCGTCTTCGATCTCTGTGCGAACCTCTTCGTCTGCGTTCTGAACGGTCAGAAGCGTCTGAACGATTTGGTCTTTGTACTCGTCGATCTGCTCTTTGAGGGCGTTCTCAAGGTCCACGCCGCTCACTTTGACCGAAACTTGCGCGGGCGACACCGTCACCCCGGCCGAAAAGCGCACGCCGTAGAAATCGGTAGGCTTGAGGTCGATGGTCATGATGCCATCGTCGGCGAGGAAGGTCAGCTCCTGAAACCCTTCACGGAGCTTTGCGAGTTCTTCAGAAGTCGAAGCCAGCACGGTGTCGCGCAGCTCGAAAACCTTGGCGTAAACGGCGTCGAGATTCTCGGCGGCCTTCAGTTCGGTGAAAAACGTGCGGAAAAGTGCGTCTTCAGCGTCGTCCGGAGCGTCCGGATTGACGGGGTTCTGCTCAAGCACATAGTTCGCGCCAAATTTGACGAGTTCTAGCACCTGAGTCGTAAGTCCGACCTGAACCTGTGCACTCAGCTTGTCGCCGTCTTGCGCGATGGTCTTGGTGCCGAGCTCGGCCTTGAACGTGGTAGGAGCGTTGCTCGCCCAAGCGGACTTCTTGATGGTGACATCGGTGCTGAGGTCCACAGTGAGCGTATCGAGATTGAAGGTGGCGGCGTCGATGCTCGCGTTGGCGGAGTCTACGAAGTCGGCAAACTCGGGCAGCACCTTATCGCGCGCGGCGGCGATCACGGCGTTCACTTTGTTGATGTCCAGCTCCTGCTGAGGGGTCGAGTCGCCGGTATCAAGCGATTCGATGGCGCGCTCAACAAGGGGGGCCAGGTCAAGTTGCGATGCCGGTGCGGCATGCGAGAGCGACGCGCCCATGCCCGCGATCAGCGTTGTGGTGATTAATAGAGATTTTTTCATTGGTAATTCCTCCGATTCAACGGTCCAAAGACGGACCTATGGTGAAAAGAGGAATCCCCCGTGGATATCCCCCCCACGGGAATCGCTTTAAGAACGTCATGCCGCGAGGGTCAAACCCTACCGCTGAGGTTAAGATTTATTAAGTGTCAGTTGGGGGGACCTGAGTTAGATTTTTTTGCGGGACTTTTATTAGAGGGAAGGGGATTTCTCGATGAATTCGAAAACCAAATTGCGTCTTTTTTCTGGCCTGGCCGTGATCGGCCTGTCTGCGAGTGCCAACGCTCTGGAGTGGCAGTGTGGCAAAAGCCTTGAAGTGCTGGGCACAACCGACAGCCAAGAACAGCGGCCGCACCTCGTGGTCAAAACCATCGTGCGCGACGACGGCACCGTGGTGAAAAAGTACAAGCCACTTGCGGCAGCGAACGAAGCCGTGGGGGATTACTTGATGAGCGTTAAAGAAACTACCAAGGTCTGTGTGAAGTACTACGATCCGATTTTGCCGGCTCCCGTACCTCTCTTGATCTTGGACATCTCCACAGATAATCCCTAGCGGATATATTGATCTCAGGGTCAATCTGTGTAAAGTTAATGCGCCTGGCTGCGTCCGTAGCTCAATTGGATAGAGTATCAGACTTCGAATCTGAGGGTTCCAGGTTCGATCCCTGGCGGACGCGCCAACTTCACCTTAGGCTCGCTTACGCTTGCCGATCGAATCGATAGACTCCTGGTAAATTTTCTTTTGTTCCACGAGAAGTCGCTCAACCATTTCTTTGCGAGAAATTTTGAGAATCGAGCAGAGTTCCAAAAGTTTGTTGAACGGCGGCGACTGCGTGCCGCGCTCCCAATTGCTGACCACTTGGCTAGTAGTATAATCTAAGGCATCGGCCACTTGAGCCTGCGACAAACCCGCTTTGAGTCTACGCTGTTTAAAAAAAAGGCCAAAAGATTTAGAATAGGGAACGTACGGATTAAGAGGCTTGTAACTAGGCATACGGCCCACACCCTAGCACCGCAGGGAAAATTGGACCACCTGTTTTCCGAAGAAAGTGCGCGCCGGATTACCTAAGCTTCAGTTAGATGGAGCACTTCAGGATCGCTATATCCACTTGCTTTCATTCGGGATTTCACCTCGCTCCGAGTTTTTACTTAGACTCGTAATGCGCTTTCATGTAAAGGAATGGCCCATGCTTCCTTTCTCTTCGGCAGACGAAACCAAAGCAAAATCGTTAACTAAGCAGCTCAACGCTCTGGATAAACTTTTGAATCAGCGCGGCTACCCGGCGCTCAAAAAACGTCACCCTTCGTATTATCAAAACCTTGCCCCTTCGCAATTCGACGTGCTCGAGAGCAAAGTGAACAATTACATCCAGATTTTGGGCAAAGCCGAAAAAGAAAGCCTCCCTCAGGGAGAGAACACCTCACTCTTTTGGATCGCGTGCAAACACTTCAATCTGCGTCCCCGCAACGATTACCTCAACACCATCGGCCATGACGACGTGATCGAGATCTACTCGCTAGAGAACAAACAGATCTTTTCGAGCTGCAATTTCTGGTCGCTTGTTTCGTATTCCATCGAAGACGTATTCCTTGAAGAATTCTGGGACCTCTACCACCGCGACGATTACGTCAACCAACAGATCTTCGAACGCTTGCAAAAAACACTGCAAGAAAACGAAACCACGTTCTTTGCCATGGACGATCACGTCATGGAAGAGACCAAGTCGCCGAACAAACACAAATTCCTGATGAACATCCACGCGGTCTCGCCATTATACGATCGCAACACGAACCAAATCGCGGCCTACTCGGGTCTGCTGCGAGCTCGTCGCATCTAAGCGGCGCGCTTTTTTAGCGGCAACACCTCGGCAAGCGGAGTGGCCCCCGGCACGAGCAGCTGACGTCGCCCCATGAGCGAGCCTACACAGTCCATAAGGGGGTCGGGAATGACGAGCCGATCCTGGGACTCCAGACACACCACCTCACAATCAAAACCGTTGTAAGAAAAGTTCTCTTGCACGGTCGACCAGCCGAGCGAAGCACAGAGCTTATGAACACCAACGTCTTTGCGAGCAATGCCGAGACAGGCCTGGGCTCCCACTTCGCCCATCTCCTGCGAAGCACAGGCCACAAGGGCCGGGGCTAGGGGAAGTCCGATGCTCGCACGCCGCCACACGGGATCCACTGCCAGAAATTCGTGGGTGACCAGCACCTCGATGCCACGGCCTCGCAGCTGCTCAAAAATCTCGGGTGAGTAGAACGAGAAATAATTTAGTTTGCCTAAAAAATTCACCCGCAGATCGTAACGCGTCTGCAGTAACATCGCGACAAATTCGTTTTCGTACATGAAGGCATGTACTCGTGTCTGCCTATAAAAGACCTCCGAAAGGTTGGAAGCGGGTTTCGCGCTGGCCTGGTGGCTGCGCTCCCAGAACTTGCTCCAAAAGCCCTCCCAAAATTGGTAGGCCCGATTGTAGAGCTCGCGTGCGCGTTCGGAGTGTTCGCTAGAGTCTTTGGCGAGTACCACGTACTCGATATCTTCGATTTTCATGCCGCATCCTTGGTCACGGGAGCGTTGCCGCGGTAGATGAAGATCTTGTCCATGTCCTTTTTACGGTTCTCCAGGATCCATGTGCTGCCGTGGGATTCGTGGTAGGCCTCGCCAAGAGCGGGTTTCACGAGATCCCGTATGCCCCTCAATTCGTACCATGGCACATGTGGGAACATGTGATGTTCCACGTGGTAGTTAAAATTGTTCAACACATGGTGCGAAATGAAATGAGTGTAATGGCAGGAACGGGCGAATTGATGCTGTTCACTGAATTTGAACTTGGCCTCGCCCTCATGCTGATCAAAGCCCAAGTGGTGGGGAAAGTTCACAACCTCAACCATGATCATATAAAAGAAGGCGCCCACCGCCACCGAAGCCATCACTCGGACCTCAGCCCAGCGAGCCATCGATCCGTAGAGTCCCACGAAACACACCACCGAGGCCAGGTTCATCAGCACATCTTTGCGACCCCTCAGCTCCCGGATGCGGGCCCAGCTGGCTCCCCAAAATACCGTGTGCTGCAAGAGGCCCATGTAGGGTACCCAAAAACGCCAGTTGAACTTGAGAAAATTTTTATAGCCCCGGCCGAAGTGGGGATACACCTTGAGCAGCTTCATTACGGGGTCTTTGTCGACATTGCCCGTCCACTGGTGATGTTCGATATGAATCTGACGCCAGGGCCAGTAGGGCAAGAAGCAAATGGCGCCAAAAATCACGCCCACGCCGTCGTTGATGATCTTGGCGTCCGAGACGCAGCCGTGGACGGCATCGTGCATGATGGCAAAGCTCCTAAAATAAGCAATGCAATAAAGGGAGACAGCGAGTGCAAAGGCCCCCGTAGATGGGATGGACGCAAGTCGAATTCCCGCCGACACCAGCCCCAGGGTGAATATCGTATGCAGCACCAGGTGCTGCATGGGTTTGCGGTTTTTCTTGGTTTCTCTAATGTGCTCACGGACGTGTTCCACGGACGACCCCTTTCGTTGATTGCTTACGAACGAGTCATGATCGGAACTTTTAAATAAAATATAACGACAACTGAATTTTATTTTGTCTTTCTTGCAATGAATATTTTTTCATCATCATCGCCGTTAAGTCCCGCGCGATTCCGACCGAAATAGAATCTAATGCGGTAAAAGATCACCGCGGATCTGAATGTTCCCCACCATATTGCGAGTGTTGAAGTCCACCTTCAACGAACCGGAGTCGCCGCGCACAAGGTGCAGGGTTTCGAGCATGCTGCTTTGGTAAACTAGGAGCAGTTCCTGATCGCTGATCTTGCCCATCTCCGTACCCTCTTCGGGGTCGTAGAGCTTGCCGTCGCGCACGTCGAAGGTCAGTCCGATCCAGTCCGAATCAAACAAACCGCATTTATAGACGAAGGCCTTCAAAATGAATTGCCGCTGAGTGCGTTCGGTTTTCACTTCGAGCAGGGAGCAGTCCCCGGTGAAAAGGTTCTTAGAGTCTTTGATGGTACCAGCTCCGCGCCAGTGCCCGACCAGGGCGTGCGCGGGGGCAGAGAGAGCTAGCCCCACAAAGACAATTGCCAAGAAATTCAACCACAAAGCCTTATGCATAGCTTCATTCTAACGGGACTTCGAAAAAGCGCAATTTGAGTCTAGTCAAAGGCGAAAAGATGGAGTATGACGCAGTGCGTGGTTTGGGGTATCCGACATTCTCTCACTCGACTTGTTGCCGCCTTTGCGGCTCTTGCCCTCACTCAAGCTTGCGGCTTGGCCGAGGTGGATCCCGATTCCAATAGCACCTCTTTGACCGACCTCGTCTACTATCTTCAAAGCACTGAGCTTGTGAGCTGCGACGACGCGACGACATGCCCTGCCGCCTCCGGCGCCTTGTACAGCGTCTACGAAAAATCAGAGACCGAGTACTCCTTTAACAGCTGTTCGGGCACCCTCGTCCGAGACAACGTTTTCTTGACCAATTCCCATTGCCTCAGCCAGATAAGCGGCCCAACCCAAAAGGGATGCGGCGCTAACATTTTCATCCACCTGCCACGAACGGCGGTCGATGGCTACGAAATTCGTACCTGTCTCCGCGTGCTTGCCTTCCAATCCCTCGACACCAAACACGACTACGCGCTGCTCGAACTCGACGCTCCCACCAAGCGCCAGCTGCCCACAATCAGCAATGAAGGCATCCCCGACGAAGCCGAACTGCGGGCCTGGGTTATCGACCGCCAAAAAAATTCCATTTACGCAAAACTGCGACAGCGAAAGCTTGTGAACGCCCAGGACACGCTTTTTGTGTCGAACGCCGGAAACAATTTCAGCCCCGAAATCGTCATGGTTGGTGAGAAGGTCATTCATGGCAATTCGGGCGCCGCGATCTTAAATGAGCGCGGAGAACTCGTAGGCCTGGTGAATTTGTTTTACCACAATTCGAGCTTTCGCAACTACGCTGACAAATTACAGACCTTCCTGGACGCTAGCATTCCCCCCGAAACTTACTTCAGTGGTGGGGTCAATCTATCGTGCTTCCCCGACTTTCGCAGCGACGATCCGAAAATTGCCGCCGCTTGCCGCGAAGAGTTCAAAAGTGCCGATGAGCTTATGGGCGCCCGAAGAAGCAAGGTGCACCAAGAAAAAAGCGGTGAGCTAGATCTTCGCATCAATTCCGACCTTGCCGAATGGGCCGCAGCCGAACGCGCTGCTAGTGCCCTGGGCTGGCAAGCAAGGTCGATTTCGGAACTCTTTACCGATCGCCCAAAATCGACCGATCTCGTGCCTCTTCCGCACTGCTACAAAACCAGGCCCATCGAGGGTGAGACCATCGCGCTCTCTATTTTTAAAGTAGGCATGGTGTATACTCCGCGGGGACAATTCAACGTGGATTATCGACGTAGCGAAAACGCGAATTTCAACCTTTCTATCGAGAATGTCGAAACCAACTTTCAAACTCGGGTGGAGCCCGAGAACAGCATCGAAACGACGACGATTTATGTCCTCAAGGGCGTTCTGAGCATCGGGGCGGGCCCCGGAGACAAAAAAGAGATCTCCTTCACTCTCGCACCCTGCCACGACAACTAAGTTCTTCGCTCCCTGCGATTTTGAATTCGAGCGACTTGCGCTATTCTAGCCTCATGGCGAAGTCCACCGCACCCACTCCGCGTCGCATCGACATCCTTGGCAACACGTGGACGGCGCGACACTTGGCGCGTCAACTTCTCGAAACTCAGCCCGGCGAATGGAAACTGCGCTTGTGGAGCGATGCCAAGGGACTCCCCGACCTAGACGCAGGCCCCGAAGCTCTGCCCAAAATGATGATCGTTCCGGACTTCTTAAAAGATCACAAAGGCCTGGGCTTTCGCACCAATATCGTGGGGCCCATGATTCACTACCGTGAACGTCGTCGCGATTTGTGGGATGATCCACGCAGCACCGCCGCGAAGCTCGGCACCTGCCCCGAAGTGCTGGCCTTGCTGCACGATTTGATTTTTTTTAATTCCTACGGCGCGTCTGTATTGAGCGGCGAGCGCTTGAAGGGCATCAACTACGACTGGCAAAAACAATACGACGGAGTGTACCGCGGCGCCTTCGTACCACCAACTACTGTGATCGCCGCAAAGACCTCTATTGAACGCGTGTGGGACAACACTCTTGAACACCAAGGTGCCGAGCTCAATTACCTTAAACCTGTGAATGTGGAATCCGTGCGACCGCCTTCGAAGAACGCGCCCCTAGCACTGATCCTTTCGGCGCCACACGGCGTGCTCGATGACACCGATTGCGTGGTTCAAACACATTCCGATCACGCGCCAGACTGGCTCTGGCGTTCGTACCGCTGCGTGGTAAACCGCGAGCTCGTGGCATCGCTTCCGAGGTTCTTCGTTTGGATAGATCCCGACCGCGGCGAAGATTTTTTGGCCACCGGCCTCTTGCACGATGGTGCCATCTTGAGAGTGATTAGCGTGCCACTGCCGCACAACGAAGACAAAGTTCTGGTGCAGGTAGACAGATTGACGGGCTCAAAAAACTTGGACACTGTGGATGCGAAAAACTTCTTTCCGGGTTCGCCATGGCACGCTCTTGAGAATGAAAGCTGGGCGGCAGTTCCGGTTTCCGCATCGGATGATCGCATTTTCGGCAGTCCTGCCGGAGCCGAACAGGCACTAAAACGACTTAGCAAGCGCCCGATCTCGTCGCTCGCCACGAGCGCCACAGGCATTCGGCATCACGAAATTTGGTAAGGCTCGAGCTCGTAAACCGGCCCACGAGCGGTTTCGCGCAGATGCACTTTGGCTGCGGGCAGCGACATGTCGTGTTCAAAGATGAGCACCCAGCCGTGTTTGGCCGCAAGGCGTAGGACTTCTTTTTTCTCGCGCTCTAGAACTAAGGGCTGCACGTCGTAGCCCATGCTGTAGTGCGGCTTCAGGTGGTACTGCGTGGGAATCAGATCCGCGCAAAAAACAAAGTGTTCTTTGCCTGCCACAACGTGCACCATTTGCTGACCGATGGTGTGTCCGTCGGTGCGCTGCACGTGCACGCCACTCAAAATTTCTTCGGTGTCGAGCGAATGAGACAAGTGACTGAGCACCAGTTGCCCGCGCACTTCGTAGGGTTGCCAAGTTTCGCTTAGATACGAGGCACGTTCACGATCCGAAGGCGCCTCGGCCACGTTTTGATTGGCGAGCTGCACATGCACCTGAGCATTGCTAAAGACGGGAGCGTGCTTGCCATCGGGCGTGCGTTTTACAAGACCCCCGACGTGATCAAAGTGCCAGTGTGTGACGACAACGTCGGTGATCTCATCGGGACCTATACCCACTTCACTCTGAAGAACTTGCTCCAGCGGTGCCGCCGAGATCTCAAAAAGACCATTGAACTTGTCGTCCCAGTGCGAACCCACGCCGCCGTCCACGAGCACGCAAGCTTTGGGAGTGCGTATTACGAGAGAACGTGTGGAGAGCTCGATGCGATTTTTATCATCGGGCGGTGTCCAGCGCTGCCAGAGTTCTTTGGGCACCGAACCAAACATCGAACCACCGTCGAGGCGCAAGGCCCCCGCGTTAAGAAAAAATATCTCCAAATCACCGATTCTCACGCGTCCATATTGACGCAGCCACCGGGCAAGTCAATAACCTCTCTCATGGCCAGTCCAAAAGTTAGCGCACCCTCGAACAAGCCCAGCGATGATTTCTTAAAAAAGGCACATTTCATCGTAGACTCTTCGTCGTTTGTGTTTCGCGCCTACTACGCCATCCGCGCCGAACTCAACGCACCCGACGGCACCCCCACACATGCCACCTATGGATTTTTGCAGATGGTGCAGGCCCTTTACCAAGATTACGACGCTTCGCAGGTGATCCTTGTGTGGGACCGCAAAGAGAAGGGCTTTCGCCACGGCTTGTTTCCTGAATACAAGGCCAACCGCAGCGCTCCACCCGAAGACCTCGGCGTGCAGATCGAATCGATACGTTCCATTTTTTCTTCGCTCGATTTCCCTCAGGTGGATTCGCCGGGCTTTGAAGCTGACGACTGCATCGCCACGTTGGTGCGAAAAAATCCGGGTGAGAATTTTGTCATTGTCACCGCCGACAAAGACTTGCTGCAACTCGTGTCAGATCACGTCTGGTGTCTCGACACCCTGAGACGCAAGTGGTCCAATGCGGCAGAAGCCCAAGAAAAATTCGGGGTGGGGCCCGAAAAGATCGTCGATGTGCAGGCCCTCTGCGGCGACTCTGTGGATAACATTCCCGGCGCCCCCGGGGTGGGGCCCAAAACGGCGGCCGAGCTGATCAACTTTTACGGCACCGTGGAGAAGGTCATCGCCGCCGCGCGCGAACGCGATGCGGGGTCGAAACCCAAAGACAAGAGCGACCCTCTCAAGGGCAAGCGCATCGAAGCTATCAAAGACAACCTTGAAAAGATCGAAGTTTCGCACAAGCTCGTGGCCCTCAGTGGAGAGGCTCCGATCGTCACCGAACTCAACAAGCTCAAGATCCACAATCCCAATTTCGTGGACTTCCAAAACGTCCTCAAAAAACTCGGTCTGCAGCGCAGTGGTGAAAAGCTCGCCGCCTGCCTCAATCTCGGAGACCAGGCGCAAGCCGTGGTGACCGACGAACCGCGCGGCGCCCGCCCGGATCAGGGCAATCTGAACTTTGTTCAGATCAAATCGCTCGAAGAATTTCGGGCGCTCTTGATGCGCTATCGCAAGAGTGCCACCACACTCTGCTTAGATACTGAAACCACTTCGCTCGACGTGCGCAATCCCGAAGGTCTTGTGGGCCTTTCGCTGAGTTTTGATGGGGACACTGGCTACTACGTGCCACTGCGCCACGACGAAGCCGAGATGAACCTCGATCCACGCGCCGCCCTCGATGAGCTGCGAGCGTTCTTGAACCTCACTCCGGCTACCTTCGGCGTGGTTTTCCAAAACGCAAAGTTCGATCTCGAGGTGCTCGCTGCCGCAGGATTCGATTGGCCATGGATGGTGCGCGTCGACGATTCGATGCTGGCCTCTTACGTCATTGATCCCAACCAAAAGCACGGCATGGACGCGCTCGCCTATAAGTATCTCGATGGCTACGAGGCGATCTCGTTCCGTGAAGTCCTGGGTGACAAGCAGCACTTCGGGCAAGTGGCGCTCGACAAAGCCACTGTATACGCGGCCGAGGACGCCGCCATCACTTGGCGCCTTTGGGACACTCTCTCTAAAAAACTTCACGACGCCCAATTGTGGGAAGTCTACGACCGCATTGAAAGGCCCTTGCTTCCCGTGCTGGTACACATGGAAACTCACGGCGTCTGCCTGAACGTGGATCTCGTTAAAGCCCTCTCAAAGCTCTGGCACGCCGAACTCGACGAGATCGACATGAATGCCAAAAAGCTGCTCGAAAGCTTGGGCGTTGCAAACACCGCGGAGCTGAATCTCGGCTCACCCAAGCAGCTCGCCAAAGTTCTCTTTGAGGATCTCAAACTGCCGATCCTCAAAAAGGGCAAGACGGGCCCCTCCACCGATGTCAGCGTGCTCGAGGAACTGGCCGAGAAACATGATTTCCCGAAACTCCTTCTCGAATGGCGCGAACTTCAGAAACTGATCTCAACTTATGTCGATCCTTTGGCCGACATGATCGACCCACGCACCGGGCGACTACACACCTCGTACCAGCAGACCATTGCCGCCACAGGGCGACTCTCGTCGATCAATCCGAACCTGCAGAACATTCCCATCCGTACCGAGCGTGGACGCAAGCTGCGCGACGCTTTTTGTGCGCAAGATGGTTATATGTTTGTCGGCATCGACTACTCGCAGATCGAACTGCGCCTGCTCGCTCACGTTTCAAAGGACGCCAATTTGCTGAAAGCCTTTCGCGACGGAGCGGACATTCACGCCCGCACGGCAGCGCTCGTGCTAGGCAAGACGGAATCGGACGTGACGCCCGAAGACCGGCGCATGGCCAAGGCCATCAACTTCGGCATCATCTACGGCCAGACGGCCTTTGGACTTTCCAAAGCCCTGGGGATTTCTAAAAAAGAAGCGGCCGATTTTATCGACCAGTACAAGAAAACCTATCCTGGCATCGTCTCCTACATGGAGAGTTCCATCTCTGACGCCAAGTCGAGCAAGGTCTCCACCACGCTAACGGGGCGTAAGCGTCCCGTGGACGACATCGACTCCAAAAACCCCATGCTGCGCCAATTCGCCGAACGCGTAGCGATCAACACCCCGCTACAGGGGACTGCTGCGGACCTTATGAAGGCTGCCATGATCAAAGTCTTCCGCGACGTGCTACCCGTCTACAAAGACGCGCATCTGCTGCTGCAGGTGCATGACGAATTGATCTTCGAAGTGGCCATTGGCGAAGCCGAGGATCTTAGGAAACGCGCCATTGCGGTGCTCGAAGCTCCCGACCTGCTCGCCGACCTGGGCGTGCCGCACTTCGACGTCGAGCTCAAAACCGACGCCAGCATCGGCAAAGACTGGGGCCAGATCTAATAGGCGCCCGACTCCTTTGCATACCGGCACCGCATCAATAACGCGGTGCCGGTATGCAAAGGAGTCGGGCGCCTTTTGACGAAGCCGGTTTTTTTCTTTAAACCTGAGGTGGGGTTCCTGGGAGGGTTCAACATGAAATCACTGGTTTCCAAGAAATGGTTATTGGTTGTGGCGGCTCTGGTCGCTTCGGTTCCCGCTGCTCGCGCTAGCGAGAGCATGAGCGATCGCGAAGTGCTCGGCGCGCTTCAAGAAGCGTTCATGATGCACTTCAAGCATTCAGGGAAGTATCAAAAAACTTTCGACCAAGGCTATGGCATCGGCTGCAAAAAAGATCGCGACTTCCTTGTGCACTGGAGCTCCACGCTCAAAGATCTCGACGTGAGCCTTACTCGCGAAGGCATCGCAAAATTTGCCTTTAACCTGGAAGGCTCCAAAGCTTACCTCTCTTATAGCGGCAAAACGTCGCTGTGCATGTACAAAGGTTATTTCGGCGATGTGCTCACCGACAACATTCGCGGCGAGTTTCACATCATCCCGCGCGAAGGCCAGCACGCCGCAGTCAACATCGTTTCGCTGCAGCTCTCGAATTTGAAGTTTGTGAACTGGACACTCTTCGACCCTTTCTTGCTCGACGTGCAGGGCGACGCTCCAGATTTTTTAAACAGCTGGGTGCAGAACTCCTTCAACGGACTTGTGAAGAGTTTCCTCGCCTCGTCGTTCTCAGATCGCCTGGATCGCTTTGTTTCGGATAAAATCGAAGAAGAGCTTAAAAAGCGTTACGACGGCGAAGCTTTTCGATTTCAGCCAGCTCAAGATTCAGATCTTCTTCTGCCGTAAGGGCTTCCCAAGCGCGTAGCCCCTGGCCGCGCGCTTGAAGCAAGCTGTAGAGTAGGGCGCGGCGCTGTAAGCCCGCGCTCGAAATGTAGGGCCAGCGGCGCAGCGAGGCTTCGTAGCCTTCTTCCTCAATCGCCAGGCCTTGCTCCGCGCTTTTGACCTGCGCGACTTCGATCTCATCGCCACGCGACCACAACACCACTTGCTCCGAGAGGCTCGCGCACGAGCACAGCGCTAGAGTTGTGAAGACGGCAAGGGCCCAAGTTTTCGAGTTTTTTGTCGACATTCTTTGTCTTTTTCGACATCCGCCATGGCGAACCTTTGCCAAAAAGTTGCCGCCTGTTAACCTCAAGAAATGGCAAGACTTCTTATCGCGGCGTTCCTAGTTCCGGCGGCCTTCGCCTCCCCCTCTCTCGCCCCCTGGACGGGCTTCACCCAGATGAGTCCCACAGGGCAGAACGTGCGCTGGGCGCAGCTCCCCCTGCAGATTTGCCCGAGCGCTGAGCTCCCTGCCGCTGTGCGCGCCGAAGTGGAGCCCGCCGCCGAAATTTGGAACCAGCACTTTGGCCAAAAAATATTTCGCGTGGACTGCGCGGCCAAAGACCGCGTTTATAACGAGCAAAACCTCACGGAACACGGCATCTACTGGTCCAAAAAAGACTTCGCAAAACTCACCGACAAGACCGTGCTGGCCCGCACCTTGCTGCAATTTGACGATGCTGGCACCTTGCTGGACGGCGACATCGTGCTGAACGGTGAGTACTACGAGTGGTCGCGCCTGCCGATCGACGCCCGCACGGTGATCGCGCATGAGCTAGGACATCTGCTCGGGCTGAAGCACTATTTCTTGGCCCTGGATTCGGTGATGAACTATTACCCTTACTTGTCGGGCTACCGTCACCACCGCATCGGCACCTACGAAACGCTCACCGTGAACGCGCTGTACTTTAACAAAAGCTCCGCAGCGCCGAATTTCATGCAGCTCTACTTTGCCGACCAAGCGAAGGCGGCCCTCGACGCGCTTCTTAAAATCAAAACGAAAAGCTTTGGCGATCACTACGCCATTGGCACGCTCGCCACATCGCTCGGAGACCGCGCCGTGGCGCGCAGTCACTTTGAAGCGGCTCAGAAGCTCGACCCGAACTCGACGATCGCAGAACTCAAAGTGGCCGAAAGCCTCTGGGCCGCCGGCGAGACGGCGGGAGCCGAAGCGCAGCTCAACAAACTCATTGGGCGCGACAAGCGCAATTACGAGGCCTTCGCAGATCTTGGAGGCATCATGCTTCAACGGGGAGACCGCGAGGGGGCGACCCGCGCCTTCAAGCGCAGCCTAGAGATCCAGCCCGCACACTGGCGCGTGTGCGAGCTGCTGCAGGAACTCACTCAAGAAAAGACTTACGCCGCTTGCGTCAAGCGCTATGGCCCCGAGACCCCAGCAAAGACGAAGTGATTACTTCTCGAGTTCGAAAATCCCTGGGCAACCTTGCTGCTCAAAGAAGCGTTCGCGCATCGACACCGCACAGTAGTTGTTGCGCGACTGGCTCTTGAGCCCTTCGCACATGGTGTCTTTGGAGCCGAACTTTTGGCGGCCGGTGTTGCAACCGTTGTACTCGAATTCGTAGCTGAAGGAATTGCGGGCGCTTTGTAAGTTGCCGGTGAGGTTGCCATCGGGCATAAACGATGCCCCACAACCTCCGAGAGTGAATAAAGACGCTACCGCAAAAATGAAATGACGTGCCCGCATGATAATTGATGTTCCTCCATGGCCATAATTAATGCGAACCAAAGATTTCCGCCAGAGGGGTGAAAAACCTTGTCAAAAAAAACATCGCCCTTTAACGTTTCCCCATGCGCCGCATTCTAAGTCTTGCCATCGCCCTCACCTTATTCCAACCCCTGGCCCGAGCCCGCACCTTGGAGAACGTCCAAAAGAGCGGCACGCTGATCGTTGCCACCAACGGCACCTTTGCGCCCTTTAGCTATTACGAAAAGCTCAAACTAAGCGGTTTCGAGATCGACCTGATCGAGGCCCTCGCGAGCGAGCTGAAAGTAAAGGTCGAGTGGAAGATCATCCCCTTCGACAACACCCTCATCGGCCTCAACCAAAACCGCTACGACCTGGTGATCGCCTCACATGGCATCACCGACGAACGCGCCAAGATCGTAGAATTCACGAAGCCCTATTATTGCTCCAGCGCGGTGATCATGAGCCGTCAGGGAGGCCCGCGCGCTCGCACCGAACTGCGGGGCAAAGCCCTCGGCGCGCAAGTGGGCACCACCTACATCAACTATCTCAAAGCCATCGAAGGCCACGGCGAGATCAAAACTTTCAAAAGCGAAACCGACACCCTGATGGCTCTTTCGGGCGGACGCGTGGAGGCCATGATCGGCGACAGGGTCGCGGCCCTCGTGCTCTTAAAATCTCGCCCCGAACTCAAGCTTCAGATCGGCGAAACCCTGCTTGTAGAGCACATCGCAATGGCCATCCAAAAGGGCAACACGAGCCTCGTGGAGGCCATCAACAAATCCCTGCAAACGCTTCAAAAGAATGGGACTTACACCAAGATCAGCACCAAGTACTTTGGCGAGGACATCCGCTGCAAATAGGCCCCAGCCAGGGTTGAGGCTTTTACGGAAGTGGTTTAAATCATCCATGCCGTTCGGCTCCGGCCGCTCTGAGCTCCCGTGGTGGAACCGGTAGACACCCAGGACTTAAAATCCTGTGCTGCGAAAGCGGCGTGCCAGTTCGATTCTGGCCGGGAGCACCATCTTCATCTCCACTTTCCTGTGATAGTCTCGAATTTCGTATGAAAAACTTTCGCTCGTATTTCTGCGTCTTATTTCTCTCATCCTTGAGCCTGATCGCCCACGCCCAGGACACCACCCCGCGCGGGGCCATTGGCAAATGCCTCGCGGCCTGGGGCAAACACCCCTTCGGCGCCAATCCCAAATTCAAAACCCTCTCCACCTCGGTCAAGGTTTTCGGCATCGGCTCCAACCCCGGTGACCACGAGACGACCGATGCGCCCGCACTCGTGCTGCTCAACCCCGCCGTGAATGTTATGGGCGGCACCACCTACGAACTGATGAATCCCAACGGCTGGTACTGCTTCAAGGCGAACGTGAACGTCATGGGTGGCCTCACTGTAAAAGCGCACTGCAAAGCCCACATCGCTTCGGCCCACAGCGGCGCCGTAGTGATGGGCAAGAGCACGGACGCTCAGAACCGCGGCGTCACCGTGATGGGCAGAACCAAAGTTGAATTCACAGGCTGTAACTAGCGCCTGAGCCTAGCGATCGATACGGTAGAAGTGGAGCTTGGCAGCCGCTGGGCTGCCCTTGAGCTCGCCCTCTTTCCAAAAACGCAAACCCGCCTTGCGCGCCACGCTGATGGAGTTCACGTTGTCGGGTTTGATGAGGCTCACCAAATAATCCGCTTGGATATTCTCTAGTCCCCACTGGGATAGAAACTTTGCCGCTTCGGTCGCAAATCCTTGGCCCCAGAATTTTTTGGCAAAGGTATAACCAACTTCCCAGCTCAGACCTTCTTCGAACATCCAGGGAATGATGCCTGTGCGACCGACAAATTCTCCCGTTTCACGAAGAAAGGCAGCGTAAAGTCCGAGCCCGTACTTGGCATAGTCGCCTTGAATCTTGTCGAAGATTTGCTGGGTTTCGCTCTCAGTGCGCACGGCTCCGTGCCCAAGATACCTCACCACATCGGGATCCGTGTCGAGCTCTCGCATAAGATGCACTTCGTCCGCGCGGAAGGGGCGCAGCAGTAGGCGCTCGGTTTCGAATCTTGGCAGTTGGTAAAAGGGCGTCTCCATGTTTTGATGTTAACGGCTCCGCATCCTGGCCGCCACTCTGACGCAAACGAAATTCCCGCGCCTGCGCAATTCTGTGCTATATCCGAACTCATCCCATGAACCCCGCAACCGTCACGCCGCTCTCCCGCGTTCACCTGGAATACTCGCTCGAAACCGAAGACACGGTGCTCG
>DATLIP010000061.1:0-23509 GCA_035539375.1 Bdellovibrionota bacterium | reverse complement strand
GGTCTAAAGACTTTAGGTTGTGAAAGCCGACTTCGGGGCGTTCGGTGACAACGTCGCCAAAATCGGCATGAATGCGGGCGACGTGCAGGCGCAGCGCGTGCATCTTTTTTTGGCAAATCTCGGCGAGTTCCTGCTTCAGGGGCTCCTTGTGGGCGTTTGCAACAACACTGAAAATGGCGCTTAGCCAAAGGGCTTTCAAAGGACCTCCGAAATCACTTCATCGCCGCTTCGGTGAACTCAAAGAGTTCCGACACCGAAGTGGGCAAACGGTCGGGGCTCATTTTGCCGTAAAGCTTTTGGTACCAATAAGCGTTCACCATCACCGACGGCACGTAGTTACGCGTTTCGCCAATGGGAATCAAGTCCGCCCACAGCTGCATGTCCTTAATGGGGTAGCGGCGCTCCCAGCGACGCACAAAACCGAAGCCGCCGTTGTAAGCGGCGGCGGCTTTGATCAGGGCGCCGTCAAAGCGCTCGAGGTTTTTGGCGACGTACTGGCTGCCGAGCTTAATGTTGAAGTCGGTGTTGTAGAGCGACTGCATCTTTTTGCGACCGTTCACCCATTTCGCGGTGGCGGGCATGAGCTGCAAGAGGCCGCGCGCGCCGGCCGGGGATTCGATGAAGGGGTCAAAACCCGACTCCTGGCGCATGAAACCCATCACCATAAAGGGGTGGGCCTTCTTGGCGTGCTCTTTGACCTGCTCAAAGTACGGCGTGGGGTAGAGCTCCTTTAGCCACGCGAGAGTCATGCCCGCCGTGGAGGTGTTGAGCTGCTGATTGAGAAGCAGGATCTTTGCGCGGTGCAGACCCTTTTCGTCCATGATCTGGGCGAGCTTGAGCAGACGGTCTTCGTCGATGAGGTGCAGCTGCTTGGAGGCGAGATAAGAAATCAGCTTCGATTCTTTTTGCGTGGCCCGAGGGTGCTTGAGTACTTCGGTGAACACGTATTCCATTTGGTCGGAGTCGCTGGTGCTGAGGTTGGGGCGCGCGCTCACTTTGGGGGCGAAGGCCGCTAGGGTGTCGATCTTCTTTTCTTCTTTGACGAGGATCGTGTAGTAGCTCATCGGGAAGCGGTTGAAGAGCAAGTCTTCGTACTTCGCGACGAGATCTTTTTTGCCAAATTCCTTGGCGATACGGCGAGCCCAGTAGAGGGCGCGAAAACCTTCGCGCTGTTCTTCGGTGCGCAGGGCCGAGTCGAGGTACTCGAGTGCCTTGGTCTTGTTGCCAAAGTGGTATTCGAGCAGGCCTGCACGCACGCGAAAGATGTCGCTGTAGTCATTGCAGCCTAAAGCGTGGTCGTAGAGCTTGGAAATCTGCTGTTCGGCGTCTTTGCTGGGCAGTTCGACTTCCCAGCGGTGGGCAAGGGCGAGACTCATAAAGCGCGGGCAAGCGGTGGTCTTGAGGGCCGCGTCAGCAAAGGGTTTCAGCGTGCTCAGCTTTTTGTAACGGCTCGAGAGCAGGCGATCGTAGAGCTTGTTAAAAGACTCTCCCTGAAGATCGCTGGTGCGAGACACCACAAAAGGCACCGGTGCCTTTCGGATCTTCTTGGTGGGATTCTTAGAGGGGCGAGGTCGGCGCGGCAAGTACATCGACGCGTAGTTCGTTGCGAAGGTACACCAGGCCTCGCGCCAGTGCTTAGGGCACTTCAGGTTGCGAGCATCAGGCGGGTTGCTCAGAGAAATGAGCAACTCCGAATCTTTTTCAGTCCATGTGGCTGCACCGGCAACCTGAGTCGTTAATAAGAGCGCAAACAAAAACCGCAAGTTCATGGATCCCCCTTCCACTTCTCCTACCCCAAACATCGTTGACCGCGCGTCCCTCCCCGGGGCTCACGCGATCGTTATTTTGTAATGTCTTCGTCGATGACGAGCTTCACTTCGGCCTGACACTTGGCCACCACGTCGCTGCGGGTGCCTTCGAGCGTGCATCCCGAGGCGAGCTTGTGTCCGCCGCCGTGCGGGTTGAGCCGCTGAGCGAGCGCAGCCACGTTGGGCCCGCGCGAACGGAACGAAATTTTCCAAAGGTCTTTTTGCGTTTCAAAGAGCAAGCACGCCACACGTACGCCTTCGATGAGAAACAAGTTTTCAATGATGCCGTCGCGGTCTTCGTCGCCGGCCTTAGCACGGGTTAACATGCCTTGATCGAGCACAACCCACGAAAATTTTCCGTCGAGATCGATGGTCACATGCGAGAGCACGTCTTTTAACAAGGCGAAGGCCGATGGTGTGCGCATGAGCAGAGCGCGTTCGGCGGTGACAGTGTGATTGAAGCCCGTTTCAAGCAGTGCGGCTCCGATGCGCATGATCTCGGGGCTAGTGTTAGAGTGCTTGAAAAGACCCGTGTCGAAAACAAGACCCACGTAAATCGATTGCGCGATATCGCGAGTCAATTTGATTTTTTGGTTTTGCAGTAGGCGGTACACGATTTCGGTGGTGGCCGCTGCCGTGGGATCGCAGAGCGCGATATCGTACTTGGCACCGTCGCTGATGGCGTGGTGATCCACTTGCGCGGCGAGTTTGGCGTTTTTCCAAATCTTTGTGGTGTCGTTGCCGATGCGGCTGGTGGAGCCGTCGACGCAGATCATGACCTCGGGCCATTCGCTGGCGGGGCTTTTGACGATCTCGCGTGAAGTTTCAAAAAACTTGGCTTGGGTCAAAAACGCGTAGCGTTTGGGGCAGGTCTCTTCGTTGATGATGCGGATCTTTTTTTGAGGGAAGAGCCCTTCGAAAATTTCTTTGAGAGCACACTGGGTTCCGACCGAGTCGCCGTCGGCGCTAGCCGGGGCGGTGATACCGATGCTTCGGTAGGGGGCAAAGGCTTTCAAAAAGCCCGAGAAATCCAAATTCATAGATAAGTAGTTTAACCAAGGAAGCGCCCGGCTACGAGTCAATAGTTCGCACTTTGCCATAAATTATTTTGACCGATGGACGCACTTCGATACGCTGGAACGCATGACCAAGCTCACCTGGACCTTCGGGCCACTCTCGTGTTCGCTCATGTCCCTGCTCGCGTCGCGCACGCATGAATGGGAATCATGGACCATCGCCGAAGGAGGCGAGGGTGAGCTCGATCCGGCGAACGTGAGCTGGGTGGAGCTTTGCGTGGAACAAGGCGGAATCGCGCGCCGGGTGCGCAGCAAGGATCTTCGCCACGACCGTGCCATCGAGATGCTACGCGCAGTGACGGAGGCGTCTCCCGCTGCAGACGAGGGCTGGTCTCAGGCCTGGCGGGCCGACAAATTCTTGTCGGAGATCGACCGGGCGGCCTTGCCGAAATTGGATGCGGCTTCGCGGTGGCGCCTAGTGCGGGGTTCGCAAATCATCCCGTCGCTCGACTTGGCTGAAACTTAACTAGAGAGCAGGTCTTTGGGCGGCGAGTAGAGCTGGGTGGGGATCTTCTTGGCGATGAGCCAGCGGCGGGCTTCTTTTTCTTCGTCCCGCAGGGCGTAAACGTGAATCATCTCAAATTTGCGCGTGAAATCACTCTTGAGGAGCAGCGAGATCGTTTCGGCCGGAATCAGCGCGCCGGTCTTGTCTTCGATAAAGAGCGGCATCGTTCCACGCTTTTCTTTGGTTAGGTAATTCACGCTCTTACGCCACCAGATCTTGGGCACGGTTTCACCGTCGGGGCGCTCGCGGGTTTTGAGCGAGGGGAACCATGCTGTGGTGCCGTTGGAGAGTTCGTAAGGCTTGATGAACTTTTCGAAGATCTTTTGGTCTTCTTCACGCACCGTGAAGAGGTGCTTAAGGCCCACGCGGTCTCGGATGTGCGAGCCCCAGCGCGAGGAGCGGTTTTCGAGAATCCGGCGCAAAAGCCAGTCGTCCGACCAAGTGGTGTACTCCTTGAGGTCGGGGGCGATGTGAAAGTCTGGCAGCTCGGCAAGCGCGTTCTCGAGGATCACATCAAAGCCCACTGCCGCCTTGTGCGAGTAGAGCTGCATGAACATGTGAAAGCGCGAGGTTAAGAAATCCTCAAACGCGTGCAGGGCCTTGCGCCGAATGCCGAGTGCGAGCTGAGTGGGGCGCTCGGGATGCGGGCGCCAGATGATGTTCGAGATCAGCATGTCCTTGTCGTACTGTCCGTAAGGCACGCCCGTGTAATGTGAGTCGCGCAGCAGGTAATCCATGCGGTCGCAGTCGAGTTCGCCCGATACCATCGACTTTAGGGCGGACTTGAGGCTCCACTTGCCCGAAGGGCCGAGCTTGTCCATGTCGCCAAACTCATTTGAGGAGATCACCCAGTCTGCGATGAGTGAGGCGATGTCTTGACCCCAGACGCCTGCAATGCGACCGCCTTTTTCTTCGGCGATACGAGCAATGAGGGCGATCGAAAATTCTTCGTGCTGGGCGTGCTCATCAAGCCAGGCCCCTTTGAGTTTAAAAACTTTCTCGTCGATCCAGTGGTTGGGAATCGCCCCGCTCTCAAAGAGCGCTTTACGAGTGGGGTGGATGGGGCGACCGGCGTGGGTCACGCCCTCAAGGCTATGTGAAAAGGGGCCGTGACCGATGTCGTGCAGGAGTGCTGAGAGTCGGATCAGGCGGCGAAAGTATTCGCGCTGTGTGGGCTGCAGGGCCCGGGGACCGAAGGTGTCGACAAAGTCCTCGGCGATGCTGTCAAAGATTTGTCCCCCCATGTGCATCACACCAATGGAATGGGAAAAGCGATCATGTGTGGCGCCGGGGAAGATCAGACTGAGAAAGGAGGTCTGTTTGATGCGTCGAAGCCGCTGAAAGAGCGGGTGATCGATGAGCTGACGTTCATCGGCCGATAGCAAGATCGTGTGATGAACCGGATCCCGGATAATATGTCGCATCTACACCTAGCTCATCATTCGCCCCCCGCCATTTCAACTCAATTAAATTGGCACTTTAGTTGGAGTTATGACAGTGAGTGTGCCTCGGACCCTAAGGGTGTGGCTTCGATATGCCCCACAAAAATCCCTCAAGCTCCCAAAGCGACCCAGCTCTCGGCCCTAGAGAGCTTAAAGGCGACCTAAGCCTGGCCTGCTTTTTGCTCTACGCAGCCATAACGATCGTCTCCCGAATATACCGCGGGAGCTAAAAAGGAGTTCTGTATGAATCAAGAAATGTTCTCAACCACACCAGTTTCTTACACCCATAACCTCAGTCCCAATCACATCTCATGGCGCGCAGCTCTCGGTGGGCTAGCCGTATCTGTCATCACCTTTGTCGCCGTGACGGCCTTGGCCCTGGCATTCGGCGGTGTGGGACTCTCGGATGGAACAAACGGCACGAATGTGGGAATCTTCTCAGGCGTTTCGTTCCTCGTGGCCATCGTGCTCTCCACCCTTGCTGGTTCTTTCTACTCAGTCCGAGCTTGCGGCTGGCACGAGGAAATCAATCCCTACGGACAAAGTCTGCTCGTCGGCGCCCTCGCCATTCTTCTAGTACTTGGCCAAGCGGCTTCGGCGGTGGGAACCGCGACGAAGGCTGCGGGATCGGCGCTTGGTGCCTCGCTCTTTGCAGTGGGAGCGAGTGCCACGGCGGCCGGGCAAAGCCCCATGGTTCAAGAAATGGTGGAGGATTCCATGGGCACGTTGAATCTCAAGCAGCCCCCCCAAGTGGTTCTCAAGGGTGTCACTTCGCGACTCCTTCGCGGCAATGAAGAAGGCGCTAAGAATTACCTCGCCGCACAGGCCGGCCTGAGTCCCGCCCAGGCCAACGAAAAGATCGCGACCGCCAAGGCAAAAATCAACGAAGCCATGATCGAGGCGAGGGAAGCTACGGCCACCGCCCTTAAGGCCGCTGGCTGGAGCCTCTTTGCCGTGATCATCTTGGGCATGCTCTCGGCCCTTTTGGGTGGCCGTTTGGCCCAGCGAAATGCCTACGGACACTCGGGCGTCACCCCTAGCCGTGGAGGCACTTTCAAAAAAGCTTTGCAGCATTAGCCGTAGAGCTCATCTTTCTCTTCGCGAGCGCCCGATCGGGCGCTCGCGCCTCAAGTCGCTACGCAAGCCAAGCTTGACTGGTAGCGAAATTTCACCAAGAACCATCTTCTTCGCATGGCTCAACTCGGGATCGGCGAACTCGCCCGCTTGCTCAATGTCTCCAGGCGCACCCTTCGGTATTACGAAGAGGTGGGCATCATTGCGCCCAAATCCCGGGGTTCGAACAACTACCGTTACTACGACGTCAACGACCTGAACCGCATTCAGGCTGTGATGATGATGCGCAAGTCGGGGCTGAGCCTCAAAGAGGTGCTCGATACTCTGGGGCCGGCTTCGACCCGGGCCATGGATTTCAGCGACGGCTTTGAATTCACCACGGGCCAGGAACTGGCCCTCAAGATCAAGCTCCGCCTGCGTCAGCAGAGCGAGCGATTGCAGGAGAAGATTCTTGAACTGCAAAAAACCAAAGAAACCATCGACCGTTCCCTTCACGCAATTGAATCTTGTCTGGGCTGCGTGAGTTCCGTTAAGCTCGAGGAGTGCGTCGATTGCCGAACCGGATGCTCCGAAGTGGTCGACGCCGCTACGCAAGCAAACGCCCGAAACTAAAGGAGAAACATGTCTGAGACCAATCTCATCCTCAGCGACAAAGCCATCGAACAACTCAAACGCGTGAAAGAGCGCGAAGCCAAGGCCACGCACTTTTTGCGTCTCAGCGTGGTGGGCGGCGGTTGTTCTGGGCTCTCCTACAAGATGGCCTTCGAAGAAGCCAAGAAAGAGGATGACACGACCTTTGATTTTGGCGGCGTGGGTGTGGTCGTCGACCCCCGCTCAATGCTCTTTTTGAAGGGCATGACCCTCGATTTTAGCGATGGACTCAACGGCCAGGGCTTTGTGTTTAACAACCCCAACGCCAAGTCGTCTTGCGGTTGCGGATCGAGTTTTTCCGCCTAGGGCGGTTCTTGATTTCCGCCCGATCTTTTAAAAATCCGACAATTGACTCGAGGTTAAAGCGATATAGAGTTTTAGGTAGAAGATGGCTCTCTTACCTACACAAAACACCGTTGGCGATAACGTGCTCCTGTCTCGGGTTGATGACGTCGTGAACTGGGGTCGTAAGAACTCCCTCTGGCCCATGTCCTTTGGTCTGGCCTGCTGCGCGATCGAAATGATGGCCACCGGTGCCTCCAGCTACGACCTCGAACGCTTCGGTTGCGGCGTGTTCCGCGCCACCCCCCGTCAGGCCGATTTTATGATTGTCGCCGGTACGGTCACGCTCAAAATGGCCACGCGCCTCAAGCGTCTCTACGACCAAATGCCTGATCCCAAGTGGGTCATCGCCATGGGCTCTTGCGCTACCAAGGGTGGCCCCTACTGGAAAGAAGGCTATTCGGTTTTGAAGGGTGTGGACCGCGTGACTCCTGTGGACGTTTACGTGCCCGGTTGCCCGCCCCGTCCCGAGGCTCTCATCGATGGTCTCATCAAACTTCAGCAAAAGATCTCGGTCGCCCGCCCGACCGCCGGCGATCACCAAGGTGGTCGCGGCAAGTGGGGACGCCAGCCGGGTGATAGCAACGAACGCTACGGATTTCCGATCGGCGTGATCCAGGTTAAAGAAGATGGTGCCGTGGACGAAGTTCCGGCCGAATCGTCTTCGGAAACCGCGTAATTTAGGAAACGCGGCGAATGGCTCAACCCAAAGCTAGCCACTCGCGCCACCGCATCGAGGCCTCTTTTTGGGTGCCGGTGGATATCGACACCGTATGGGACTTCGCCTCGCGCCCCACCAACCTCGCTAAAATTTCGCCCTCCGAATGGCAAGTGCGGGTCTCGCACAATGGTCCTGCCTACGAGGGCGCCGAATTTGAAATTCAACTCAAGCCGCCTTTCTCACCGATCACCATTCGTTGGGGCTCACGCATCGAAAACGTGGTGCCCTCGGGCGACGAGCGCAGCTTCGAAGACCTCCAGCTCTATGGACCTTTTTCGTATTGGCGGCACACGCATAGCTTTAGCAAAGGCACTCGCGACGTAGTTGCCCCAGATGGCACAACACTGCGTTCGCTAACGCCCGGTACCTGGATCAAGGATCAAGTGGAATACGCTCTGCCGATGGGACTCTTGGGGGATGTGGTGGAGAAGCTCGTGGTGTCGCGACTTTTGCGCAACATGTTTCGCGACCGCAAACACGCGATCCTCGCGATGCTGGACACGCTCGCTACTTCGGCAGCGACCACTTCAACAAAAGAAACGATCTGAAGTCGACGATGCTGGGCTCGGTGGCGAGCCACTCGATACGCTTGGGATGACGTGAGGCGGGCTTGGTGCCGCCGTACTTCAAAAGACGCAAGTAGTGGCACACGTCGTTGAAGATCTCGCACAGCGCGTGCGAGCGCTGGTCGGCGTTCTCCACCGTGAATTCCGTGCTCGCATACTGGGTGCGCAGAAATTGGTAATACTGCAGCGAAAAATTCAGCAGAGACACTTCGCCCTCAAGGCGCCCTTGGGTCCATGCCCATTCGGTAAGTCTGGCGAGTTCTCGGCTCATACGTGTCTCTATTCGGCGATGCATTGTGAAAAGATGAATTTCTAACCGACAAAAAATTGGACATTATCGGCATCAGCGTTGAAACTCTCGGGAAGAAAGAGGTGGCAAGACGTGGAACAAGTTCCCTGGCACGCGGTGCTCGTGCACTTTCCGATCGCCTTGTCGGTTTTGATTCCGCTCGTGGCCGCCATCCTTTGGTTTGTGGCTCGTCAAATCCCTGACGGCGCGCGTGTGTGGCGCCTCTTGCCCGTGCTCGGCGGAATCCATCTCGTCTCGGTGCTGGTGGCAAATCACTTTGGGCGCCTCGAAACCGCACGCATCGCACCCCTCATCTCCGACGACGCGCTTCTTGCACTAGAAGCACACTCGCAGGCCGGGGAAAACGCTCTCGCCTACGCCCTGATCGTCTGGGGCGCCTCCATGGCTGTCATGCACTTTGCTCGGCGCTCGGCGCGCGCGGCCACTTGGGCGCCGTGGGCCTTTGTCGTGCTGTCATTAGTTGTCGCCATTCCGATCCTGCGCCTTGCGCAATCGGGCTCGGAACTCATTTACGAACACGGACTTTGGGAAGTAGGGAGACGCTAAATATGAACTATGGGGTGGGGATCACGATCTTGCTGGTGGCAGCATCACAAACGGCTTCGGCCAAAACCAATGAAAGCCTGGCAACTTGGATCGCAGCTCAGACGCTCGCTTCGCAGCAGCTGCTGGCACGAAACATCTCACCTGAAGGGGCAAAGCCCGGCACCGTGGTGGCAAGCCCTTCGCGGCAGGCTCCCGATTATTACTATCACTGGGTGCGCGACGCGGGCCTGGTGATGTCCACTTGGCTCGACGAGCGCCAAGCGCCGACCATCAAAGCCCGTGTCGAGAACGACCTTAAAGACTTTTGGCAAATCACGCTCCATCATCAAGCGCGTGCGACCATTGCGGATCTCGGTGAAGTGAAGTTTTACGACAACGGGGAACCCTATCTTGGGCGCTGGGGCCGGCCACAAAACGACGGCCCTGCGATCCGTGCGCTCTCGCTAATGAAATGGCGCACGCACCTTGCCGCTATGGGGTCACCGCTCGCAGCAGACGCCTCACTTTATTCGCCCGACCTGCGTGTGCACTCTGCGATCAAGCGCGATCTCGAGTACGTGTCGCACCACTGGGTCGGTACGGATTATGACGTGTGGGAAGAGGTGCGAGGGCATCATTTTTTCACGCGACTGTTTCAGCGCTACGCTTTGCGTGAAGGCGCGCGCCTCGCCGACGCGGCCTTCGATCCGTTGGCCGCTAGGTGGTATCGCCAAAATTCGGATGAGCTGGCCCTCGAGCTCGAGCGACACTGGATTCCAGAACTCGGTTACATCACCGCTACCCTCGATCGTGACGAAGGGCTCGACTACAAATCCGGTCTCGATTCTGCTGTGGTGATCGCGGTGCTCGAAACCGATGGCTATGCCAATCTCGATAGCGATCCTTGGACGGTGCTCGACTCGCGAGTGCAGGCCACCGTGCAACGCCTCGAAGCCACCTTCATTCGCATTTACGAGATCAACGCTCGCGTGAGCGACGTCAAGGGCGCCATGATCGGGCGCTATCCCGAAGACACTTACAACGGACTCGAAACGGGCAAGCGTGGCAATCCGTGGTTTTTGAACACCTTTTATATGGCCGAATTTTACTACAAGCTTGCTGCGGCGCTGGACGCGCGCGGAGAGCTACGAGTGGACAACACCTCGCGCACCTTTTGGAAGCTCTTTGTGGGTAATGAAACCCTGCTCACCAAAGAACGCCAACCGCAGTGGAATGAGTTGATGCTTAAGCTTGTGAAGCACGGCGATGCCATTCTTGCTCATGCACGCACTTATGTGGGCGAGGCGGGGAATCTTGCCGAGCAAATTCACCGCGACGAAGGGCGCCAGGTAGGCGCCCGCGATCTGAGCTGGAGTTATTCGAGCTTTTTGCGCGCGGCGACCGCGCGTGAGCGCGTCGCCACTTACTTAGACTAGGGCTATTTCAAATCGCCGACGGCCGATCCGAAGTGGTTCACGCGCTGCACGCCCGTGGATCCCGCGGTTCGCGCGAGGAACTCCGAAGGCGAGCGGAAGGTTTTCTCTAAGGACTGCACCTTACCGTCGGTGTCTGTGTAGCGCATCTTCCATCGGTAGCTGGCGGATCGCTTCGACTCGCGCTCGCCGGGCTGAGCGGCGGGCCAGGTCATGTCAGATTCCGAGCTCGGGTTTTTGCCGTCGTCGCTGACGGTACGCGAGTGCACCCAGCTATCGATATCGTAGGAGCAGTAATCTTTGTAAACCGGCTCGGGCGGGGGCGGCGGTGTGTAATCGTCTTCTTCCTCATCCGTGTTCCAGCTGTAATCGTCTTCGCTGTCGTAGCCACCCGTGGGCGCAGTGGATTTGGGTTTTTTCGATTTTGAAGAAGAGGACGAGCCGCTGGGCGAAGTCGAGCGCGGCTGCGAGGGACGGGGTTGGGATTTGGGCTGCGACTTAGGTTGTGACTTAGGCTGCGTCTTGGGTTGAGTTTTAGGTGGCTCTGGCTCGTCCACCTCTTCAACCGAGGAGTAGCCGTTGCCCTGATCGACGAGCTTCTTTTTGGCCCAGGCGCTAGAGATCAGGCTGAGGCGAGACATCTTTCGTAGCGAGGCGCGTGTCCACAACTCGAATGGCGAGAAGGGGTCAGCGTTCTGCGAGTAGCGACGGCCCTTTTCGATGATCTGAATGTTTTTGGCCCCGGCCGGAAGGTCGTCGCACCAGTCCTGCTGGTTCTTGAGCGTGGTAAGCACTTCGAAGGAAATTTCGTGGACCCACTGGGTTTCGACGATTTCGGTCGTGAACTCGTTGGTGTCGAAATACATGTAAAGCAGCCACGCAGTGCCGAGGCTCACTCCCGTGATGGCCGCGATCGTGCGTACGTGCTCTTTGACGAAAGCAGGCGCCGCGTGAGCGGCGCGCTTGGCCTGGTTCATCATTTCGCCGAGCTTGTCGCGCGAGTGCTTAAGGAAGTCTTGCACCGACTTGGCCATGTTCTCACCCTTGAGGTAAGCGCGTCCTTCATCGGTTTGATTGAGTTTTTGTTCGCGGGCGATCTTCTCGAGCTCTCCGGCGGCGTCCGACAACTCTTTCGGGTTGGCGTCGTGGTAACCGTTGCAGCTGGGACAAAACATTTCTCCGTCGGTGACATCGCGAGTGCAAAGGTCGCAGACCCACGCTTTGGCGTAAACCGCTTTGGCGCTAGGGTTGATGACGATCTGCGCGAGATCGATGAAGCCGTCTATTTCATTACCGTGCTGATCGCGCGGCAGATTGTAGGATTCGTCTTCGGGGCCCTTTGTGCCTCCGCAGCGGGTGCAATTCGCGCCGCCTTTGAGTTCGGCGGGATTGTGCAACTGGTTGGCGCTCTGGCATTCCGGGTTGCTGCAGGTGAAGAGGTTGCGCACGAAGGTCTTGGGACGCAAGCTTTCCAGGAGTACGAGTTTGCCGGTGAGAGGCACGAGATGTGGATGCTCTTCGAGGATGAGTGGGTTGACGGGCACCACGAGCGAAGGTTCGTTGCGGGAGACCTCGATCTTGCTCGCGTCCACCACGGTCACGAGGAGCTTTTCACAGGCCGCTTTCTTAGCTTTGGCGTCTCCGTCCGCGGCGCGGACGAAGCTAGGGGTGAGGAGGGCGAGGGCAAGCCAAAGGGAATAACGCATCTTCATATTTTAAGGGACTCCTCAAACATTTCGCGCGCCACGGAGCAAGGAAAATATGACGCTTTTCATAGTGGCGAAGCGAGGTGACTCAATCAGTTCTCAGGGCGCTTGATCGTGATTTCCAGAGTGTAGCGGCCCTCTTTGTCGCGGCCAAAAAGACAGACGCTGGGATAGGGGGTGTGCGCCTTGAGGCCGGGCAGAGCCGGTGATTCGGCCTGCAGGGTGATCGGCGAGTGAAGGCTCCGGACGGCGTTAAAGCCCTCTTTGCCCGAGAGGTGACCCACCTTCCACAAGTTCGAAGCTTCGTCCAAATCCTTGAGCGGGGAGTCTTCGGCGGTGGTGGTAAATCGCAATTGGAAACCACGGCCACCGGGCAGTTCCGTGATCTTGGTCTCGCTCGTGCGGAAGGCGAGAAAGGAGCCATCGTTGCGTGCTTCGGTCACGGGCAGTTGCTCCACCACGAAATCGCCGAGGAGCGGTGAGTAGAGGTGCTTGGATTTGGCGTGCTCGTAAGCTTGGTAAAAAGGCGACGAGGGGGTGCCGTCGATGAGCGACTCCATCTCGCGCTCGACTTTCGCAAGGTCCTTGCCGGTATTGGTCTGGTAGTGGTCGGCCATGTGGGCGCGAACGGCATTGCCAAAGAGAAAAGCTTGGCTCATGACGGCCAGGTTCTTTCGTTGCGCCGTTTCGAGCGCGGTGTGCTGCATGGCAAGTTCAAAGAGCTCGGCCGCCGTTGCGTCGTCGCGTTGGATGCGTTCGGTGAGGCGTGCCCTTTCGTGGCTGTAGGTGAGCGCACGCGTGACGAGAACTTCGGGAGCCCCACCGCTGAGAACGATATGACTGTTCAGGAGTTCGAGGCAACGCGACTTTGGGTGAGTGGCGCGGACTGGCGATGGCACGGCGAGAAATCCGAGCAAGGTTCCCAAAAGAAGCTTTCGTGCGCCAAAGACCATTCGCATCGGAGGGTTTTAATGAGGGTGACTCAATGTGTCAAGATGTCCCAGGCCCTGTCCTTCACTTTCTAATACAGTGCGTGGCGACTTTGCTTAAGTGCCTGATTTTTTGAGGAGCTTTGTCTTGCTCAGTCGCTTGCGCAAGCAAAGAAGCGGCTTTAAAACTATAGGGGTTATGAAACACCTTAGGAAATCTCTCGCTACCCTCATTTTCGCTAGTTCCGTCGCCGTGAACACGGCCCGCGCCGATCAGGGCATTGGCTTTGTGCTCGGTCAGCCCACCGGGGTGAGCTTCCGTATGGATATGCCGGAGAATCAGGCCATCGACGCCGTTCTGGCGTGGCGTCTGGGCAAAAACGAATACGTGCTCATGCACGCCGACTACCTTTGGATCAAGCCCAAACTCGTAGGTCCGAAATCGTTTCAATCGGATTTCTATTACGGCGTGGGCGCGATTCTCGCTTTGCCAGAAGATGATGTTGCGGCCGCGCTGCGCGTGCCCGCCGGAGTCTCGCACAAATTTAGCGATCCCAATCTCGAAGCTTTCGCAGAGCTCGCCGTGGCCTTCACCCTTGTGCCCGAAACCGATTTCGACATCGTCGGCGGTATCGGCCTACGCTGGTGGTGGTAAACCCTGGCAGCGTCTAAAGAAACTTCGCTCTAAAATAAGTCACCAGTGTGTCGGGATTCGGCAGCTTGCCGCCGAGAATCTTTTGCATCGTTGCGGGGCTGTCGTCCAGCGCTGCGAGCGAGTGCACGTTCTTATTCATGAATTCGCGAATGTGCACAAAAGATCCCTGGCGCACAAGGTCCTGCCAATCGGGAAATTGCGCCTGGTATTTGGCAAAGAGTTCGGCTGCGAGAAGATTCCCCAGGCTGTAGGTCGGAAAATAACCAAAAGCACCGCCATACCAATGGGTGTCCTGTAGCACGCCCTGCAGAGGCGTGGCAGGACTCATGCCAAAGGTTTTGAGGAATTCTGCGTTCCACGCGTCTTCCAAATCTGCCACCGCGAGTTTGCCTTCTATGAGGCGCTCTTCGAGTTCAAAGCGCAGGTACACGTGCAGGTTGTAAGTGACTTCGTCAGCGTCGACGCGAATGAAGCTTTTCTGCACACGATTGAGTATCGCGTAAAGCTCTTGCGGGCTCACGCCAAAATCCGGTGCGATCCACTGGCAAAAGGGCAGCGACTTGGCGATTTGATTTTCGTAAAAGCGGCTCTGCGACTCATGCACGCCCATCGAGGCGGCGCTGCCGCAGGGAAGACCGAGCAATCTTGGTGGCAGGTTCTGTTCGTAGAGCGCGTGGCCGGCTTCGTGAATGGTGCTCCACACAGCGTCGGTGGCGTCATCCTCGCGGTAACGCGTTGTCATGCGTGTGTCGTTGGGGTGGCCACCGCAGAAAGGGTGAACCGACTTGTCGATACGGCCGCGTGTAAAGTCAAAACCCAGGGCGTGCGCCACCTTGAGCACAATCTTGTGCTGGTCGTCGGTGGGTAGAGCAATGGGCTTTGGCGCAGTCTGAGATTTTTGTTTGGCTTCGATTTCGGGCAATAGGGCATTGGTGGATTCCACCAGGTGTTTGAGACTTGTGCGCAGGTACTCCGAGGAGATGCCGGGTTCGTATTCGTCGATGAGCACCTCGTAGGCACTTTTGCCCTGGTAATAGGGTTTCAGTGCGGCGAAGTCGCGCGCTCGCACGGCAAATTCACGCTGCAGACCCACGAGCTCTGTGAGATCGTTTTTTACGAGCGCAAAAGAGGAGGCTTCGCGTGCCGCCTTCCACTTTTCGTGGCATTTCAAAGAGACATCGGTGAGACGCTTTACGAAAGCCTCGTCGATGCAGAGCGCGCGTGCGAGGGATTTTTTGAGCTTGGTGATGTGACGCTGGTCTTCGGGTGTGGCGAGCGACTTGATGTCGAGGCTCATCACGTTGTCGACGTAAGAGGCGTTTGTGCGCAGGTTGTGGGCGGCGGCATTGAGGTACGAGAGCTGATCGCTGCGCAGCTGACTGCTGTTCTTGGGCATCATGGTCTCGAAATCCCAGTAGAGCACGTTCGAGATGCTATCCAGAGTGCTGATCTTTTTGTGGTGATCGTAAATGGACTCGAGGGTGTTTTGCATCGACATAGATTTCCTTATAGCCAAAGCGTGGCGTCGCCGTAAGAGAAAAATCGGTAACCCTGGCGCACGGCGTGGTCGTACGCCTCCCGGGCGAGGGTAGGGGAGCCAGCAAAGGTAGAAACCAGCACAAAAAGGCTCGATTGGGGCAGGTGAAAGTTTGTCAGCAGCTGCGAGGTGTAGAGCACGCTGTTGCCGGGTTTGATAAAGATTTTCGTCTCGCCGGCCCAGCCGCCGTCCGGGCTCTCCACCAGCTGCGCCGCTCGCGACGCTTCACCGCCCAGCGTGAGCGATTCGAGGCAGCGCAAGGCGGTGGTGCCCACGCAGAGAATCGGCTCGTCCGCGCGAATTTGGGACTCGAGCTGGCCTCGCGCCTCGGCGCGCAGAGCGAAACGCTCGGTATGCAGCTCATTGGCGTGAATCTCATCAAAGCGCAGAGGCTCAAAAGTGCCCAGGCCCACGTCGAGTTCGATGTCGACAAAGTTCACGCCGCACGCCGCGAGCTCGGTGCAGAGCGCATCGCTAAAATGCAGCGAGGCGGTGGGTGCCGCCACCGATTGGGGGCGTGCTTGCTGTGCCCACACGCTCTGGTAGCGATCGCGGTCGCGCGCCTTGTCACGATTCTTGATATAAGGGGGCAGCGGCATTTCGCCGTACTCGCGGCAGATTTCGTAAATCGATGGCCCACTCGTATCGAATTCAATGACGCCCGGCTCGGGGCTGCTCAAAAGAATCTCGGGATTGTCGCGTAGGTGCAGGCGCTGCGGGTAATCGAAGCGCTTGGAATTGCGAACGATACACTGCCAGCGGCGGTCGCCGATCTCGCGCACCAGCACGATTTCGTGCTCAGAGCCTGTGGGGCGTTTGGTGTAGAGGCGGGCTTCAAAAACTTGGGTGCGGTTGCGCACCCATTTTGAGCGTTGCAGGTTTTCGGATTTGGCGAGCGCGGGCAGATCACCAAACGAAAGGTCTTCGAAGCGCGGCAAGCCACCTTGAGGTTCACGTCGAATCACCAGCAGGCGTGAGTCGCCTCGCGAGGCCGGTGGCGTTTGCGCGATCAGCTCAGGCGGCAGAGCAAAGTCGTATTCGGAGATCCGAGTGGGCCACTCAGCGGGCGGCAGGATGTGTGTGATCCCGCGCACTCGAAAGGGGCGTGGAACTTGCGGCTCGTCCGTAGATGGCGACATTGGCACCTGGATAGTAGAATTTCAGGATTTGTTCAGCACTTTTCCCCGCGTCTGCCATCACTTTCGCGCCCCATTGGCTCATGCCCACGCCGTGTCCCCATCCTTTGCCCTGGATCACAAAAGAAGAGCCCTGCTTTTTGACGTCGAAGAGGGCGGACTTGATCCAGCCCGAACCAAAGAGATTGCGGAATTGCACACCGCTGAGTTCGGTCTGGCCGCGGTCGCCGACAATGCGCAGGCGTTTCACGCGCTTGCCCTCGGTGCGCTCCATCACGCGGATGTCGCGAAAGGGGCCACTTGCTTTGATCTGCTTGCCGAGATCGCGGCTCAGGGTGATCTGCCAAATGCCGCTGCCGATATTCTTGTCGTAAGGGTTCACTTTGGCTCGGTAGGCTCCCGCGTGCAAGCGACTGTCGCTCCACACGTTGAGAGGCACCTCGAGCTGACCCCCCGATGAAGAATGGTAGTAGGCCTTGAGCACGTTGCGTTTGTAGTTCAGCACCTGGCGCGTGGTCAGCCGGGCAAGTTCCCAGCTTTTGGGGGTTTCGTAGCGGATGCCGCGGTACACCTGATCGAATTGCGTGTTGTAGAGATCAAAGGGCCAACGCTTTTGACGGCGATCAAGGGCGGTGGAGAGAGCGTAGGATCTTGCGGCGATGATCTGTGCTTTGAGCGCTTCAGTCGGAAAGCTGGCTGACATTTCCGAATTCGCGAGCGAGGCGAGGTAGGCGTCAATGGGCACGTGGTTGATCACGAGAAGCTGATTTTTGAGAGGCACGAGCTCAAGATGTCCGCGAAACGCATCGCCATCGAGCGTGAGAGCGGCACCCTTGGCGTGCACAAAGATCGGCGCTTCGACCTTCAGGTTTTGAGTGGTGCTCTTGCAATGCCAGCGGTCGGCTTGCAACAGAGGATTCGTCCACATGAGTGGCTGTGCGAGTCCTGAATAATAAGAGCATTGCAGTGAAGGTGCTGTGGCGCGCTCGTCGGAGCCGACGAAAACTTTTCCGCCGCCGATGGAGAGAACCTCGTCTTGGTTGATTTTTTTGAGCAGCACGCGCAGGCGAATGGTTTCGGCTGGCACTTTTTGTGCACGCGCGAATGGTACGCTGATGAGCGAGATGATCGTTGCGATGGTGAAGATGTGTTTGCCCAAGTGCGCCGTCCCCCAGTGATCATTGTACCGGGGGAGGCGGAACTCACGCCGTCAAAAGCTCGTTCGCGACGAGCCATTGACGGTAGTGAGTTACTTGCCGAGTTTGTCGATCTTTTCGAGCAAGTTCATAGGAATAGGGAAGACGAGAATCTTTGAATTTTCTTGAGAAATTTCGTTCAGCGTCTGCAGATAGCGCAGCTGTAGCGTGTTGGGCTGAGTGGCGAGTTGCGCGGCGGCTTCCGCCAAAGTTTTGGAGGCCTGCAGTTCCCCTTCGGCAGCGATGATTTTCGCGCGGCGCTCGCGTTCGGCTTCCGCTTGGCGACCCATGGCACGCTGAACTTCTTTAGGAAGGTCCACGTTCTTCAGTTCCACGTTGGTGATCTTGATGCCCCAGCCTTCGGTTTGCTGGTCGAGCAGCGTTTGCAGTTTGTCGTTGATCGTCTCGCGTTCGGAGAGCAGGGAGTCTAGGTCGCTCTGGCCGCAGACGGAGCGCAGCGTGGTTTGCGCAAGCTGGCTCGAGGCGTAGAGGTAATCTTCCACTTCGAGGATCGCGCGCTCGGGATCGATCACGCGGTAATAGACCACGGCGTTCACGTTGAGCGACACGTTGTCCTTGGTGATGATGTCCTGAGGGGGGACATCGAGAGCGACGGTACGGATCGAAACACGGCGAACTTTGTCGAGAAAGGGAATCACGATCACGAGGCCGGGTCCGTGGCCGCCCGTGCGATGCAGGAGCTTGCCGAGACGGAAAATCACGAGACGCTCATACTGATCGACGATTTTGAACACCGAGATGAGAATGTAGAGACCAATAACTACGGCCAAAATGAGTGAGGAACTAAACATGGGAAGACTCCTTCTTTACGGTCAATAAAAATCCGGATTGTTGGACGACCACTACAGTGTCGTGAACAGCAAGGGGCGTGTCGGCGTTGGCGTTCCATAGTTCGCCTGCCACCAGCACTTTGTATTGGTAGAGCTCGTTTTCGACAACGCGTGAGACCGAGCCCACTTTGCCGAGCAGGCCGTCGACGCCCTGGCGGTAGGGCTTGGCGCGCAGAGCGCGAATGGAAATCGTCATGAGCCAGCCCATGAAAGACGCCACCACGGCAAAGAGCGGCAGCCAGATCAGCGGATCGAGTTTGAGATTTGTCTGTGAGGGATCGAGGAGCAGCACTCCGCTAAAAAAGAGCGACACCAGTCCGGCAGTGCCCGCCACGCCGAAGGTGGGTGCCGGCACGAAGATCTCGATGGCAAAAAGTAGCAGCGCGAGCACGAGCAGCGCGATGGCCGCCGTGTTGATGGGAATGATCTTGGTGGTCATCGCGCCCAGCGCTAGCGAGATAGCTCCGATGGCCCCAGGAAAGATAAGTCCCGGGTGAGTCATTTCGACGTAGATGCCCAGGGCACCGAGGCCGAGGAGCGCGTAGGCAATGTTGGGGTTCGCAAAAAATGAGATGAACTGCTCGCGCATGCGAGGTTCGAGGGGAGACCACTGGATCTCGCTCGTTTTCCATTCGCGTGCGAGGATCTCTTTGAGTTGCGCTTCGGTGTCGACGACGTGATCGATGACATTTTTGGCTTTGGCCTCGGAGGCCGAAAGCGATGCCGCCTCGGTGACCGAAGCTTTGGCCCAGCTGGCGTTGCGCCCGCGTTTGGCGGCGATGCCTTCGACAAACGAAACGGTGTCGTTGATGACTTTGTTTTTCATGGATTCGCCCACGTCGCCGCCACCGGCATCAACCGGAGTTGCCGCTCCGATAGAGGTGGAGGGCGACATCAGCGCCAAGTGCGCCGCCATGGTGATCATGGCGCCGGCCGAAGCCGCGCGAGCGCCCGAGGGTGTGACCCAAATGGCGATGGGATGTTTGGAACTGAGCATCAGTTGCACGATCTCGCGCGTGGCTTCGAGGTAGCCACCCGGAGTGTCCAGTTCAACGAGAAGTCCCGCGTCGCCGTTCTTCTCGCTCGTGGCAACCGCGCGCTTCAAATATTCAAAAGTCCCAACGTGAATCGCGTCGTGAATGCGAATACGGGTTACGGTGGCGCCCAGGGCGAGCGGCGCCCATAGGACGAGGCCCAACACTAGCGCACGCCAGGTCATCGCCTGAGCCCCGCGTCTTGCATGATGAGTTGGAGGTCTTCCCAGCAAGGCTTCTTTTTTTCGGGCTGCTGTAAGAGTTCGGATGGGTGGTAGGTGGGCATCACCTTGCCCACGGCGAGGTGATGCAAGCGACCGCGGTTTTCTTCGACCGAGGTAGGGCCTTCGAAGACCGCACTTGTGGCGCGCTCTCCGAGTGTGATGATCCACTGGGGAGAGTGCTCGCTCAAGTGGGAAACTTCGCTGAGGTCGAGAATGCGCGACTGTCGCGCGCCGAGTCCCATGGCGGCGATCATTTTGCCGAGCAGGTCAGCCGAAGGGCCACTGGAGAGATCTTCGCCAACAAAGACAAAGGGAACCGCGGGGCGAGCCGAAGCGCTGGGATGCACATTCTCTGCCGGCAGCGTTGCGGCCAGCACAAGATCTGGATCGTGTCCGAGCGTGTCCAGAAACTCGATCCAATCGCGGTTTTTCATGCGGAGGATCATGGGGCGAGGTGCAGCCGCTTTCAAGTCATTTTTTAAAAGAACCTAGTTCCTTAACCCGCTACCTTAACCTGGCACCAAACTTGCTGGGTCTACGGCTATGCCTAGAAAGCCATTAATCAAAACCAACACCTTTCCCTACCATATTTACAATCGGTTACTGGACAAGAAGTTTTATCCAGAGAAATTAATGCCCCGAGTCTGGGAGATCTATTGCGATGCCGCTCGGGTGCTGACCTGGGCTTTCGGAGTTCGTATTCAGATGATGGTACTTATGAGTAGCCATTATCATTTGCTTCTTCATACTCCAGACGAAAACATTGCGGAGTCGATGCTATATTTTCAGAGGGAAATTAGTCGTAGGTTAACGGCCTTAGTGGGGTCACAAGATTTTCGATTTGGAGCGAGGTATAAGTGGAAATTGGTAGAGAATCCGGTCCAATTCGAAAACACTTATCGATATATAGCGAGCAATCCCGTTGAAGCAGGGCTTAGCTTAACTCCAGCCCTTTACCCATTTAGCTCGTTGGCTGGCATTTATGGAAATGAAGTTCATCGGTGTCCCATCTACCCTTGTTGTCATTTTTCGACGCTTCTTCCAGATAAGTTGGAAGATCTGGAAACTTGGATAGAGGTACGGGGTTAAGGTAGCGGGTTAAGGAACTAGGTTCTTTAGAAGGGGAGGAGGCTTTGGGCATCTTCGCGAAATTGCGTGCGGGGAGCTTGGGGATTGAGGGGGCGACCGCTCAGCACCGTTTCAAAGCAGCGCTCATAATCGGCGGCCATGCGGTCGGCGTGAAAGTGCTCCATCGCGTAATCGCGAATGCGTTTTGGCGAAAAGTCTCGTGGCGCGTGCGCCACGACTTCGGCAAACTCCGCATAATTTTGGCAGATATGTCCTACGTCGGGTGTGAGGATCTCGGGGCTCGATCCGTGGCCAGAGGCGATCACCGGCAATCCGGCGGCCATCGCTTCGATCATGGCCACGCCAAAGGGCTCGGGCCAACGCACGGGCCATAGCAGAGCGTCGCAGCCGCTCAGGATCTCTAACTTGCGCGACTGGGTGACCATGCCGTGCGAGTGCACCCTACGACTCAGTGTCCAGGCGCGGCCGCCCGCCACGTCGAGTTCTTTGTGCGCAGCCTTCACGGCGCGCACGCAGTCTTTGAGGTTTTTCACCTTCCATTTGGCCTTGGCCAAAAACCCAAAGCGCTCCCAGCGCGAGCGCTCACCCTTGGTGCGCAATAAAGATTCTGGGTACTCCTGCATATCGAGCGCATTTAGCACGTAGCACTCGGCGCCGTGATTCTGCGCATGCGAGCGCGAAACAAAGATGGTGTTTTGCGGAAAGACCTCGCCGGGTTTTCCGTTGCCGTGAATGATACACACGTGCGGTTTGGAGACTTCGCGGTGCCAGGGAAAGGAGAGGCAGACGATGTCGGCGTCGCTTGGGATGAGGCTCGGCCACGAAGCGGCGTCGCCCGCGATGAGCCTAATGCCGTGATCGCTAACTTGAGAAGTGGGGTGGCCGATGAGTGTAACTCGATGCCCCCGGCGCACCAGGGCTTTCATCAGCCAATAAATGATTCTTTCGGTGCCGCCGTAAGCCGCTACGGGCAGCGGCTTATCGTGTGCAAAGACAACGTGCATTCCGCACAGATTACTTCGAAACCACTCCTGGGTCACTACTTGCGATGGGGCCGAGGTTTTGCGGCGTGCGCTCTTTGCTGGCACGGCCGGACTCACGCTTGATCTGACGACCGCGCGAGAGGATGCGCAAGGCGTCTTCCATGCTGTGGGCGCCGTGCACTTCTTCGGTGCGCAAGAACGGAAGCGCCAAACAGTCCGCGTTCATCTGCTGACCACCTTGCATGGGGCCACCAGGAATCATGGCACCGAAGGGGCGACCGCCAGGACCCATGGGGCCTGGCACGAAGAAAACTTGTTCATGCATCATGGGAACGGGGCGACCGAAGCGATCGACACCCATCATAGGGCGACCCAGGGCATCTCGCATCGGTACGATGCTGCGAACCGCAACGAAACCTGCGGGGACCACGCCGCCAGCAGCCACCATGCCGCCCGGGCCCATCGGAGCCATGGCGCGGGGATCCACACCAGGGCCGCCGCGCTGTTGCGCGACCTCATCTTGGTGGGCGCCTTCGTTGTCGAGACGCTCGTCGAGGTTCTCGGCGAGGGTGAATACGGGATAGCTTGCAAAATACTTGTCGTTCTTGCGGAAGACTTTCACGCTCAAATCCACGGCGTGCACAAAATCACCACTGCGCGCGCCCTGGCATTCATTGCCGTTGCGACGAACTTGAGGGGTGTAGAGGTCCTGGTTCAGGGGCTGCTGTTGTTGTTGCTGCATGGGTCCCTGACGGAATTGGCCCTGCTGGCGATAGGGATCTTGACGGTAGGGGTCGAAGCCGCCGCGCTGTTGGGCGTAAGGATCAAAGTAAGCACCGTTGTTGGGTTGTTGCTGCTGCTGCTGTTGGTTGTCGGGACGTTGCTCGTAGCCTTCTTGATAGCCTTCGCGCTGGCGGGCGCGTTCGCGGGGGTCCACGGGAGTGATGTCTTCGGTGATGCGGGGAGCGGTGGGTTTCGACGGTCCTTGCGTCTTGCCCTTGGGGTCGATGTAGTCCTCATCTTCTTCGATTTCGTAGTCCTCGGGAAGCTTGAGTTGTTGCCCACCGGATTGGGCGTGAGCGAAGCTTGCCAGGAAGGTTGAGAGGATAAAGAAACGGGCAAATGGCTTGTTACTCATAACGAAACCCGGCTTTAATCATCTTTACGCAACGTGTCAATATTTTCTTGTCACCCCTTAAGTCCCCCGGCCCGAAGGTCGAAGAGATCTATGCCAGGAGGGCACCAAACATGAAAGCATCGGACTTGCTAGCCATCATTCAACACAACGATCCGGGAGTTCTCGCCCGGGTACAAAAAGTCAAAGAAGAACTTAAGAAGCTGGAATCATTGGACAAGTGTAATGCTTGCGGCGCGCACGTTCATTTTGAATACCAGCGCCAGGCCGCTGAGCAGGGCGACGTGATTGTCATCGAGCAGGGCACCTGTCAGGGCTGCCTCGGCAAGGTGCCCAGGCGCGCTTTTGCGCTCCACTAAAAAAGTCTCTTGCGACGAAAGAAGTCGCTGCGTTTTAAATTGACATTCTCGGGATAATCCACCAGAAATTCGGCTCTAATTGACTTGGAGGTTTTCCCACAATGGCTGAAGCGCAAACAACTGAATCTAACTTTCCCTATGCAATCGTACGCACCGGTGGGAAACAATACAAAGTATCGCAAGGCGATCAAATCCTCGTTGAAAAGCTGGAACTCGAACCCG
>DATLIP010000060.1:0-38949 GCA_035539375.1 Bdellovibrionota bacterium | reverse complement strand
CATCTTCGCGGCGATCTCTTCGGGCGTGGGCTCGCGACCGATCTCTTGCATCAGGTAGCGGCTCGTGCGCACGAGTTTGTTGATCGTCTCGATCATGTGCACGGGGATACGGATCGTGCGGGCCTGGTCGGCGATCGCACGAGTAATGGCCTGACGAATCCACCAAGTAGCGTATGTCGAAAACTTGTAACCACGGCGATATTCGAATTTGTCTACGGCCTTCATGAGACCGATGTTGCCTTCCTGAATGAGATCCAGGAACTGCAGACCGCGGTTGGTGTATTTCTTGGCGATCGACACCACGAGGCGCAGGTTGGCTTCCACGAGGCGAGCCTTGGCGCGCTCGGCCTTCTCTTCGCCTTCCATGATCTGGTCGTACATGACTTGAAGCTTCTCAACCGAGAGGCCCGACTCATGCTCAACCATGGCAAGACGACGCTTCTGCTCTTCGATGATGTCGATGAGCGGAGAGAGGTCTTCCCACGAACGGCTGCCGGCTTGTTTGAAAGCCTGCAGTTTGGTTTTGGGGTTTTGGAACATCTCGCCGAGTTTTTCAAAATCCTCGACGCTCTTGCAGCGCACTTTTCCGAGTTCGCGCTTGAGGGTGATCTCTACGTCTTCGATCACCTGAATGTAGCTCTTCATGCGGCCGACGATGCGGTTGATCGTCTTGCGGTTGAAGGAGATTTCGTTAAAGGCTTCGAACATCGCGTCGCGGGCCGAAAGCACGGCCGATTGCGACGAGCGCTCCATCAGGGCGCGTTCGAAATCGCGCACGCGATCGATCGCCGAGAGAATTTTATCGCGGTATTCGTCTTCGTTGATTTCAGGATCGTCCTCATCGAGACCACGTACGACGTCGCGCACGCGAATCTTGCCGGCGCGGATACGCTCACCGACCGAGAGAACCTCTTGGATACCGATCTGCGAGTTCAGGACCACGTCCATAACCTCGGCTTCGCCCTCTTCAATCTTCTTGGCGATTTCTACTTCGCCGTCTTTGTTGAGCAGGGGAATCGAACCCATTTTGCGCAGGTAAAGGCGCACGGGGTCGTTGGCTTTCATCAGATCTTCGGCGCTCACGTCATCGGCAAACGCAGATTTCTTTTTCTTCTTTTCAGCGCCTTCTTCGCCTTCTTCGGCTTCGACTTCTACTTCGTCGTCCGAGGCGGCTTCGAGTTCCACGTCGTCGCCATCACCAGCGTCGTCGTCTTTGGCGTTATCGGGCTCGTCACGCGAAACATCGATCTCGTTGTCTTCGAGCATCGCGAGCGCTTCTTCGATGATCTCCGGCGTGCCCATCGAGGCGGGCAGCGCTTTGTTCACTTCTTCGTAGGAGAGTTCGCCCTTTTTGCGGGCAACGGCGAGCAGCTTTTCAAAAATCTCTTTTTTGGTGAGACCTTTTTTGAATTCTGTTTTCGCGGATGGTGCGGCAACTTCAACTTTTTTTGCGGGAGCTGCTGCAGCCTTTTTAGGTGCTGGAGCTTTTACGGGAGCCGCCGCTTTTTTGGTAGTCGCTTTTTTTGGTGCTGGGGATTTTGCGGGGGCCGCTTTTTTGGGTTTCGCGACCTTAGATACTTTGCTCGTCGTTTTGGTTTTTGCCATTAAAAAAACGGTCTCCTATGGGGGGCTAAGCTACTGGACAGTACTCGGTTTTTTCGCCTTTTCCAAACGTATTCTCAGCTGGTGTATCGCATGCAAAAGTTGGGCCGTCTTTTGAGTGTTGCCAGAGTGCAACCGTAGCTCTCCCTGCATGAGATTTAGTTTTTCTCGGACCCAAATTGCGCTCAAACTGCTCAGGAGTTCGACATAAGATTTGCGAATTTCATTCTTATCGTTAGAGCTCATCTCGAGCACAAAGCCCTGAATAAAGGCATTTTTCCATATGGGATCGAGAGTCGCATCGGACTCGATCCACGCCCGGAAGGTCTCAAAGCTCGGTGTGAGCATTGCGGCCCTCGACCATTCGGCAAAGCTCCCCCAAATGCCAAAGAGTGGGGTGTCCTCCCAGTCGGCAAGCCATAGGGCCCACTCCTCCCACGTGGTGGGAACCAGGATAGGCCAATGAGCCGAAACCCAGGCGGCCGTTTGTACCGCGATCTTTTCGCTAGCTCCAAGAGCAGAGAGCGAGGCAGGCGCTCGATAAGAGGCCGATATTGTAGGTCTTTGTGGCTCAGTGGGCCGCTGGGCAGCGTCGCTGCGGGGCTCGGCGGGGGCGCGCGGCGCGCGATCGAGCGCAGGGCGCGCCTCCAGTGCGGTGAGGCCGAGTCGGCGACCCACCTCTTCGGCCAGCACCACTCGCTGGGTGTCCGACTGAGCCGTGTGCCAGGGCTCGCCGAGGCTCTCAAGAATGCGCGTTTTGGAATAACCCTCGCGCTGCCCCTCGAAGATGAGCTGATGCACCCACCATTCGAGCGCGTCAGGAGATTTTTTGATCTCGGCGAGAATCTCGTCGTGGCCCATGCTTTGAGCCTGAAGCCATTCGTCGGGATCCTTGTGCGTGTCGAGCGCAAAGACCTTCACGTCAAAGCCCTCACGGTACAAGAGCGGCAGCGAACGCAGCGTGGAGCGCCTGCCGGCCTCGTCGGAATCCAGAAAGAGCACGATCTGGCGCGTGTGCCGGCGCAAGAGGTTCAGCTGTTCGATGCCCAGAGCGGTGCCCATCACGGCCACGGCGGGAATCCCCGCACGCAGCAGGGCCCACTGGTCGAAATAACCTTCGACAATGCACACCACATTCTCTTCGCGAATGAATTTGGTGGCGCGATCTAAGCCGTAGAGAATTTCTTTTTTCTTGAAGAAATCCGACTCAGGCGAGTTTTTATATTTGGGATTGCGTCCGTCTACGGGTTTCAGCGTGCGACCCGAAAAACCGCGCACACGACCGCGAGCATCGTTGATGGGAATCATCAGCCGATCCGAGAAAAAATCATAGGAGCGTTCGTTGTAAACGCCCACGAGCTTGGTCTCTTCGGCCAAACGTCGCTCTTCTTCGTTGAGTTTGGAGAGCAGCACCTTGCCGCCCTCGGGCGCCCAGCCGAGCTGCAGTTCTTTGATCTCCGCATCCGAGATGCCGCGCTCATGCAAATAAGCGAGCGCCGTGCGCGCGTCGGCGGAATGGGCGTCCAAGAGGTTGCGATGAAAGAAGGTTTCTCCACGCTTCAGCAGCTCGAGGCCCGACTGAAAGCGGCTCTTCTCTTGCTGCGATTCTTTTTTGTTGAACGAAGCGTCCGAGGGCAACTCGTAACCGAGACGACCCGCCAGCTCCTTGAGTGATTCGATGAACGAAAGTCCCTCGACGATTTCCATAAACGAGAAGACGTCACCGCTGCGGCCGCAGCCAAAGCAGTGAAAGTAGTTTTCGGTGCTGTTGATATGAAAGGAAGGTGTCTTTTCGCGGTGCCCCGGCAGCGGGCAGCAAGCCTTGTAACCGCGAGCGGTTTTTTGGAGTTTGGCGTGCGGAGACACCAGGCCGGCCAAATCGGTGTTGGCCTTGACCCGGTCCTTGAGCTCTTCCCAGGATGACGCCGCTGATTTTGCCAAATAGACTCCTCGGGCTTCGACTTAGCTGCCGAGCACCTTTTTCACCTGAGCCTGAATTTCACCGCCCGAGGCGCGCGCGCCGACTTCGGCCATCACTGATTTCATGAGCATGCCCATGCCCGCGCCACCGGCGGGAAGTTTGTCTTTGACCGAGGCGTAGACCTTGGCCACCACCGCGGCAAGCTCCTCGGCTGACATGGCCTTGGGCAGGAATTCCTTCCACACGGCCATCTCCGCTTCGACTTCGGCCACGGTTTCGGCGCGACCGGCAGTTTTGGCTTGGTCGAGCGATTCCTGCGACTGCTTGAGCAGGGTGAGAAGAGCTTTCTCGACATCGGCGTCGGTGAGGTCCACGCGAGTGTCGATCTCTTTTTTGCGAATGGCGTTCCAGGCGCCACGGATGGCTTGCAGACGGGGAGCGTCTTTGGCCTTCATGGCGGCGGTCATGGCGGATTGGATTTCTTGCTTCTTGGACATGGTCTTTATCTCCCGATGACGTGTGTGAATAAAAAAAGCCGGTTTGCGCTCAGAGCAGCAAACCGGCTTTATACAACTAACAATTTGAGAGGATGACTAGCGGAAACCGCGGCTTTTCTTCTCGAGACGCTTGCGCGCAGCTGCGCTCTTGCGTTTTTTGCGGATGGATGGCTTTTCGAAATGCTCGCGCTTGCGAACTTCGGTCAAAATGCCGGCCTTTTCGCACTGCTTTTTGAAGCGGCGAACGGCACCTTCGAAAGATTCACCTTCTCGTACTCTGACTACTGGCATTAAATATCACCACCTTCCGTTTTTAGGATAGGGGAGGTCATAGAGCTCGCCTCAGAGGGGGTCAATACAAATTTGCCCCCAAACCCCGATATTTGGCTCCCCAGCGGCGTGTTATCCTGGTCTCCAGAAATGCGAAACGTTCTTAGCCGCCGGGGGCTGCCCACCTTGTTTTTGGCCACCACCATCGCCGGCGCCGCGCCGGTATGCGACGTCCGGGATCGCGCCCCGAGCCCCGAATTTGAGCGGCTCCAGGGTCGCATCGACTCCCGCTTCGCGGCCTTCGCCGCCACTCCGGCGGTAAGTGGCCCCGCCGACGCCACCCTGGTGAAACTCACCAAAGCGCAGAGCCCCGTGATCGTTCAGTGGATGAAATCTCGCAACCTCGGCCAGGCCAAGGACGAGGTGATCCTCAGGGAGTGGCGGATCTACTACGCCAAAAATTTCGTCTTCGCTCAGTACCCCCGACTCGCCCCGGCCGTGAATCAATCCATCGAATCGTTCGTGGACGAAATCTTCGCCCGCGAACTCCGCCCGGAAAAGATCAAAACTTTCGAAGCGGCCTTCGCACGCACTCAGGCGCTGGCGCTGCAACGTATTGAGCAAATGCCCATCGCGAGCGCCAGTAAAGCCGCGCTCCTCACCAAAGTCCGCGCCATCCGCCTCTACTGGATGAAGGGGTTCAAAAATTCCAAATACCAAGCCTACCCCCTGGAAGCCATCTCGTGGGGAGTGGCCTACGATCCCGTGGCGAACGAGATCAACATGGGCATCGAAGCCCTCCGCTACCCCGACGAAGCCACCCTCATTTCCGTTTTCGCGCACGAAATGGGACACGCCTTTGACCCCTGCCGCTGGTCTTCATTCTTTAGCGGAGAGAACCCCTTCGCGGCGGTAACGAGCTGCCTACGCCAACCGGCAAGCGCGGGCGCCCGGCACCGAGATGATTCGCAAATGGACTCACTCATAAAAGCGGGCTCCCTGACGAGCGAGCTCGCTTCGGCGCTAAAGCAGCACCCTACCTGCAACAAACGGGAATACCCACCGATAGGAATTCAGGCCGATCAAATCCTAGAGTCCTTTGCCGATTGGTTTTCGGCCGAAGTGCTGAGCCTCGCCAGCTTCACGCAGTTTCCGCGCACGGATCTCTGCGCCGAGCAAAGCCTAGTGGCCGGCTCGTCGTACATCCCCAATGCGGATCGCATCGCGAAGATCTATCTGGCGCACCCCGCGATTCGAAAAAAGTTAAAAATGAACGCCGATCCCCAGCTGAGCTACTGCGAGCTGAAGTGACGCGATGCCGAGCGACCCCACTTGAAAGAAGCGGAGACGTTGTGTTTAGTGCCTAGACCATGGGACTAAAGATCAAATCTGCCGCACTCCTTTTTTTGATGGCCTGTTCCTCTAGCCCTTCCTTCGCGGCCAAAGACCGCCCGACGGCCATCGCCGAGCTCGCCGAAAAGGTGAAGAGCGAGCAGGGCCTGAAGCTCGAAATCCACGGAGCGCGCCACGAGGCGAAAACTTACGTGGGCACCTACGTCTACGACAACGTTTTCAACTCGGTGCACGTCAGCATCCTTAGCCGCGACCCCGAAGTGCGCAAAACCATGCTCACCCTGGTGCGCCACGACGTGGTACGCGTGTGGGGTGAGATGCTCGACCTCGAAGCCCCCCAACCCCACCTTTCGATCAAGCGCATGGTGATCGAAAAGAAATACGAATTTCCCGGCGAAGCTCACCGCCCCGAAGTGGACTGGAACGAAGTCGCTAAAGAAGTGGCCGGTCTGAATAACATCGTGGTCGAAGTGCACGCCGTGGCCGAGGAGGGCAAGATCCTCGTCGTCGAGTACAAGGGCTACGTGTTCCCCATTTTTACTCGCGACTTCGCCGGCGAAGCGAAGGATCTCAGCCGCCAAGACTTCGCACGCTTGCACTTTAAGATTCAAGAAGAACCCGGTCGCCCGATTCACTTTGAACTCATCCCCGGTCCGCAGGCGCACGCCATTGAGCTGCTCGACAGCATCTCGCAGCAACACGGTCAGGTGAAAACCCTCAAGGGTGAGCTGGTGCTATTCCCCCAGAGTCCTTCGATTCGCTTCAACGTTTTCGCCGTCAAGGTGGCTACCGATTTTGGCATCGCCCGCACCTACACGATCATCAACTTCGACGACATGAAACTCTTCGAAGCGATCCGTAATAAAATCCAGGCCGCCTGGGACGAGGGCGTGCGCGAAAATCACAACGACTGCATCTTCAACGATCGCAACAAGCTCACCAACCGCTGCCTCGAAATCGAAGTGCGCGGCAAGGTGAACCACGTCGACCCGAACCAGGCGAACCCGCAGATGCTCATCGAAAAACTCGATGACGTGGTGATCCGCGACAAAAACTAAGCCCGGCTTTCTTTTGCTCGCTTCTTTAGCATAATGGGGAGATGCGACGACCTCGATCTCCCTGGGTGTTTCTCATTTTATGCCAAAGCTTTACCGGCGCGGCCCGGGCGCTCGCCGGCCCCACTTGCCGTGAAATTTCGCAATCCCACTTCGGCAAGCGCGTGGGTAGCGAGACCCTCGACAAATCCATTCCGGTCTACGATCTCGATGAGAAAACCTCCACCCCGCCCGCACCGGCCAATCTCCAGCGGGAATGGGATGCGCGCAAAGCCAAGAACCAGGCCAAGGGTGTGAGCCTCTCGGGATTCTTTTTGGCGAGTGGAGAAACTCTGATCCACGGTGAGGTGAACAAGGCCCCGGTGATCGTCGTCGAGAGCAGCCAGAACGCCGACTTGCTCCGACACGAAGCCTGGCACGCGGCTTACGCCAAAGCGAACCCCGGCCCGCACGCGCGCCGCGCCCGGGCCGAAGCCGAAAAATCCGCTCGCCTCGAATCGTTCATCACGGCGGTACAAAAAATTCCGCAGACTTCGCCCGCGTCCATGGAAAACGCGACGAAGCAACTCAGCCAAACGCTCGTCGACCTCAGCATCGGTACGGATCTCGAAGAGGCCCTCGTGGGTTGCCTGATGCTCGAATCACCGCAAACCATTGCCACCAATCGCCCGGCCCACTACGAGCACGCCAAGCGGAGCCTGCAGATTGCGGCGTCGCCCCTACAGACCCTCGCCCGAATGCTGAACAAAGCGCCCGAAAATTACGCATCCGCCAAGCGCGAGCTCGATGCGGTACTCGCCAAGTTCCAAGCGCTCAACGTGCGCCTCGACCAATTAAAACCATTACCGCGCTAGGCAAAGCGGGAATCATGACTAGAATCATTCCATGCTGATGATGTACGCCAATTTCTCACTCATCGGACTCTTCGTGGTGCTGCGTACGGTACTCGATCCGTGGATGCGCTCGCTCCCCGTGTGGACCGCGTACGGGGTCGAAGCCGCCATCGCGCTCTTTTTTATTTACCTCAACTTCCGCAAGATCGCCTTTCGCTTCGCCGTGCGCGCGGCCCAGGGCTGGCACTTGCTCCTCTCGGTGGCGCTCGGCGCCCTGATTGCCTATGTCGGCACGGTGAGCGGCCACGGCGTGCCCTTTGACTTTTCGCGCACCGAACTGTGGATTCAGCTCGTCGTCGTCGCGCCGCTGCTCGAAGAAGCGCTCTTCCGACTCTTCCTATGGAACGGACTGCGGCCCGCCGTGCGCAGCGAGCGCCAGGTGCTCGTGATCACCTCGCTCCTCTTCTCCCTGTCGCACTTCGCCGCTTACTTTTACGTGCCGCCCGAGTTTCGCGGCTTCGTGGTGTACCAAAGCCTCTACACTTTGGGCCTCGCTTTTTACTGGGGCATCGTGCGCATGCGCACCGGCAGCTGGCTCGCCCCGGTAGCGCTGCACTTTGTACTGAACCTCAGCTTCGGCCTCACGCACGTGGCGATGTCGCGCATGGGCGTCGCCGCGCAGGCCCCGGCCAAACTGAAAATCCTCATCGTCGACATGCCCGTGGGTGACATGAGTCCCTACCAAGGGGTCAAATCCAGCGCCGCGGTTTACTCCATCGTCGACGCCGAACCCGAGTCGCAGCCCGACCAACCCGGCCCCCGGGGCGATTGCCCCGCCACGGCCGCTAAAATTACCCAGTACTTTGAATCCCAATATTCCGACGACGCGCCCGAGCTCAGCGAAAGTGATCTGGCGCACGTCGAAGAGCTCGTGGTGAAATCGCACGGCTACCACGTGCTCGGCGTCGTGCAACGCGGGCTCGAAAATGCGGAGGTCTATACGCTCGGCATGAAAGGACCGCCGGGCGCGGGCGGCATTCCGGACCCTAAGACCTACATCGAGCAGCACATCGTGCGCGACTTCGCGCGCGTGCAAGATGCCGTCACCGAGATTCAGCCCGCGGTGGTGCTGGTCGCCTCGAGCGAAAGTTACGAAGAAAATTTGCGCGACCTCAAAACCGCCGGACACCGAGACGCCGCCGCCAAACAAGCGGCCGAGCTCATCATGAGTGAGTGGTCCCGAGTGTGGGGAAATATTCTACTCACGAACCCTTCGGTAGAATTCGTGGTGCCGGCCGGCAACGGCGGTAGCGACGGCGTGGGCGATGACGTGGAAACGGCGCGCACAATTCCGGCCTCCCTCAGTTCGGGAAACCTCATCAAAGTCGCTTCGCTAAATGACCAAGGCTGCCTCTCTCCCTTTTCGAATTTTAACCCGAGCCTCGTCGACGTGGCGGTGAGCGGTGAGCGAATGGAGTCCTGGTCGGCGTGCACCGAAGGCACCCCGATCAAACTTTCGGGCACCTCGCAGGCGAGCGCCGAGTTTGTGAATTTACTCGCCCGATCCCTCGAAGCGGGTCAGAGCAAAGAAGAGTTCATGCGCGAGCAATTGAAGCCCGTCGCGGGTTGCCTCTCCGGCAAAGTCAAATTCGGTTCGATCGGACGATGATCACTCGCAGCCCTTGGCGAGCGTGAGAATCTGATTCGGGTCGTTCTCGAACATGAAGGCCGCGTACTGACGTCCGGCCACCTGAATGTCGTCCCAGCGGTAGGCAGAGAGCTTGGTTCGAATGATCTTGCGATCTTCTTCGCTCATAGAGAGCCACTGTTTTTGGCCCCACGCTTCGATCACCGGGCAGCGCTGCATGTGCGCGATGACCCGGGCATGGTTAAGCGAAAGCTGCATTTCTTTGATGAGAGTTTTCATCTCAACAAAACCGCCATTCAGTGCTGCAAGGGGATTCACCGCCACCAGCGCAAGCTTGCCCTGAATTTCTTTTTCGGCGTCGGGCAGGGCATAACCCGTTTGTTCTTCGACAGCCACTTTGCAACGCTGACCTTCGGGCTTGCTAGCTACCCAGTTGGCATAGGCACCCACATCCGCGCTCGAGATGGAAAAGCCGCTCGAAGCGAGAGACAAATCCATAGGCTGAATTTTGCTAGGGTCGATCGTCCCCTTAAAAACAAAGTAGCAATAGGAGAGCGCCGCAGCGCCGCTGGCGTCCTGGAAGGCGACAAAGCGGATTTCCTTGTCGATTTTCTGTGAGGGCGAGCCGACGTCTTTGGGTGAGAATTCGGCGAGTGATTTTTCGGCGGGGATGGACTGGAAGAACTTCTTTTGAACCTGCGCACAAACGGCGAGCTTGAAACCGCGCACTTGAGCGAGGGTCGCGCATGCGCCGCTAAAACCGTCGCTCGAAGCTGACGAGGCGAGTTCGCGCAGCACGGTACCGGCGATGGGCTGTTGGGCCGAGAGCACCAAGATGGTGAGCAGCCCCGAGACTACAAAGAGTTGTCTTAATCCCCTAAAAATCATTCGCGTCGTCATAATTTAGTCGCACTTCAGTAGGTTAGAGAGTCCGCTGACGAGCGACTTGGCGTAGGCGTCGTAAACGGTAGAATATCCGTATTCAAAAACTTCTTCGCCGTCGCGATAGGCTTGTAGCCATTTGGGCGAGGCGGCGTTGAGTTCGATGTTCGCGATGTGACCCACTTTGCCGTTCATTACAAAACCTTCGGAGAGCACCTTGAGCGTTTTCGCGGTGCCGAGACTTGTGCTGAGCATCGCCAGGTTGTCACTATGTTTGCCCTTACGAATGCTAGGGGTTTGGTAAACCGAGAAGACAGCGTTCTTGAGTCGCGAGACTTCAGAGTCGTCCGAAGAGAGGGGTTTTAGCGCGGAGAACATCTCCGTGCCAAAGCCCGAAGCCAGCGCGCTCTGAAAAGTCCCGGTCAATGTCGAAATCGACGTGGTATTGGGCGGAATCATCCAGCCGTAATCGCCCTCATCAAAGTAGCTTGTCGAGTTGGCATGCACCGAAAGGAAAATGGTCTTTTCTTGCACGTTGGTGGTCGAACCTGCCCAGCCGCTGCTCGTTGAAGTGGGTGCGCGGTGCGAACGAATCATCTGGTTCACGCGGTTGCGGCGGTTGGTGACGGTGTCGTCGATGGAACCCACACTCGAAGCCGTATAACCAGCTTCGATTTCGTATTCTCCGAAACGTTTTTCACCGGGGTAACGGCTAAGGCGCACCATTTTGGCAATTTCGCTTTTTTCCGCGCTCGAGAGTGCTGGATTCGAAACGATGTAGTGGTACATGAGCAGCGCAGTGACCATGTTGAGTTGGCCTTCGTGCACCTTAGGCCATAAAAAGACAAACTTACCATTGCCACCGCGAACCATGGCGTCCGAGCGACGAGATGCCGACGAGTCGTCGTGGCCCGGGTCGATGGCAATGAGTTCGAAATTGTTTTTGCGCAAACAGCTAGGCGTCAACTTCGGAAGCGAAAGGGTGGTGAGATCAAAATTGCTCTTGATGTCGACGAGCTTGGCGAGGTTGAATTCACGCTTTTTCGTGGGTGTGGGCGTGGGTGTCGAAGGTTCGCTAGGATTCGTCGTGCCATTGTCGGGACGTGGAGATCCGGTGGCGAAAGCCTGATTCGCACTAATGAGGATCAAAATCGAAATGGACCAAGAAAAATATGACTGCCGCATGGCCTCTACTCCCGAGAGTTCTGCATTTACGAGTCAAATTACATGCGGCGGATAAACACAGATGTTGTCTTCTGATATGAATATAACGGTTTAGAAAATGCTCACGAAAGTTATCTTTTGGTTAAGACTCAACAAATTCGGCAATCTTTAGCGTTTCGCTGTCCTTAGCAAAAGTTTAATGGGCCCTATCTTGCGGGATTCAAAGTGCCTTTGAGGTCCCTTCCAATGTGCAGCAATCTCAACGCGCTTTTATCCACCTACCTACGTTAATCTTAGAGATAGGACCTTTCATGAAACGTTTCGTATCATTTATAGAGATCAGCGTGGTGGCCCTCACCCTCGCGGCCTGTGGTCTCGTGATCAATGTCAACGGTCCGGGCCGAAGCCCCGCCATTGAGCCCATTTCCCCAGAATACTTAGATGGTAAACTCGACGATGGTGTGATCGATGGCCTCATTTCGCCGACCTTTGCCACAAGCGGAGGCATTAGCATCACCGCGGATCCCAGCTTTTTCACGATCAGTGCTGACGACGAGGAAAACCTCTACGTTTTGAATACGCAATCGGGCATCATGTGGTCGGTCGACAAAACCGGTTCCTACCGAGACGAATGGAGCGGCGACGCCGGCATCGACGTCAAAGCTTCGCTCCCCACGGTTGATTCGGATTTTTCCTCCGCAAGCCTAAGACAATTCAACGGCCAAGTCGCCATGATGTGGTGGGACACCAGCTGGAACAACAACTATCTGACCTTTTACAATCCCTTCACCGCGGGGCTTCGCAGCAGCTTCGCCGCGAGCGGGGATCTTTACTTAGGATTTGGTCTGACCCCTGGTTCGGGCCTCACACAGCAAGTGCTTGAGCGCAGCAACGACAACAGCCTCTTTGTGAGCTCATGGAACGAGTCGGACACGCATATCCAAAAATTTGACCTGAGCACGGGCGCCTACGACACAGATTTTTGCAGCAACGGCGCCTGCGTGATCAAAGTCTATTCGGGATCACGGTTCTTCGATGCCGGCTACACCATGGGACTCAGTGAAGACGAGAGCGTGCTCTACCTACTCAGCCACAGCGCTGCGGATAACCTTGGCTCACTCGACCTTTCGACTTCTGAGCTCCACTTGACGAAGATCAATCCGGAGACGGGCGCGGTAATCTCCACTCCGCTAACGATTCCGGCTTCCGATCATGGAGAATTTGGCTGGAACGGTTCCTTTGCAAGCAGTGCGCTGGTCACGGGATCGCACGGCATTTACGCCGTTGGCTACGGAGCGCAAGTGGCAGACTTCATGCTCGTCGGCATCAACGCCAACGAAAGCCAGATGCTTACCGACATCGAACCCGATGGCGTGGTGCAACTTGGCGACATCATCAAAAACACCCTGCCCGGCTACATGCCTTTCTTTAGCTTTGTGAACACACCGAACCTGGTGCAAGTGCGTGACAACGTCATTTACGTTTTGAGCTTTGGTGTATGGACTGCCACGAATGGTGGCACGTGTCCCGTGGTCACTTCGATCGACGCCGATACAGGTCAGGTACGCGTGATCTACGCGGGCTGCCTCGACGCGACCAACAACTACAACGGCGCCTTGGCCGTGGGCAAAGAGGCGATCTATCTCATGCTTGACGTCAACGCGATGTCCGCACTCAAAACAATACAGATTTACTAGAAGGTTCCTGGAACCTATACCTGGCACCAATTCTTACGAATCTACCGTGCGCTCGACATCGACGCCGAGGGCACGCAACTTGTTTTCCATACTCTCGTAACCGCGATCTAGGTGGTAGATGCGTTTCACTTCGGTGCTTCCCTTAGCCACGATGCCCGCAAGCACGAGCGACGCCGAAGCGCGCAGATCGGTGGCCATCACTGGCGCGCCCTGTAGAGCTCCAGGCGTGCCTTCCACCTCCACGGTGTTGCCGCGAACTTTGAGTTTAGCGCCCATACGAACGAGCTCGGGCACGTGCATGAACCGATTTTCGAAAATCTGCTCCGACACCACCGAGGCCCCTTGAGCCTGGGTCATAAGAGCCATCCACTGAGCCTGGATGTCGGTAGGAAACGCGGGGTAGGGTGCGGTTGTGATGTCGACCGGTGTGATCTTGCCATCGCTAGAGACGCGAATGGAATTCTCACGACGCTCAACCTTGGCACCTGTGGCTTCGAGCAAGTCGAGCACGTGTGTGAGGTCGCCGTGTTTGGCGCCCATCACTTCCACATCACCACCGCTCATGTGCGCGGCGATCAAGTAGGTCGCCACTTCGATACGGTCGGGAGGAATCACAAAGTTCATTCCGCGCAGCGAGCTCACCCCTTGCACGAGAATTTTTGAGGTTCCATGTCCTTCGATCTTGGCGCCCATGGAGATCAAGGCTTCACAGAGGTCGCGCACTTCGGGTTCGCGCGCAGCATTTTCGATGATGGTCTCACCTTTGGCGAGCGTCGCCGCCATCACCACGTTCTCGGTGGCACCCACCGAGACAAAGGGGAAAATCACATGGCCACCACGCAGCTGGGATTCGCCAGTGGGAATGCGTGCCTCAATATAACCCGCTTCTTGCACCACCTTAGCGCCGAGCTTTTCGAGCGCCATCAAGTGCAGATCCATGGGGCGCGCCCCGATGGCGCAGCCACCCGGAAGCGAAACGCGTGTGGACCCCTCGCGTACGAGGAGCGGTCCGAGGCAAAGGTTGGAGGCGCGCATCTTGCGCACGAGATCGTAGGGAGCTTCTTTGTTGCGCAGGGTTTTGATCGAAACCGTCCAGTCGCAGCCAAAATCCGAAGCGTGTTTTTGCGAGATCTCAGCGCCCAAGTGCACAAGCATCTTCATCGTGGAGTCCATGTCCGCAAGGCGCGGCACGCGTTTGATGATGTGCTCTTCCTTAGAGAGCAGTGTGGCGAAGAGCACGGGCAGGGCACAGTTTTTGGAACCCCCAGCTGGAATCTTGCCAGAAACTTTGCAGGGGCCTTTGATCACGAGCTTATCCATTTTTACATCCTATCAAGAACCGGGGCTTGGCGGAGAGGTCCTCCACAAGACCCAGCTTTAGTTCAAAGTGTCGTTCTAAATTCTTACGCATTTTAGACTCAAAAAGCGCGGCCTGCGAGGGGCCGATCTCGATTCCCACGAGACCCCGCGGCGTGAGCACGCGACGGGCGATGTCGAGATTCTCTAGAAGTGGGCCCAAAGCCGCGAGCTCGAGCTCGCTCTCACTGAGACTCAGATCATGGGCCAAGGATTTTTGCCTCGCCGTGGGCGCTTCGGGGGTCAGGGCCGCACGCGGCTCAAAACTTTTCACCGACTTGTCCACATCCACCCCCCACTCTTCGTCCGAAATGTAAGGAGGATTGCCAAGCACGAGATCCGCTTCGAGGCAGCTGAGGTCCAAATCGTTCCATGAGAGGTGACGCAGTTCCGTGCGCCATCGCAGCGGGTGGTTTTTCTGCAGCGATTCGAGATTGCGTCGTAGCGTGGGGACGGCGTCGGCGGAGCGTTCCACGGAGATGAGAGAGACTTTGGTGCGTGGGAGGGCTTTTAGCAATTCGGTCGCGACGCCAATGCCGAGCGCACCCGAGCCGGCTCCCAAATCGAGGAGCGTCAATTCCGTTTTTTGCGAAAGCTCTGCAGAGGCGAGCACCAGGCGCGACATCTTTTCGGCGAGCTCTTCGGTTTCGGGTCTTGGAATCAGCACGCCGGGCGCCACCGCGAGGCTGACGCCGAGAAAGGGCCACTCGCCCATGATGTAGGCGAGGGGTTCTCCCTGCGCACGTCGTTCTAAGATTTGGCCGAGGAGGACTTCGCTCGCGAAAAGGTCCGCTCGACTTTGGATGGCAAAGTCCCAGGCCCAGACGAACTCATGCTCGATGCCCAGCTCACGGAACTTGGCTCGGAGCTCGTCCGCCCGCGGGCTCATTCGTCGTCCGCACCGAGCATCACGCCCGGGGCGGATTCTCCCTTGAGGGCGAGCGTTTGGTAGTAGTTGTTGAGCGCCGCGACGACATCGCCGAGATCGCCCTGCATGACTTCTTCCACCTTGTAGAGGGTGAGGCCGATGCGGTGATCGGTGAGTCGGCCCTGCGGAAAGTTATAAGTGCGAATGCGCTCGTTGCGGAAACCACCGCCCACCTGGGCACGACGGTTCGAGGCTTCGGCGTTTTGCTGATCTTCACGCGCCTTCTCCAGAAGTCGCGTGCGCAGAACCTTCATCGCCTTGGCGCGGTTTTTGATCTGCGAACGTTCCTCTTGGCACACCACCACTTCGCCCGAAGGGATGTGCGTGATGCGCACGGCGGATTCGGTTTTGTTCACGTGCTGACCACCGGCACCACCCGAGCGCATGGTGTCGATCTTGAGGTCGGTCGGGTTGATGTCAATGTCCACTTCTTCAGCCTCGGGCAGCACCGCTACCGTCACCGTCGAGGTGTGGATACGACCTTGGGCTTCGGTCTTGGGCACGCGCTGCACGCGGTGCGCGCCGCTCTCGTGTTTGAGACGCGAAAAGGCGCCGTGACCCGTGATGAGGCCAATGACTTCCTTCACGCCGCCCGCAGAGTTCTCGGAGAACGAGAGCACTTCCACAGACCAGCGCAGCGATTCGGCGTACTTTTGGTAGGCGCGAAAGAGTTCGCCCGCAAAGAGACCGGCTTCGTCGCCGCCCACTCCAGCGCGCACTTCGAGAATGACGTTCTTTTCGTCGTTGGGATCTTTGGGCAGGAGCTCAATCTGCAGAGTTTTTTCTTGTTCCACGAGCTTGGGCTCGAGTTCGGCAATTTCGAGCTCGGCCATCTCACGCATCTCGGCATCTCCTAAGAGCTCGCGCGCGGAGTTGTAGTTCGAGAGGTTCGTCTTGTACTCGAGGTACATGTTCGCCAGCTCTTCGAGCGCCGCGCGTTCTTTGGAAAGTTTTTGGAACTGATTGCGATCGCTCACCACGTCGGGCTGCGAGATTTCGTGCGTGAGCCTATCAAAACGCGAGAGCGCTTCGTCCAGGCGGCCAATCATTTCTTTTGATGCGGTATATGCCATGAGTTTATCCTGCGAAATATTTTGCGCACAAAAAAGCCCTGGCCCGCGCTTAGCGTGCCAAGGCTCAAAAAAAGGTGCCAGGTAAGTTACCTGGCACCTACTATTCCATAGCTACTTCTTGTTTGCGTACTTGCGCATGAAGCGATCCACGCGACCTTCAGAGTCGAGGAGCTTCATTTTGCCGGTAAAGAAGGGGTGCGAATTGCTTGTGATTTCAAGTTTCACGAGCGGGTATTCGTTGCCGTCTTCCCATTTGATCTTATCGTTAGCGTTTACCGACGAGCGGGTGAGGAACGCGAAATCGTTCGACATGTCTTTGAAAACAACGGGGCGGTAAGCGGGGTGAATGTCTTTCTTCATATAAACCTCTTTAGAGGGTCACGGGTATACACCTATGAACTCATTCCTTCAATAAATTCCTTGTTGGTTTTGGAGTGTTTTAACTTGTCCTGGAGGAACTCCATCGAGTCGATGGCCGACATCGGGGCGAGCACCTTGCGCAGGATCCACAGGCGCTGGAGCGTCTCGTTCGGGGTGAGGAGCTCTTCCTTACGGGTGCCCGACTTGGTGACGTCCATGCATGGAAATATACGTTTTTCCATGAGTTTTCGGTCGAGGGCGATCTCCATATTGCCCGTGCCTTTGAATTCCTCGAAGATCACCTCGTCCATGCGACTACCTGTGTCAATCAGGGCAGTGGCGATGATCGTGAGCGATCCGCCATTCTCGATAGAGCGAGCGGCACCGAAGAAGCGCTTGGGACGTTGGAGGGCGTTGGAATCCACACCACCCGAGAGGATCTTGCCCGAAGGCGGAACCACCGAGTTGTAGGCGCGGCCCAGACGGGTGATCGAGTCGAGCAGGATCACGACGTCGTGCTTGTGCTCGACCATGCGTTTGGCCTTTTCGATGACCATTTCGGCCACCTGAACGTGGCGTGTTGCTGGCTCGTCGAAAGTAGACGAGATGACTTCGCCCTTTACGGAGCGCTTCATGTCGGTCACTTCCTCGGGGCGTTCGTCGATGAGGAGCACCATGAGTTTCACCTCGGGGTGATTCGTGGTGATCGCGTGGGCGATGTCTTGCATCATCACCGTTTTACCGGCGCGAGGAGGCGCTACGATGAGGGCGCGTTGACCTTTGCCGATGGGCGAGAAGAGGTCGATGATTCGGGTAGTCATGTTCGAAGGGTCGTACTCGAGGTTCAGACGCTTCGTAGGGTAGAGCGGCGTGAGGTTCTCAAAGAGCACTTTGACTTTGGACTTCTCAGGATCCTCAAAGTTCACCGCGTCGGGTTTGACGAGGGCAAAGTAGCGCTCGCCGTGTTTGGGCGGACGTACCCGGCCGCTGACGGTATCACCCGTGCGCAGCTGCCATTTGCGGATTTGCGATGGGCTGACGTAAATGTCGTCGGGACCGGCGAGGTAGTTGTAATCGGCCGAGCGCAGGAACCCGAAACCGTCCTGCAAAATCTCCAAAACACCTTCGGTGATGATCTCACCGTTGGCCGCCGCGTGGGCGAGCAGGAGCGCGAAAATGAGTTCCTGGCGGCGCATGCCGCTGCCGCCTTCGATGCGATACTTCTCGGCGAGTGCGACAACTTCTTTGATGTCCATCTGTTTGAGGTCGCGCAGGTTGAGAGAATCCACGACGGGCTTGAGATCTGCCGGAGGGGTTTGGGGAGCGGAGGCTTCAATGCGTTCGTCGCTTTCGACGATGCCGGGGCTGGGCTGGGATTGGGGAGCGGTCTGCTCGGTGGTCTGATGGGCAGCGGCTTGGGCCTGGGCCTCGATGGCCTGTTGGTTTTCGGCGTCCTCGGAGAGGTTTCTCTGAGGTTGTTGCTGTTGCGGACGGTTGTCGCGATGGCGATCTCGGCCGCCTCCCCCACCATTTTGCTGGGGTTTGTTGCGACGATGGTGGTTTTGCTTATTGACGCTATTGCCGTCGGCTTCCGAGACTTCAACGTTACGAGGACGCTTGCGGTGGCCGCCAGATTTGGATTCGTTATCAGACATGTGGATTGAAATTCCTCCGAATTTTTGACATCTCTCTCGACGCTTTTTCCTCTAGTGGCCTCGGGGAGAGCTTCTCCGGGGTCTTATGAGGGACGGGATCGCGGGATATCTTTGTGTGGGGTACTGCCTCTTGAATAATAAAGGCTGAGTCCCCGTCATATCCGAGTCTGTTGCGCCCTGTCAACACCTTGGCAGCCCTGGCCCTTCGATAGGGGTCATGTCATCATAAATAAAGGGGGAAATGGTATTCGTGGCACACTCGCGCAATCGCTCGTCAACTCGCTCTTCGTGGTCTTGGTCGGTCGGAGGTCTGCTGATCTGCGCGGCCCTCGCCCTCTCGCTTTTTTCGTACAATGCGAAAGACCCTAGCCTCAACACCTTTTCGCAAACGTGGACAACGCCCACGAACCTGCTCGGTTATTTCGGTTCGTGGACGGCGGATCTCTTGTTCCAATTTCTCGGTTTTGCCGCGTGGGCGATTCCCGGAATGTTGCTGCTCGGCGTTTGCCGCTGGCTCTTTGAAGGTCAGTACCACAACCGCGTCTTCACCGCGCGTTGGTGGGCCGCTCTCGGCATCGCGGTAGCGACGCTCGCGCTGAGCTTTGACCTTTTCGACGATCGCCTTGGCACGCGCGCCTTTCCACCTCCGGGCATCTTGGGCCTTTTCCTCGGCTCCATCTTTAGAACTATCGTGGGTGAGATCGGCGCCTACCTCATTGCCGTCGCTCTGCTCTGGTCCTTCTGCCTTGTGTGGTGGGAAGAGCTCCCCTACCTCATGGCCAAGGTGGGCATCGTTGCCAACCGTAGAGCGAAACAGCTGCTCGCTGTGATGTGGGTCAAAGTCCTCGATCAATTCTCCGAACTCGGTGCACGAGTAGAAAAGGCGTGGAAAAGTACCCGCGGGCCCAAAGTGCGCAGCGAGAAGGGCGCTGAGAGCTCCCCTGCTGTGACGCTCAGTGAAGAAAACGAAGAAGAAGCCGAGAGCGACGATGAAGAGGAGAGCGAAGAAGACGATTCCGAAGAACTCGCCATGGACGCCGATGAAGACTCTGAAGAGGGCGACGAAGAGGAATACGATACCGAAGGCCTCATCATCAACGAACGCGTGCAGGCCAAAGCTCCGCGCGAAAAGAAAAAACGCGAAGTGCGCGAAAATCCCACCTCGTGGGAACTCCCTCCGCTCTCGCTCTTGAGCCCACCGATTCGCAAGAACAAACCCCTCACCAAAGAAGAGCTGCGCGCCACTGCCAAAAAAATTCAGTCCGCGCTGCAGAGCTTTGACGTCGACGGCGAAGTGGTAGAAATCTCCCCGGGGCCGATCATCACCATGTACGAATTCCAACCTGCGCCGGGCATCCGCGTGCAGAAGATCGTCTCTGTAGCCACCGACCTCGCCATGTCGCTCGGTGTTCCTAGCGTTCGTATCGTAGCGCCGATTCCAGGCAAGTCCGTAGCGGGAATCGAAGTCCCCAACCCCGACAAAGAAGACATCGTTCTGCGCGACGTGTACGAGCTCACGGCGCTCAAGGCCAAGGCCATGCGTTTGCCGCTCGTGATGGGCAAAGACGGCGAAGGCAACCCCGTGATCGAAGACCTCTCGCGCATGCCTCACTTGCTGATTGGCGGCGCCACCTCCATGGGCAAGTCGGTGCTCGTGAACTCGATCCTCACAAGTCTTTTGATGCGCTTCTCGCCCGAAGAGCTGCGCCTTATCGTGGTGGATCCCAAACTCGTGGAGTTTAAGATCTACGAAGACATCCCGCACCTCATGCTCCCTATCGTGAACGACCCCAACGATGCGAGCCAAGCCCTGAAGTGGGCGGTGCTCGAGACGAAGCGCCGCTACGTAGAGATGCAAAAGTACGCCGCCAAGAACCTCGAGGCCTACAACAAAAAGGTCGACGAGCTGATCGCTTCGGGCAAGGGCTTTGAAGGTGAGAAACCCCTCGAGAAGTTCTCACAGATCGTGATCATCGTGGACGAGCTTGCCGAGCTGATGCTCACCGCCAAGAAAGACGTGGAGAGCTCGATCATCCGCCTCACGCAGCTCGCGCGCGCCGCTGGCATTCACCTGATCATGGCCACGCAACGTCCTTCGGCCGACGTGGTGACGGGTCTGATCAAATCCAACTGCCCCTCGCGCGCTTCGCTGCGCGTGGCCTCTTCGAGCGATTCGCGCATCATCCTCGATTGCACGGGCGCGGAGCAGCTGCTGGGCAAGGGCGACATGTTCTTCACCAACACCGGCCCCATGGGCCTGCGCCGCATGCAGGGCGCTTACGTTTCGGACGCCGAAGTCGAAGCGGTCTGTGAGTTCTGGCGCAACCAGGGCGAGCCCGAGTACTTCGAGCAGATCCTGGCCCCCGACAGCGATCAAATGGGTCTCGAGGATGGCGCCTCCGAAAGGGACAACCTCTTTACGGACGTCCTAGGATTTGCCCGTGAGAAGGGCGTGATCTCGACCTCGCTCATTCAACGCCGCTTTCAAATCGGCTACACCCGCGCCGCTCGCATCATGGAGCAGCTCGAGTCTGCCGGAGTGGTGGGCGAACAAAGCTCTGCCGGCAAACCCCGCGAAGTCATCGCCTAAACTCATTCCTACCCGTCCCAAGACGGCTATCGCTTCGCTACCCGTCCCTCCGGTAGCTGGAACTTAAGTTCCAGCTACCGGAGGGACGGGTATAAGTACCTGAGTTTAGCGGGTACTTAAGAAGGTGTCCGTTTCCGCTAACGGATACCTGTCCCACTTGGGGGCTTTTTGTTTGACTGAACCTCGCGCGCTCCACTTAGGTGGGCCCCATGAAAGCCCTGCGCTCTTTGGGACTCTTCATTCTTTTGGCCGGCCCCTCGGCTTTTGCCAATCCTCGATGTCACCTACTCATGGCTGCGTTTGATACCGAACCGCCACATTCCAGTGGCGAGCTAGGGCACTGGATTCCGACGGTGAAGGGCTTTGAAACGACGCTTCCGCGAGCCCTCGAGCTGGCCATCTATTTTGAATTCCCTCCCCACGACTGGCGCGGGACTTTGGGCAATGGCCTTGCCCAATCGCGATCGAGTGAATTGGACGCCCTTCAGCTTCGCGCAACCGAGCTCTTTGCGGTGCGCGTCTCCTCGCTCCCCGAAGCTTTGCACCAAAGGCTGCTCGAGCGCATGGCAAACGCCTCCACCGATCACGTCCGCTCTTCGCTGGTCCACACCATCGTTCCCATTCGTAACAACCATCTCGTAGACACCTCCCCCGAAGAAGTAACGCGTTCCCTGCGCCACGCCCTGAGCCTCAGCGATGCGGATCTCGAAGTTCGCTACCTCTTGCGGCACCGTAAAATGGGCGATGTTGCTCACACGGAAGATCTTTACGAAATCGCGCTGAATTCTCCCGAAATCGCGCAGTTCCAAATCGGCGAATTTGCTGACTCGCTCTTTGGCCTCCAGGGGAACACGCAGCTCTCAGCCCGTCGCCTCGAGCTCATGCAGGCCACCCTCACCAAGACCGAGGAGTATCTCAAAGGTGAGCGAAACGACCGCGAAGAGCTGCTCGCCGTTTCTCAAATCATCGAAGAAACCCTGCTCGTCCACGGTGTCGCCCCACGCACCGAAAAGTACTGGGCCCTCGAAACCCTGGCCCAGCGCGAGGGCTATGTGCCATCGATCGTCTTCGCCATGCTCTTTAAAGGCGAAGAAGAACATCGCATGGTCACCCAGCCGTCGACCCCTGCCGCCGCGAGCCTCGTTGAGCTTCTTTTCAACAAAACCTCCATCGGTACGGCCACCATGACCACCCATTTGCTGGGTGCTATGGCCTTCTTCGGCGAAGAAAAACTCTTCCCCGCGGCCTTCCCCATTCAGCTGAACCGCGACGCCATGGAGGCCAACTTCATGTACCAAGACCAGATCATCGCGGGACTCCTCAAGACCCGAGAACCCGTACTCCACGCCCGCAACGAACACGGCGTGATCCTTCCGGGCCGTTATGTCGAACTGCCCTTCTATACCAAAAGCAAATTGGGCAAGTTTGTTTGCGAGCTGCTCGGAGTGCCCTTCCCACCCCCCAGAAGCCTTGTTGACTCTGAGGGCTAAAAACAGGTATCGTCCGCGCGTGTTTTTGAGAAATTTCGTAGCGTTCGTGCTCTTCGGTTCGGCGGTCCTCGCACATGCCCAAACCCCTACGTCCACTAAAGGTGCCAAATCCAACGCCAAAGCGGATCTCGATTCCGAAACCAAGCTCGTGCTCAAGGCCATCTCGCAAAAGTACGCCTCGCTCGGTTCTTGGCAGGGTCGCATCACTGAAGAGCGCGTCTCTTCGGGCCTCGGCGGATTGGCCAAATTCTACGAAGGCAAAATCTACTTCGCTCGCCCCGACCGTTTCCGCTACGAGATCGCCACCAAACCCGCCACGCTCGCCGTCTCCAATGGCATCGAGTTCTGGTTTGGCAAATTCCCTGAAGGCCTCGAGCAAAAGGGCCAGATCAAACATTTCAAAACCCTGCGCGGCGTAGAACTCGACAAGTACCTCGCTTTCTTGCGCGGTATCGATGTGCAAAATCCTCAGGCGGAGGCCAAGCTCTTCGCCGACTTCAAAGTAGAAGCCAAGTACGAGAAAACCCATCTCGTGCTGAAACTCATGCCGAAATCCTCGAGCGAAGTGCAATCGATCGAAATGCACTTCATGCAAACCGAGAATCACCCCAGCCGGATCATCATCGAAGACGTCATCGGCACCACCACAACCATTCGGGTCCTGGAAGCCTCTCCGCTGAACACGATCAACCCGAAACTCTTCGCGCCCACCTTTGCCAAGGGCAGCGATATCGAAAAGCTCTAGTCATATGAAAAACGTTCACATTGTCTCTCTCGGTTGCGCTCGCAACCTCGTCGACTCCGAAGTCATGGCCGGCCTCCTCACCCAGGACGGCTACGCCCTGACGCCTGACGCTTCGGATGCCGAAGTCATCATCGTCAACACCTGCGGCTTCATCGACGCCGCCAAGCAAGAGTCCATCGACTCGATCCTTGAAGCCGCTGCTTTCAAAGACAAAGAAAAGGGCAAGTGCCAAAGCCTCGTGGTGGCGGGCTGTCTCTCGGAGCGCTACCCAGGCGAACTGAAAGACTCCATTCCCGAGATCGACCTCGTCACGGGCACTGCTGCATTTTCGCACATTGTGAGCGAGCTCGAAGAGATCAACCCCGCGCTCAAATCCATCGGCGGTGGCGGCGCGGTCAAAATCCACAAAGACCGACTCAAAGACTTCGACCTTCCGCGCGTCAACTCGCAGGCCTCGTACACGGCATACCTCAAGCTCGCCGAAGGCTGCGCCAAGCGTTGTTCCTTTTGCATCATTCCCAAGCTGCGCGGCAAACTGCGCTCGCGCTCGATGGAGATGCTCGTCAAAGAAGCCGAAGGTCTGGTGGCTGGCGGCGTGCGCGAGCTGAACCTCATCGCACAGGATCTTACCGACTACGGCCGCGACCGCACCGACGGCGCGAGCCTCAATGCCCTGCTCAAAGAACTCGTCAAAATCGAGGGCCTCGACTGGGTCCGTCTCTTCTACGCGTACCCCGACCAGCTCACCGACGACGTGCTAGAGACGATCGCCACCGAGCCCAAAATCTGCAAATACCTCGACGTGCCCATTCAGCACATCAACGACACCATCCTCCAGCGCATGAACCGCCACTGCTCGGGTGAGCAGATCCGTTCGATGCTCGTGCGCCTCAAAGAAGAAATCCCCGGCATCGTGCTGCGCACCTCGCTGATGGTGGGTTTCCCCGGTGAAACCGAAGAGCAGTTCAACGAGCTCGCCGAATTCGTAGCCGAAGGCCTCCTGGACCAAGTGGGAGTTTTCACCTACTCGCACGAAGAAGGCACGGGATCTTTCATGCTCGGCGACGACGTCCCGGCCGAAGTCAAAGAAGCGCGCCGCGCGAAGATCTTCGCCCTGCAAGAGAGCATCCTCAAAGATCGCCTCGAAGCGGAGTGGGTGGGCAAAGAGATCGACGTGCTCGTCGAAGGTGCTCATGATGATACCGATTTGCTATTGAAGTCGCGCCACTATGGCCAAGCGCCTGGCGTCGACAACATCACCATCATCAACGAAGGTTATGCCCCTGTCGGCTCGATCGTGCGTGCCCGCGTCACTGAAGTGGCCGGCATCGATCTCGTCGCCTCCATCGTCGAAATCAACTGATGAGCTGTGCTCGCCTGGCCCCGAATGGCGACGTGCTACTCAAGATCAAAGCGGTGCCCAACGCGCCCCAAACTCGATTCGATGGCCTCTACGGTGACGACGCCCTCAAGCTTCGTGTGCACGCCCCGCCCGTAGATGGCGCGGCCAACGACGAAATCATTAGGTTTTTAGCCGACTATTTTGACCTGAAGCGTAGGGACCTCCACCTCGTGAGTGGAGAAAAATCTCGAGACAAGGTATTTAGTATGGGTGGCACTACACTCGAAATTGTTAAGTCTCAGATCGCTCGCCATCTCATCAACCCTTCTCGTTAGTGTCCCGGCGCTGGCCTCGCAGTTCGGCATCCCCATGCCGAGCCACCGATTCCCCACCGACACCTCGTTTCACATTGGCTATTCATACCTCCTCGGCTCGTCTTCAAAGAACTACGCCACCAATAGCATGGTGCAATCCCTGACCGGCGCCGAGAAAGTGGGCTGGCACAAGAGCCTTATCCAAATCGAATACCAACCCTCGAACCACTTCTCTTTTGGCGGAAACTTTACCTTTCAGCGCACCATCCTCGACCAAGGCGCGCTCAACGGTTCCCGAGGACGCTGGTCGCTCGGCGATCAATCCGTCTTTGCCGAATACCGTTTTGTCGATGCCCCGGGCTACTCGCTCGGAATCTCGGGACTTATCAAATTTCCCGGCTACCAAAACGACACCGCAGCCGAGGCCGGCGTGAGTCAGGCCGCCTTGCTCCCAGGTGATGCTCAAACCGATTTCGGCGGCATGCTGAGTGGCGAATTCTGGCCCACCACCACGCTGCGTGTGCAGAGCGACTTCGGTTACCTCTTTCGCACTCAGAGCTTTGCCAATCAGCTCATTTACCAGGGTTCCATCGGATTCGTGATTCCGCGCATGGACCTTTCGCTGCGACTCATGGGTTACCATTCCGTAGGCAACGGCCCGGCTCCTGGAGGTTCGCTGGAAAGCGAGCTGCGCGAAGTGCGCTCGTATTTCGGAGATTCCTATTACGCCTACGCGGGCTCGCCCTCGCTCATGATGCTCTCGCCACGCGTGGAGTTTTGGATCGCTCCCGAATATGCCGTCACCTCAACCTACACACGCACGCTGATGGGCACCGAAGCCGCCAAGGGCTACCAACTGGAGTTTGGCCTCGTGTACCGCTTCACCGAGCGCAAGCAGCGCGTGCGCCGCAACTTTACCGAGGTGGGCATCGAAACCGATCAAAGTTCGGGTGTTTTTGACGGCGAAGTTCAAGAACAGCAACGCAAGCGCGAACAAGGGACGCAAAACAACCCCTCACGCCCGCGCCAGGATTTTGATTTCGAGCCGCTCTACTACGAGTCGGCCGAAACTCCGGCGGAATAAACCGCTACTTCGTGGAAATGCCGCGGAAACGTCCAAAGAGCACCAAAGGTTCTGCGCGTGAAGCGAGCTTTGCCGAAACTTCCGAGGCGAGCACCAAATTGTAAGTGTCGTCGACGCCGCTCAAAAACTTTTGCACCAGCTCTAGTTTGGCGGGAGCTTCGTCTTCAATGAGTTCCACCAGCGAGGTGATGCCGTTTTCTCGGTAGGGCATCAAAAAGGTTTCTTCGTCCTGCAACAAGGGAAAGGCTTTTTCAAAGAGCAGCGGCGTCTGTCCATTGCCGAGAGCTCCCCATTTGATGAGGTAATAGGTGTAATGCATGGACTCGACGCGTTCGAGTGCGTATTCGAAGCGAATGTGCTCGCCGTCGAAACGCTGTCCGCGCATGATGGATTCAAAACGTGCCACTTCGGCATCGGAGCCTTCGAAAACGTAAGACAGGGCAAAGCCGGTATCCATGTCGGGATTCACGGCGTAGCGAGTGCACGAATTCGCGCCGTGCAGATCAAAGCCATTGGATTCGAGAACACGCTTCAGCTCGTCATGGGCTGTGTGCCAATCGTTGTCGCAAGCGCGACGGTCAAAGGACTTGGTCTCAAAGCCAAAGTAAACAGCGCGGTCGGCGTGGGCCGAGATCGCCAAAAACGAAAACGCGAGTGTTAATAGTTTTTTCATGGGGGTCCCTCCTGAAGTCCACGCTCAGGCTAACCCCGAAAAATAAAAAGCGCCACGGACCTCAGTCCGCAGCGCTTTTTTCTGATCGGTCAATAGAGCTTATTTGCCAGCAGTGTAAGCGGTGAGTTCGAGCGTTTGTGTGTCGTTCTCGACTTTATCAAAACGCGTCACGATGCCGAGGGGCACCTTACCGACCGCTACGGTTCCGGATTCGGTGTTCAAGTTACAAACATCGAATTCGCCCGCGGCGACCTTGGCTTTTTCAAGCTTGCCGCCGTAGTTCACGCAGTTCGCCATGATGTCGGCGATGGTCTCGTCGTTCAAGAAATTGTCGACAGGAACATCGGCTTTGGATTCCGAAGTCTGGCCATTGAACACGGTGGTTTGAGTCAGCTCATAGCCGGTGTCGGTTTTGGCAGTGATGGCAAGAGTGCCGGTGCCTTTGAAGGTCTGCCCTTGCTGAACGATGGTCACCGCGTAGGTGGCGCTGTCACCAACGGCAGGCGTGGCGAGTGCAATGGCGCTAACGAACAAAGACGAAACGATGGGTAAAAACTTTTTCATGTGGTCTCCTCCTCTAGGAAGGAAAAATGCTAACTCCGATCGGAGAACCCACAACTTTCAAAGTCTTTGCAAAGTCTTTCGTTAACGCGGCGATACGACGGAGTGCAGCGCTAGATCACGGTTTGAAAGGGACTAAAGTGGTCGCCGAAGGCTGATCGGTGGGCATGATCACCACCTCTTGCACGTTGATGTGCTCGGGGCGCTCGAGCACCCATGCGATGGTTTCGGCCACATCTTTTGCGCTCATCACGCGATAACCTTCGTACACACTCTGTGCGAGTTTGATGTCTCCGCGAAATCTCACGCTGGAGAATTCGGTTTCGGCCACACGGCCCGGAGCGATGATCGACACACGCACGTTGGTGCCACCCAGATCCATGCGCAGCGCTTCGCTCAGCATGTGCACGGCCGCCTTGCTCGCGCAGTACACGGCGCCGCCAGCGTAGGGTGTGTGCCCAGCCACTGAGCCCATGTTCACCACATGGCCACGCTGACGTTTGATCATCACAGGTATCAGATGTCGCGAGAGCCGTAGAAGTCCCGAGACGTTGGTGTTGATGACGGTTTGGATCTCGTCAAGGGCGGAGCTTTGAAAGGGCTCTCGCCCCAGGGCAAGCCCGGCATTGTTGATAAGCACGTCGATGCCCGAGAGCCACTCCCCGTGCTGAACGCAAAACTTGTCGATGCTATCGGGATCGGCCAGATCCAGAGATGCCACACTGAGCGAGCCCGTCACCGAAGGCGTGGTGACTGCCGTGTGTGCCAAACGATCGATTCGCCGCGCGGCCATCATCACGTCGTGCCCTTTTTGAGCAAGTAGCAGCGCCGTCGCGCGCCCGATACCGCTCGATGCGCCCGTTACCAGAATCTTCTTTTGTGGCATGGAAAACTCCTCTGCAGATCAGGCCTTCGCCTCGTCGCGAACCATCTCGCGATAAATCGAAATCGAACGGCTGAGAGCGGTTTGCACCGAGCCCCAGCACAAGAATCCCAGCGTGAAATAGAGCCATTCACGGCTGTAGCTGGTGAAGTATTCCATCACGGGGTAGAGCGACATCCCCACAGAAAGTACGATCATGCGCTCAGCACGCTGAAAAAATCCGCGCGCGCCGCCGTAACCGAGCCCTTCGGCACGTGAACGCGCATAGGAAACCAGATTCGATGCGGTGAAACCAAGGAAAATGGTCCAGAACCACAGCACGTCGTTGCGGAAAAACCATACAAGACCAAAGAACATCGCCGCTTCACCGATGCGATCAAGAACGGAGTCAAGATAAGAGCCCGACTTGAGCGAGATCGATCGTGCTCGCGCGATTTGGCCGTCGTAAACGTCACAAGTCGCGGCGAAGATGGTCATCCAGCCCGCCACACCAAATTGACCGTAGGCAAAAGCCACACCGGCAACTACCGAAAAGAGAAATCCTACCCAGGTGATGGTGTTGGGATGCACGCCCCACTTGATGAGCTTGATCTTGAAGGGGCCCATCATGAAGTACCAAAACTCGCGAAAGTAAGCGTTTGAGATAAACGAACGCGGACGAGTTTTGGTTTGTTCTGAATGCTCGCGATAGGGATAGAGAAAGATCCCAAAGTAGAGCGCCAATAAAAAGACCACCGCGGTGGCCGCAAACATGACTTTAAGTTCCCAAAGCACTCTGAATGTTCCTCAACGTTTCGAGTTTTAGGTATACCTCGTTCCGGGCGCTTTCGTCACCCAGGCACTCAAAAACCTGGATTTGCGTTTCGAGGAGGGGACCCATGGCACCTTCGCGGCTCTCAAGATCACTGAGAATGCTGCGCGCCTCTAGGCAGGCGTCGCGACGCAGACGATCGTTCGTGCCGGGCGTGGCCACCAGCTCGCGGGCGCGACTGAGCTGCACAAGCGAGGCGTCCCAAAAGTAGGTCTGCCAAAGCGGGCCGCGCCACAGCTGCAGCAGAGAATCACAGAACTTGGCCTTGGCCCCCGGAATCGGGCAAGCGGAGCCGCGATAGAGGTTCTGCACCCATTTGCGAGCTTCAAGACGCTGGTTCTTTAAAAATAAAAAGTCGAAAACTTCGTTGAGGCTGCTTTCGCTGAGCTGCGCAAAAGCCTCGGGGTGCGTCGACGAGAGCTGCACAAGGGCAGCGGGATTGTCGTCGAAGACCAAGAATTCCGAAAAGTGTGATCGGGCAGGAATTGCATTCGCGGCGAGGAGCGCTGGAACGCCCAAAACAAAAAAAACCCCTAGTCCAATCCACAAACGGCTTAGACTAGGGGGGCGTGTCATTTAGTTGATTTTGAATTCGGTGAGTTCGAGAGTCAATGGGCCAAACTGAGTTTCGGCAACCATCTTGAGCTGACCATCGAGGCCTACAGCGGTCGGGTTGATCCAAACGCTGATCGTCACTTCTTGACCTTGCTGAGAGGTTTTGAGTTTGACGAACATCGATTTGAACTCGCCGGCGGGAACTTTCACGTTGTCCTCGTATTGCTCGAGAATTTCAACGTCGCCGCCACCCATGTTGGGGTCCTCTTCTTTGCCGTTGACGATGAGTTTGAGCACTTTACCGTCGGTGCGCGAGAGCAGCGTTTCGGTGGTTTGCTTTTGGCCCATCAGGGTCATTTCGTTTTTGAGCCAAACGGCGTTCTGAGCGAGATCTTCGGAGGGAACGGTTTTCGAACCCGTGCCACCGCCGAAAAGGAACTTGACGTTGAACTTGTGGAAATCGCCAATCTTCCAATTGATCATGTTCATCGCACTAATGGCGCCGGCTTGAACCTGCGCTACAGTTTTTGCGAGAACGGCTGCGTTGATGTCTGCGGTCGCGGCGGCGCGTGCGTTAGCACCCCATACCGTTGCGGCCAATACTAAAGATCCCATGAGCTTTTTCATAAAAAGCCCTCCTTCCTCTGAATCTTTAGTAAAGCCCAATTTTTTAACAAAAAAAGTTAAGTTGCCTGAACAGGCGCAAAAAATACAAATGGGTGGCTCGCCGCGTTCTGCGGCGAGCCACCCATTCTCTGTTTCTATCTACACTGCATCACTTAGGAACCACGGTGTGGAATCTGATGATGTCTATGTTGGTCGTACGTTGTTCAATCTCGGTGTAAAGCCTCGGGCCCTCCCGCACAGTGTAGAACAAACTTCTCTGTCCGCCCGACTCATCGGACGAGCGGATGGAGAAGATTTTTTAAAAGGTCAGAGCGCCAGCAATCTTGGTGCCCCACGCCGCTTGCGCGTCGCTGCCAAAGCCCTTGCCAGGGAAGAGCATGCCGACTGCGTAAGAGGTTTGGAAATTGTCATACCATTTCTGGCTGAGGTGGAGGTCCACTTCGGTACCTAGGGCTTTGTCCGCATTGGTGCCCTGCTTTACGAGCTGCGCATAACCTACGTTACCACCGAGCGTATAGTTGCCGCTCGCGAAGGTGTACGAAGTGCTGAGCACTCCGAAGGCCGCGCCGGCACCGGTGCCCGAACCGACGGCATTGCCCACGTTGGCGTTGGTACGCACGGTGTGACCTGCCGTAGGACCTACTACGTCGTTGAAAAGGATAAGCAGCGGCTTGTAGTTCGATTGGAACTTGTAGTTGCTATTGCCGTTGGCCGAAGCGTAACCCGCGTCGATGCCGAGCGAGAAGGAGGCCGGCTTGTAGAGGATCTTCACAAGACCGCCGTATTGGGCGTCACCAGTTTCGTAGCCGCGCGACACGAATTCACCACCGAGGTTCATCGAACCCCACTTTTTCTTGGTGTAAATGCCCAAGAGGTTTTCGGAGTCGAATTTCGAGCCAGCGCCCGCCGAAGCCACTGTGCGGTTGTAGAGAAGACCGACGTTGAAACCGTTCTCTTCGTTGATGTATTCCACAGCAACTTCGTACGACTCAGCGTCGTCGCTATCGTCGGTGAGCTTGCCTTCTTTGCCTTTTTCAAAGCCAAATTGCAGGTGCAGGTTACCGACCATGCCTTCAAATCCTACGCGATCGACGATCGTGTCGTTGACCTTAGAGGCTGTGCCGCCTGTGTTGTAGAGAATTCCAAGACCCCAGTCCTTGGACTGACGGCCGATTTTGAAAACACCCCAGTCCGAAGCCCACTCAAGGTAAGCCTTGCGCACTTGGATCATTTGCGAGCCCGCATCGGTGGAGAGGCTCGAATCGAGGGCCGAACCCGCCGCACCCGAAACCTTGTTCTGGGCAGTGGCGTCGTAGTCCGAACCGAGTTGGTGAAGCATGTTGAGTTCCGAACGGATCGTGAAACGATCGTCGATCAGAACGTCGGGACGAAGGATAAAGCGGTGGCTCCAGTAAGAGGCCGTGTTGCCGTAACCGGCAGGCTCATTGCTGGTGAGGTCGTAATTGCTCAGCATGTTGGCGTCGAAGGTGTAACCACCGCTAACGCTAAACGAAGCCGCTTGCGCCGTAACCATTCCGAGACCAACCGAACCCAGCAGGCACAACGTGTTTTGGTAGAACTTTGATCGTTTGAACATAATGAAAGGGAATCTCCTTAGGTGGAAATTGTTCCCGAGCCTCGGCGTGAGTCGGGGGAGAGGGATTCACATCCGAGGCTCGAGGCCAATGTTGATGAGTACAAATAGATTTAAACCCCTTCCTTCCTGAGTCAAATGAAATACGTTGCCCTACATCTATGGCAAAACGCTCTGCGGCAAGCTCTTTGCGATCACGCGCAATGTGTCGACGAAAAAGAGCAAAGGATGCCATAACATAGGGCTTCGCATGAATCGTAGCGGTTTTGTCATCGTCGGAATTTTGGCGTCTATACTCAGCGTGTCCATCGCTGCCACACTCTGGATCTTCTCCATCGACTCGCAGTGGTCACCACTCATCGAGTCGCGCATTCGCTCGCGACAAGTCGCAGGCAGCATCACCGTCAAAGCGCAAAATTCGCGTGGCGATTGGCAGTGGGTGGGTTCCCTGAACAATGGTCGACTCGAAGAGCGTCAAGCCATCACGCTCGCCGAAACGCCTCCGCAACTTGTGCAGGCCATCGTGCAGATCGAAGATCCGCGCTTCCATTCGCACGAGGGATTTGATCTGATGGGCATTCTGCGCGCCTTCGCCCGCAACGTGCTCTCGCTGCGCTACGCTCAGGGCGGCTCCACCATCACGCAGCAGCTGGTGAAGAACGTCTTTCTTACCAACGAGAAAACCTTAAAACGAAAGTTCACCGAACTGGTGCTCGCAGCGCTCGTAGAAAAGCGTTTTCCCAAAGACGCCATTCTCGAAGCCTACATCAACGAAGTCTATCTAGGACAAGAAGGTCCGATCGCCGTGCACGGCATCGCGCGCGCTTCGCAGTTTTACTTTGGCAAAAACGTCGGCGATCTCTCGCTCGACGAGATGGCCCTGCTTGTGGCGATGATCAAGGGCCCGGGGCATTACGATCCCTGGCGCCACCCCGAGCGAACCAAAGCGCGACGTGATTTCGTGCTCAAGCTGCTCGCCGACGCCAACCTCATTCTCGAAGACGAGCAGAAGAGCGCAGAAGCGGCGCCCCTGCCCAAGCGCATCGAAAGCAGCCGCGCCACGCGCGCCTCGTATCTACTGGATCTCGCGCGCAACCAGCTCATCAGTACCCAGGGCGAATCCGCAGTGGTCGAGGGCGGGCTTGAAGTCGAGCTCAGCATCAACACCGATCTCCAGCGCCGCGCCGAAGACTCTCTGCGCAGCTTGGGCAAAGATTGGCCACTCGACTTGCAGGCACTGCTCATTGCCGTGGATCCCCAGACTTGCCAAATCAAAGCCTACGTCGGCGGGCGAAACTACTCACTCACGCAGTACGACCGCATCACCAAAAGCGCGCGCTCTATTGGCTCTCTGATGAAGCCCCTCGAAGTGCCTTACTTCATAGAGCGCGGCCTCTACAGCTTGGGATCACCTCTCGAAGATCGTCCCCTCGAATGGATTTACGACAGCAATCGCGGCAGCTGGAAACCCGAAAACTACGACCGCCTCTTCCGCGACAAGATTTCGCTGCGCCAAACGCTCGAGCAATCGATCAACGTGCCCGTTGTGCGCATGTTCTTTGAGCAAGAGCCCAGTGGCCTGATCCGAAATCTCCTCGCGCCAGTGCAAGAGCTCGGCCTGCGCATTCCCACCGAACGCGCTCTGCCCTCGGCCATTCTCGGTTCCATCGAACAGCGCCCCTGGGATGTGGCTCTCGCGTACACGCGCATGACCCGCACAGCGCTTGGGCTCGACCCGCTGCGCGGATGCGAAAACCTCGGTTACATGCTCGGTGTGCATGAGTTTCCGCTGCGCAAAGATCGCGTCGAAAACGCCCCGGTCCCGGCGACCACCGACAGCGTGGCCGCGATCCATGCCGCACCGGCCGACGATCTCAAGATCTCCGCCGCGCAAGAAGTCATCTCGGCCATGCAGGGCGCTACACGCCGCGGAACCTCGGCCTTTCTCTCGAGTCTGCTGGAACCGGAACACAGCTGGGGCGGCAAAACGGGAACGTCATCTGATAAAAAAGATTCTTGGTTTGCGGCCGTCTCGCCGCATCTGGTGGTGATCGCTTGGGTGGGCTCGGACACCGCGCTCGAAACCAAGTTCACGGGAGCCAGTGGCGCGGCGCCGCTCGCCTCGGGCCTCATCGTCGAAGCCGAAATGATCGCACGCCAAACCCAGAAACCCCTCGATTGGCCCATGAGTACCAAGCTTGAATGGCGTGCCTACGATGTGAAAAATCTTTGCTTCCTGAGCGACCTCGATGCCATGGCTTTCCAGGATCTCAACCCACCTCCGGCGAAGATGGTGCCGCCCACAAACATCGCCGCATTCCGCGGACGCGAAGTGCGGCACGAGCTGCGTCGGCGCGAAGGTGACCCCGCGCCGGTATGCCCTACGCCTTAGGTGTTGTAGTCGTAATCGAAAGATAAAACGCGGCCATCGATCGTGTAGATGAGCAGAGAGCCGTCGCTGCAGGATTCACTTTCGGTGCAATCCTCGGGGGGCACCACGCCGAATACGGCTTTGAACTGTTTGGCTTTACGCAGTTTTGCGAAAGCTTCGTCGAAACTTTTGTCATCCACGTAAAAGCTGAGGTTGTCAGCGGCATCGGCCCACTTCAAGATGAGTTGATCGGGCGCGCGCTCCTTGCGAAGTTTTTTGACCTCGGTATCGAAGTCGAATTTCGCAACCTCATATTTAGATTCAGAACACTCAATGCGAGCGTTCTCGCCACAAGCGGTGTCGACGAGCGTTTTGTAAGCCTCGGCAATTTCGAGCTCTGGGAACAAAGTCCCCTGCTCGTCGGCAGACGAAGTCGTTGCGAAGGCGGCGAATGACGCCAATACCCATACCAATTTTTTCATGATTTCCTCCTAATCCCTTAGGGATGGGAGCTAAAATTTGTATGGATAGCGGTCAACTTTAATTGGCTTACTTCGACTCGGGACGCTCTAGCACGAAACTCGCTTGATCTTTTTTGAGCTCGCGATAGATCTCGCCGTAGCTGCGCTTGGGGTAACGCCAATCTTCGAGGCGGGTGTTGTTCTCGCAGACGAGAGCATCGGCATAACCTTTGTACACGCGTGCGCGACCGATGTGCACGCCATGAGTCGAGGGCAACGGCACGGAGAGCGTCGGGGCGGGGCTGCCCTCACGCTTGCGCCTCGCAATGAAAAACGAGTAAGGGATGCTGCGCAAATCGACACCGAGTCGCTTTGAGAATTCGCTCCACTCGGGATCGAGGAAATACTCCGCCGTGCGCTCGGCAAAGAAGTGGCACCAATGCGAATGATCTTTGCCTTCGATCGCCTGGCAACCGGTTTGACCAAGGCACGGAGCCAGAATGTCGTGTGTGTGACGGATCTTGTTGCGCACGCCAGCAAGCGCGCGACTCGTAGAGCGCGACCCGTTCTCTACCCAAAAAATCCATTCGGCTCGAGCTGCCACGTCGGATAGCGAGCCGGCCTTGGCGTGTTCCAGTTCGTTGAGCACGTGAGAGATCAGAAGCACCGTGTTCGAAAGCTGGAGCTTGGACGAAGGGATCTTCGTGATCGACCTCTCACCACGCTCGCTCACCAGCTGGTGGTGGGCCCAAGCCTCGATGAATTCGCCGCGATCGGTGAAAACCGCTTCTACGGGGTCATCGATCGCCAAGGCCTGGCAAAAGCTGCGTGACGCACGCCCAGTGCCGCAGCCCCAGTCCCAAATCTGCAGCGGCGCACCCAGCTGCGTGCGCCAATCCAGAAAATCCTGTGCGTCGCCGCGTTCGGCGAAGACGTTCAGGGCCGAAAACCACTTGTCCGCGATGCGGCGGCCAAAAAACTTGTCGTAGACTTCGAGGGAGCGCGAGGTGGTCCACAGCGTCTGGGCGCGCTCACCCAGGTAGCCCTGGCGCATTTGGGATAGCAGCGCCCAATCGCTTTCGGTGATTTTATCGTCCACGGCTTTTGACCCTAGGGCTAGTGTTAAGTAAAATTTGGAATACATGTCACGCATTTATACGCTCATCATCTCCCTAGGAGCCCTCGTCATCGCCGTCGACCAATGGACCAAGTCCTGGGCCCTAAGCAAGCTCGAGAGCCTCGGTTCGTCGATCGACCTGCTCTCTTGGTGGAGCTGGACCCTCGTGCACAATTATGGCGCTGCCTTCGGCATGCTCCGCAACTTGCCCGAGTCCGTGCGCGGCGCCTTCTTCCTGGTGCTACCTCTGGGCGTCTTGCTCTTGCTGTGGTTTTCGTACGTGCGCCACTTCAAAAAGGGCGACCTCATTGGCCCACTCGCAATGGGACTCATCCTGGGCGGCGCCCTGGGCAACGTGATCGATCGCCTGCGCCACGGCTACGTGGTGGATTTCATCGACTGGCACTACCCTTCGCTCGAAGGCTGCGTGCCGCTCTTCTACAAGATGACTCCCGACGCCTGCCACTGGCCGGTCTTTAACTTCGCCGACGCGGCAATCTTCTGCGCGATGTTCCTGCTCGTGATTTACTCTTGGCGCGCGGAATCTAAAAAAGCTTAGCGCTCGGGCAGCGGGATGTGCTCATGCTCGCCCCGCACGCGGCCAAAATTCTGCTCACGCCAATCCTCTTTGGCGCGCTCGATGCGCTCCTTAGACGACGACACAAAATTCCACCAAATGTGCTTGCGCTCTCCCAGCGGCAAGCCGCCAACTAGGATCGCGCGCGAAGCTTCTTCGGCGCGAAAGCGCACCGTCTCGCCTGCGTGAAAGACGCCTAGCGCGCCTTCGCGCAGCACCTGATCACCCACCGCGATGCGCCCGTTTACGCAATACAACGCGAGTTCGTGCGAAGGCTTTTCTAGCTGAAAAAACTCTCCTCGTGGCATGCGCAAATCTAAATACGTGAGCTCCGAAGAGGTCTCCACTGGCGAAGTTATGTCGCCAAAATCCCCAGCCACCACTCGCACCGCCGTCCCGCCTTGCGAGGTTTCGGGGATCTCTTTTTCACCATGGTGAAAAAACGAAGGCGCCACCTCTTCTTGTTCCTTAGGAAGCGCGATCCAGGTTTGGATACCATGCAGTCGCTGCACCACCGAGCGAGAATCTTGAGGTGAGCGCTCTGAGTGTGCGACGCCCGAGCCTGCAGTCATCCAATTCACCGCGCCCGATTGAATTTTTTGTTCCACTCCCAGGGTGTCCCGGTGCACGATCTCGCCTTCAAACAAATAAGTCAGTGTGCTGAGGCCGATGTGCGGGTGGGGGCGAACGTCGAGTCCGTTGCCAATCTCAAAATCCACGGGCCCCATATGGTCGAAAAAAATAAAAGGTCCCACCATGCGCCGATTCACATTCGGCAAGCTGCGCCGCACCTGCAAGCCACCGATGTCACTGGTCTTGGCTTCGATAAGAAGTTCTAGGGGTGAGAGTTCTCGAGAGATGCTCATGGTCTACGATTCTCTCTCCGGGCGGGCCAACCAGTCAAATTGGCAAGTATTTGACTGACGGCAGAGGGCCCCTGCGGTTAAAATCATCTTTAAGATGCTGCGCGCGCAACACCTCCTTGCCTCTATGAGTCTGGCGCTCAGCTTTGCGGCGTGGGCGCAACCAACGCCGATCCTTCGTGGTTTTGCACAGTCCTCGGCCGTTTTGTGCAGCGACATACTCGGGCGGATCAATCGGCAGCGGCTCAAGCATTTCACCGACGCCTTTGTCCAAAAACGTGACCTCAATGCTCGCACGAACCCTGCGGCCGCTACAGGCAAAATGAGTGCTGATATCGCCAACTCTCTGGGTATCGGGGAAGCGCTCAACAACAAAAGCTACTTTTTGAACAAGCTCTGGTGGCACCAGGGTGAAACCAACGTCAAACCCAACCTAGCTCCCCTGGGAGAGCAAGTGGCGGCGTGGTCACGCGAGCATGGCTACAGCGTGCCCCGCTACACGGGCGAAATGCTTTTCGCCGGTCACGGCGTCGACGCGCGCATGGTTGTCGACATCGTCAACACACCGCGAGCGATCGATCCCATGGAACTCAAAAAAGTTCCGGGGCTTCGCCCCATGGCATCTTTCGAAATCAGCGTAAACGACCACGCCTCGCGCCTCAACGACCAGGATTTTCGCGAATGGTCCGAAGCCCTCATGAAGAATGCGCAAATGAGCGGCGTGGTGCTCGCACAGCCCAAAGGCAAAGCCCCTTTTTACGGGTTCACCACACGCAAACGCTCCGATGGATCGATCGACTACATCTTCAAGATTCACAATATCGAGTTGCCGTTTTTCCGCCTGACCTGGCTCGTGGAAGACGTGCAGCGTTCCCTTGCCGAAGACAACTACCGGGAAACTCGCCAGCGTATGGAAAAAGAACTCGGCATTCCGGCCAATGCCATCGTCGATCGCACACTCGTGGACCCGCGCAATTTCGGCAATCTGAACGCTGTCCAGAGCGGAGGCATCACCCAGAACCTGTGGGATGAGGTCTACCGTCTGACGCCCTCCTCGCGTGACCCTGACGATTATCGATCGAACGGGCGCAAAGATCGAAAATCTTTTGAGCGACGTGAAAAACGTGGCGCCTTCGACGACGAACCCTAAAGCTTTCGGTTAGAATCTGCCCATGCATCCGATTCTCTTCACCTGGGGCGATGGCGCGCTTTACACCTACACCACACTCTTTTCGATCGCGATACTCGTGGGCGGCTGGCTCTGGGTGCGCGAAGCCAAACGCCTTTTGCCACTGGCGAGCACGGACAACCTCATCAACGCGCTCATCGCAATTTTCTTTTCGGGATTCTTCGGCGCGCGATTGCTCTTTATCCTCACCAACCTCAAACATTACGAGTCCGGACTCTTTAGCTACACGAACCTCTCTTCGGGTGGGATCGTCTTTTACGGCGGCATGATCGGCGGGCTCACGGCCCTTCTCACCTGGTGCTACAAGCACGACTTTTCGTACCGCGCGGTGCTGGGCGCCGCCACCCCAGGCCTCGCCATTGGCCACGCAATCGGGCGACTAGGTTGCCTGGCGCACGGTTGTTGCCACGGTGTCGTTTGCGACCTTCCCTGGGGCGTCGTTTACCGCGACCCGCACGGTTTGGCCCGACCGCTGGACGTGCCCCTGCACCCGACCCAGCTCTACGAAGTTGTCGGACTCGTTGCGATCGGCTTTTGGGCTTTAGGGCAAAACCGCAAGGGTGGCACCCGGGCAAAGACCTTTCGAAATTACGTGCTCTCTTACGGAATTCTGCGCTTTTTTGTGGAATTTTTCCGGGGCGACTCCCTGCGGGGCGCGCTATGGGGCCTGAGCACCTCGCAATGGGTCTCGCTCACTATGATAATTTGTTGCCTTTTTCTTGATTTTGCCCGCCCGAAGGACCATAACAGCGCCCATGAAAACAGAACTTGAAAACCTCCAAGGCCACTTTAAAAAAGTTTCCATCGA
>DATLIP010000059.1:0-33882 GCA_035539375.1 Bdellovibrionota bacterium | reverse complement strand
ATCCATCCTCGACTTGCTCCCGCGCAGGTTGCGCTGAGCATTGATTGACATCATGTTAGTATTAATACGAACGCCCATAATCAAAGCCTCCATTGCTTTTGACCCAGTCGTCCGTGATAGGTTCCGCCGTCAACCTTGACTATGCGGAGAGCGTCCGTGCTCGCTTAAGATTTTTTCAAGTTCCAGCTACCTTTAGGTACCTGGAACTTGTCCGAGTGGATTTACCACCCGGGAATTAAGTTAACGGGTACCACCATGGCGCCCGTTTGCTAACGCGAAATTCTTTCGCGTATAAGCTTAGGTTGTCAGGTTCCAGGTACCTTAAGGTACCTGGAACCTGTCGTTGCTATATTTTGGAATTCTATTCAGAGAGAAGGGCGGAGGGGATACAGCGACAACACGTCAACCCGCCATCTTCCTTGAAAGGTTTTCGACGAAACGTCCGTGTTCGCGTCTATCTAGAAATGTGGTGAGCACATCGCTGTACTCACATGAGACCTATCGTCAGGGATGAGAAAAGCTTTAAGAAAAATTTACAAAAAGTGGCGTCAATTGTTTGTCGCGGGGATTGGGGACTTAAGCTCAGTTGAAAGTTTGAGTTTGGAGTTTCAGTTTAAAGTACAGTTTGGGTTTATTTGTGACAAAGTTTGAAAAGGATGGCTCCTAGCTGATTACAAACATTTAAAAGCTGAGGATGCTGAACACATTCCAATTCAAAAATGGCTTCGCATTCACGTAGCGATCCTAAGGCAATAAAGTAAAACCGCTTTTGATCGCTTGGGGTTCTCTTTCCGGATCCTTCGGCAATATTTAGGGCAACCGAAGAGCTTGCCCGGAGCAGCTGATCTTTTAGAAATCTTGGCAATTTTAATCCTTTGCATATTTGATAGAGGTCCCGAGCCTTCTGAAAGGCATGAAAGTCTTTAAGCATGAGGTAACCCATGCAAAAGCCAGTCCCAAATCTCAAAACTCAAACGGTACTTTAAACTGAAACTCCAAACTCAAACGCCCAACTGAAATTCCGAAAAAAACGACCGGTGAATCCGCGCGCTGAGGAGAATACGTTCAGCGTCGCGAGCTCACCGGTCAGAATCGGGGTAACCCCCGGGGAGGGCCTTATTTCTTGGGTCCGCCGTCGTGGGAAACTTTCAGGTTGTGCGCCGTTTGTTCGGCGCCCACCACGACAAGTTTGTCGAGGGCTTCACGTTTGGAGATGCCAGCAAAGTGCCCGGCCTTCTCGCTAGTGGGCACGCCCGCTACGCGGTAGTCCGACCAGATCACGTCTTTGCCATCAGCAGCGTAGAGCTTGAGCTCGAAATCCACTTTGGGGTGATAGTTGCCACCGCCATAGAGTTTTTTGAGCGTGAAGCTTTCCTTGAGCTCGGTGCGCGCACGAATGACGAGCGCGGCGTCGAGCCCGAGGGCCTTCATGAGCTCTTGGCGCTTGTCGGCGCCGAGCTTTTCCCAGGCCCAGTAGTCCATGATGCCTTCGCTAGCGAAGACTTCGTACTGCGCGCCCACGGGCGGCAGGCTGCGCCAGCCCGAAGTTTGCTCTTTGGTGATCGCCTTGTAGGTGGCGTCCTTGCGGAGCGCGTCTTGCGTGGCGACTTTCCAGCCGAGATCTTGCTGCAGCTGTTTGCGCAGCACTTCGACCACTTCGCTGCCGTGCTTGGTGGCCACGGGGATCTTGGACATGGGCATGCTGTCGATGGCGTCGCTCGAAGACGAGCCACCGATGGAGATCTCGAGATCCTTGGGCTGTTGCTGCACGATCTCGAAGCCTACGATGCCCACGGTTTTGACCTTGGCGAGCGCTTCGGGTTTGACCTTGGGCCCGGTGCTACAAGCACCGAGCGCCAAGACCGCAAGCGCGCTGACTTGCTTAACGCTCATCATAACCAGGCATCACCCTTCATGAAGAACGCGGCGTTGAACTGGAGCGTTTGGAAATCGCTGCCCAGGCCTTTGCCGTAAGTGGTTTCGAGCATGAGGCCCGAAGTTTGGCCCCACTTGGCACCGACCGTAGCGCCGAGCACGCTGAGGGTGTCACCGGCACCGGTGCGCAGCATGAACTTGGGCGAGGTGTAGAGAGCGAGCCCGTCGGAGACCTGCGCGCTGATGTACACGGGTACTGTCCAGTCGATGATGGTCGACTTGGACTCGCCCGAAACGTCGCCATTGCCGTCCACGGTGCCGCCGCTCGAGATGGTGAGGTAGGCGAGCGAAGTGCCGACCGCGAGGTCCCAGGTCGGGTTGTCGATCAGCTGATACTTGGCATCGATACCGGCCGTACCGATGAGGGTGATCTTGGCACCGGCGTCAAACTTGTCGGCGATACCGCGGCGGTATTGGAATTCCATGTACGGCGCGGTGGCTTCGGAATCTCCGTCACCTTCGAAGATGGCTTTGTGGTTGACGTAACCGGCGCCCACGCTGAATTCGCCTTCGCCTGGCTTGAGGGTTTCGGCAGTTTGGAGGGCCGACATGTTGGCGCAAGCGCCGAGCATGAGGGTGGAAAGGAGGGCGGCAAAAGTAGATTGAAGTTTCATTTTGTCAGGTTCCTTATTTATTGCTTGGTGAGGTTAGCGCCTTCGGGTTTGAAGAGCGTCCAGCCGTTAGAGTTGAGTTGGAAGTTTTCCAGGCGCACGCCTTTAGCCGACTGCGTGATCTGAATGATGGTCTGCGAGCTCAGATCTTCGATGGTCAACTGCACGGCGTTGTTGGAATAGTTTTGGAAGCCAGCGTAGCTGCCGTTCTTGTACACGTCCCAAGACGCAAAAGCGGTGTTCTTAGGTTTGCGTAATTCGAACTTTGTGGGCTGGTCGAAGCCCCACGTGGTGCCATTGTCGCAGTCGTATTCGAGGAACTTGAAGTTCAGTTCCTTGGCCGTCTGCTCGATGTTGAGCGTGATGTCGCACTCCGTCTCGAGCCCTTGGCTGAGCGCAGTAGTGTGTCCCGTGTAGGTTCCTTTGTAGGGCGCATATTGGGTGGGTTTTTTGATGGGGTTATTGCCTGAACTGGTATCGGCAAGCTCCACCTCACAGGCCGTAAGGCCCAGGGCGCCGATCACAGCGGCCGAAAGGATCAAGGGACTTTTTTTCACGTTAACGTTCCTCCTTATGTGGGACCCGAGAGGGGTCCGACTTGCAAAATAGGTCAGCGTGAAGGCTTTCAGAACGAGGCTCTTTCCCTTGACCCATTTTAGGCGCACAAATTGTGCGCTTTTGGGCGAGGGCGGGTCCTAGAACTCGGCGTGGGGATGGGGTAATCTCGGGCTATGATCTCAGATCAATTTAAGGTTATGGCTCAAAAGGTATTGGGTGCTGCGCAAGGCTGCTCGGCGATCAAGGGCCCCAATCCGGAACTCGTGGCTCAGCAGCAAGCCGAACTCGACAAAATCGCCGCCCTTCGCGGGCGCCCTTTGTTGTTCCCTATGTGGCCTACGGGCAAGGGCTCGGGTCCTTACATCGAATTCGAAGACGGTTCGGTGAAGCTCGACATGATCTCTGGCATCGGCGTCTCGCTCTTTGGGCACGGCCATCCGGAACTGCTGATGACCCTGGCCACGCACGGACTCAAAGCTCCGCACATGCAGGGCACACTGATGCCCGGCGACGAGTACCAGTGGCTCGCGCGCGTGCTGCTCGACGGCGCCAATCGCCCTGTGGAAGCCGGCAAGCCCGCTCAGATGGCCGGCGTTTGGCTCACCACTTGCGGCACCATGGCCAACGAGCTCGCGCTCAAAATTTTGCGCCAAAAGAAAGCTCCTGCTTGGAAAGTGATTTCGTTTAAGAACGCGTTTGCCGGCCGTTCGGCCGCGATGCAAGAGCTCACCGACGAGCCCAAGTACCGCGAAGGCCAACCGAACTTTGGCCAGTTCGAACACATCCCTTATTTTGATGCCACCAAGTCGGTGGAGCAAAACATCGAAGAGACCATTGCTGCGATCGACAAATTGCTCGCCAAAGACCCCGAGGCTTACGCCGGCATGGGCTTTGAAATCGTGCAGGGCGAGGGTGGCGGCTTTGCTTCGGCTCCCCGCAACTGGTGGATTGCCGTGCTCGACCACGCCAAATCCAAAGGTCTCGGCATTTGGTTCGACGAGGTGCAAACCATCGGGCGCACCGGTGAGCTCTTTGCCTACCAGCGCTTCGGCCTGGGCGAATACGCCGACGTGGTCTCCTGCGCCAAGCCCATTCAAGCGGGCGCGGTGCTGTGGAGCAAAGACTACGCTCCCAAGGCAGGTCTTATCGGGGGAACCTTTGCAGGATCCTCGGGCACGCTCGCCGTAGGCGCCAAGATCGTAGAACTTCTCTGCGAAGGCTCTTACTTTGGTTCCGAGGGCAGCGTTCAGCGCTTTGAGAACTTTGTGAAACTCGACCTGGCTTCACGTCGCGAGAAGTGGGCCAAGTTTGGCCTCGGCGAAGCGAACGTTACTGGTGGCATGATCGCCTTTGGAATGCTCGATGGCGGCGCGGAATCGATCAAGAACCTTTCGCTGAAGTATTTCGCCAATGGGGTGCTTTCGTTCTGGGCAGGCAAGTCGCCCGTGCGCATGCGCTTTTTGCCACCGATGGGCATCATGACCGAAGAGTACTGGCTCGAGGCCATGGACGTGCTCGACAAAACGCTGGGCGAATAAATCGGAGAAGAGACACATATATGTATTTGATTCGTGAAGTGGAAGCGGGAGACATCGATGATTTGGTGGCGCTCTCGGAGTACGTCACGCTCATCAACTTGCCTCCGGACCGCGGCATTCTGAACAAGAAGGTGACGCTCTCGAAATCGAGCTTTCGCGCCAAGGAATCCAATCCCGAAGACGCCGAGTACTATTTTGTGATCGAAGATCTCAAAGAGAAAAAGGTCGTCGGCACTTCGATGATCTCCGCTAAGAACGGAACGCCTCGAGAGCCGAACATCTCGTTTCAGGTGCTGCAAAAAAAGAAGATGTCCAAGTCTCTGCACATCGGATTCATTCACGAAGTGTTGCGTTTGCGCTTTGACTTTGATGGGCCCACCGAAGTGGGAGGCCTCATTCTCGCTCCCGAGTATCGTCGCGACCCTGGCAAACTTGGCAAACAGCTCTCGTTCATTCGATTCATGTACATCGCTGCGCGCCGTCACCGGTTTCAGTCGCAGCTCTACGCCGAGCTGCTGCCGCCCTTTGACGATCAGGGGCGTTCTCTGATGTGGGAAGAGATCGGCCGCAAGTTCACAAACCTTTCGTACGACGAAGCTGACCGGCTCTCGCGCAAGAACAAAGAATTCATCAACGCGCTTTTTCCCGAAGGCGACATCTACACCTGCATGCTCAGCGCTTCGGCGCGCGAGACCATCGGCGAGGTGAACGAGATGACCGTACCGGTTAAAAAGATGCTTGAGAACATTGGTTTCAAATACACCGACAACATCGATCCTTTCGACGGAGGCCCGCACTATCAGGCCACCACGGATCAGGTGAAGCCGGTGAAATCGACCGCACTGGTGCAGTACCGCCCCGACCCGAAAGGCGATAGCGGAGAGGCCAAATCGGGCCTCTTGATGCATCTGGCGCCCACGGGACTACGGGCGATGCAAGTGAAAGCACGGATCAAAGGGAAGACCCTGGTCGGACTCGGCCAGGACTACGTGGACCATCTGGAAGTGAAAGAAGACTCTGAGTTGTACTTTTTAGAAATGTAGAAGAGGTGTTCTATGTCTGAGCTATCCGTTAAAGACGTCCTTGGTTTTGATCCCCCCAAATTTTTAGGCAACTACCTTGGCGGTCGCTGGGAAATTTCCACGGCCGTGAGCGGCGGTTTTGATGTGAATTCGCCCGCCAACCTCGACTGGAGCCTGCCCAAGGTGAGCTTCTCGTACCGCGACGTAGACTTCGCTGTGGAAGAGGCCGAAAAGGCCCAGCGCGAATGGGCACTGCAGCCTCTTGAGTCGCGCATCGCTGTGGTACTTCGCTTCAAGGCGGAGCTCGAAAAACGCCGCGAGCAGATTGCCAAGCTCATCTCCTTTGAAATCGGCAAGCCCTACAAAGAGGCGTTCGGCGAAGCCGGCGCGCTGCTCGCCAAGATCGATGTCACGGTGGAACATGGGCTCGAGCTCATCAAAACCACGAGTGTGGAGATGCCTGGCGGCGGCAAGGCTGAAATGCATTACCGTCCGATCGGCGCCCTTGCGGTGATTGGGCCCTTCAACTTTCCGGTACACCTCTCAAACGGCCACATCATTCCGGCGCTGCTCGTGGGCAACACGATCATCTTGAAGCCTTCGGAAAAGGCGCCGTACTGCGCGCAGCTCTATATGGAAGCCGCACACGCCGCGGGATTCCCCAAGGGCGTGATCTCGCTCCTGCACGGCGACGGCGAAGTGGCAACGCGGCTGATTCGTCATCAGGGTATTAAGGGTGTGCTCGCCACTTGCTCCTACGAAGTGGGCACAAAGATCCTGCGCACGCTCGCCGACCAAACGCAAAAGATCGTAGCCCTGGAGATGGGCGGCAAAAACGCAGCCATCGTGAACACCGACGTGCAGGACCTGGACAAGGTCGCTGGCGCGCTGATCGAGTCGTCGTTTTTGACCACTGGCCAGCGCTGCACGGCGCTCTCGCGTGTTTACGTGATCGGGAGCAAACTCGACGAGCTCTGCCACAAGGTGCACCTGCGCGCCAAAGAGCTCGTGATTTCGCACCCCTTTGACACCGATCCCGAGCCTTTCATGGGACCCCTCGTGACCGGCGCCTCGCGCGAGAATTTTTTGAAGTACCACAGCATCGCCATGAGTGAAGGCGCCGAGGTCGTGATGCGACCCAAGGCCCTGGAGACCAAGGCGCTGCTCACCGGCAAGAAGCTCGCTAAGGGCTTTTACGTGAGCCCCTCCATTCACAAAGTGCACTCGTGGACGAGCACGTCGACCTACCAGACGCACGAGATCTTCGGACCGGACTTGTTCTTTGCCCCGGTCGCGGACCTCGACGACGCCATTGCGGCCGCCAACTGCACGAACTACGGACTCTCGTTTTCGTACTTCGGTGAGCGCAAAGAGGATTATATCTATGTCGCCGATCGCGTGAAGTCGGGATTGGTGTATTTCAACAAACCCACCGTTGGCGCGAGCGGACGGCTTCCTTTTGGCGGTTGGGGCCAGTCCGGGAACTTCCGTCCGGCCGGGCTCTTTGCGATTTACTCCTCGGCCCAGGCGCAAGCGCGGATTTTATAGGATTTTCACCAGGGCTTCGAGCTGCTCACGTGTTGGCTCGGGGTTCTCACGAAGAAAACCCTCTAGGTTGTCGCCCGTTTTTACGGCGCCAGCTAATCGATTCTGAAGATAGGCGATTCGTTCCGACATGCCTTTTTCGAAATCGGCACGGAATTCATTGGGTAGAGGGCTGAGTCCGGTGGTGCTTGGGGCGCGCCCTTCAATTTCCATAAAGCGTAGGATCCATAAGCTCGGAGGTTCAAGTTCGATGGGAATTTCCACGTCGATCTTTAGCGACGAGGGAATTTGATCGGGGGGGACTTTTAGGTATTTAGACTGGCTTCGGCTAGGGTAAATGCTTGTGACAAGGAAGAGTTTGTCGCCCGAGCGTCGAATGTTGATCACCGAATTGGGCCTTTTGAGCAAAGCGTCCACTTCGTCATAAAGGTAGCGAGCGTCCAGGCTAATGGCACGCAAATGGCGAACGCTATATTTTAATTCGTCTAGAGCACTCGAAATTTCTTTGATGGAAGTGTCAGGGGTTTGGAGACGCTGTTTAAGATTGAAAAGCGCACTTTTCGCGCTAATCCAGAAAGTGTAAATTTCTTCAAAGTTTAATCGGGGAAACTGGCCGCCGCTCCCTTTTAAGTACACCGAATGAAAAACCTCGGAGCTTTGGTTAACGCGTGCTTCACCGAAAACATGGCGAAAGCTTCTTGAGCTTTGGGCAGAGTCGTCGGGCCTCTCCGAAGTTTTCACTTTGTGATGTCCGTGTTCGTGGATAAGGCCTATCGGTACAGTGTCGATCGAAAAGAAATCCGCATCACTGATCAGAATTTTTGATTTGGGAGATCCAGGCATTGGTGAGACATACAACGAAGCGCTCTGCTCAATGAGCAGCAATTGTCTTACGGGATCGTAGGTGACGTTGAGGTTGTTGTGTTTGCCTTTAAAGATGTTGATGAGTTTGGCGCCGATTCGCGTGGAGACGGGCTCCTTGGCAAGCTCTGGAGAATATCGAAAATTTAAGTAGGGGATGCGTACCGTCTTTGCCGAGTTTGGCGTACGGTCGGTGACGGGGCGGCCTCCCAGAGTGACCTCTTGGTAATCGAGGCTGGCCACGAGCCCCGTATCTCTATGCCACTCGTTAAAAGTGTCTCGCTGCATTTCGAGCAATTTACGGGTGTTATCTAACAGCGCGGGAGTTGCGGAGAAGGGGAGGTTGGGAGAAAAGTTATCACGGATATGTGTCTTCCATAGGTTTCGCAAAGAGTTTGTTGATTGCGTACGCTCTGCTTCCAACCGCGCAATTTCGTTTGGGCCGAGACTTTCAAACATCCGTTGGCATCGTTCTTTGAGGGAGAGTGTGGGGCCCTTGCCCTTGGCCGAATGCACCGCAAGCAATCCCGCGAGGAGGGGCAAGGCAAGAACATGCTTCGGGCGTGCTGATCTCCCCATGGGCTTATTATAGCCTAGGGAGAGGGGCCCAAGGCTGCCAGAAAGCCGCCGCCCCAGGGCACGTTAAATTCTTGTGAAGGCCTACATACGCCGACCTGAAACTCCGAAAAACTCTGATGGCAATGAAGCGGTGGATCCATGCGGCGGCGATCTTCGTCGGACTGATTTTAGGGCTGCCGCACGTTCACGCCAAAGAGCTTTCCTGTGCCGAGCTCATCGCGCAATTCGAAGCCGCGCATCCGCTGGTTTTTGCTCCCGGGGAAGGGAGCTTGCGGCCATTGACGAAAAACGTTTTTGTTTCGCAGGCGGAGCGTACCGAAGATCATGAAGTGGTCATGGCCGTAAAGCTGGGCAATGCCTTACCCCAGAAGAAAGTTTTCCTCGTGGCCGAGATGGCGGGCGAAGGGGTCCCCATTTTTGATGCGGTTCTCTCCTCGTCCGATGGTCGTCCCGAAGAGAACCTTAGCTTCAAGTCGATCCAATTGGACGAGATGACAGGCAACAGCTTCGGCACGACGTTCAAAAACATGAACCGCAAAGTACAAAAACAAGTCTCCGATTTTTATTCACGGGATTGGTTCGAGAATCTCGCGACTCCGCCCAAAGAGGGTGAGCGTACGCGTGACCACTTCGTCGAGGGCTCTTCGCCCGAATTTATAGGTGCCTACAAGGACATTTTCGGTGTCCAGGGCAAAGGGGCCGATCGCCAAACTTCGGTGGTGGTGGACTTTTACGCCAAGGATCTTCAGCTGCGGGAGTCGGTAAAAATCGATCTGGTGGAGGCCAGTGCCGAAAGCCCAGGTCGTCACCTCAGAGTGCAGGTCCAGGGCTATCCTGAAAAGATGATCGACGTGGGGAACTTACAAGAGCGACTTAAGAACAACCCCTACATGCGCGCCTACTACATCAGCGATGCCACCCGCGTCTTCGAAGTCACCGAAGACGGGGTCGTTGTTCACTCCACCCGTTAAGCGGGCAATCCAGCGGCCAGCAGCTTGCTTTCGATGTTACCCAGGCGCGCGCTCGCGACCTTCGAGATACCCGGCTTTTCCATCGTAACGCCGAAAAGGGCGTCCGAGGATTCCATGGTTTTCTTATGGTGCGTGATCATGATGATCTGCGAGCTGAGCGCCATGTTGCGAACCTGCTTGTTGAAGCGGCTCACGTTGGTGTCGTCGAGCGGTGCGTCCACTTCGTCCAGAACGCAGAAGGGCGACGGTTTGATGCTGAAGATGCCGAAGATGAGAGAGACGGCCGTGAGGGCCTTCTCGCCACCCGAGAGCAAGGTAACGCTTTGGAGTTTCTTGCCGGGCGGTTGGGCGACGATCTCGACGCCCGTCTCCAGCAAGTTGTCTGGATCGGTGAGTTTGAGTTCCGCATGGCCCCCGCCAAAGAGCACGGGGAAGGTGGTGCGGAAGGCGCCGTTGACGGCCTCGAAGGCCTCGGCAAAGCGCTGCTTCGACTCGCGGTCGATGCGCTCGATGGCGTCTTCGAGCTGCTTGACGCCGTCCCAGACGTCCTGGCGTTGAATAAAGAGATATTCGTGACGGCGGGAGATCTCTTCGAACTCCTCGATCGCCACCATGTTGATCTTGCCCAGCTTGTCGATCTTGTCGCGCAGGGTTTTGGCGTGCTGCTTGCCCGCCTCGACGTCGGCCACCATTTCGATGTTGGTGGGCGTGGACATCTCTTCGATCTGTTCGCGCGAGAGGTCTTCGAGGGCGATTTGGTAGCGTTCCATCAATCGATCGGAAACGTTGCGCAGTTCCACGCGGTTCACCGCGAGGCGCTGGTCGATGTCTTTGAGCTGTACGAGCACGTCAGAGAGATGAGCGGCCTCGAGGTCGAGGTTCTTCTGCTCTTGGCGTACGCGAGCGCGTTCGGCGTCCACGAGGTGGGCCACTTCGACTTCTTTTTCGGCGTGGATCTCGTATTCGGCTTTTTGGGTTTCGAGAGCTTCTCGGGCTTCACCCTGACCGTCTTCGATCTGGGCCACTTCGGCAGACAAACGATCGATTTCGGCAAGGCTGCGCTCGCGGCGGCTCTGTGACATGTGCAGTTCTTGCTTGTGCGTGGCGAGTTCGGAACGCAGATCGCTCACGATCTTCTCCGAGCTGCGCAGCTCGTTTTGGTAACCGATGAGCTGGGCCTCTAAGGATTTTTCTTTTTCGAGCAGGGCCTGAACTTCGAGACTCTGAGTTTCCACGTCGGCGGCGAGGGTCTCGCTGCGCACTTCGATGGACTCCAGGTTCGCGAGGCACTCCTCTAAGCGAGCGTTGTGCTCTTCGGCGCGCCCGCTGAGCTCTTTGAGCTCGAGGCCGAGCATGGTTTGCTTCTCGCTGAGGCGAGCGGCCTTGGCTTCGACTTGACGCAAGAACGAGGAGTGCTTCTCGACGTCCGGGTTCAGAGCGGCCAGTTTGCCGGTGAGGTTGCGGAATTCTTCTTTGGCGGCCTGCAAATCGTGCACGCAGGTGTCGAGGTCGCTCTGCACCTGGGCGAGCTGGGTGTCCAGCTGGGCGCCGCGGGCGGCGAGTTCGGAGATGTGGCGGCGGCGACGCACGAGCGAGCTCGAGGAGACGTCCTGCGAGGCTTCGAGTGGCGCGAGGTCGAGAAAGCCTTCGCGGGTGAGCAGGTCGCCGTCGAGGGAAACCAGGTCCACGGGAAGGAACTCAAAGAGCCCCTGTACGCGCAAGAGAGCTTCGCGGTCGCGAACAACCCACACGCCCTCGACAAGTTTCGACCAGTCGGCGTTTTCGCTGCCTTCGCCGTTCACGAGCTGAGACAAAGGGCCCATCACATCGGCGTCTTCGAGCAGGGTGGTCTCCACGCTGCGCAGACGCTCGATGGCGGCTACTTTGAAGGTTTCTTGGGCTTCGGCAGCGTCGATGATGACGTTGCCTTCGGGGTCAAAGCTGTAGCGGGTTTCGCCGCCGTCAGTGCCGTTCTCTGCCGCACCTTCGAGCGCCACATGAGTGGCCAGGTCGATGCCGCTATCGTTCGTGGTGGTGGCAGGAGCGAGGAAGAGGCCCGAGAGCGGGGTCTCGGTGCTGCGGTACGCGGAGCCGAGGTTTTGAATCCACATCGAAGCGCGACCCTGTCGGGCTTCGCTCTGAGCGACTTGCGCGAGGCGCATGCGCAGGTTTTCTGCGCCGTCCATGTCGGAAACGCAGATGCGCTGCAAGTGCTTGCCGAGGGCGGTCTCGACCGCGCGCTCGAGCAGCTCGGGCACTTTGATTTGAGCTGCGAGCATGGGGTTTTCGAAACCTTGATCGCGCATTTCTTTAACGAGTGATTTGTTGGTGGCCTCAACGCCTTCGAGCTCGCGCTCCAGGGCTTCGAGCTGTTCTCTTTTTGCAGACAGGGCAGCGAGCTCTTCGCGCGATTCGTTGCGCTGCTCGAGCAGCTCCGTGCGGCGCACGTCGAGGTCGTGGATCTTTTGATCGACGACTTCTTTGGCGGCTTCCAGGTCACCGCGAGTGCTGAAGGCTTCCTCAAGGTACTGCATGGTGGTGCTGCGCTCGGCCTCGTTGGTTTCGAGGTCGGCACGCAGGCTCTCGATCAGCTCTTCGATAGCGCTGCGGCGGTTCGCGGTTTGGGCAAGGCTGCTCTGTAGGCTTTGGATCTCTTGCACGACACGCGTTTTGGCGAGCTCTTCTTGGTGAGCTTCGCTGCGCTTCTTTTGGAGCGAGTCGCGGGCCGACTCGGAAGCCTGCTTGGAGGCCTCGAGCTCTTCGCGCAGGGCATCGGTGCGACCGATTTGGGTTTCAACGCCTTCGAGGGCTTCAAAAATCTTGAGATTGAGCTCTTCGATGAGCTTTTCGAGCTCAGAGGCGCGAGCTTCGAGGTCTTCGACTTGCGAGCGGTCGTTTTCAACGCGCTCTTGAATGGTGTGCTTGCGGGTTTCGAGTGAAGAGATCTTCGACTCAGTATCTTTGACGAGCAGTTCGGCGGAGCGGGTGGCTTCGCGCGAGGAGATCAGCTGGGGCTCGAGCTCGGAGAGGCGAGCGTGGGCTTCCTCTAAAGCGATGCGCAGGGCTTCGGCTTTGGCCTGCAGGCTTTCGCGCTTGGTTTGCAGGTCTTCGGTGAGGAGCTCATCGTTGTCGTTGGCGCCCGAGCGGCGCAGCCACTCTTGACCGGCGAGGCAGATCTCGAGCTCACGGAGCTCGTCCATGAGGATTTTGTACTTTTCGGCCTTGTCGGCTTGGCGCTTCAAGGAGGTCAGCTGCTTTTGCAGGTCCTTGAGGATGTCGTCGATGCGGCGCAGGTTGGTGCGCGAGTTTTCGAGTTTGCGCTCGGTCTCGGCCTTGCGGGCTTTGAACTTGAGAATGCCTGCGACGTCTTCGATCACGCGGCGGCGCTCTTCGGGTTTTTGGGCCACCATGCGGGTGATCGCACCCTGCTCGATGATCGAGTAGCTCTTGGCGCCGCAACCGGTGTCCATAAAGAACTCCTGCACGTCGCGCAGACGGCAGGGAATTTTGTTGATGAAATATTCGGACTCGCCGCTGCGGTAGTAGCGGCGGGTGATGCCAACTTCGTTGCTGCTCTTGAACTGCGCGGGCAGCTCGGGATCTTTTTCGGGTTCGAGCTCGAGCACGAGGGTGACCTCGGCCATGTCGAGGGCAGGGTGATCTTTGGAGCCCGAGAAGATGACGTCGGTCATCTGCGTGCCGCGAAGGTGTTTGGGCGACATGTCGCCCATAACCCAATACAGGGCGTCGACGATGTTAGATTTGCCGCAACCGTTGGAACCCACGATAGCGGTGATGGGCTGATCGAAGGAGACCACGGTTTTTTCGACGAAGGATTTAAAACCAAACAACTCAAGTCGGATAATTTTCAAAGCAAAGGCCTCCCACTGGCGCTTCTTTTGGAACAGATTCTAGTACCCCTACAGGTTTAGGCGAGAAAGCCCCAAAAGTAAATTAATCGCCACCTAAAAGCCGGTTTTTATTGGCGCCAAAGACCCCCTTTTTGGGACCCAAGACGAGTCTGAGACAGCTTGTGGAAACGAGGCTTTTAGTCTTATTCCGTGGCCCCGAAAGCGCCTTCAGGGTGAGACGGATTTCACCTGAAGGAGGCCTCGGAGCTTCGCTATTTTGCGGAATTCAGCGCGGCGTGGGCGGCTGCAAGCCGGGCGGCCGGCACGCGGTACGGCGAGCAGCTGACATAATCGAGTCCGACTTTGTGAAAGAAGTAGACCGACTTGGGATCTCCGCCGTGCTCTCCGCAAACGCCGATCTTGAGGCCCGGGCGCGCGGCGCGACCGCGCTGCGTGGCGATCTCCACGAGCTGGCCTACGCCGCTCTGGTCGATCGACACGAAAGGGTCTTGTTCAAAGATCTTGCGCTCCACGTAATCGCCGAGGAATTTGCCTGAGTCGTCACGCGAAAGGCCCATGCACATCTGCGTGAGGTCGTTGGTACCGAAAGAGAAAAACTCCGCCACGCCGGCGATCTCGTCCGCCAGGAGTGCGGCGCGCGGGATCTCGATCATGGTGCCGATCTTGATGGCGCGGCGCTGCTCTTCGCCGAGTTTGGCGCGGTCGAGCACCACTTCGCTTTTTTCGCGCAGGTCGAGGAGTTCTTTTTTGTCGAGAACAAGAGGGATCATGATCTCCGCGGTGACGATCTCACCGGGCTTGCTCGTTTGCACTTCGATCAGGGCTTCGGCGATGGCCTGCACCTGCATCTCGTAAATCTCAGGGTAGGTGATTCCCAGGCGGCAGCCGCGGTGGCCGAGCATGGGGTTGAATTCATGGAGGCCGTCGGCGATCTCTTTGAGCTCTTCGCCCGAGCGGCCCGAGAGTTTGCTCAGGCGCTCGTAATCGGCTGCGGTTTTGGGCAGGAATTCATGCAGAGGCGGGTCGAGCAGGCGAATCGTTACCGGCAAGCCGCGCATTTCTTTGAAGAGCCCGACAAAGTCTTCGCGCTGCATGGGTAGGAGTTTGGCGAGCGCTTTTTGTCGCTCACGCAAATCGCTGGCCACGATCATCAGGCGCACCTGATCGATGCGATCTTCGTCGAAGAACATGTGTTCTGTGCGGCAGAGGCCGATGCCCTGGGCGCCAAATCGACGCGCGATGCGCGCATCGTGAGGGGTGTCGGCGTTGGCGCGCACTTGGAGTTTGCGCTCGCGGTCGGCCCAAACCATGAGCTTCATAAAGTCTTCGTTGAGCTCCGAGGAGAGCGTGGGGATTTCGCCCAGGAAAACGTCGCCCGTATTGGCGTCAAGCGTGATCGTGTCGCCCTCTTTGACGGTGATGCGCTCGCCGTTTTTAGAAACCGAGAAGGTGCCCGAGGAGTAGTCGATCTTGAGCTCGGCGCAGCCTGCAACACAGGATTTGCCCATGCCGCGTGCCACTACGGCCGCGTGTGAGGTCATGCCTCCCAGAGCGGTGAGAATGCCCACGGAAGCGTCCATGCCCACGATGTCCTCCGGAGAGGTTTCGTGGCGCACGAGGATCACGCGTTTGCCTTGTGCTGCGAGGTCGGCCGCCTTTTGCGAGGAGAAAACGACTTCGCCGTTCACGGCGCCGGGCGAGGCCGGTAGGCCTTTCGCGAGCGGGGTGCCTTTTTGGTCGGGGTCAAGGCGCGGGTGCAGCAGCTGATCGAGCGAGTAGGGGTCTACGCGCAGAATCGCTTCGTGCTCAGAGATGAGTTTTTCGTCGACCATGTCGACAGCGGTGCGCACGGCCGCTTGGGCGGTGCGCTTGCCGCGACGAGTTTGCAGCAGGAAGAGTCGTCCCTCTTGAATGGTGAACTCGATGTCTTGCATCTCGCGATAGTGTTTTTCGAGCTTCAGACGAAGGCCGTCGAGTTCTTTGAATACGGCGGGCATCTCTTCTTCGAGCGAAAGCAGGCCGGCTTTTTTGCCGTCGACTTTGGTGATGGGGTGCGGGGTGCGGATGCCCGCAACCACGTCTTCGCCCTGAGCGTTGGTGAGGTACTCACCGTAAAAGTGGTTCTCGCCGGTGGAGGGGTTGCGCGTGAAGCAAACGCCCGTGCCGGATTTGTCGCTGAGGTTGCCGAAGACCATGGCCTGGATGTTGACGGCTGTGCCCCATTCGCCGGGGATCTGTTCCATCTTGCGGTAATGGATCGCGCGCGGGGCGTTCCAAGATTCGAATACGGCACCTACCGCGCCCCACAACTGGTCGGAGGGGTTTTGTGGAAAGGATTTGCCACTCGATTCGAAAACGAGGTCTTTGTAAATTTCGCAGAGCTTTTTGAGATCTTCGGCGACGATGTCGGAGTCGCGTTTGAGCTGACGTTTTTCTTTGAGCGACTCGAGCACGGATTCAAATTGTGAAGCGTGCACGTTCATCACCACGTCGGCGTACATCTGAATGAAGCGACGGTAGCAATCGTAGGCGAAGCGTTCGTTGCCCGAGGATTTGGCAAGGCCCACGACGCTCTCGTCGTTGAGTCCGAGGTTGAGGATCGTGTCCATCATGCCGGGCATCGAAGCGCGCGCGCCCGAGCGCACGGAGACGAGCAGAGGGTTATCGCTGGAGCCGAATTTGAGGCCCATGCACTCTTCGAGGGTCTTGATGGCGGCCTCGACCTGAGTTTTGAGCTCGGTCGGATAGGTTTTGCCGCTCGCATAGTAGTGCGTGCAGACTTCGGTGGTGATGGTGAAGCCGGGGGGCACGGGAAATCCGAGCTTTGCCATTTCGGCGAGGTTTGCCCCCTTGCCGCCGAGCAGGTTTTTCATGCTCGCATCGCCGGCGGTGAGGTTTTTATGTTGCTGATTTTGACCGAAGAAATACGTGAAAGGTCCGCTCGACATATGGCCGTAGAGCCTATCCGAAGAGTGTGGGGCTATCCATAGAGAAAGATTCTGGACGCGGTGCACAAATGCCGGCCGATCAAAGTTTTGACCTCAAGGGGTTTCATTTTGCGTAGAAAAAACGAAGGTCCGCCATTAGGCTGAATGCACGGAGATAAAAATGAAGAAAATGAGTTTTCGTCCGGTGAGCAAACCCCTTTCGATCCTTATCTTGACCACTAGCCTCGTGGCGACCAGTGCCCGCGCGGAGTCGCTCGTGGCGCGCTGCCTGCGCATTACCGGTGATCTCTTCGGATGGGGATCGGAACCCGCCGCCACTAGGACTGAGGCTCCACGCAAACGGGTGCCCGAGGCGGAGCCTGAAAATCGCTATACGGCCCTTCACGCTTATGACGTTTCCTTCAAACCCGGAACGACGCCTCCCGCCGGAGCTCGCGAGTATCGTCAGTCGGAAGTAGAACTCGCCAAGTTCACAGATGAAGTCGAGGCTCAAGTTCGTAAGATTGCGGCGAAGAGCGCTCCCGGCAAGATTTATGCGAATCAGCCCGGTAAGCCCCCGGCTAAGGAAGGCTACTTCAGAAAACGACACGGATTCTTTGTCATTCAGCACACGAGCGGCGAGCAAGTCATCCGGCCGATCCTTTCCGGCAAAAGCGAGCTCCGCAGCGATTATGCGGATAAGGCGGAGTATATGGCCGATCTAGATCGTCAGGCTCTAGAGGGGAATGATCCGCGATTGGATTATCTCCGGGTGCCTAAAGAGGTCATAGACAAGGAACTTGAGTTCATCGAGGACCTGGCAGGTAATGGCGTGCCCATCGCGCGCATCCAGTATTTTGTAACGAGCCCCAAATATTTCGGCAACAACGCCACCGCCTCGGGCGACATCAAAGGGGCCCAAGCCTGGTCGGAGCGTCTCAAAGAAAAAGGCATCGAGGTTCCTATCGATGTGCACACCATTCCACTCGAGATGATGGAACCGGGAACTCCCATCCACGCCCGAATGATGGGTCTTTACCGTGAAGACGGCGTGCAGAGCCCCGTGCTCGAAGAAGCGACCCTTTTGCGGGTCACCGTTCCTTAGGGGCACATTTCCAAATCACTCGAGTCCCGTGAGCCGCTTCCACCACGGAAGCTTGCCGGCGGCTGGAGCCGCTGGTTTTGTTTCGCGTGCGGAGTTTTGCGATCGCGAAGCGGAACGCGGCCCTTGCTGGCCCGTGCGCGGCGATTGCTCGTTGTTACCTTTACGGTGTCCGCGCCCGCGGTTACCCCGGCTACGGCCTTCTGGGCGGCGGGTGGAATCTCCTTCGCTGCGCGGTTTGGCGCTTCGATTCTCTTGGCGAGGCTGGGCGGCTGGGCGCCGCTGGTTTGGCTCGCCCGTAGGGCGCGGAGTGCGGGCAGAACTTTGGGCCGGTTGGGCCGCTCTAGCTGGGCGCTCGCCCCGCGATCCACCGCTGCGCTGGCTAGTCTCTCCGCCACGACGACTCTCTCCTCCACGTCGACCACTTCCCCCACGTCCGCCGTGTCCGCGGCGTGCGGAGTCACGGCGCGAGTCTTCGCTTTCGGGATCACGTGGTTTGGGGGCGAGGCCGGCGTAAGGGTGCGCGTCTACCACGGGCACTTTCATGCGAATCGTGCGCTCGATGTCGCGCAGGTAGGCGCGCTCCTCGGTGTCGCAAAACGAGATGCTGACGCCCTCGGCGCCGGCCCGGGCCGTGCGTCCGATGCGGTGCACGTAGCTCTCGGGAATGTTGGGCAGGTCGTAATTGATCACGTGGCTGACGCCATCGATGTCGATGCCGCGCGCGGCGATGTCGGTAGCGACCAGAATGCGCGTTTGGCCTTGTTTAAAATTCTCTAGCGCGCGCACGCGGTTATTTTGCGATTTGTTGCCGTGAATGGCTTCGGCCTTGACGCCCGCCTGGTTGAGCGTTCGGGCCACCTTGTCGGCCCCGTGCTTGGTGCGCGTAAACACCAGCGCGCGCGAAATGGACGCGTCCTGTAGCAGGTGTTTTAGCAAATCACGTTTGTAATCTTTTTCGACAAAGTAAATCGACTGGTCGATCTTTTCGGCGGTGGTGGCCACGGGCGTGACCTCTACCTTGACCGGTTTGATCAAGATGTCGTGCGCAAGGCGCTGAATGTCGGGCGGCATGGTGGCCGAAAAAAAGAGGCTCTGACGCTGGGCCGGCAGGTGCTTGAGCACGCGGCGTACGTCGTGGATGAAACCCATGTCGAGCATGCGGTCGGCTTCATCGAGCACAAAGATCTCGAGGTTGCCCAGCGACACGTGACGCTGCTCGATGAGGTCGAGCAGGCGGCCCGGCGTGGCCACCAGGATTTCGGGAGAGCGTCGCAGCGCCGCGACTTGCGGTGCTTGGCCGACTCCGCCAAAGACGTAAATGGTGCGCAGGCCGAGTTTTGCGCCGTAGCGATCAAAGCTCTCGACAATTTGTGCCGCGAGCTCTCGGGTGGGGGTGAGCACCAGCGTGCGTATCGCGCCGGGGGATTTGGGTTTTTGATTGTGCAGGTTTTGCAAGATGGGCAGCGCAAAGGCCGCCGTCTTGCCGGTACCCGTTTGTGCGCAGCCCAGCAGATCGCGGCCCTCGAGCACATGCGGGATGGCCTGGGATTGGATAGGGGTGGCGGTGTGGTAGCCCTCATGTTCGAGTGCGGCGAGCAGCTCGGGGAGGAGTTTTAGGGATTCGAAGGAGGTGGTTTGGGGACTTGTCATAAATTCTTTCGTTTAGAGTGTGGGTGGAGATCCCAGAAGGAAATCTCCATAGACGATAAAACCGCGTCTTGGCGCTTGCGGGCCAAGATGCGAGCGTTTTTTCGGGGCGGTAGGGGACAATTTAGCGCGACCAGTTCTTAAAGCCTTGGGCGATGAACTCATCGACCTTGTCGAGCGGCACGCGGGTTTGTTCCATCGTGTCGCGGTGGCGAATCGTGACGGCTTTGTCATTGATCGAATCAAAATCCACCGTGATGCAATACGGCGTGCCGATCTCTTCTTGGCGGCGGTAGCGCTTGCCGATGGAGCCGGAGCTGTCGTACTGGGCGCGCATCTTGGTCGCCAGGCTGTCGAAGAGGGGTTTGGAGATCTCTTCGAGCTCGGGCTTCTTAGAGAGCGGTAGCACCGCCACTTTGACCGGAGCCAGGGCCGGTACAAAGCGCAGCACGATGCGCTCGTTGGCAGCGTCTTCGTGGTAGGCGTCGCAGAGTGCGGCGAGTAAGAAACGATCCGCACCCACCGAAGTTTCGATGATGTAGGGAAGGTACTTGTCGGTCGGGTTCTGCGGGTCGACGTATTGCAGGTTCTTTTTGGAGTATTCCTGGTGACGACCGAGGTCAAAGTCCGTGCGGTTGTGCACGCCTTCGATTTCCGACCAGCCGAAGGGGAACTCGTATTCTACGTCGAAGGCGGATTTGGCGTAGTGGGCGAGCTCACCAGGACCGTGTGGGTGGAAACGCAGCTTTTGAGGGTTGATGCCCATGCGGATGTGCCAATCCCAGCGTTTTTCTTTCCAGTACTCCATCCACTTGTCATCTTCGCCGGGTTTGACGAAGAACTGCATTTCCATTTGCTCGAACTCACGCGTTCGGAAAATGAAATTCCCCGGGGTGATCTCGTTGCGGAAGGCCTTGCCGATTTGCGCGATGCCGAAGGGCACCTGTTTACGCATCGAAGTGGCCACGTTGTGGAAGTTCACATAAATGCCCTGGGCGGTTTCGGGACGCAGATAAACCACAGAGGCCGAATCTTCGAGCGGGCCCATGAAGGTTTTGAACATGAGGTTAAAGGAGCGCGCCTCGGTGAGGTCCGTGCTGCCGCAAGAGGAGCAAACTTTTTTGCCGTCTTTGCCGATCTCGAGTTTGTCTTCGCGCAAACGGGCGCGGCACTTTTTGCAGTCGACGAGTGGGTCGGTGAAGTTTTCTACGTGACCGCTGGCTTCCCACACGCGGGGAGCCATGAGGATCGACGAATCGAGGCCTTCGACATCCGAGCGCAAGGTCATCTCGTTCCACCAAGAGTCTTTGATGTTGCGTTTGAGTTCAATTCCGAGCGGGCCGTAATCCCAGCAAGAGTTCAGGCCGCCGTAGATTTCGGAGCTCTGAAAAATAAAACCGCGTCGCTTGCACAGCGAATGTATAGGTTGCAGCACATCTTCTTGTTTGGCCATGGATCGAACTTTTATAAATCTACCCCCGGAGCGCGTCCAGCTTTAACGGCTTTTGGGGCAAATAATTTGCTCACTTTTCAAAAAATCATTCCCCGGTATAGTGAAATAGATGTCAGATCGGCTCAAAATTTCGGGTCTTCTACGGGGTTTTCTGGAATTCGCGCCCAAAGTGCCAGGCGCCATCTGGAAAATCAAATCTTACCTCGCCCTCAAAGACGATAGCCACCACACTTTGGGCTGGCAGCTTGAGCAAAATGCCGAAAAATATCCCGATTCTCCCGCGCTCTTTTACGAGGACCGCGTGTGGAGCCACCGTGAGCTCAACGAAATCACCAACCGCTACGGTCGCTTTTTTCTGGCGAGCGGAATCACCAAGGGCGACATCGTCGCTGTTTACGTTGAAAACAAACCCGAGCTGATCTTTTTGGTGGGCGCACTGGCCAAGATCGGCGCTGTCGCCGCGCTGGTGAATCCCAAGCTCAGCGGCGCGAGCCTGAAGCATTCCTTTCAAGTAGAAAAGTACCGCTCCCTGGTGGTCGATGCCGAGCTTGCCGAGCCCTTTGCCGAGATCGCCTCGGGCCTCGAGCTGCCCTCGGGCCGCAGCTTTTGGCTGGGCGCAGGCGCCATGCCCGCTGCTTTCCGCGCTTTCGACAAGCTCGAAGCCCTGGACGCCGCCAATTTGCCCGAAAGGGAGCGGGTCACCATCAAGGATCCCTATGCGCTGGTCTTCACCTCGGGCACCACGGGCCTTCCCAAAGCCTCGGTGCAAAGCAACCGGCGCTGGTTCGGGGCCATGACCTGGTTTGGCAAGATCGTGCTGAGGCTCGGGCCCGCGGATCGCGTTTACATTCCGCTACCCTTTTGCCACACCAATGCCTTGCAGGTGGGTTGGGCGCCCACAGCTGGGGCGGGGGCCGCGATTGTGATGCGCAAAAAGTTTTCGGCCTCGAAATTTTGGGACGACATCTCCCGCTACAACGTCACGCACTTTGTGTACATCGGCGAGCTCTGCCGCTACCTCGTAAAGCAAGTCGATCACCCTCTGCAAAAAAAGCACTCGGTGCGCGCGATTTTCGGCAACGGGCTGCGCCCTGAAATCTGGGACGAGTTCAAGCGTCGATTTGCCATCCCGCGCGTTTACGAGTTTTACGGCGCGGCCGAGGCGCCGCTGCTGTTTACCAACGTGCTAAACCTCGACAAGACGGTGGGCATTTGCATGACGCCCTACGCGATCGTTGCTTACGACTTTGACAAACAAGAAATTGAGCGAGGCGCGGAGGGTTTTTGTCGATCGGTTGGCGTTGGCGAGAGCGGCATTTTGCTGGCACGCATCGACCCGCAGACGCCGTTTTCGGGCTACACCAACAAGGCTGAGACCGAAAAAAAGCTCCTGCGCGACGTCTTCCGCAAGGGAGATTTGTTTTTCAACTCGGGTGATCTGGTTAAGAAGCTAGGCTTCGGTCATGTGGCCTTTGCCGATCGCCTGGGCGACACCTTTCGCTGGAAGGGCGAGAACGTGGCGACCACCGAAGTTGAGAAGGTTGCCAACGCCTATGCCGGCGTCAAGGAGTCTTGCTGCTACGGCGTTGCGGTGCCAGGGCACGACGGCAAAGTGGGGATGATCGCGATTGTTCCTCAGAGCACGAGCTTTGATGCCGAAGCGTTTTTTGCTCACTTGGCGTCGGAGCTTCCCGAATATGCGGTGCCCCGCTTTCTGCGTTCGTGCGAAGTCTTTGAAACCACCGCGACCCACAAAATCAAAAAAACCACTCTGCAGCAGCAGGGACTCAGCTTTGCGAGCCATGCAGAGCCTCTGCATTGGTACACACCGCGCACGACCAAGGTGGACGTGCACACAGCCGCGCCGAGCGAAGCCGACTTGAAGCGTCTGAGTTAATCCACGCTGATGTCAGGATAGTGTTTGGAGAGAAAGTCTTTGAGTTTGTTTTTGATGCGCTCTTCGAGCTGACGGGCGCGTTCTTTGGAGAATCCGTAGCGCTCGCCGATGGCGACCAGAGTCTCGGGGTTCTCGGACATCAAGCGGTTGTCGAAGATGTCGCGTTCGCGCTCGTCGAGTTCGAGCACGAATTCGGAGAGAGCTTTTTTAAAGAGTTCGGCCTGCTCGCTTTTTTCTAGCTCGGCGGAGGCGAGTGGCTGCCCATCAGAGATTTGCGAGGCCCAGCTGCGGCTCTCCTCGCCGCTGCCGCGGGGCTGATCGATGGAGGCGTCTTTGCCGGACATGCGGTTTTGCATCATCTTGACGTCGTCTTCGTGGACACCGAGATTCATGGCAATCGCTGCCGGGATAGGAGAGATGCCTTCGCGTTCGAGGCGCTCTTGTTCTTTTTTCAAACGATAAAAAAGTTTCTTCTGAGCCTTGGTGGTGCCGATGCGCACGATCGACCAATTGCGCAGCAAAAAATCTTGCATGTAGGAGCGTATCCACCACACGGCATAGGTCGAAAGTCGGGTGTCTTTGTAGGGGTCAAACTCACGTACAGCGCGCAGGAGTCCCAGATTGCCTTCTTGGATAAGGTCGAGCACCTTGGCGCCGTACTTGACGTACTGGAAGGCGATCTTCACGACAAAGCGCAAATTTGCCCGCACCAGATCCTGCGCGGCCGTCACGTCTTGGTGATCGTGGACCCGAATGGCGAGCTCACGCTCGGTTTCGCGGTTGATGAGCGGGTAACGGCTGATTTGCTTGAGATAGACGGCCAGGGGGTCGGAGGCGGCCGGCAAATGACGATCCGCAGCCGGGGTCGTGCCCGGTGGGGGTGAGGTCTTTTTGCGCGTCGCCATGAGCCCCAGGACTAGTCCAAATCCGGCCGTCGAACAAACCTCTTTAAGGTCGGTGTTTGAGCAGCGTGGTGATGAGCTGATTGCGGTCTACGGGCTTGGTGATGAAGTCCGAGAAGCCCGAAACCAGCGATCGCTCACGCTCTTCTTTCATGGCGTGGGCGGTGAGGGCAATGATCGGTCGCGGGTAGCCCTGCGCACGCAATCGTGAGGTGGCTTCGTGGCCGTCCATGACGGGCATCTGCACGTCCATCAGAATGATGTCGTAGACCTCCGTAAGGGCTTCCTGCAGACCGCGTTTGCCGTCGTGGCGAATCGTGACGTCGGCGCCGGCCTTGGTCAGCAGAATGTTCAGCAGGGTTTGGTTGTCGGGCGAATCTTCCACCAGCAGGATCTTGAGGCCCTCGAGTTCGGTGGACTCTTCGGGGATGTTTTCGCTGTCGAAATTCAGCGCCGAAAGCTTGTTGATGTACTTGGCGTATTTGGGCACTTGCACCTTGAGGTAGGCCACAAAGGTGCTGCCTTTGCCCACATGGGAGTCTTCGAGCCAGAAATCGCCGCCGAGCGCCGATGCGAGGCGTTTGGTGAGCACTAGGCCGAGGCCCGTGCCGCCGAATTTGCGCGTGGTCGAGGCATCGGCTTGGGCGAAGGGCTGAAAGAGGTGACGAACTTGTTCGGCACTGATGCCGCGGCCCGTGTCGATGACTTTGATCTCAAGGTAGGGCTCGCGGTACGCGACGTTGAGCTCGACTCTTCCCTTTTCGGTGAACTTGATCGCATTGCCCACGATGTTCGTCAGAATTTGGCGAATGCGGATCGGGTCAGAAGTGATGAAGTCCGGAATCTCTCCGCTCACAGTGAGCGAGAAACCAATGGAGCTCTCCTCGGCTCGCGGAGCCATGAGCTGCGAGAAGTCGGTGAGCAGATGCGGCAGCGAAAAGTCTTCGTGCTCGATGGTCATCTTTCCGGCTTCGACCTTGGAAAGATCGAGGATGTCATCGATGATGCGCAAGAGCTGCTGCGAGTTGCGGCTGATGATGTTGGTAAAACGCTCGATGTCGGGAGTGAGGCTTTTGGATTGTTTCATAAGGTCCACGAAGCCCATGATCGCGCCGAGGGGCGTACGGATCTCGTGCGACATGTTCGCGAGGAAAGAACTCTTGGTGGCGCTGGCGGCCTCGGCAAGGTCGCGTGCGCGCTCGAGATCTTTTTGGGAATTTTTACGTTCGATCACCAAGGCTGCGGTTTTGGTAACCACGTCGACCATCTGAACTTCTGTGGCGGTCGGTTCGCGCGAGCGGCGGAAATAATAGGCAAAGGTGCCGAGCGTCTTGCCCTGCGAAGAGATGATCGGCGTCGACCAGCAGGCGCGAATCTCATGCTTCTCGTAGAAGTCTTTGATGGACTCCCAGTTGGGGTCTTTGGAGGTGTCCGTGGTGAGCACGGGTTCTTGGGTATAAGCGGCAACCCCGCTGGTGGTTGAGGTGGGCGAGATCTCCACCGGATCGCCGGGCGAGAAGTATTCGGGCGGTAGGTTGGGGGCAGCCACGCAGTTGAGAACGTTTTTGGTCTCGTCCACGAGGTAGATCGAGCCGCGCACGTAGCGACCAGCTTGCATCTCCGCAGTTTTCACTAGGGCGCTGAGGATGGTGTCGAGAGGGGCGCCATCGAGGGTAAGTTCCAGGGCGTGCTTTTGGATGGCCAGCGATTCACGGGCCAAAACTTCGTCCGTCACCTCGCGGGCAAGGATGAGAATGCCGCTGACGTCGCCGTCGGGCGAGTGGCGGGGGGCGTAGGTGCCGCTGAAGTAGCGACCACGGTCGGTAACCGTGATGCGCAATTCATGGAAGGTGTAGGCTTTGCCGCTTTGGTATACCTGATCGAGGATCTCGTGCGCTTTGAGCGACTCGGGTTGCGCTTCGCGCACCGAAAGGCCTGTGGCGTTGAAACCGAGAGCCTTGATGTGGGCGTCGTTCACGAATTCGAAAATGTGCTCGGGCCCCGAAAGCATACAAAACATTTCGGGAGAGTCTTTGAAGAGCTCGCGCAGGTTTTCACGTTCGTTCTCGACGGCGATCTTGATGGTTTCGGCGGCCTTGCGAGCGCGTTCGGCGGCTTCGCGTTCGCGCTGGTTTTGTTCGGAGAGGATGCTTGGAGTGGTTTCGTAACCCACCACGAGAACGCCCCCCACGCAGCCGTCGGAATTCACGATGGGCGAGTAGCTATAGGTCCAATACACATCCTGCAGCTTGCCTTGGCGCATGAAGGGGAGGGGCACATTTTCGTGATGGCAGCCCACGCCAGTTTTCATGACGTCTTGAATTTGGGGATAAACAAAGTTCCAGGACTCAGGCCAGCAATCAGCGCCCCTTTGGCCCATGGCCTTGGGGTGCTTGTCATTGCCGAAGCTCGGCAAGTAGTGATCGTTGTAAAACTGAAAGTTCTCGGGGCCCCAGAAAATGAACATCGGAAACTTGGAGCTGAAGAGGATGTTCAGGGAAATTTTGAGAGCTTCGGGCCAGAAGCGGGTGGGGCCGAGGGGGTGGTGCTCCCAGTCGATCGAGCGAAAGAGCGCGCCCGTCATCCCGCCGTTGGGAATGTTCAGCGGCGAAGGGGTGAGCGAGGGGGAGGATCGGCCACTCGCTGAGCCACTTCCACGATCGAGATTAGAGGGAAATTTCATAGGGTATCAAAAGCCTAACGAATCTGACACTCGCGAGTCTAATTAAGTTGTCTTGATAACGGCTTAGTCTTCTTGAAAACACGAAGGCCCGGTACTAGCTGGCTAGTACCGGGCCTTCGTCAAAAGCATGAACGAATTCGTGGGTTAGAACGGAATGTCGTTCGAATTACCGCCGTCGAAAGACGGAGGAGGGCCGAAAGGATCGAAGCCCGAGGAACCGCTATCCTGACCAGAGGAGCGCTCGGCGCTCGCGGAGTCGAGGAACTGAACCGTGGTGGCCACGATTTCGGTGGTGTAACGTTTTTGCCCGTCTTTGTCGTCCCAAGCGCGGGTTTGCAGACGGCCTTCAACATAAGCCTTGCGACCCTTGCTGAGGTACTTAGCGCAAAGCTCGGCGAGCTTGCCCCAGACCACGATGCGGTGCCATTCGGTGCGCTCCTGCTTGGAACCGTCTTTGTCGTTCCAGCTTTCGGAGGTGGCGACGGGGAAGTTTGCGACCGCGTTGCCTTGGGGGGTGTGGCGAAGCTCGGGATCTTTGCCGAGGTTGCCGACGATGATAACTTTGTTAACTCCTGCCATATGTATGGATTCCTTCTTACCGTATTAAAAATTAAAGGGACTATAGGTTCCTACCAGATCTGAGGACGATTCTCATCCGACCCCTCGCAAGTTGCGTGCCCGAATTAACGCGCCCGAACCTAAGCCTCAAGGCTTGCGGTCAAGTGTCGGAAATTGCGTAAGAATTAAGCGCGTAACTATCTATTTTTGGCTGGTCTTCAGTACTAAACTTTAGGGATGCCTATCGTGGATGCTCGCAAGTATCTCAGAGTGTATTCGGTACGCAACTATTTGCAAAAAAGCCTCAAGCTCGAGACCACCCAGGCGCGCATCTCGCGCATGGTGCTCTGCGGACTCGCCACGAGCGTGCCGCTCTTTGTGGGACTCGCACTGGGCTATCCGACCTCAGGCATTTACGGTGCGCTGATCGGATACTTTCTAACGCTGAACGATCACTTCGGTCCCATCAAGCATCGTGTGATTGTGCTCACACTTACCTTTTTGATGATTCTCTCAGGCGCCTCTCTGGGGATCCTCTTAGGTGGCCAACCCATCACCTACTCTCTAGTGCTTGCGGTCTTGGTTTATTGGATCGGACTCATGGGAGGCGAGGGGGCCGAGCTCGAGCGCGCGATACTCTTTGCAACGATTGAGATGATCGTGACCTACTACAGTCCGAGTTTTTCGGTAAGTCGTCTGCCACCGATTCTCGGTTTCAGTCTCATGGGCTATGTGTTTGTGACCGGAGCGGCGGTGGTGCACTCGCGGCTCTCCAAAAAACCACCCGAGTCCTTTGCCCGTTTGACCGATTCGCTCAAGGGGCCACTCGCGTCCCCAGAGGAGCGTCACTTACACGCGCTGAGCTACATGATCATCACAATGCTCTCGCTCTGCCTGGTGGATTATTACGAGATCCAGCGCGGCTATTGGGCGGTGATCACCGTGCTGCTGGTGATGAAGCCCGGACGCCGCAACAGCCTCAACCGCAGCTTTCAGCGGTTTTTCGGCACGGGGCTGGGCGTGATCGCCACAGAGCCGCTGATCTATGTGATCAAAACACCGGCGCCCATCATGCTACTCATCGGCCTCTGCAGCGCGCTGGTGCCTTGGGCGTCGAAGAAAAATTACTGGCTCACCTCGGTGTTGACCTCGATGGTGGTGATCTTGCTTCTGGATTTGGCTGCTGTGGAGCGCGGTGACTTTCTCACACCGCTTTTGCGACTCGAAAACACGATCATCGGGTGCCTCTTGGGCGCCGGAGGCGTACTCATCTCCAAACTTCTCTCTGAGGCGCTGCTCGCCTGGCGCCGGCGGAGACAAAGTCTAAATGTTCACGCCGAAAAGTAGCGAGACGTTCCATCCCGTGGGGGCATAGCCCATAAAGAATTGGGCCAAGAAGGTTTTCGAAAAGGCGAGGTAGGCACCCGCGGAAGTCGACCATGCGCTGGTGTCGCCCAGGCGGCCCAAGTTCAGCGCAATGGGCACGAAAATCAAATCCGGTTTGAGCCCGAAGAGCCAAGTGCGGCCCGAGTTGTAACGCCATTCGAGCGACTCCACGATTTTAAAAGACTCGTGAAAGCGGCCGCGGAAATAGGTGCGCATCAGATCTGAGGAGGCGATGTCGGAGACGGACTGAATGCCTGCCACACGTTTGAATTCCCAGAAGGGCACATCGCCCGAAAGGATGTCGAAGCTGAGACGGTGGGCGAGCGTAGAGCGTTTGTACGAAAAATAACGGCGGTCGTTGATGAAGAAGCGGTTGAACTTGTAATTGCCCACGGGCCTGCCGCCCACACTGATGCCGCCTTCGAGCAGCCAACCTTCGCGCGCGAGGAATTCTGAGTCGCGCGAGTCCGAGACGATGCCCAGGGTCCAGGCGCCGCTGACGCCCCCTTCGTAGCCGCGCGGACGGCTGCGAAAGAGCTCGGTGTTGGCACCGACCGGAGCAAAGGGGCCAGTGTTGCTCGCGATCGAGTGTACGCCGCCGTAAATTGAATAGGTTTGACCGCGGATCACCGCCACGCGGAAGGCGAGGAGCGTTTCGAATTGGTACTGCTCCAGGTTGTAGCGGGTTCGGTCGATGAGGCTCGGATGCTTTTCAAAGTATTGTCCGCGCTCGCCCTGACCGAAGTAGCGCACTTCGTTGGTGTTGAGTGAGCTGAATTCGATTTTAAAGCGCGGCTGGAAGGGCAGCATCATGAGGCGCGGCACGTCGAGCGAGGCGCCCAGTTCGTATTGCTGGGAATCCGAACGCTGAAAGCTGAGGTCGAGGCCGTAGAGGTAGGGATCCGAACGCACTTCGTTGGTGAACTTGATGCGCGCGCCACCCCAGAAGCCCGAATATCGGCGAGTGTACATCAGAGGGAAGGCCTTGATGTTGCAGGGAGCGCCCAGGCACGAGAAGCCGCGCTTGGCGGTGACGTACTTTACGGTGGATTTGATCTGATGGCCGATGAACTTGATCTCGGAGTTGAGTCCCTGATCCTTGGCGTCTCCATCGCCGATAACCGAATCGATGTGCGGGTGCACGCCGATGGGCAGACCGAAGCGATCGGCGTCAATGCTTTGACCTTGCGCAAGGCCCGCGGCGAGGCCCAAAGCGAACGAAAGAGGGCGCAGAATTGTTGACGCTCGTCGGCTCATGGTTTGGAGAAACCCCGACGATAAATGATTCGTATGAATGTCGCAAATTCTTGGGCCATGGTGTCTTACTTTCGAGCAGTGGCACGCGCCTGGGTGGTCGATCGCCCACTCGGCAATCGCGACATCCAAAAAATCGTGCTCCGCCAGATCTACTTTACCGGTTCTCAAGCGTTCCGACTAGTCGCTTTGGCCGCGGTGGTGCTGGGAATTCTCGTGATCGCGCAGTCTTCGGCTCAGCTGCAGCGTCTCGGCGGTACTGAGGAGATCGGCTCGATCGTGGCGGGATTGCTCTTTCGGGAGTCGGCGCCCTTCATCACGCTCATGGTGGTCGTGTCGCGTTCGGTATCTGCAATGGCCTCCGAGCTCGCCACAATGAAAGCTAATGGCGAAATCGATTCGCTGCGAGCCTCGGGCGTTTCGGTGCTCTCGTACCTCGTTATTCCTCGCGTGGTGGGCGGAGCGCTCTCGACCGTCTTCCTCGCGATGCACTTTGCGTGGGTCTCCATCATGGTGGGTTTCTTTAGCGCGCGTATCTTCGTCGACCTCTCATGGTCGTCCTATTTTGAATATCTGCTGGTCTCGCTCAGCGCGATGGATGTGACGCTCTTTTTTGCCAAATCCCTCGTCCTCTCGGCCGCGGCGTTTTTCATCGCCACTTACTGCGGGCTGCGCACGACTGGCGCAGCTTTTGAAGTGCCGCAGGCAACTACCAAGGCGGTCGTGTGGTCGCTGATGTTCTGTTTGGTGGCGCAGGCCCTGGTGTCGCTCGCGTACTTTTTGCATGCCGTGGAAGCCAGCGGCTTTGGGGGGCTCCTATGACGATCTGGAAGACGAGTCACCTCAGTGCCGGCTATAACCCCACCGAGGGACGCATTCAGAATTTGAACTTTGAACTCGCACGCGGCGAACGCGTGGCGATCTTGGGCGGAGAGCGTTCGGGCTCGTACATGCTCCTGCGCGTGCTCTGCGGACTGCGTCCTCGCCGTGAGGGTGAGCTGCGGGTTTTTGGAGAAGAAGCACCGCGCTTGGAGTTTTTTGACGACTGGGAACACATCTTTCCGCGTTCGCTGCGCACTCGCATGGGTGTGGCGCTTGAGCGCGACGGTCTGCTTGCGAACGTTGCGATCCGAGAGGGCTTTGAGACCGTGATTCGCTTTGGCGGGGGCCGACTCTGGGACGTGGCGCAGGTGCGCACACGCGTGCAAGCGGTGTTGGAGCTTTTCGGCATCGCAGCTCTTTCGCGATTTCGCCCACACCAACTTTCGCTCGCCGAGCGGCGTTTTGCTGCGCTGGCGCGTGCGGCGCTGCTCGAGCCCGAGGTCTACCTTTTTGAAGGTCCTTCCAAGGGCCTCGACGACCGCGATCGCGAACGCCTTGTCTACGCTTTTGACAAACTCGTTGTGGGACGTTCGGATCAATCGCTTATCATGGCTACCGAAGATTGGGCGCTCGCCATGCGCTATTGCCCGCGAGTGGTGGTGATGGAAGAGGGCAGAATCATTTTTGACGGCATCTGGGCGGACATGGCCAAGGGGTGTCCGCAGTATTGGGAAAGCATTACAAATTCGTTGAAGCGAAGGTGGGAGCTCGATGCTCCCTTGAGGGCGGTTGTATGATGGATATGAAAAAATCACTCTATGCATTTGCGAGCATCGCAGTACTAGCGTTCTGCGTGCTCATCGGCGGCGCGGCTTATCGGCAGGGCTGGTTCGCTTCGCACGTGGAATACCGCTTGGTATTCCCCAGTGGTGAGGGCATTCGCGTGGGCACGCCGGTTTCGATCTCGGGCTTCAAGGCAGGGCAGATCTCGCAAATCGAGCTCGACAATGAGGGCAAGGTGCAAGCCACGATTCGCGTGCAAGAAAAGTTCGCGAAGTACTTTAACCAGGAGACCAAGGTGGTGCTCGGTCGCCCTTTCATCATCGGTGAGCGCTCGGTGATGGTTACTCCCGGACGCGGCGAGATTGCCGCGCTCTCTCCTGGCTCTCTCATTGTGGGCGACGAATCGCTCGAACTCACAGACCTCTTGAGCGGCGGCCGCCTTTCGCCCTACTTCACCACATTCTCGCGTCTCTTGGAGCAGCTTCAGCTCGTGATTGAGGGCGATGGCCGTGACACCGTGAACCTCGTCACGCTCTACCGGCAGGCGAACACCACGCTCAAGGCGGTCGAGGGTCTCGCCAAAGACGTTTCCGTCATGCGCCACGATGTGATCGCATCTAAGGAAACCCTCGCCGTGATCAAGGCGCTATCTAAGTCGACGGACCATATGCAGCTCGCGCTCCAGCAGAGCACGCAAACGATGCCGGCCGTAACCCAGATGTCGCAAGACGTGGCGGCGATCATGCCCAAGCTCAAGAAAACGCTCGACGAAACGGCCTTCACGTTGCAGGCCATGCAGAGATCATTCATCTTGCGCGGCGCTTCGAAAGACCTGAAAGAAGAATTGCAGCAAAATAACGAACGTCTGCCCGCCAGCGAATAACCCGACCCCTGTGGGGACGGGTTAAAGTACCGGGTTAAGGTAACGGATACCTTTTTATGTTAGTACTGTAGGCATGTATCGCCTCTTGGTACGTCGTCATCTCTTTTCGAGAGTTTCTAAACCTGCTGTGCGCTGGATGACTCGCTTTGCCTTTGCGGGCTTTGCGGTGGCGATGTTTTCGTGGGTGACGGTGCATTCGGTGATGAGCGGCCTGCAGAAAGATCGCATTCAGGTGCTGCTCGACGAACAGCCCCACGTGCTGTGGGAATCCACGCCGCGACTTTTCGACGATGATCTCAAATCCCGCATCGACGCCGTCGCCAAACGACACGGCGCGAGTGAGATTCACTACGTGTTGCAAACTGAGGGACTCGTGGAACTTATCAGGCCTGACGAGCGCGGTCGCGCACAGGGCGCTGGCATCGTGATGCGTGCCGACCCAGAACTCGCCCCAGGTGAAGTGGCCATCGGTGGTGAGCTTGCGATGATGACGGATCTCACCAAAGGCACGGAGCTGCGACTGCGCAGCATTTGGAACCTCGAGGGGGTGCCCCTCGTGGCTCGGGTTTCGGACTTTCACTATCCGCGCAACTTTCAGGACGCCAAGCAGCTCGTCTCCGTGTCGCCTGCAGACTTAGAATCGCTCATCGAGCAGCGCGGGGCGAGCTCGCGCATCGAGATCCGCTTGCCGGATCCCGAACGCGCCGAAGCTCTGCGCGCCGATCTCAATAAACTATTTCCCGAGCACTGGCATACCTGGCGCGATCTCAACCGATCTCTGCTTGTGTCGCTGGCGCTGGAGCGCAACATGATGGCGCTGGCGATGTTCTTTTTGGTGGTGCTCGCCTCGCTGGCGCTCTACCTGTCGCTTTCGGTACGCGTTGTGGAGCGCACGCGCCAGTCGGCGCTGCTCCTGGCTTTGGGCGCGCGCATGAAGGTTGTGCGCAACGTCTTTTTGTTTGAAGGATTTGTGATCGGCGCCATCGGCACCACGCTGGGCGTGGTCCTATCTCTGGGCTTTTGCTGGTTTTTGAAGAATCACTTTCAGCTGCCCGAGATGTATTACTCGCGCAGCATTCCCGTGGACGTGAGCGGAGGCTCGGTACTGGGGCTCACGCTGCTCGCGATGACCCTCGCGCTCGTGGCTTCGTACTTTCCCGCTCAGCAGGTATCAAAGATCGAGATCGCCGAAGCCCTGAAGTGATTTCGATCACTCGAGAACGGTGAGCTTCGAGACGCTGTAGTTGCCGACTGTCGCTTGCGGAAAGCTTTTGTTCTTTTGGAGGATGACCATCCCCTGCTTGCTCACGGCTTCGACGTCGCGGATTTGACCCTGGAAGTGAACTTTGTCACCCTTTTTTAAGTCGCCAGCGGTGTCCACGATGGGGTCCGCCTGAGTGATGTAGGTAAAATCTTGGGTGCGGTGAACTTTGGTGCTCGCCAGCACGAGCGTGCCGTCTTCGCCGATCGCTTGGATGGTGCGCAGAGAGCCGCGGTAGATCACGTTTTTGCCCGTGACGAAGCCATTGAGTTCGGGAACCACCAAGATGACGTGGTTTCGGTATGTGACGTCTTGGCTGTATTTGCCTTTGACGGCCTTGAGGATGATTTCACCGTGCTGTCCATAAGCTAGCACTTCGCGCAGGGCGCCGCGGCTGATCACTCGGACCACTTTGGGTTTGGCCGGAGCCGCTTTAGGGGCGGCCTTGGCGGGCGCCTTGGGCGCCGGTTTGGCGTGTTGTGCGAAGGCCGAGGCGCTCACAACGAGCAGGCCCGTGGCGAAGGTTTTGAAGGCAGTGTTGATGATGTGCTTGATCCCCATATAGATAAGAGTGAGCAAGATGTGGGCCAGCCCTAAAATCAAGGGATTAGCGTCTTTTGGAGTGTCGAAGCTTTGGACGTATGAAAAGGGCGGTTGCGCGGGCCGGTAAGCCGGGTTTTGTCTTCTTGTGCCCACTGACCACACAGCAGCATTAGCACTAGGAGGACGCTATTTCTCTAAGCGATCTACCCGGAAGCTCTAGGTGCGGACCACACCGAACATGCTTCCCTATTTGATCTTGCTCCCCGTAGAAGTTTACCTGTTTTCA
>DATLIP010000058.1:0-10508 GCA_035539375.1 Bdellovibrionota bacterium | reverse complement strand
GGGATTTCTTGCGTAGTGCTCTCGGGCGATTTCCCGCCGTGCTTCGAGGTTGTTGCGCGTGTCGTAGAGCAGGCGAAGCTGCTTATCGATGTGTTTGACGTTCACTTCGGCGCGGGCATCGATCTCACCGATTTCGTGGATGAGGCGGGTGACTTTGGCGGGCTCGGCGAATTCATCGATGGCGTAAAACTGATTGAGCTTGGCCCTGCGTGCACGCTGGGCCTCTTCGTGCACGGCGCGACGCTGACCTTCGAGCTCCGCGATACGGTTCTTGGTGCCGTTTGGGTCGAGGCCGAGTCTCTGCCTGGTCAAACGGTCTTCGAGACCGATTTGCTTTTCGACGAGCATGGACTTTTCGTGCACCAGCTTCGACATATTGCGTTCGATTTCGCTTACGAGTTTGCCGGCCACTTCGGTGCGGCGAGCTTTCCACTTGTCCATTTCTTCTGTGGAATAGTCGTTTTTGATAATGCCGAGACCTTTGACGTACTTGCTCTCCTCGGGGGTGAGCGTTTGCGTTGCGATGAATTGGTCGAGGTATTTAAGCTCCTGCCACAACATGAATTCGTGATTGATCATAGGGTAAATGCGGGCGGTGTCGTCCACTTTGGCGGGAATGCTGGCGGTGTTGAACTTCTCGCGTACGGAGATTTGGCGCCCCAATAGTGCGATGTCACGGTTGAGTTCCAAATGTTCGCGTTCTGCGGTGCTGTAGCCCGGCAGTAGGTTGTCGATGTAGGCGGCGCGCTCGCGCTCGATCTCGTCGGCGCTCTCGGCGAGTTTCGCTACGGCGGCCTGACGTTCGGTCTTGGCCCGAAGTCGATCGCTCTCAATGGCGGCGACGCTACGCTGAGTTTGTGATTGCGCGTAGGGATAGTACTTGAAGTCAGGCAGCACGCGCGGGGGCGCTTCGCCGAGCTCACCCAGTGCGCCGGCCAGCGGGCTCGCGGGGTTGGCCTTCAGGCGACGGAACTCTTCGATCTCCGTGTTGAACTTGTCGAGCTCGTATTGGGCCTGATGGACCGCGGCTTCTGCTTGAGCGGCGGTTTTGAGGTCCAGTCGCGGATCGCGTGCGAAAGCGGTGAGATCGGCGAGGTGTTCTTCGCGGGCTTCGCGCTCCACGCGGATCGCGTATTCAGCCGAGTGGCCCGTGAGGCCTTCTTCGGGTTTGAAGAGGGCGCTTCGGTCAACCTGACCGCGCGGGGGTAGCTCATTTGTCGGCAAGAAGTCGATGTTGTGCAGAACCTTTGCGCGGGTCTGGCCTGCGACGCGCGAGGTTTCACTTTGGGCGGGTGCTGCGCTTTGCGGATAGGGATAGTATTTGAATTCCGGCAGCGAAGCAGGATCGTCCAAGTATTCCCTATAGGGTCTTTGCTCTTTGCGCATGGTCTCGACCTTGGCGTCGAAGGCTTTGAGTTCATCCTGGGCTGTTTGGATCTCGCGGTCCACTTTGGCGACGGACGCCTGAGAAAGCTTGGGATCCTGGCGCAGCTTGCGCAAATTCGCGATGACTTCTTCGTGCATCTCGCGCTCCACACCGATGGCGTACTCGGCGGAGGCACCACTCAGTTCGGTGTCGGGGGGTAGCGGAGCCGGGGCGAGACCCGGAAAGGGCACGACGTTGCTCAGAAATGGCACCTTGTTGACGACTGGAAAATCATCGATGCGGGTAAGGTAGCGGCGACGGTCGACCGTGCGCGTTTCGGGGATCTTTTTGGTGGGCTTCTGGTCGAGGTCAAGAAGGCGCCTGGCTTCGGTGTTGCGCAGTTCGTGCGCACGCTGCGTGAAATCGCGGATGGTACGATTGACTTGCGGACCTAGGAATTCGAATTGCAAGCGGGTCGCAGGATCGCGGGCGAGAGTGGTGTCGGCCGCGAGTTCTTCGGCTTTGGTTTTTTGGTCTTCACGGATGGCAAGCACACGGGCGTTAGAGCTCAGGTAATCGTCTACGAAGAGGGGGCGGGTTGAGCTCTGACTGCGGTTGACTTCGGCGATGACCTTTTCCAGGTACGCGGCCATCTTTTGCTCACGCGGATTCATGGATGTGGTGAGACGGTAGCGACCCTGGATCACGGCGCGGGCGCGGGGATCGGCGTTGTCGGCGATCTCCCAGGCGGCGAGCAGGTTCAGCGCTTCGGAACGTAGCTGCAAATCTTTGAGACTGAGGTTGGCGTCATCGCGATAGAGTTGGGCGTGGCTCCATGCCGAAAGCGTCAACGCCGCACAAAACAAAAACCTACGTCCAGACCAAGCTGCCATGTGTATTTTTCGGCAGTTAAAGAAGCGATCTTAAATATTAATCACAATATTAAGATTGAATGAATCAGGAATGGCTAGCTTGGCGTTCGGGGTACTTGATAAGGTCGTAAACCTCGAGATTGAAGTCCTCGATATTGGCTAATTGAGCCTTATCCACGCCCCGATAAATGAGGCCGCACTTGTAGCAGATCACCGCCGTGGGGCGAGACTTGGAGAGCGACCAGTCAAAAACGAGGGCCACGGGCATGGGCGACCAGGTGATGAGCCAGGGATAGCCTTGAATCGCGAGCGCGAAGGTGGCCACCGAGGCGATGCCCACCACGGTGAGACCCAAATTGCGGTTGAAGTCGGTCTGCTTGTAGAACTTTTTGCAGCCGCAGCGGCAGAGTGCGGGGGCTTCGTTCTGGGTGGTCGACTCGCCGATGAGTCCCAAGGAGAAGGCGGACACGTCGGACTAGCTCCGCAGCTCGGCGATTTTGGCTTGGACTTCGGCCACGTGGCCCGCCACGTTGACCGGTTGCCAAGCGTGCACCACGAAACCGTCCTTCAGAAGGAAGGTCGAGCGCTCCACACCCATGTAGGCTTTGCCCATGAACTTTTTCTCTTTCCAGAGGTTCATTTTGTTGCAGAGGGTTTTCTCGGTGTCCGAGACCAGGGCGAAGGGAAGGTTGAACTTTTGAATGAACTTGAGGTGCGAAGCCTCGTTGTCGGGGCTGACGCCGATCACTTGGGCGCCAATGCCAGTGAAGGCTTCGATGCGATCGCCGAATTCGCAAGCTTCAACGGTGCAGCCCGGGGTGTCGTCTTTGGGGTAAAAGTAGAGCACGGTCACACCGCTTGCGGTGAGCTCCTGCAGGTTGGCCTCACGCGCGTCGCGCCCCGCTTGTACGAGGTGTACGCTGAGGGCGGGAACCTTTTTGCCGATCCAAGGATGAACGCCAGACTTGGCCGCCTTGGCGGTTTTTTTAGCGGAGGTCTTTTTGGTGACCTTCTTAACTTTCTTGGCCGCAACTTTCTTCGTTACCGCTTTTTTCGTGATTTTCTTTTTCGAAACTTTGTTTTTGATGGCAACGGTCTTCACGAGTTTCTTTTTGGTGATCTTCTTTTTGCGAGCGGTAACTTTTTTGCGGGTCATTTTCGGGTTCCTTTCGGGAGCGAATCCTTATGGGCTTTGCTTTTTGCATTCGGAACGAGCACTGTCGAGTCATTTTTTACGACCGTCTGGCAGGCGAGGCGTTCTTTGGTGATGAAATACACGTTCCCGAGCAGGGCCATTTCGGCATGCTCCATGGCTTCAAAGGCCTCGGGATGCGATTCGGGGGCGACTCGGATCACGCAATCCCCGCAAGAGGGGGAGCCGCCGCAGCTCTGCTGAATGCGCACGCCCGCGCGGTAGGCCACTTGGGTAAGGGTGTCGCCAGCCTGAGCTTCGGCCTCGATGCGCTCTCCGGATTCTAAGACAAAGGTGACTTTTGGCACGGCGTGAGTATAGGCCGGTGAATCGACGTCAATCAATTGACTCTCGCAATATCTTGCGGGCCCCTGAGGTACAATAAATCCATGACAAAGAGCGCGGCAAATCGACTACTTATGCTTGTTTCGGGCTTTGGCCTTTTGTGGGCTTCGCAGGCGCTCGCCGGCGGGTCTTCGCGACCTGGGTCGAACCCTTTTGAGGCCGCTTCTGGCGTGAACCTGGATGAGCTGGCCAAGTCGCAATCCATCGCACCGCTGAACCTCATCGTCAGCTCTAACGTCGCGGGCAAAATGGGTCCCTGCGGATGCTCGATCAACCCCAAAGGGGGCGTCGATCGTCGGCACAATTTTATTGAGTCGAACAAAGGTCTCGCGGGCACCACGCTGATCCTCGATGCTGGCAATGCGCTTTTCCCAACGCGAACGCTCGACCCTTCGCTCGAGTCCAAGCAGCGAGAGCGCGCTAAGAAGATCGCGCAAACCCACAAGGCCCTAGGCATCGAAGTGCAGAATGTAGGGCTTCTCGATTTGGCCTCGGGACTTGAGTTCCTCAGCGCTCTCTCCAAAGAGACCGGTCTCTCGCTGATCTCCACAAACATCGTGCGCACTTCGGACGGCAAGGCACCTTTCGCCGACGCATACGTCAAAGATGTGCCCGGCATCGGCAAGGTGCTGGTGCTTGGGCTGAGCGTGCTTTCGGTGGACGTGGTGGGCGTGAAGAGTCTTGACCCGGTAGAAGCCACCAAAGCCATGATCCAAAAACACAAGCCCAAGGTGACCATCGTGCTCAGCGATCTCGGGCAATCCGAAGACCTGAATCTCATGGCCAAAGTGGGCCAGGCCCTTGTGGTGGTCGGCGCACGCGATCTCAATGCGATCGACATTCCTCTGCACGCTGGTAGTGGGGTGCTCATCCAGCCCGGCATTCAAGGACAGCAGCTTGGTGTCTTCCGCATGGCGAGCCTCAAGAACTTCTCCGCATGGCGCAACCTCACGCAGGACAAGGCCCTTGCCAATCGCTGGAACCAGCTGGTCACTGAAAATACCTACGTACAAAAACAAGAGTCTTCTGAAGACAAAAAGCGCTCGCTCGAGCGGATCAAAGAGTCCTTTGCTGAGCTCAGCAAATATGCCCAGACCGACATCAACAACTCGTGGCCCTACGCCTACGAGCTCTACGATCTTGATGAGCGCTACGCACAAAAAAACAAGTTCACGAAGCTGGCCCTGGAAGATCAATAGCCTTGGCCACCGGCTGACACCAATGCTTGCCGAAACTGCGGTGGTGTAGGCGCGCGATCAGAGGGGCCTGAATGCGTTTGAATTCGTTGAGCTGCATTTTGCGCACGAGGCTTGCGCAACTGTAAGGCGCGAGGAACTTGTCCCAGCGCTCACGCTCGGCGACGAAGCGCTCGCGGTGCTCAAGATACATGTACAAAAAGGCGTCCAGCTTGGGATACTCGGGCAATGAGTCCGAATCTTTTTGGTCGGGCGAGAGTTCGGCCGATGGCGCACGCGATAGGGTAAGCGTGGGAATGCGCTCGCGTCCCGCAACCTGGTTCAGGTAATGTGCGAGTCCATAGACTTCGGTTTTGTACAAATCGCCGATCGGCATCAGAGCGCCGCACATGTCGCCGTAAAGTGTGGAGTAGCCCATGGCGATCTCGCTTTTGTTGGCGGTCGAGATGAGCAAGCGGTTTTGATTGTTCGCGAGGGTCATCAGCACGAGTCCGCGTAGACGCGACTGGATGTTCTCTTGGCTGAGCGGAGCAAGGTCTTCGCCGATGAGATCTGTCACGCTGTCGAGCCCCGTCTCTATGTTCAGCGCACGGTAACCGATGCCCAGGTTGCGGGCCAAAATCTCTGCTTCGTCGATGGAAAGGCGTGAGGTCCAGCGCGTGGCGAGTCCTACACCGAGCACGTTGTCGGAACCGAGCGCATCGGCGCAGAGAGCGGCGCAGAGGGCGGAGTCGATGCCACCCGAGAGTCCGAGCACCACTTTTTGAAAACCCGTCTTGCGGGCATAATCGCGAATGAAGCTGACGGTAGCCGCGTGAAAGTCGGCCCAGCGGTTGCGGGCGGCCGGAGCGCACGGCGCTTCCGTGAGATCCACTACAAAGACGCCTTCGCTAAAGGCCGGTGCTTCGAAGATCACCTCGCCCGAGGGGGCGTAGACACTCGACTGCCCGTCGAAAATCAATTCGTCTTGGGCGCCCGCATAGTTGACGTAAACGACAAAAGAATGCGACTCACGCGCAAGTCCGCTGAGAAGATCCCGGCGCACTTGGGCCTTGCCGCTTTCGAAGGGCGAAGCGCTGAGGTTCACCAGTACTTGCGGAATTTGACCAGGCGTCGTCGAGCTTGCGCGTGTGGGATAGTGGAAGGTTTCGTCGAGGCCGAAGGTCTGCACACTCTGCCAAGAATCCTCGCAAATCTCGGTGTGCATTTCTACGTTGCGAAAATTTAACTTCGCGGGGACTTCGGTGGCGGCACGGAAATAGCGGCGTTCTTCGAAGATGTTGTAGTTTGGCAGTTGGCGTTTGCGCACCCGCTGCAGGAGCACGCCGTCTGCAAAGAGCGAGGCGGCGTTGTAAAGCGCGGGGCCGCTGCGCTCGTCGGTGCGCAGCGTGTGTCCCACCCAAATGGCTTTGCGGGATTTGGCCGTCCACTCGCGCAGGATCTCGAGCTGGCGGGCTTCTTCGCGAAGAAATTCTTCGCGCACAAAGAGGTCGCGCGCGTGGTATCCGCTGAGGCAGAGTTCTGGGCAAACGTAAAGGTCTGCCTCAATGGATTCCGCCATTTTTTGGATAGCGGATCGGTTCTGTTCAAAGTCCCCAATTTTTGCATTGAGTTGAATTAACCCTATTCTCATCGGCAAACCGGTTTCTAGCAGAGCCGTGCGTTGATTGGTAAAGTTTTTTAGCGTAATCGATTAGGTTATGTCGGGGACCAATGCTAACGATCCAAAGCCAGCTTTGTCATACAAGGGGTCCCTCTCGGGCCTGCGCGGTTTGCTGAAAAATCGCATCACCGAAGGCATCACTCAAGTGGCCTCAAGCTTGGGCATTGCGGGTGAGGAGTCGGGCGAAGGCGGCACGCAAAAAATCCCCATTGAACTCATTTACCCTTGCCCCGATCAGCCCCGCCAGGTCTTTGAACCCAAGGCTCTCGAAGAGCTTTCGGCCACAATGCGCGAGCTCGGTCAGGCCCAGGCCATCACCGTGCGCGAAACCGAACGTGGTTATGAAATCATCAGCGGCGAGCGTCGCTATCGCGCGGCCAAACTTGCCGGCTTCACGCACCTCGATTGCGTGATCAAAGACGTTGCGGCAAAAGAAGCGCGCTTGCTTGCCCTTGTGGAGAACATCCAGCGCCAGGACCTGCTGCCTATCGAGGAGGCGCATTTTCTGAAAAAAATTCTCGCCGAGAACGCCGATCTCAGTCTCGAAAAGCTCGCCAAGATGATTGGCTCGCACAAGAGCACCATCAGCGAAAAGATTCAGCTCACCGAGATTCCCGAAGAGCTGCAGCGCTCACTCTACTCGAGTGGTCGCTCCTTCACGCACCGTCACTGGCGCGTGCTCTCGCGTATCAAAGAGCCCGCGATGCTTCACCAGATGCTTCTTAAGGCCATCGAACACCAGATGTCGGTAGCAGATCTGGAGCAGTCCTTGGACGCCATGGGCATTCCCAAAACCGCTCGCCGCAAGTCGCGCGCATCGGGCAAGGCCTTTGCCGGTGCCGACGCTTACGGCCTGGGGGCCTCGTCGGTGCTCGACCGTTTGGTGGAGTTCACGCCTGCAGATACGGTGCGCTTGCGCAACGTGACCCTCGATCGAACGAAGCTCGACTTCGAACGCAAAGAGAAGCTCATCGCCGACTTGGAGCGCGTGATCGAATACTTGCGCATCGTCGACGATATTTAAGTAGTTAATTTTAAAGAAGCCGTGCCGGCTCCCGCCCCAAGGCCCCCAAGGGCCCGTAATTTTTGTAGAAAAGGGCTGTCGCCGCATAAAGTTATTTGCCCCCGTCTCCGATAGGAAACGAGAGTATGGGCGAGACGGCATTAAAAATTCAATCGGAACGGGCTTATTGGTTTGTGGCACGTGGGGACGATTTGCTCGGACCTTTCATGTCATCGCAGCTCTTTGATCAGCTGCGCGACGCCACACTCGGTCCTTCGGATTTTTGCTGGAAAGACGGTTTCGCCGAGTGGCGTCCGATCGCTTCGGTCAGCGACTTCGCCTCTGAGTGCCGCGGCAAAACCTTCGCTGTGGTGGCATATCCGAAAATGGGCATTCCCTCTCAAAAGAGTCTCGACACCGGCAAGCGCCGTCGCGCGGCCGACAGCATGACCCTCCTCAGCCTCGCCCCCGAAAATCGCAAGGTGGTGCAGGTGAACTTTGCCAAAACGCGCGTTCGTCGCCTCTCGCTTTACGAGTGGGCCTTCGCGATGATCTTCGCCATGGTTTGCACCTACGTGGGTTCCAAACTCACGCTCGACGCTGTCGTTACACGTATGGAACAACTTCGTCAGCAACGCTACGTTGCGGGTCGCTTTCAGCGTCTCGGCACGGTGAGCGAAGACGCCTTCGTGCTGTCTGAATACGCTGCGCTTCCATTGCTCAGCGCCCCTTCGCTTGGCAACGCCGATTACTATGTCTTCGGCGCTCAGCAGGGAACTCTGCACCGTCCGACCATGTCCTTTGTCGCCTATAAGTCGGGCAACGATCTCGGCAATGGCACCTGGAAACTCGACGGCACTTATGCCGCGCATTTCTGGAATCCCGCCGCGCATGAGCTCGATCCGGTTTATCGTCGCCCGGTGCAGACCACGGCCCTCGTGCCTTCGCCCACCGCGCCTGCGGTTTCGCCTGTGCTGCGCGGAGAGCCGTATTTGTATTAAGCTCCATTCTTAGATAACCTCGGTTCATGACCTTTTCGATGCGTGGTTTTTTTCTTGCGGCGATGCCTTTCGCCTTCACGTTAGCGCATGCTCAGAGCCCAGAGGATTTCTCGGGCATTGTGGTGCAACCCAAAAACGATCCCGGACCCGCGGTTGACGTGGACATGGGCATCGAACCCATCAACCCTCGCGAGAACATCGTCGATTTGCCCACCGAGTGGGCGCGCTTTGCCGGTGGCGTGTGGCTGGGAACTTTTGGTCAGGGGGTTTTTGGCACCTGGCCTCGCCGTTCTTCCGACGAGGCCTTTAAGGATGCGGGTGAGCGCGGCATCGGATTTGGCGTGCAAGTCGACATGGGAGTGAAGCATTCGGAGTCGCAGGCGCTACGGTTTCGTGTGGGTTATCTTTCGCTTGGCCTCAATCCCGACGCCCGCACGCTCGATCGTCACGACTATCGCGACCTCGAGGGCCGCGCCAAAATGCTCAGCCTCGGTGTGATGTACCGCTGGATCATGAAGTACTACCCCGAGAATGGCGTTGTTTGGCTCGGCGCCGGCATCTCGGGCGCTTATGTGATGAGCACGGAGCCCAAGGATCCCGATCGTGCGCCGCTCTCGAAGCTGCGCAACACCATGGGGCTCGGCTACCAAGTGGCGCTCGGCTGGGATTATCCGCTCGTCAAATACACGGATTTGGGCGCCGAGCTTGCCTATCATCCCTTCCGCTCGTTTTCGGCGCTCATCAGCCTCAGAACAAGCTTGTAAAGCCTAGCCAAAACCCCTATCTACGTGGTCCGTGGAAAAGCTCGTCACGAACCCCTTCATCGTTGCGCCGATGGCCGGCATCACCGACATGCCATTTCGCCGCCTCATGCGCCGTTTGGGGGCAGGCGGTTTGGTGTCCGAATTCATTTCGGCTCACCTCGTGACCCAAAAAGACAATCCCCGCAAACGCCGTTACCTCGCGTTTCACGAAGAAGAGCGCCCGCTGGGTATCCAGCTCTTCGGGGGTGACGAAGACATCCTCAGCGAAGCCGCCAAAGTCGTCGAGGGCGAAGGCGTGGAATTTGTCGACTTGAACCTCGGTTGCCCCGTGCCCAAAGTCACCCGCAAGGGCGGCGGTTCTGCGTGGCTCTGCCATCCCGTGGATCTGGCCCAGATGCTTGCCAAAGTGCGCTCGGCAATCAAGATCCCTCTCACCATCAAAATTCGCATAGGTTGGGACTCCACCTCCATCAACTGCGCCGAAATCGTTCGTATCGCCCAAGAAGAGGGCGTGGCATGGGTGGCGATCCACGGCCGCACTCGCGTGCAAGGTTATGCGGGTCACGCCGATTGGGAGATCATCGAGAACATCGCCCGCAGCGTGAAGATTCCCGTCATCGGCAACGGCGACGTGGTGTCGGGCCCGCTCGCAGCCGCCCGACTTCTTGATTCGGGCGTGGCGGGCGTGATGATCGGTCGCGCGGCCCTCAAAAATCCGTGGATCTTTCAAGAAGCCTCCGAAGCCCTCGAAACTCTGCGCGCGATGCCCGAAGCTCAGCGCGAAGCTTATATCCGCGAAGTCATAGATGCGCACCAGCTGCCCGAGGCTCGTCGCGGCAAGCGCTACCAGCCGCAGCCCATCGAGGGCCTGGAGAAATGGATGCGCATTCGAGCCGATCGCGACGCTGAAGCGCTGGTGAACTTGCATTTGGGGCTCTTGCGCGAAGCTTATCCTGACGAACGCGCCAATCTGGCTTTTCGCAAATTTCTTGCCTGGTACTCGGCGGGATATCCCGGTTCGTCGGCCTTCCGCAAATTCATTTTCACGACAGACGATTTTCCGGCGATTCTCGATCGCGCTAACCAATTTTTTGATGACGTTAAAA
>DATLIP010000057.1:0-3395 GCA_035539375.1 Bdellovibrionota bacterium | reverse complement strand
CGATGATGGCGCGCACGTGCGACTTGAGCGCAGTGATACGCGCGAGGTCACGGGGGGTGGCCGCGTAGGCGGCACGCATCTCGGTAAGTTTGATATCGAGCAGGTTGCCCGGGCTCTGCATCGCAAAGCTCACGCCCATGGGGATCACGGCCTTGACGTTCGGCAGGGGCGCGATCTTTTCTTTAACGGCCTTAAAGCTCGCCAGGTGACCGATGTCCGGCAAGTTGCCGTCGGTGCTCCCGAGAATCGCGATGGGCTCCTTGGCGTCGGCGGCGTAAATTTGGATGTCGCCCGTGATGCTGTTCGTAAGGCTGTTCTGCATGCCCCCCGAAACGGCATCCACCACCGAGTTGCCCACGATGGCGAGCGTGGTGCCGATCACAATGATCAAACCCGTCACCAGCGTCTTGAGCCGGTGCACGAAGAGGTTTTTAAAGGCGAGTTTCCAGAGGAGCATCCGCGTTCCCCTATTCCGTCACGATCACGCCGTCGCGCAGCTTGATGATGCGGTTGGCCTGACGGATCACGTTGTCGTCGTGGGTCGAAAACAAGAACGTCGTCTGTTCGGTTTTGTTGATGTCCTTCATCAGGTCGATGATGCTCTGACCGGTTTTGGAGTCGAGATTCGCGGTGGGCTCGTCGGCGAGCACGATGCGGGGCTTGGTGACGAGCGCGCGGGCGATGGCGACGCGCTGGCGTTGGCCGCCCGAGAGTTCGTTGGGCCGGTGTTTGAGGTGTTCCTGCAGTCCCACCTTTTCCACGAAGTGCATGACGCGTTCGTGGCGTTCTTTTTTGCTGAGGTTTTTGATCAGGAGCAGGGGAAACTCCACGTTGTCGTAAACGTTGAGCACGGGAATCAGGTTGAAGGACTGAAAGATGAAGCCGATCTTGTGCAGACGCAGGTCGGTGAGCTCACGCTCCTTGAGTTTTGCGGTATCCTGCCCCGCTACGAGCACCGAGCCGCGGCTCGCGACGTCCACGCAGCCGATGAGATTGAGGAGCGTGGTTTTGCCGCTGCCCGAAGGGCCGGCGATGACCGTGAACTCCCCGCGATCGATCTTGAGCGAGACCCCCTTGAGGGCGGGCACGGTGACCTTGCCGAGTTGGTATTCCTTGACGACGCTCGAGAGCTCAATGGTGTCCATGACGTATTATGATAGCCCGCGAGGCTCAAAATTCTACCGCTCACTCTATCCTTACGCGGGACGGGCGAACACTGCGTCATCCACCAAACAAAAGAGCCAGGGGACCCGCGGGTCCCCTGGCTCCTATTCCCCATGAGTTTTGTTGAGATCAGGCTTCGCCGGCGATGATCTGCACAAAGAGCCCCAGGTAGGTGTTCAGTTCATTCACCACATCGTCAAACTTGGTGCCCGCGGCGTTTTGCAGCTCGACCAAGAACGTACGGAGCTCTTCTTTACGCTCGTCGATTTGCTCTTTAAAGGAGTGATCGATGTCCACCATGTCGAGTTTGAGCGAGATTGAGTTGGCATCGGCCGCCAAGCCGCCACCGATTTCGATACCGAAAAACTCTTCCTTGTAGGTGGGTACGGTTAAGCTAAGCTTGTCGCCTACCGCGGCGACCTTCACTTGGTTGAAGAAATCGTGGAGTCCGCCCTCGATCTCCTTCGAGCGTTCGGCGAGCGCGAGGGTGCGAGTCCACACTTGGGCAACCTCCCGGGCCGTCATGACGTCATTGAAATAGTCGAGCAGAATGACATCAATCTCTTCGCGCGAATCACCAATCTTGTCGATGCCCTTGGCGGCGAGGTATTGGGCGAGGGTCAAGACCGAAGTGTTGAAGGTGCCGTTGAGCTTGGCGGCAAGTTTTTCAGTGTCTTCACGCACGGCGATCGAAGTGCCAACGTTTATCCAAAGTCTTGCCGGCACATTCTGCCAAGCGGTTTTCTTGAAACTCGCTTTCGCGGTGACGTCGGCCACGAGCCGATCGAGATCAAACGTGAGCGGATCGAAGCGAAAGCTCGCGGAATCGATCACTTCCGCGTATTCCGTGAGGGCTTTCTCCGTAGCGGCACTCAGCACCTCATTCACTTTGTTGATGTCGATGGTTTGTTCTTGAGCTTGAAGCACGCCGCCAAAGATTTGCGAAGTGACGAGGGCTGCGCCCATAATCCAGGTTTTCATGTTGGTTTCTCCTCCATAGAGTGTCCGGTATTTGCCGTCGCAAGTGACATCCGCCCCCGCGAACCTGTCGATGATTTAGATAGGGGAACCTACTCGGTCCAATGAAGTTGCCGACGGAAAGTTTTATTAAGTGTCAGTGACGCGGTGCAAGTGCGCCCATACTCACCAAATCTTAACGCCCGATTCTCCAAAACCTCATTAGAGGATCGCCATCGAAAATCCGACAATAGTCCATGCTTAAGCTCAGCCAGGTCGCCATCACCCTTTTCACTACGCTTTCCCTCACCGCGCTCGCCGGCATCCCCGCGGTGCAGCACCAAAGCGTCACGATCGATTTCGCGGGTCCCACGTCCAGCGAAAGCGCCGCGAGTCCGCAAAACCCCTTTCTCGATTACCGATTGAACGTGCGCTTCACGCACGGCCCTTCGGGCAAGACTTATCTTGTGCCGGGCTTCTTCGACGGCGATGGCAACGGCGGCGGCAGCGGCAACGTGTGGCGCGTGCGCTTCACGCCCGACCTCGCCGGAACCTGGAGCTATGCGGCCGAGCTTCGATACGGCACGCAAGTGGCCGTGAGTCTCGACCCCGTGGCGGGCGCGGCGCAGAACCTGCCCGAAGCCAGCGGAGAACTCGACGTGGCCACCTTCGATCCCGATGCACCGGGTTTCCTCAAGTGGGGACGCCTCGACTACGTGGGTGAACATTATCTGAAATTTCAAAACGGACCCTACTTCGTGAAAGTCGGCGCCGACGACCCCGAAGATTTCTTCGGTTACACAGGCTTCGACGACGTCACCACCACGGGCAAACACCACACCTTCGCGGCGCACGACGGCGATTGGCGCAGCGGCGACCCCGACTGGAACGGCGGCAAGGGCAAAAACCTCATCGGCGCGCTCAACTACCTCGCCGACCAGGGCATCAACTCGGTCTACATCATCCTGATGAACATCGGCGGCGACGGACAGAACACGCACCCCTACCTAAAAACCGTGAGCCTCTCCGGTTCGACCACCAATGACAACCTGCATTTCGACATCAGCCGTCTCGCCCAGTGGGAAATCGCCATGGCCCACGCGCAGCGCCGCGGCCTCAACCTCCACCTCGTGCTCGGGGAAGCCGAGGAGAAAAACAAAAAAGAACTCGACAACGCCACCCTCGGCGTCGAACGCAAACTTTATTACCGCGAACTCGCCGCGCGTTTCGGTCACCACCAAGCGCTTCAGTGGAATTTGAACGAAGAATATGAC
>DATLIP010000056.1:0-2796 GCA_035539375.1 Bdellovibrionota bacterium | reverse complement strand
GGATGCAAATCCCGCCCCCCGCGGTTTTTGCGATTCATCATGTTGCTTGAATCCTAGGGTCACTTCTGCTCAGATGCAAATTTGACATGGCGGCCCAAACGAAGATCCCCCTCCAGGCTCTAGACGCCATGGATTTTAACGAGATCCTCGCCCTGCGCTTTGCCGACCTCGAGTGGCGCGTGCCCCTTCCCGAGCTCTACGAGAACCTCATCGACCAGGTGGTCATCGAATGCGCGACGCGCAGCGTGGGCCTTGATTTGAAATTCTTCATCGCCAAAGAGTGGCTCAGCCCCGAAGCGACGACCGCCGTGGGATTGCCTTTTTATTTGATGCACCCCAAACTCACGGTGATCGAGCACGAGTTCAAGAGCGAGGCCGAAGGCGCAAGCCCCGAAAGCTTTTTACGCCTCTTGCGCCACGAAATCGGCCACTGCCTTGACCACGCCTACGGCATCTCCCGGCGCCGCGATTTTCGCGCGCTCTTTGGCTCCCCCCTGCGTCACTACGACCCGGATTTCTACCGACCCGATTACGGTTCCCGAGATTTTGTGGACCACCTGCCCGGCCACTACGCTCAGGCCCATCCGCTGGAGGACTTCGCCGAAACCTTTGCCGTGTGGCTCGACCCCAAGTCGCAGTGGCGCACGCGCTACCGCCGCCGGCCCACGGTGCTGCGCAAACTGAATTACATGGAGCGCGTGGTGCACGAGCACGCGGGACTCACCCACGCCGCGGGCGCCGCCCTCCTGGGCGAGGCGCAGCGCTCCCACACCACCCTCGGTGAGCACTACAAAAGGCAATTGCGCCTGCTGGCCAAAATTCGCGCCCATGTTACCATGAATAAGTGAGCTCCAAAGTCCTCTTCGTCTTCGACGCCCCCACCGCTACCGCCAGTGGCGCGGCCACCGAGCTGCTCAAAACCGAAGCGTTCGCCGAGGATCTCAAAGTTTTTAAAGTCATCCAAAAACTCGGGCACGGGGTCACCCCCTTCGCCATTTACGACAACTTAGGGGAACTCTTTAACGAAATCCGTGAAGGTCACTACGACCTCGTGTTTCACCAGGCGGAGTCCTTCCGCGGCGACCGTTCGCACGAAGCGCACCTGGCGGCCTTCTACCAACTCGTCGGCGTGCCGCACACCGGGGCCTCGAGCGAAGTGCTCACGCTTTGCGCCGACAAATCGCTCGCGAAGAAAATTCTGCACCACCACCGCATCCGCACGCCGTTCTTTGAAACCTTCGGCGGGGACTATTCGCTCGAGCGCGTGAGCCTCTTTCCCTTTCCGGGCATCGTCAAGCCCCTGAACCTCGAAGGCTCCGAGGGCATTTCGCAGTCGAGCTTCGTGGCCACCCCCAAAGAGGCCATCGCGCGCGCCGAATGGATCCGCGAGAAGTTCGGAGTGGACGCCATCTTTGAAGAGTACATCGACGGACGCGAGCTCTACGTCTCGCTCCTGGGCGGCAAGCGCCCCGCATCGCTCCCCATTCGCGAACACCTCTTTGGCGACGTCGACGCGGCCGACCCCAAGATCGCCACCTACAACGCCAAGTGGAACGACGAGTACCGCAAAAAGTGGGGCATCAAAAACGCCTTCGCGAGAAACCTCAGCCCCGCGCTGGAGACCAAGATCCAAAGCACGGCCAAGCGCATCGCACGCCTGCTCGGCATCCACACCTTCGCCCGTATCGATTTTCGCATGAAGGCCGACGGGAGCTTGTACTTTATCGAAGCCAATCCCAATCCTTGTTTGTACGCCGACGACGAGCTGGCGATGAGCGCGGCCAAGGCCGAGATTGAGTATCCGGAACTGATTCAAAAGATCATTAAAGCGGCATTAAGTTGAGAGTTTGAGTTTAAAGTTACCGTTTAAAGTACAGTTTCGAGTTTGGTTTTAGACAACCAAACTTCAAACTGTACTCTAAACTTTAAACCCTAAACTCAAACTATCAACGTCAAGTGCTCTACTCTCATCGCCCCGAAAAAGCGCGGCTAGACACCTGGACCGAATTCTTTTCGGGATCCTTGGCGTTCGCAAAGACGTAGCCATCGGCCTTATGGGTAGTGCCGAAGCGAAGTCCCGACTCGAGGGCCTGCGCGCAAAATTTTTCGACGTCCGGCACGCCGAAAACCAGCTTGACGCTGGCCTGGCCTATTTTGATGCCTTTGCCGGCGGGGTGGATCAGCAGCGAAAAACCGCCTTTTCTTTGCCGAAGCTCCACCGCTTCGCCGGCCTCTCCGGAGCAGCGTTCGAAATCAAAATGGGTTTCGTAGAACTTCGTCATCCGTTCCACATTCCTCGCGTAAATGACAATGCGGTTCAGGGTGATTTCCATATCAGTTCGCCTCGAAGTGGGTGAGGATGAATTCCCGAATGAGCGGGATCTCTTCGTACTCGTCCACCGTATGTTCTTTATCTAGCGGGTTCCAGTCGATCGTGAGTCCGAGTTCACGCAGGCGCATTACCGAGGCCTCGCTGCGCACGATGGGCAGTACCGAATCGCGGTAGCCGTGCGAAATCCAGATACGCTGGTGTTTGGCCACGGCCGAGAACGACTGCGGATACTCCTCTTCGAAGTAGACGTAGCCACTGATGCCGACAATGCCGCCCAAGAGTTTGGGGTAGCGCAAACCCACATCGATGCTCATGAGCGAACCCTGCGAAAAGCCGAGAAGAAAAATCTCGCCCGGAGCGAGCCCGAGCACACGCTGCAAATCGTCGAGCAGCTGCATAAGGAAGACACGGCTGCGGATGATGCCCGGCCCCTGATTGGGTGCCATGTCGTACCAGGAGTAACC
>DATLIP010000055.1:0-19350 GCA_035539375.1 Bdellovibrionota bacterium | reverse complement strand
CCGTTTACCAAATCCCCATTGATTTGATAGCGCGCAAGGTAATTAAGTCCCAAGATTAAGTCAAACTTAAAAGTACTATAAGAAAAACTTATGCATTTAAAAAAACTACTAAATTCAGGGGCATTATCTGGGGCGTCATTTTTGGCTCTGCGAGGCTTTCGTGAGGAGCGCCGCGCCATAGAAAGTCCAAAAAGGCGGCGAATCCCCTGTAAAAAACGGCTAATTCTACCGAATTGTACGACATCCATGAAAACACTTAAGCCTCGCACTACATTTGGCTCGCGCTCTGGAACGCTTTTACTTGTGATATCCATGGTTTCCGGCTTCGGGCCGCTGGCCTGTTCTGTGACCGGTCCGCTGCGTGAAGACGCCAAGGCCGAAGGTTACACGCTCGCGAAGCTCCCCTCACACTGGAAAAAAGAAGAACTCGGGGCCGAAGCTGACGCCGTTTTCTACTCGGCCACCACCAAATCTCTCATTTCGGTGAACTCGGTTTGCGACCGCTACACGGATTCGCGCCTCGAGACCCTCACCCAGGACCTGCTCTCGCCCATGAAGGCCGTCAAAGTGGTGCACCAAGAAGATCTCAAGATCTCCGACCGCCGCGCCCTCTTCACCCGGGCCGAAGGCCAGATCGACGGGGTGTCCGTGCAAATGAGCGTCATCGTGCTGCGCAAGAACCGCTGCCTCTTTGACTTTTCACTCTTCGGCACTGGAATCACCGACGCTGAGCGCCGTGAGTTTATGAGCTTTGTTCAGGGCTTTCGCTATCAGGAGGCCTCGCGGTGATGGAAAAACTCGCCATCGCCCTGCGAGACACGGATCTCGGGCGCTTTTTAGAATTCATAGGCGCGCTTTTTAACATGGCCGTCGACGCCGCAAAGACGCTCTTCCGCACGCCTCCCACCGGCAACTCCGTCATGCAAGAGGTCAAAGCACTCGGCGTGAAGTCCATGGTGATTGTCATCGTGGCCGCGCTCGCTACGGGACTCGTGATGGCGCTGCAATTTGGCTATGGATTTGCGCGTTTCGGCGCCAAACTCTACGTGCCCAAAGTTGTGACGATCTCGATCGTTCGCGAACTCGGTCCCATCTTCACCGCTCTCATGCTTGCAGGTCGAGTGGGCGCCGGCATCGCGGCCGAAATCGGCTCGATGACCGTCACCCAGCAGGTCGATGCCATTCGCGCCCTAGGCACGAGCCCTATGAAAAAACTCATTCTCCCCAAGATCATCGCCACCACGATTTCGGCGCCGATCCTTACCATGCTCGCCAACTTTCTTGGCATCGTGGGCGGCATGCTCATCGCCTCGGCGGCACTGGGGCTTTCGGCTTACGATTATTTCTTTAAGGCTTTTGAAATCATCACCGCCCGCGACGTTATGGGCGGCGTGATCAAGTCCACCGTTTTCGGTTTCCTCATTGGCCTCGTCGGTTGCTGCGTGGGCATGCGCACTCGCGGTGGCACGCAGGGTGTGGGCAACTCTACCACCCAGGCCGTGGTGATGGCTTCGATTTTGGTGCTCGTGTTCGACTTTCTCGTGACCCAGGTCATTTGGATCTTCGAGCATGCCTTCACTTCGGGGGTCGTGTGAGCAGCGCTCATTTCGTAACCCCACCTGCGTCGTTGCTCGCTCCTAGAGTACTCTATGAACACGTCGTCGCTCGACGCCTCGCATCTGGAGTCACGAAATGAGCGCTAAGAAAACTCCCATCATCGAGGTGCAGGGCTTTTCTAAGTCTTTTGGCTCCAAACGTGTGCACCAGGATCTCGACTTCGTGCTTTACTCGCGCGAAGTGGTCTCGCTCATCGGGGGCTCGGGCACGGGCAAGAGCGTTTTTTTGCGCTCGCTCATCGGACTCAATCATCCCGACAGCGGCCGGATCTTTTTTAAGGGCCGCGACGTGACGAACCTTAGCGAAAGCGAGTGGTGCGAAGTGCGCAAGAGCATCGCCTACGCCTTTCAGGGCGGCGCGCTCTTTGACTCTCTCACCGTCGAAGAAAACCTGCGCTACCCGCTCGATGCGCACACGCAGTTTTCTTCGAGCGAAAAACAAAAAAAGATCGACGCCATTCTCGACGTGCTCGGCATGAGCGGCACGCAGCACCTCTTGCCCTCGGACCTTTCGGGCGGCATGCAAAAGCGGGCGGGCTTGGCGCGCGCGATCATTTTGGAACCCGAAGTGATCCTCTACGACGAACCTACGGCGGGTCTCGATCCGTTCAATACAAAAAACATTCAGGACATCATCAACGAACTCAAACACAAGGGGCAGGGCGGAATCCTTGTCACCCACGACATGCCCACGGCCATGGCCACCTCGGAGCGCATCTCGCTGCTTCTGGATGGTCGCATCGCCGTGAGTGGTCCGGTGGCAGATCTCGACAACAACCCCCTTGTGAAAGCCTTCGTTACGGGAGAAGAAATGCATGGAAAAGCCTAACACCAGTGGATCAAACACCTTTATCGTCGGACTCTTTGTCACGCTTGGATTTTTAGTTTCATCGGTATTCGTGGTCTTCATGGGTGGCACCTCGCTCTTTGGTGGTGAAACCAAAGTGACGGCAATCTTCGAAGACGTTTCGGGCCTCAATGTGGGCGCGCCGGTTTTCTACAGCGGTCTGCAGGTGGGTCGCGTGTCGGCTAAGGCTTTTCCGGAACTCGGCAACAAGGGCGTGATCGTGGAGCTCTCTCTCTATGACAAAGACGTGCCCCGCATCGCCAAAGATTCCAGCGTTGAAATCGCCACCCAGGGCATGCTCGGCGACAAAGCCATCATGATCTCCGCAAACGGCACGAGCAACGAAGCCATCACCGCGGGGCAGCGCCTCGAGGCCAAAGAAGCCAAAGCCCTTACCGAATACCTCGCCAAGGGTGAGAACATCGTGGAATCCGTCAACCAGCTCACCACGAGTCTCAATGCCCTGGTGACCGATCTGCATCGTTCGGGCCGCCTGCCGAGCATTCTCAAAAATATCGACGAACTCACCGCTGGGCTCAACAAGAACTTCGGCAAAGACAACGACGATCTACGCGTGGCTATGAAGAGCCTGCGCAGCGTGCTCACCAAAGTGGACGAAGGCAAGGGCACGCTTGGCGCGCTCGTGAACGACTCGTCGCTACATGAAGACATGCGCATCCTTTTGGGCGGCGCTCAGCGCTCCAAGATTGTGCGTTTTATGCTACGTCAGGCGATTTCCGCGGGCGAAGGCCAAGAGATCCAAGAAGCCCCCCCGTCTAAGAAAAAATAATATCCTCGCTTAACGATCGTGGTGAAGCGTGCCAAGATGGTGTCCATGAAAGTCCGCTGATGCGGACTGGAGGCCAGTGGATAATATTATGAAAATCAACCTCAGCACCAAACCCGAAATCCTCACCCTGCCGAGCACGATCCTTGTCTATGTCGAGAAGATCGGCCCCTTCATGCAAACCGCGCCGCAGGCGTGGCAAGAGCTGTGGAAAGTGATCGGCCCAGGCACGGCTGAGATTCGCCCCAAGCAGATGATGGGACTGAGCCGTATTGACCCGAGCAAAGAGGGTGACGAGGCGATGACCTATCAAGCGGCTGTGAGTGTGGACCAAGTGCCCAAGTCACTGCCCAAGCCCCTGATCAGCCGCAATTTTATCAGCGCCACCTTTGCCAAGTTTCTGCTCACCGGTTCTTATGCGCAGCTAGCGCACGCCTATCCGCAGGCCATTGAGCGCACCGAGGCTGCCGGGCACAAAATGCGGCCGGGATTTTTTATTGAAATTTATTTGAACACGCCCGACAAAACGGCCGAAAAAGACCTGCTCACCGAGATCTACGTTCCGGTGTCGCTTCAGTAGCCAATCACGACCACCGTGGGGTGGGTGAGTTCGCGAATCACGTGTTCGGGCCCTTCGACGCCCAAGCCCGATCGGCCGCGGCCGCCGTAGGCTACGGGATCAAAGCGAAACGAGGGAGATTCGTTGATCAGCACGCCGCCGAAATCGAGCGCCGTGAGCTTGGCAAGGTGCGTTTGCACGTCTGCGGTCCATACCGCCGTTTGCAGGCGAAATTCCGCTGAAGCAATCCAGTCGTAATAATCAAATTCCGATTCCACGCGATGCAAGTTGACCACGGGAGCGAAGAGCTCCTGCGTGACGATCTCGTCTTGCAGGTTCACGTTCTCAAGCAGAGTGGGCGGCACGGCCGTGGGATGGGCCGCAAGTTGATCCCAGGTCCAGCCGCTCGGAGGTTCGGCGCGTGCGGCCACGGTGGCTCCGGCGCGGGTGGCGCGATCCAGGCGCTCGCGGATTTTTTTGGCGGCGCTCTCATCGATGACCCACGAGCAGCGCGTGTCGAGGTTTTGGGGCTCACCCCAGCGCAGTTGATGCAAGTTTTGAATCATGAGCGCGCGAAAGTTGTCGTAGACGTCTTGGTGCACGAAAAGGTTCTGCAGCGAAATGCAAGACTGTCCGGCATAGCCAAATGCGGATTCGGCGAGCTTCTTGGCGGCCTTCTTAAGGGCAGCGTCTTTGTGTATGTAAACTGCGGCGTTGCCGCCGAGCTCAAGAGTGCATGAGGCGTGTACCGTTTCTTTGAGTTTCCAGCCGACGCTATCTGAGCCTGTAAAGGTGACGTGCGCGAGACGGGCGTCGCGCGAGACTTCAGTGGCCAGCTCATTGTCGCAATGGATGAGGTTCAAAAAGCCGGCGGGCACGCCAGCCTCTTCGAAGATCTTCACGAGTCGGGTGCCCACGCGAGCCGCCTTGGTGGAAACTTTGAGCAGCACAGGCGAAGCGCTTGCGAGAGCCGGGGCCACTTTGTGCATCACCAGGTTTAGCGGAAAGTTAAAGGGTGTGATGCAGAAGACCGGACCGCGACTTTTGCGCAGCTCGTTTACCGTGCCGTGTGGCTCGGCAGCAAAGCGCAGCGACTGGGTACGAGGTTGCAGGCCGAGCAGGTTTTCGGCGGCCTGCAGGGTGGCCTCTAGCGTGAGCAGGGCGCGATCCACCTCACCATGGGCGAGGGCGAGGGGTTTGGCCACCTCGTCGGCGATGAGTGTTGCCATTTCGCTGCGCTGATGCGCGAGGGCTTTTTGCACGGCCTGCAGCAATGCCAGGCGTTCGGGCAGGGCAAAGACCTCGCCGGCGAGCGCTTGTTGATGGCTGAGTCGGGCGCCTTCGAGGGCGACCTCCACGATGCCGCGGTCGTCGGCGTGATCGTGGTGCAAGAGGCAGAGCTCATCGGTAGCGTTCGAGGTGAGTGGAGTGGCGGCCATTGTGAGCGGGCGGGAACGCGATGAGGCGACCCATTTGCCGTTCACAAAGTTCTGGATCTTCATGGACTTAACTTAGTTCGACGCTGGCCCAGTATCAAGTTAAGAAGACTGGACAAGCGGCGGCGAAGTCCGTAAACTCCCAGCCCTATATGCTTTCCGAAGACCAAGTGCCAAAGATCATCGAGCAAATCGAAGCTCTACTGGATTCGGTAAAGAACCCGAACGTTGACGACTGGGATCCGATTCGCCTCGGACTCCTGATTTCTAAATTCGAATACGAAAACATCGACGTCGAAAAAGAAGTCGCTCTCTTCGACGCCCTCGCCAAAGAGTACTGTCGCGAGTTCTCACCGCAAAGCACTCTGCGCACCAAAACCGAAACGCTGATTCGCATCTTCTCGGGCGATCTGGGCTTCGCCGGCGACCGCTCAAATTACTACAACCTCAAGAACTCATTTCTCTATGACGTGCTTCTTCGCCGCAAAGGCATTCCCATCACGCTCTCGCTCGCCTTCATGGGGCTGGCCCGTCGGGTGGGGCTTAAGGCCGTGGGGATTTCCTTTCCCGGACACTTCCTGGTGAAGATGGTGCCTGCTCCGGGCTACCTCGAGATTCGCGACTCCAATGAGACTGCCGAGGACTGGCGCTCGCAGTGGTACATCGACTGCTTCGATGGCGGAAAGATTCTCTCCACCGAGGATTGTGAGCGTCGCCTCTACGAATGGACTCGCGGCGTGGTGCCTTTTGGTCCCGAAGCGCTCGACGTCGCTCATCCGCGCGACATCATCTCGCGCGTCTTGCGCAACCTCAAAGCCATCGTCGCCGAAAAAGAAGATTGGGCGCGTCTCTACTGGATCCTCTCGGCGCTCATCGGGCTCAGCGAAAAAGATCGCAACGATGCCTACTCCGAGCGCGGTTTCTTGTTTGCCCGCATCGGTCGTTTCGGCAAAGCCTCCGAAGACCTGCGCGAATATCTCAAGCACGCCCGCGATTCAGGTAAGATTGCGCACATCGAGCAGATGCTGCGCTATTTCGAGATCCAAACTGAAGTCACAAATTAACTAAAACACGAAGCCCACGGTGAACTCGCCCGAGGGCAAGATACCGCGCGCCACTTTGGTGTCGATCTCGTTACCTGCTTCGTTTTTGACCTGCTTGGGCAAGAAGAGGTACTGCGGACCCGCGGCCACGGCGAGGTTGAAGCCGCTCGGCCATACCCATTGGTAACCGAAGATGGCTTTGATCGATGTGAGCGAGGTCGAAGCTTCGTCGCTATTGGTTTTCAGTTTTGCCCAGCCGAAGGTCACGGAGGGACCGAAGTACCACGAGTTCGTGAAGGCCGTGCCATTCAAAAACAAGTTGGCGCGCACTCCAAACGCAAAGGCGTCGAGCGAGGTGTCGCCTGACGAGAGGTTGATGAGGCCCAGGCTTGGGCCAAGGGTAAAGGTTTCGGACAATTTGAAGTCCAAGTCTGCGTTGAGGAAGCCGATCAAAAAACCGACCGGGTTGATGCGCACATTGCCAGTGTCATCTTGTGCTGCGGCGCGAGGAGAGGTGAGCGCCGCGGCGAGGAGCGTGAGAGTCAGGGCAGAGCATTTCCAACGTTTCATAGAACCTCCTATACTTTGTGGGCGCAGCGTAACGAAGTTTGGCGCATGTCGTCTAATGAAGTGTTCTCCATGTCCCAGCGCGCCCCGCTCACGACGCCCGTACAGGTCATCTAAGGCGCTACGCCTTGACAGAATCTGGCTTCGTCACTCAAATAGGTGTCGGAGGGATCTTATGGGGAAACGTTTATCGACGATCTGTTTGTGGCTTGCGAGCTCGGCGCTCGCCGCACCGGTGGCTAGTGCCGCCGAATACCTTTGCTATTTGCCAGGAGCCAATGGGCTTACGGACTACATGCGGGGGCCGATTTCAAAAATCCTTCTCACGCGCGGCGTGCCCTTTCTGGTTTTTGATCCGGGGGAAGTGGGCACTGTGGAGCAGCGCTCGCAAAAATTCCTTCGCCAATTTGCCGCCATTTTAAAAACCGACCCCACTGCCAAATGTCATCTCTTTGGTTATTCCATGGGCGGTCTCGTCGCCCGTTGGTCGCTGAGTCACGGTGTGGTTGCGGCCCCCGGTGGCAACGAAGCCCTACGCGATCGCGTGCTCTCACTCAGCACGGCCGCTTCGCCGCACTTTGGAACGCCGCTGGCGCGCATCCTGCGCCGCTATTGGACTTCGGCCGCTCCGGGTGTCGAAGAGCTCAGCGAAGAGATCGTGCAGCACTTCAACGATCCCACGCATCGCGATTACTCGCCCGCCATCGAGGGCATGCCAACCTATTCGTATCGTACTTACATCACGCGCAAAGAAGATGCCGACGACCCCCTCGCGCTCATTGGCTTTCAGCTGATCTGGCAGGACCGTACGCAGCGCGGCCTCGACCCGCTGAACGACGGCATCGTGCCCACGGAGCATCAGGGATTTGGTGAGGTGCTGGGAGATTTGAACATCTCGCACGGCTACTTTCACCACGAGACGGGCTTCCGCGTGCGGCTCGAGGATTTCATGGAAGCGCATTGGAGCTTTTTAACTAGGGGCACGAAGCCGCTGCTTTTTTGAGCGGCTTTAGTGTTTGCCTTCGCTCACGCTCGTCATCGCGCGACGTAGGGCCTGATTGCGATCGCTTTCACCGATGATTTTGACCGCCTTCTCACGGTAGGTGTTCACGAGAAAAACGCCGATGGGACCGGCTTGGTTTTCGACGTCGTTTTCGGCGAGCTTCACGAGCACCGTGACGAAACTCTGCAGCTGCGCATCGCTAAGGCGCTCCAGTTGGTTGGCGCTGTTCATGTCGCCGATGAGCACAAAGGCGGCGTCGGTTTTGTTGCGCTTTTGCACGTCGAGGGCGAGCAGCTCGACGCGGTAATCGTTTAGCGTGGCGAGGTTCTTGCCAAGGCCTTCTGCGGGAGCGGCGGCGGGTACTCGCGGCGCGGTTTTGGCGACGTTTTGCGCAAAGGCCAAGAGCGGGGCGCTCATCAAGGCGAGGGTGAGAATTTTCATCGACATCGGGAACCTCCGGTTAACGCTTACAGTATATGCCAATAACTTTGTACTCGCGAGACTTGGTGCGGTTGTAGCCCCATCCCTGACTCATGTTTTTCTGGGTCGGGTGCGCGATGATGCTCGACTTTTGTTTGAAATCGCTGACGAAAGGGAAGTCGGGATCATCCGTGCGCACCTCGATATGACCGTAATAGGGCACGTAGTTCGAGCGGTTCACTTTGGCGGGAAAATCATTGCGCATTTCGCTGGGGGAGCGACCCTGGGGCCGCGATTTGTAAAACCCACGCTTGGCGAAGGAATCGTAGATCACGAGACAGCCGATCGGGCATTCGTCGGGATTGATGGTGTCGAGTTTGACCCAGCCCTGCTCTTCGAGGTTGTAGGTGATGTCCACTTCGAAGGCGTCGCACATGGTGTACGGAATGCCGTAAGCGTGTTTGATGCCATTCTTGACGAAGGTGGCGCAGTTGCTGGACGACAAGCCCTTCGCGTTGTCTAAAAGGTAATCGATCAACTTGCGCTGCCTAGCGCTCGGGGGAGTGCTCGGGGCCATGTGCATGGTGCCGGCTGTGGTCTCGGGAGCGATGCCGCGAAAGACCTGCGGGTGGCCGCGGGTGTCGATGTCCACGTCGGGAAAGTGGCGCTGGGCCTTGGCGACGCTGAGCTGCGCACCGTAAATTGCGCGGTGGTTGTAGGCGTCGTAGTTCGAGCCGTCCTCGGAGAGTTTCCACAGTCGCGCACGATAGACGCCGTTGTCGCCGTCGCGCTGTACGGGGCGGCTCTGAATGAGCTCCACCATAAGGTTGGCGTAATCTTTGGCGGGGCGGCCGTTCGATCGATAGAGGTTGACGTCGGCGCCGCTGATGAGGGGGGCCACGGGCCTATCGATTTCATTGAGTTCGATCTCTTCGCTTTCTACGGCGGGTTCATCATCCCCCACTACGTCGTGCGCGAGCTTGGGTTTGACGAGCATGGGCTGGATGCGCAGATTGTTGTCGCTGGTGCAGAGGCAGGTGTCGAGTCGGGGGGCGCGGTTGGGGCCCAAATGATTGATGACTTTGACGAGCTTGCCGAAAGCGCAGGGTTTGGCGCGCAGGGCAACGTTGGCGTTCAGGGCGCACTCCATTCGCGCGGCGTCGCGCTCGTTGTCGATCACTTGTACGCTGACGTTGTTGAGACCGCCGCTACCTTGATTGAAGACGTTCCCGTCGTTCAGCAAAATCGCCTCAATGGCCTTGTTGATGTTGTAGGTGTCTCCAATCAGGATGGCTCGGGGTTTTTTTGCCTCCGCGGCTTCTTGTGCCATGTGAACCAGCAGTTGGTGACGGGACTGGCCGTGGGCGGCTAGGGCCAATAGGCTCGTCATAAGGAGGCTGAGGGATTTCCGAAAAGCCGACATTCTCTTCTATGTTAGACAAGTTGCCGGGAGCCCGGGGCGCATGTTTTTTGACGCCTCAGCTTTATGGGGCGGCTAGTTATTTGGTTGTGCGGATCGCGCGGGCGACGATATACTATGGGCATGTCGAAGCTTTTCCGGTTCACCAGCCTCGTGATCTTGTCGCAGTCACTTGTAGCGACTGTTGCCACCGCCCAAAACCGCCAACCTTCGGCGGCCTGCAAATTCGATATCAACGCGCTCACCGTCTTCTCGGGTTCGCCCATGGGCGAAGTTGTCGACGAAGCCAAGAAGAAGATCACCGGCTCGCTGCCCGAGATCAAAGACTTCTCGCACGGGATTCCGGTCACCGTGCGTCTCGACGCCGCTTACGCCATGCAAGGCTGCAAGAAACAGCTCAAGGCCCGCATGACCATGACACCCGCTCCGCTCAACGGCGCCAAGAAGGCTCCCAAAGCGTGGGTCACTCGCAACGTAGAACTCAAGAACCTCCCCGACCAGGGCAAGTTCTCGGTCGACGACATTGCCATCTTGGATTTCTTTGAGGCACTCACGCCTGAAACCGTACCCGACACGCTCACCTTTGAACTGGTGATCTTCGAAGACGGTCGCGAAGTGGCCGCAAAGTCGACGACCATCGATTCCACCGCTAAGGGCGATTAAAAAAAGGCGCCAAAAAAGGCGCCAAGGCACTTTTTGCGTACCGCAAAAAGTGCCTTGGCGCCTTTTTAGAACTGTACGCGAACCATGCCCTTGGTGAAGATTCCGTGCACCAGGTTGTTGGCTTGGAACTGCTGATTGCTGCGGCCCGTGTACGAAGCCGTGCCGTTCATCATCATGGCGTAACCTGCGTTGAAGTGAATCGTCAGGTCTTCACCCCAGGCATACGAGATGCCGCCGCCCAGGTGAGCGTAGGGTGACACGCGCGACTCGCGCAGCGGCGTTTCGTCGGCGTAGGTGGAGTTGAAGTTGGTTTTCTGAAACGCGGCGCCCAGGGCGATCTCAAGTTCGGGGGCCACCACTTGTTCGGGCCAGCGACGACGAATCAGAAGTTTCACAGGTACCGAGGTGTAACCCGCGATGGCGTAGTTGGTGTGATCACCGTTGAGCTCGCGGCCTTCGTATTTTTGGTAACCCACCGAGGCGCCGAGTTCCCAGCGCGGGCTGAGGCCCAGCGAGAAGTCCAGGCCCACGCCGATGGGGATGTGGTAGGAGAATTTGTTATTCGGATTGGACACCGCTTTGAAGGGGCGGTTCAGCAATACGTTGGTGTCGGCGTAGAGGCCCATGGAGAAAACGCCCGAACCACCGATTTTGGTGTCGATGACCTCTTCTTCGAGGCTGGGGCGTAGGGAGATGTTCTGCGCGCTGGCGGAGGCCGCTGCTACGGTGAACGATGCCGAAACGAGAAGGGCTGAAAGCGTGTTTTTCCCCATAAAGATCCCCATAAGCCCTATTATGCTCGCAGCTGTCTAAAAAATCGACAGCCCCCCCGGCAAAAAGATCAATCATTTAGCCCTTCGCACCTCGCTGGCCCGCCCCTTGCAACGGGAAGCGGGAAATAAGGCCTTTTGAGGCCTCATGGTTTTGAATAGGAGACTCTGAATATGCGATCTCAAGCTGCGAAAGCGTTGAAAGCTGAAAAACCAGCCCCCGAAATGCGGGACCTCGGTGCCGAAGTGACGAAAGTCGACGATGTGGACACGAGCAAGCCTGCATCCGCCTCCAAGGCTTCCAAGAAGCCCAAGGCGGAACCCAAAGAAAAGGCCACCCGGGCCCACCGTGCCGCTGCTGACGAAGTGCCCAAACTGGGCCTCAAGGTTTCGGCCGGACTCAATATGGGCACCCTATACCCGCTCAAAAAGCGCCGTAACGTGATTGGTCGTCGCGTCGATGCCACCTTCCCGGTGCAAGACGAACGCGCCTCGCGTGACCACGCTTCGATCGAGTACAAAAAGGGTCACTTCATGCTCACCGACCTGAGCTCGACGAACGGAACCTTTTTGAACAACAAAGCCGTCACCAAAACGATTTACATCAAAGAAGGTGACCGCATCCGCATCGGTTCGACCATCTTCGTGGTTGAAGAGATGAACGAGACGAATCCCGAGATGGTGGAAAAATGGGCGTCGATGACGACCGTGGTTCCCCGCGCTCAGATCCTCTCCAAGGCTAAAAAGGAACTCGAAGTGACGATCCACAAAGAAGATCCCGCATTGCCACGCTGGAAACACCTCACGGCGGCGATCACCACTGGGCACTCCAAGCATTTGCAACAAGCTCGCCTCTTTGGTGTTGCCCTCGCGATGCTCGTGGTCGCTGCAGCGATTCTGTCCTCGCTCTAAGTCCTAACAGATTCCCAAAGCCCGGCATCTCTTAGCGGAGGTGCCGGGCTTTTCTCTTTGAAGAGAACCTAGTTCCTTAACCCGCTACCTGGAGGTGCCAGGTTAAAGTAGCGGGTTAAGGAACTAGGTTCTTTTTCTATTTTTTCTTGAGAATGTATTGTTGCACGAACTTGTGGTGGGTGGCGTAGTCTTTGGAGAAGACGTGCGTGCCGTCGCCCTTGGCCACGAAAAAAAGATAATCGGTTTGCGCAGGGTTCACCACGGCGCGAATGGCGGACTCGCCGGGATTGGAAATGGGTCCGCGCGGCAGGCCCTTCATGCGGTAGGTGTTGTAGTCGTTCTTTGTTTGAATGTCGGACTTGCGAATGTTGCCGTCGAAGAGGGGCAGCAGCGGATAGATGATCGTCGGATCCGATTCCAGACGCATGTTCTTTTTGATGCGGTTCCAAAATACCGAAGCCACGATGGGCTGCTCAGCCACGTCTCCAGATTCTTTTTCTACGATCGAAGCGAGCGTCACCAGGCGGAAAATGCCATCGCTCTCTTTGGCCCAGGGGTGATCTTGCAGAATCGGCATCGCGCGACGCTGGAACTGGTTGAGCTGGGCTTCGATCAGCATCTCGGCCGAATCGTAAATTTGATAGGCGTAGGTCTCCGGAAAGAGAAAGCCTTCGAGCGAGCGCACCTTGGAGGGGAGTTTGGAGACGGGGATGCCCATCTTTTCCAGGCGCTTGGGCGAGCGCGCGAGAGCTTGAAACTGAGCGTCCGTGAGTTTGGGAAATGCGCCTTGGTAGATGTTCTCGATGTCGTAGATGTTCAGGCCTTCTTTGACCGTAAAGGAGTGTAGGAGCGGCAGGCCGTAGAGCACATGGCCAAGGATCTTGGAGTGGCTCCATTTGAGGTCGATGACGTATTCACCCTTGCGCAGCTTCGAGCCCACGCGCGAGGCGCGCGCCCAGATTTTAAAATTCAGCTCCGAGATGTCGACGTTCTTGGCGCGCAGTTGCTTGTAGATGTCCGCAGAGCGGGCGCCGGGCCACACGTTGAGAACTGCGGTACCGTTGAGTTCGGGATGCGGACGAATGAAGGTCCAGTATTGGAAGGCGACGAAGGTGGTGACCAAGATGATGGCCACAAGTAAAGCGCTGCGGATAAATTTCAACGTGATTCTCTCCTATACGTTTCCCAGAGGTCTTTTAAAAGTATAGCGGCTGCCTCGGAATCTTCATCCTTTTTACCGCGCGATTCCCACGTGCTTAACGCTTCGTTTACAAGTACGGGCGTCAGACCACAGAATTCGGCAATCTCACGCGCGAGAGAGCGCGCGCCGAGCGATTCTTCGTTCTCCACGCCGCCCAAACCCAGAGGATTTCCGAGCACGAGCGTTTGCGGTTGCCATTCGTCGAGAATTTGACGGAGCCACGTTTTGTCGGCGTTTGTGAGTTGCCACTTGGGCGACTTCGCCGCGCGCAGGTGCACCGGGTGCACGCTGGTGGTGATGCGCATCTCGTCGCCTGTGGCCCAGCCGATTTTCTTTTTGCCCCAATCCAGGGCGAGGTAGGGACCTCTCAAAATCATACCTTTAGAAGAACATGCGGATCAAATCGTTCACCGACACATAAGCCATGAGGCTCAAGAGGAAGATGAATCCCGCCATGCTCCAGCGTTCGATGAATTTGATGCTGAGGGGTTTGCGACGAATCGCTTCGATGCCGAACATCACGAGGTGGCCCCCGTCGAGTACCGGAATCGGAAAGAGGTTTAAGAGGAACAAGTTGAGAGAGATGAAGGCCATCATGCGCAGGAAGGGGAGCCATCCCGCTTTGAAGGAATCACCGGCGATCTTGCCAATCATGAAGGGGCCCGAGAGCGCCTTGCGTGAGAGCTTGCCCTGAATGAGATACGAGAAGGATTTGAGCATCGCACCCGAAACGCTGAACGACTTGGTGATGCCGTAGGCGGCGGCCGTGAAGAGCGACGACGACTGCACGGTGGTCATCGCAGGAGCCGCGTCGAAAGGCACGAAGGAGGCGCCGATCTGGAAGCGATCTTTAGACTGACCGGTGAGAGGATCTTCGTGATTCTGTAGGCGCGGACGGAAGCTCTTGTTCATAAGAGCGCCCTCGCGAATCCACTGCACTTCGAGCGTTGTTTTTTCGGCGGCCAGTTCCTGCAGGCGATCGCGGAAAGAGTAGAAGCCTTGGATGGCTTCGCCGTTGATCGAAACGATCACGTCGCCCTTTTTGAGGCCGATCTCTTCGGCGGGCGAGGCGGAGAGCACTTCTACGAGTCTCAGCGCATTGTAAGTGTAGATGCCGCTCTCGAGAAGCGACTCTTTGGGCGCGTCTTCGGCTTTGGACCACGCCATGCTCAGGGTTTCGTCTTTGGGTTCTTGGTCTTCGATGAGCCACTTGCCCTTGAGCATGATCTGCGAGCCGGCGCGCGGGCTGAGGGTCACCGCTTGGGCCCAGGCGTGCTCGAGGTCAAAGGCCGTGGTGACGGGAATTTCCTGCACTTGGCCGTTCACTTTGGTGACGCCGACGCTCGAAACGAGAAAGGGCGTTGGGATCATGCGGGTGTCGGCCCAAGAGCCGGGCACGATGGTGCTCAGCACGGGGGCGGGGGCTTGGTCTTCGACGCCGCGAATGCCGCCCATGTTTTGAATCAAGCCGGTGGTGGGATCGCGCTGTTCGATAACCACGGGCGCGTAGAGAATTTCGGCCGTGGTGTTCTCGCGGCGCTGAACAGAGAATTTGAGGTCTTTGCCGACGTTTTGGGCAAGAGTGGTTTTGAGCTGATCGAGGTCGGCGGGAATCACTTCATGCGCTACGCCAGCGTCGTTCCACGCGATGGACTTGATCTGATCGCCGCTGCGAAAGCCAGCGGTTTCAGCGGGCGAGCCGGGCACGACGCGGTTAAAGGCCGGTGCTTCCGAGGGAAAGCCGTGCATCATCAGGGCGGCGAAGACCACCATGGCGAGCAGCAGGTTGGCGAGAGGGCCGGCGACCACCACGAAGGCGCGTTGCCATAGAGATTTGTGACGGAAAGAGCGGTGCTCTTGGCCAGCGGGAATTTCTTCGCGCGGATCTTGGCCAAAGAGTTTGACGTAGCCGCCGAGAGGGAGGATCGAAACCGCGTATTCGGTTTCACCTTTGGTGAATTTGAGGAGCTTGGGGCCCATGCCGATCGAAAAGGTGTCGCAGCGAATGTTGCACCACTTGGCCGCCAGAAAGTGACCGAGTTCGTGGATAAAGACAAGGATCCCGAGGAGCAGCACAAAACCAATGAAGTAATCCATAGCTTCACAGCTTAAACGAAATTGCCCTTTTTTGCGCCTTTTTGGCGGTCCTTTTTTGAGACAAATCGAGGTGAAAGGCACAAAAAACCACGCACCTAACCGAGATGGCCGGGTGCGTGGCGAAAATAGAACGGACTAGGGTTCGCTGTAACAAACGCCTGCGTAGAGTTTGTAGACGTTGTTCTCGGTGTCTTCGCCGTCGAGGTTCAAATTCTTGCCCCCTTTGAGCGCTTTTTGTTCCTCGTCAACTTGAGTGAGGGCGAGGTGCGTTTTTACGACAAGTTCGATGCTGCCGTCTTTTTTGTTCTTGAGAACAAATTGGCCGCCATCTTCATCGATACCGCAGCTGCCTTCTTCAGCGGTGAGCTTGGTGCAAGCGCCGAAGGCCGCGTAGGATTTGGCGTCTTCGCTGTCGATGTCGCGATCGGATGCCGTTACGCGCACGTACTGGGTGTCGTTATCGCCGGTGGTGATTTTCACCGTCAAGCCACTGAGAAGCTGCTTTTTCTTTTCGTTCATGTGTTTGGTGCTGTAGCTACGGTTGAAGCAAAGCGATTTGCCCTTGGCGAGCGGCAGGAGCGTGGTGACAGCTTTTCCGTCGACGTTGACGTGTGAGTTCTTGGCGAATTCGGCGCCCAATCCGGCGCGGTGTCCGCAGTAAAGTTTGTTGCAAATGCCCTTTTCGTCGTCACTGAACGAGAGTTTGGAGTCGCTCTCGATGATTTGCAGTCGGCACACACCGACATCATCCTTGAGGGACTCGTCGACGATCGTGAGCACGTCTTTTTCCGTTTTGGCTACGGCATCGATGCTGCAACCCGAGCCATTGCCTTCGACTTGTTCGAGCTCGATCTTGGCGCTTCCCGGTGTGAGGGTGGTAATTTTGAGAGTGGATTTGTCTTCGGCGAAGTTCATCCCATCTTCAGAGGGGCTGACAACGATCGTGTGCTGGGTGTAGGTGCCGGCGAGGCGCTGGGCCGCGGTGGGCATCGGACTAGTGGCCGAGGCGCTGAGAGCGACAAGGCCGAGGGAGGCGAGGGTAAAACGTAATGAGTTCATTTTAGGATTCTCCTTTTGGTTTTTTAGAAAGAGGCCGAACACGTGACGGGCACGGTTTTGGTGTCAGTGACGGTTTTTTCGTCGACTACGCGGCTCGTGGAGGTTTTCACGATACCGCCGTAAACCCAGGGCTCACCTTCGTTGGTTTCAGAATCGCCAACGGTCTCTAAGGTCACCACGACAGCTTGTTCGGTGCCGACCGAAGCCTGGGCGAGAATTTGTTTTTGAGTGACATAGGTGGCCGACTCACCGAGCTCTTCTTTGCCTTCGGCTTTGCCAACGCCTTCAATGATAATCGATGTGAGCGATGCGCTAAAAGTGGAGCCGTATTGGCCCTTCACTTTCACGCCCTTTCCGCTGCAATCGAAGGTGCCCGCGGCGAAGGCCGCCGACGACATGATAAGTGAGGCGGCCATAAGGGTTTTGAACGATGAGATGATCATAAGATTCTCCTTTAGGTGGCTACGAGTTAGGCGCAGCCCGCTGGGGTGGAAACTTAAATCATCTTTATTCGAGTGACATCGAGGTTGCGGAAAAAGTACATCTAAAAAAGGTAATAAAAGAAGGGAATCACAAAAAGAAGCGAATCAGCTCGGTCCAGAATGCCCCCATGGCCCGGAATCAGGCCGCCCGAATCCTTGACTCCCGCGCCGCGCTTGATAAGCGACTCGATGTTGTCGCCTGCCACCGCGAGCGGGGTTGCGACAATCGCTCCGAGCAAAAATTTCTCCATCTCGATGGGAGAGGAGAAAAATTTCGCTGCGATGAGCGGAAAGAGAACGCCTGCAGCGATCGCTGCGATGAGTCCGCCCAAGAAGCCTTCGATGGTTTTGCCCGGCGAGATAGAGGGCCAGAGCTTGCGCTTGCCGAACATGCGCCCGCCCATATACGAGCCTGTGTCCACGCAGGTCACTACGAGCAGCGCAAAGAAAAGAATCAAATGTCCGTCGGATTTGATCGCAATCAGCGGTACAAAACCAAAGACCATGGCGATGTAGTAGATGCCGAAGTTGAAGAGCATGAAAGCCTGAAAATCTTTGCGAGACTCTTCGGGCGTTTTGGAACGGCAGCGGCCGCCAGGCGAGAAGATGTCCTCAAGGAAGATCGACAGAATGCTTGCCAGAGGCACAAGGCAGGCGCCGAGCACGTTGGGCACTTGGTCGACAAAGCTAGAGACCATGAGCGCGATGACGAGAGAAAACCCTAGGTAATGCAAAAAGTGGTAGCGCATGATTCCGTGCATGCGCGAATACTCGCGCCAGCCCAGAGCCGCGGCGAGGGTGGTGGTGACGGCGATGGCGGTGGGCCCGAGATAGAGAATGATGATGATCAGGGCGACGCCCAGGACAAGGCCCCAGAGCACGCGTTGTTTGGTTTCAAATGTAAAATTCATGCGTTTGTGTCGCTGGTGGTCGACGACGTGGCCACGGCCACAGTGCCACCGAAGCGACGTTCCCTTTTGGCAAAATTCGCACAGGCTTCCCGCAAGTCCTCAGCGCCGAATTCAGGCCAGTACTTATCTAAGATCAAGATTTCCGAATAGGCGAGTTGCCACAAAAAGAAATTCGAAATGCGGAACTCACCGCTCGTGCGGATCAGGAGGTCCGGGTCCGGGAGACCCGCCGTGTAGAGATGGCTCGAGATCATCTCTTCGGTGATCTCTTCAGGCGCGAGTTCGCCGCGCGCCACGTGCTCTGCGATGGCTTTGACGCCCTCGAGGATCTCAAGGCGCGAGCCGTAGGAGATGCAAAAGTTCAGCACCATACCGCGGTTGCCTGCAGTCATCGCGATCGTGTCTTCGACGATCTTGCGTGTGTGTGGGGGGATCTTTTCGATTTGTCCGAGCACGCGCACTTGCACGCCATTGGCATGCAGTTCGTCGCGCTCTTTGACGAGAAAGGATTTTAAGAGGCCCATCAGAGTCTCGACTTCGTCGAGCGGACGGCGCCAGTTTTCGGTGGAGAAACAGTAGAGGCTCAGGACTTTTACGCCCAGGCGATCGGCTTCGCGAATGACTTCTTTGACCTTTGCGGAGCCGCGGTAGTGACCTACCGAGCGTTTCCAGCCCCGGGAATTGGCCCAGCGCCCATTGCCATCCATGATAATGGCAACGTGCGCAGGCGCTTGAAAAGCGCCTATCTGCTTCGTTATCGGTCGCTCGGAACCTTCCATTTGGTTGCGCTCGCTTCCTCTGGCCTCGCATCTAGACGCTTTTGAAGCGCCTGGATCCGTGCCTATACCGTCATCAGGTCCTTGCTCTTGGAGTCGACGATTTTGTCGATTTCGGCCGTCACTTGGTCGGTGATCTTTTGGATCTTGTCTGCTTCTTTTTTGGCGTCGTCTTCAGAAATGGCTTTGGCCTTTTCGCGAGACTTGGTGGCCTCGTTGGCTTCGCGGCGCACACCGCGTACAGAGACGCGGGCGTCTTCGCCGAGTTTCTTGACCTGTTTTACCAGATCCTTGCGGCGATCTTCGGTGAGAGCGGGCACGTTGAGGCGAATCAGCTTGCCGTCCACTTGTGGCGTGAGGCCGATGTTGGCCGCGATGATGGCCTTTTCCACGAGGGGAATGGCCGATTGGTCCCAAGAGGCGATCTGGATCGTCTTGGGATCGGGAATCGAAATCTGGCCGACTTGTTTGATCGGAGTAGGGGTGCCGTAATAGTCGACCTTGATGTTCTCAACGAGAGCTGGTGTGGCGCGACCCGTGCGCAGGCGCGAGAGCTCGTGCTTCAGGTGCTCGACGGCTTTTTCCATATTGCTTTGGGTAAGTGCGAAGAAATCCATATTTTCCTCCTGGGGGAACGGACGTTAATTGTGAATTGACGTGCCGACCTTTTCGCCCGAAACGATGCGTTTCAGGGCTCCGGCGTCATTCATGTTGTAGACGACCATCGGCAGTTTGTTGTCCATGCAGAGGCTGACCGCCGTGGAATCCATCACCTTTAAAT
>DATLIP010000054.1:0-3860 GCA_035539375.1 Bdellovibrionota bacterium | reverse complement strand
TCGATGATCTTGGCGGCGACGATGCCCAGCACGCCTTCGTGCCAGTGACCTGCGAGCACAAGAATCTGCTGATCTTCTTTTTCGAGCAGCTCGCGTGCTTGGGCCTCGGCTTCGGCGAAAACCTTTTTCTGGATTTCCGAGCGCTGGGCGTTCAGTTCAAAAAGCTTGATGACGATGTCCTCGGCCTCGACGTGGTCGGTGCTGAGGAGAAGTTTTGTAGAAAGGTCGGCAAAGCCAAGGCGCGAAGCCGCGTTGAGTTTGGGAGCGATCGAAAACGCGATGTCTCGCGCCGAAAGGCTCTGCTCGGAGTCCGGCAAGATCTCGTCGATGAGCGCTCGCAATCCAGGGCGGTGGCTGCGACGGAGGAGTCCGAGGCCCACGCGCACAAGATTGCGGTTGTCGCCTACGAGCGGCACGTGGTCGGCCACGGTGCCCAAAGCAAAAAGGTCGAGCCAGTAGCGCAGGTCGGGTTCTTTGATCTGGCCGTTGGTGAAGTGTCCCTTGTCGCGCAAGTAGCGGCGCAGGGCCATGCAAAAGTAAAAGGCCACGCCTGTGCCCGAAAGGTATCCCAGGCCTGAGGAGTCGCCCCTCTGGTTGGGGTTCACGATCCATGGCGTTTGCGGCATCTCTTCGAGAGGCTGGTGGTGGTCGGTGATCACCAGGTCCAGGCCGATCTCTTTGGCGCGCGCGGCCGCTGCGCAGGCGGTGATGCCCGTGTCTACGGTCACCACGACGCGAGCGCCACGATTCTTGAGCTCATCTAGTGCTGCGGGGTGCACACCGTAGCCTTCGCTGAGGCGTTGGGGTTGGTAGTGCAGCACATCCGCAGCCCCGCAGGCCTTGAAGAACGACGAGAGCAGCGAAAGGCCGCTCATGCCGTCGATGTCGTAATCGCCGTAAACAGCGATACACTCGCCCGAGGCAACCGCCTCGCCCACGCGCTCCACGGCGGCGTTCATGCCGAGGATTTGCGAGGGGTCGGTGATCTGGTCGAGGCGAGGATTGAGTAATTGGTCGGCAATCTTAAGCCAGGCACGGGAGCCGAGCACTTGCGCTACGATGGGGCGATAATCGCCCACGCTCGTTGGCGTGCTTGCGGCCCCCTCCCTTGGGATCCACTTGGTATTCACAGGCGTAATTTACCCTTTGCTGCGGCTCATGTAGCGGTCGGTGTAAAAATACATCGGGGTCGATACGAAAAGCGACGAGAAGGTTCCTACGATGATGCCGAAGAACAGAATCAGCGCAAAGTCTTTGATCTCCGAAGTGCCCACAAAGTACAGCACAAGACAGCTGCCAAGAGTGGCAAGCGCTGTCAGGAGCGTACGCGAGAGGGTCTCGTTAAGAGCGCTGTCGATGATACGCGACTTGTCGCCGCCCTTGTTCTTGCCCTCAGTTTCGCGGATACGGTCGAAAATGACCACCGTGTCGTTGATCGAGTAGCCCGCAAGCGTGAGTAGCGCGGCCACTACGGTCACTGAGAATTCGATACGCATGAGCACGATGAAACCCATCGTGAGCGCAAGGTCATGGAAAATCGAAATGAGCGCGCCCGGCGAGTAGCGAATGTCGAAACGGAAGATGAGAAAGAGCGTGATCAGGATACAAGTGTAAAAGAGCGAGAGAATGGCCGACTTGCGAAGTTCCGAACCGGCCTTGGGGCCGACGAAATCGAGCTTCTCTACCGTCCAGGTGCTGCTTGATGCCGCACCGAAGGTGGTCTTGAGAGCATCGCTCAAGGCATCGCTCACGGCTTCTTTGGATTCCCCTTGGGCGGTGATCAGATATTCGTTGAGGTTCTTTTTGTTGGCGTCTTCGAACTTGATCACGCTCAGGCTTTCGAGCTTGCCTTCGAGCGCCTTGCGCACGGTGGCCGTGTCAACATTGCCATCGGCAAAGCCAATCTTGGCTTCGATGCCGCCGCGAAAGTCGATGCCGTAGTTCACGCCCGGAAACACGATCGACAGGAGCGAGAGCACGGTGATCACGATGGCGAAAATGCCCATCGGCTTGAAGTATTTGGTGAACTGAATGTTGGTGGCTTTAGGATTAAGAAATTCCATGAGTGTATTTACCTCGCCTCAATTTCGGTGAACGGTTTGGTTTTGATTCCGACAGAAGGCATCTTGTCGCCTTTATAGTAAACCCACTGGAAGAGGGTACGAGCAAAGAAGCTCGCCATAAAGACGTTCACAAAGATACCGACGATCAGCGTAAAGGCGAAACCGCGAATCGAGCCCGTGCCGAACTGCGCGAGCACCCAGGCGCCGATGATGGTTGTGAGGTTGGAGTCCCAAATCGAGCTCATGGCGTTCTCAAAGCCGAGCGAGATGACCTGCGCCGGACGACGTCCTGCGCGAATTTCTTCGCGCATACGCTCGAAGACGAGAATCATCGCATCCACGGCCATGCCGATGGTGAGCACGATACCCGCAATGCCAGGCAGTGTGAGCGTGGCTTTCATCGAGCCGAGGGCGGCAAAGATGAGGCCGACGTTGACGGCTGTCACGAGGGCCGCGATCACGCCCGCTACCGAGTAGTAGAGGATCATGAATGCGAAGACCATGATGGCGGTGATCAGCAGTGCCTTTTGGCCCATGTCGATGGCGTCGCGACCCATGCTGGGGCCGATCACACGCTCTTCTTGGACTTCGATGCTCGCAGGCAGGGCGCCAGCGCGAAGCACGATCGAAAGGTCGTGGGCTTCTTTCATGACAGCTTCAAAGCCGCCAGCCGAACCGAGTGTGATGACGCCCGAATCGGAGATCTGCGCCTGAATGGCCGGAGCGGATTTGACCACGCCGTCGAGCACGATAGCCATGCGGTAGTTGCGAAACTTGCCGGTGAGCTCGCCCAGCAGCGGTGCGCCTGCGGCGCTCATGCGGAAGGAGACCACGGGGTGTTCCGTGCCGCCCATTTGAGCGGGCTGGGTGGTGGCGCTGGCGTCGTCGATGTACTCGCCCGAGAGCTTGTCTTTGCTCGACAAGAGGTAAGGGCGGAGCAGAATCTTATCAACCACGGTGGTGTCGTTGATGCGCTCGAAGGCAACGAAGGTGTCGGCCGGAAGTTCGGCCTTGAGGTCGGCGTTGATACGCTCACGGTAGGCGGTGAAAGTAGGGAACGAATCCTTAGTGTAACTGCCTTTGTGTTCGGCGGCTTGGATCTTCGTCTGCAGATCTTGTTGCTGCTGCACGATGCAAGCTTCGTTGGTACATTCGTGCACGATGTAGAACTCGAGTTTGGCGGTTTGACCGATGAGGTTTTTCAAACGCTCGGGGTCCTGCGCGCCGGGGAACTGCACCACTACTTGCGAATCGCCCTTGCGGGTGATGATCGGTTCGGCCACGCCGTACTCATCGATACGGTTGCGGATGGTCTCGATGCTCTGGCGAATGGCGTTGTCGCGAATTACGTCGGCCTGTTGGTTGTTGAGCTTGAGTACCATGGTGTTGGCGTTCTCGCCGACGAACTGAAGCACGCTGAAGTTTTCGCGGATCTTGGTGGCGATCGTTTCTTTGTTCACGCCGGCGGGAACCACAAGGTCGAGTTCCTGCTTGCTGTCGTGGCTGAGCGCCGTGCGCACGCCCACGATGTTGTCGCGCTGGAGCGAGTTCTCGAGCGAACGTCCGTAAGCTTCGAGTTGATCGCTGAGAACTTTGTCGATGTCCACGCCGAGCACGAGGTGCACACCGCCCTGGAGGTCCAGGCCGAGCGTCATCGCGGTGTCGGGCAGCCACTTGGGCAATTCTTTGTCCGGATTGTTCAGTTTAAAGAATGTCGGCAGTAGCAGCCAGGTACAAAGTACCGTGACCAGAACGCAGGCAAAAATTCTCCACTTCAAATTTTTCGTCATTTGGTTC
>DATLIP010000053.1:0-3970 GCA_035539375.1 Bdellovibrionota bacterium | reverse complement strand
TCTTAAGGAGTCCCGCATGAGAGTTCAAGTCAACCTGAAATTTGTTGCCGTCAAAGATCTAGAAAAATTGGGCGCTGGCGCCGAAGCCCTCGCGCTCGGCTTCACCAAAGAAAACGGCGACGCCAAAACGGGCGTCTCGCTAAACGTCAAAGGCACCAAGATCTCCGCTCTCGCCGCGACCCTCGAGAAAAAATACCGCTTCGAAGGCGGCTTCGGCTCGGCCTTCTACTTTGCTGACCTCTCCGAATCGCTGCGCCACGGTTTCGTGACCCACGACTCGCTCTACGCCATCGGTGTCGGTAGCCCCAAGGACTGCAACGCCGAATCGCTGCTCGATTTGGGCGGCAAAGTGGCTTCGGCCCTCAAAAAAGACAAAGTCCGCTCGCTCGACCTCTACGTCGACTCCTTTCAGCAGAGCCCAGGCAGCGGTAAGGGTAAAGACGCCCCTGTTGATTTCGCCAAACGCCCCCACGCCAGTGGCGCCGCAGGCCTGGAGACGACCCTAGAGATGCTCGCCATCGGCATCGCCGGCGGTCTCTACAGCTTCGACGAGTACAAAACCAAATCCGAAAAGGCCAAGAAGAAAGAGCCCGTCTCGATTCGCTTTGTGTCCACCAAGCTGAGCGCAGCCCAGGGCGCGAAGATCATCGAACGCGTCAGCCAGCTCATCGAAGCCGTTTACGTCACCCGCGACATGCAAAACATTCCCGGTGGGGACCTCTACCCTGAGCTCCTCGCCAAGCGCGCCCAAGCGCTCGGCAAAGAGTACGGTTTTGGCGTGAAGGTTTTCGATGAGAAGAAACTCAAGAGCGAAGGCTTCAACGGAATTTTGACGGTCGGCAAGGGCAGCATCAACCCGCCCCGCATGATCGTGATGGAACACAACCTGAGCAAGAAAAACGCTCCCCTGCTGATTCTCGTGGGCAAAGGCGTGACCTTTGACACTGGCGGCGTCTGCCTCAAACCCGCCCCCGGCATGGAAGCCATGAAGATGGACATGAGCGGCGCGGCTTCGGTGATCGGCGCCATGACCGCGATCGCCTCGCTCAAAGTGCCCTACCGCGTGATGGCCATCGTGGCCTCGGCCGAAAATATGAATTCGGGTTCCGCGGTGCTCCCCGGTGACATCTACCGCGCCCACGGCGGCAAAACGGTGGAGGTGATCAACACCGACGCCGAAGGCCGCCTCGTGCTCGCCGACGTGCTCAATTATGTGAAAACCTTCAAACCCGATTGCGTGGTGGACGTGGCCACCCTCACGGGTGCCGTGACGATCGCCCTCGGTGGCGCCGCCACCGGCCTCATGACCAACGACTATCGCGCCCTCGAGGCCGTAAAAAAATCAGCCGCCCTCGCAGGCGAGCGCGTGTGGGAACTTCCCCTACTCGACGTCTATGCCCAGGACCTCAAATCGGGCATCGCAGACATCAAGAACGTCGGCGCGAGCCGTCACGCCGGTGCCCAAAAGGGTGGCGCGTTTTTGAATTACTTTGTCGACGACGCCTATGCTTGGGTGCACATGGACATCGCCGGCTCGGGCATGACCCCCGGTGAACAAGGTTCGCATTGCCCCAAAGACAGCGGCACCGGCGTTCCCGTGCGCACGCTCGTGACCCTGGCCGAGAATCTCAAAGAATTTTTGGACTAAAGGTCTCCGCTACAGGCTCACCTAGAGACTTACCCATGGGGTGGGCCTGAGCGCCAACACGCGAATCGACTCATGAATCTCGTAGCCCTGCCGACGCAGGATTGGCTCCGAGCTGCTCTCGTCGGCGATGCCGGTGAGGTAGCGCACGCCCCGGGCCGCGAGAAAGGCTTCGCGATACGCCACCAGCTCCCGATAAAGCCCGCGTCCGCGCAGATCGGGCAGTACAAAATCTCCCCGCAAATAAGCCATATGATTTTCGCAGTAGGCACTCACCGCGGCCACTAGGTGCGAGTCCTGCCAGAGTCCCAAGCTCACATTGCGCGGGTCGCCCAAGTGATACTCCGCCGCCGCGCGAACCTCAGCGCGCACTTCGTCCGTGTTGCCCCAGCCCAGCATCTTGGCTCTAACAAAATCCTCGAGATGCTCGGGCCCCAGGGGGCGCATGTCGAAATCGCTCGTGGCGATGGTGTCCGGCGTGATTTCCTTGCTGAGAAATTGTCCGCGCGCCACCGGCACCATGCCCACCCGCTGGGTCAAAAATTCGTAGAGTGCGGGGTGTGATGATCCGGTCCACAAATGCCAATTGAAGTTGATGCCGCGCTTTTTAAGATCCAGGGTCAACCTGGCCAAGGTTTCAAAATCCTCGGGGCCATAATGGCAGCGAGAAAAGCCGTTGTACCAGCGCTCGGGCCTTGAGGGCGTCAGGAGGTATGCGAGACGAGCGTCGCTATGGACTTCGGCATCGGGGCGAATGGCGGCGCTTTTGAGGTACGCGAGTTGGGTAAAATCAGATAAATTTTTCACGCTAGACTCACATCAAACATATTTTATTTAGTACTTAGGCCTCATTTAGAGACATTCTAGCCCCTATCCAGTTTTCTGGACTAGACCTCCGAGGAATTTTGAGCTTAACCTTATTTTTGTGAAAATTGACCCCGCGACCCAAATCTTCCTCGAAGTGGTGCAAAAGCTCTCAACCACGCGCAGCCTGGAAGAGATCACGACCATGGTACGCACGGCCGCCCGCCAGCTGGCGAATGCAGACGGAGCCACCTTTGTGCTCAAAGATGGGCCTTACTGTTTTTATGTCGACGAGGATGCCCTCTCGCCCCTCTGGAAAGGCCAGCGTTTTTTGCAGGAGCTTTGCATCAGCGGCTGGTCCATGAATCACAAATCTAGCGTGGTCATCGAGGACATCTACGCCGACCCCCGCATTCCCCACGATGCCTATCGCCCCACCTTCGTAAAGAGCCTGCTCATCGTGCCCATCCATGCCGAAGATCCCATCGGAGCCATTGGGGTCTATTGGGCCGAACACCACCTTCCAACGCCGACGCAAATCGAAGCCTTGCAGGCTCTGGCCGGCGCCGTTTCGGTGGCCATGGAAAACGTACGCCTCTACGAAGAACAGCAAAAACGCATCGAAGAGCTCAAGGCCTCGAACCAAGCTAAGGATGAATTTTTGATGCTCGTCTCACATGAGCTGCGCACACCGCTAAACGCAATTCTGGGCTGGTCGCAGTCGCTCTCAAAAAACACGGGTCTCAATGATGACCTCAAGCGCGGCCTCGAGATCATCGAACGCAGCGCTTCGGCGCAAACCCGCATTGTGGAAGATCTGCTGGATGGCTCGCAGATCGTGCTCGGCCATCTCAAGCTCAAACGCGAACTCGTGAACCTCGACCGCGTCCTCGAAGACGCAGCCCTTTCTCTGCAATTTGAAGCGAGCCAAAGAAAGATCAACATTTCCGTAGTGCGCGAAGAATCCTCGGTAAACGTTTACGGCGACTCCCAGCGACTGCAGCAAGTCTTTTGCAATCTCATCGCCAACGCAGTGAAGTTCTCCGAAAATGGCGGCGACATCCTGATACATCTCACCACCGAGGGCCCTTCGGCCAAAGTACACGTCATCGATCACGGAATCGGGATAGATCCCGTCCTCACACCCTACATCTTCGAGCGTTTTCGCCAAGTCGACTCGAGCACCACCCGCAAACACCGCGGCCTCGGCCTGGGCCTGGCGATCGTGAAGCATTTGGTGGACGAACATTACGGCACGGTAGGGGCCTTCAGCGAGGGGCTCGGGATGGGCACCACGCTCACGGTCACGATCCCCCTCGCCGGTGAAACCCTCTCTCCCGCGCCCACCACGCCCCTGCCGAGCGTCGCCAATTCCAACCCGCGCACCGAGCCCACAAGCAAACACGTGCTGATCGTCGACGACGAAATCGACTCGCTCAACGGCCTTGAGAAATTGCTCAAACTTTCAGGCTTTCATGTGTCGACCGCGACTTCGGTCTCGTCGGCGCTGAGCGTGGCCGC
>DATLIP010000052.1:0-16686 GCA_035539375.1 Bdellovibrionota bacterium | reverse complement strand
AGGAGAGGCGGATCACCTTGGTACCGGGATATTTCTCACCGCCGTCTTTGAGCGCCACGAGGCGCGCGGCAAAGTCGCTCGCGTACTTGCGAAAGGAGAAAGCTTCGAGGTTCGTGTACTTGAACTCGTCGGCCTTGGTGGAAATGGGCAAAAGTTTTTCGAATTCGGCGAGGGCGGCTTGGCGAAAATCCTGGGTGGGTGACATAAGCGCCTACGTTTCCAGCGTCCAGTCGTAGCCGATCTCTTCGACCTTGAGCGCGAGCTCGGGGCCACCCGACTGCACGATCTCACCGTTCATCAGGATGTGCACCTTGTCGGGTTTGATGTAGTTCAGCATGCGCTGGTAGTGCGTGATCAGGAGGATGCCGCGGTCGGGCGCGCGCAGCGATTCGATCTGCTGCGAGACGAGGCGAAGCGCGTCGACGTCGAGTCCCGAATCGGTTTCGTCGAGAATGGCCATCTTGGGCTGCAAGAGACGCATCTGCAGAGTCTCGAGGCGTTTCTTTTCGCCGCCCGAGAAACCGTCGTTGAGAAAACGGCTCATGAACTCTTCGGGGATCTGGAGCGATTCGATCTCGCTCTTGATGAGCTTGCGCATTTCCTTCACGGGCACTTCGTCGCCGCGCACGGCCTTGAGCGAAGCGCGCAGGAAGTTCGCCACGGTAACGCCCGGAATGGCGGTGGGGTACTGGAAGCCCAGAAAGAGGCGGCGCTTGGCGCGCTCGTCGGGCTCGAGGTCATTGAGCAGCTCGCCGTTCAGGAGAATCTCGCCCGACTCGATTTCGTAAGCCGGGTGACCCATCAGGGTGTGAGAGAGCGTGGTTTTGCCCGAGCCGTTACGGCCCATCAGGGCGTGCACTTCGCCCGGCATGACTTTGAGGTTGATGCCCTTCAGGATCAGGGTTTCGCCCACGCGGACCTTGAGGTCGCGTACTTCAAAAAGCGGGGTCGTGGACGACGTCGAACGGGTGTCTTTTGCGATCAAAACTATCTACCTCCGGGGAACGAACTCTCTTAATTGCCGCGCTGGGTGGGTCAAGTCATTTGCGTGAAGTTTTTAACAATGCAATCAATGACTTACCTGTATTTCCGGAAGGCTTACGAAAGCAATGGAATTCTGCGTCAGCACGCGAGCGCGCCCGACAGGTGCGCGCTTCGAAAAAACTCCGAATTATTCAGCAGTTAAGAATGAATTTAGATTTCGTTCGCCGGCAGCTGCTTCAAAACCGAAGGCGAAACAAAGATCTCGACCATGTTATTCTCCAGATCGGTGCGCCCACCGGAAATCATGGTGACTTGGTCTTTGTCGTGCAGGTCGATGGGCCGCTGGCCGTCAGCATCCCACGAGAGGTTGCGCACGTGCACGAGCATTGAGAGCACCACCGAGCGGTGACGACCTTCAGGCTCGTAAACGTCGCCCGCGAGCGAAGGGCCGTACTCGAGGTCGGTGACGAAAATTTCTTGCACTTCAACCTGCGCGCCGGGGCGAACAAAAAGACCGTGGTCGCCGAAACCTTCGCTGAGGTCCTTGGCGTTGAGTCGGTTGACGTAAATCGGATCGTAAGTGACGGGCGTGGGCTTCACGTCGTCGAGTTTGTAGCGCGTACGAGGTTTGTAGCCCGTGCCGTAAGGGTTTGTAGAATCAAAGCTCACGCTGCGAAGGCGCTCGGCGTCCTCGTACTTCGAAATCGCTGGCGCCTCGGGCTGCGGAGCTGCGGGCGCCTTGGCCCACTCGGGCTCGAGCTGCGTGATGAGCTTGCCCAGTATCGCGAAGTCCTTGAGGTTGGTGGTCAGTGTTTTTTTCACCTTCGCTTTGAGCTCGGCATCGAGCGATGGATCGTTCCACTGCCCGACTGAAGTGAGCAGTCGCTCCATCTGCGCGAAGAGCGCGTCGCCTCGTTCCGAAGGGCCATCGGCGGCCTCAGAAAGGTAGTGCTTCAAGAGATGCGATCCCACAAGCAGGTTTTCGTGGTCGCTGCGCGCGGCGATGCTGAGATATTCGAGAATCACGTCCGCGTCGCTAGCGCGATCAGGCGCGAAGCCCTCCACCGTCTTGGCGCGAAAGTTGGCGAGCATTTTGCTTTGGCCGGGTTCCAGATCGATTCCTTCGAAAAGACGGTTCGCAATCGCAACCATCTGTTCAAAGTACACCTGGCGCTGCCAGGGGGTGATTCCGGCGCCGTCGAGACCTGCGGCGTAGTCGACGAGGCGGTCGTGGTTGACCTGAAGGAGCAGCGAGTGACAGAGGTCACCGGAGGGCTTTTTGGCCAAAGCCGCGCCCGAAAGAACAAAGAGCGTGAGGGTCAGAATCCGGCGCGCGATCATCTGCATGAACTAGGGCATATTGCACCGCGTTCAAGCGCGCAACTTTCAAGCTCTTTACAAGGCGGTGCGAGAGATACGTGAGTTGATTCAATGAATTAGGCGGACCTAACCAGTCTGTTCGGCCTTGGTCATCAGGGCGATCACGCGGTTCACCAGCTGGGGGTCCCAGGCGCCGATTTTTTTGAGTTCGTTCAACACCTCGACCGGCTTCACCTGCTCTTTGTCTTGGCGTTTGACGCTCTCGTAGTCAAAGGCATCGGCGAGCGAGAGCAATTGAGACTCGATCATGAGTTTGGGGGGCGTGTAGCCTTTGGGAAAGCCGCGTCCGTCGTTGCGCTCGTGGTGTTGCAAGATCATGTCGTAAACCGAGTTCGGTGCTACGAATTTTTTCATCTTGAGCATACGTACCGACATCTCAGGGTGCAGATGATAGAGGTCCTTCTCCTGCGACGTCATCTCTTCGTAAGACTTTTCTTGCAGCGCTTCGGGGAGTTCCGCGAGGCCGAGGTCGTGGAACATGCCTGCAATGGCGAGCTCCTCGGGGTTGCCCACCTGAAGACCAATCGAAAAAAGCGCGGCGTAAGTGGAGACACGCGTGGCGTGTGAGAAATTGCTTTCGTCGGAACCCATGGTCTTTTTAAACTTGGAGTACCATTCGGGCGTGTCGTCCGCGAGGATGAACTCGTCGACGATCTGCTTGCAGTCATTGAACATCTCCTTGCCCGTGGTGATGTTGCCTTCGCTTGTGGGGTCCGAGAACATGCTTGAGAACAAGTTGCGCACCGAGCTTTGGATGCGTTCTTGCTTTTCGGTTTCGCCGAGCGCCGCGGACTTGGAGAGCCCCTTTAGCACTTTCGCGGAGTACTGATAAAAAGCCTGCGTGTCTTTGGAGTCGATGTAGAGCGTGTCGTGCGCGCTGTTGTTGAGCTTGTTCAGGCGAGTGACATCCACAGACTCACCCTTGCGCGAATAGGTCACGAATTTTTTGTTGCGCGGCAGGCGTACGCGCACATCGAAATCGAGCTCCGTCGAGGCATCCATATCGACAAGTTTCACAGGCTTCATGAGCACGACGTTTTCAGGGTCGAGCAGCGCTGAGACTTCTTTTAGCACGGAGGCAAGAACCGTCTTGTCGATGGGCAATAGGAACGAGTCGTTGAAACCGTTTTTTAGTAGAATCTTTTTGTCGTACTGCTCACGAATTTTGGTGATGAAGTAAATCTTTGCCAGCGGAAATTTCATGCGCGCGATCTGCGCAACTTCCGAGGGATTTACTTCGCTAATGAGCGAATCGCAAAGTACGAGCGGCACGACGACACCCGGGAATTCCTCTTGTTCAGCGAGCGCGCCGAACTCGTCGACGTTCATCACCGAACGGTATTCCGTGGGCCCCAGCAGCGATCGGAAATCGGCAAAAACCGATTCGTCAAAACCAATGAGATAAACCGTAATTTTAGGCTTCTCGCTCATACGCTAAGTGTTTTACTCCCTACATGCCGAGCTTAAGGGCCACGGCTTCGAGTTTTTCTTTGAGCGCCTGGGTCGTGAAGGGTTTCACCACGTAGTTCGACACGCCGGCCTGCACCGCTTCCACGATCTGGCTCTTTTCGGCTTCGGCTGTGACCATGATGAAAGGCAGATGGGCGGTTTTGGATTCGGCGCGAATGCGCTTCAAAAGATCCAAACCCGTCGTCTGGGGCATGTTCCAGTCTGAGATGATCAGCTGAATCGGATTGGCCGCAAGCTTTTCGTAGGCTTCGGCACCGTTTGTGGCTTCCACAAAACTTGAGAATCCGAGTTCTTTGAGCGATTTGATCACGAGCTTGCGCATTGTGAGCATATCGTCGACCACCAAAATATTTGTATCGGCTGGAAACATTGCCATTAATTAATCATCCCCCTAATTTTTCGCGCTAAACGCGACTTCGACTGTCAGCAATCCTGCCACGGACTCCATGGGGATCACGAGACCAACTTCGGAAGAGTTGGCTTGCATCGTGATTTTCTCCCCGGAGAGTACCGTGGGGATCGCCTTCTGAATGGAAATTTGCTTGTCGTTCATGATTTTCGATTTTGCCATGCCGAAAATCATATTCAAGAGTTCACCGGCCGCGTCGCGGTTCTCATCGGTGATCTCAGTGGCGCTCTCAGCGAGCATCGCGTTGTAGATTTTAAGATAAGTGGCCTTCGGAAAGCACAGCGCCACGGTGCCCTGGAATTGATCGCTCTGCAGCGAGATCACCGAAACCACGTCGTAAGAAGACTCACCGACTTCGGACTTTAGCCTTGGCTTGAGCACCTTCACTTCGGTCGAGGCCTGAACTTTGAAGATGTCGATCACCGCCGTAGCGAGCGCGGCGACGAATTCGGACTTGATGCTGGCGGCGACTTTGGAGGAATGCTTCTTGACCTCGTCGATCGAACCCTTGACGTTGAACATGTCCGAGACACCGTCTTTTTGGAATTGGCGACGAATACTTTCGCTCACGCCGATAGAGTAGAGCACCTTGCCACTTTTTTTGAGGTTCTGAAAAAGTTGCGCAATAGGGCGGTACATTTTGTCGGAGAAGCTTTTCGTGGCCGACATGTCGAAGACCACCTTCTCGGGAGCCGAGGCGAGCCATGTGGGCGCCTGCACCGTAAAGATCTGCACGCTCATTTCGTCGACGGTTTCGGCAAATTGAATCACGAAAAGAACGGAATCGATGGTTTCAGTTTTAAACGACACGAAAAAATTCCCCCGCGGCTACCCGACCATTTCGCTTCCGAAAGATGATGTAGTTCTAAGATTTAGGATATACCGATCCAAAACAATGGACCAGGGGGCACGCACTGCGTTAAGGGGGCTTTTCGCGCTAAAAACTTGACGACAAATGTTGCAATTTTACCAGGTGGCAACGGGTGGCATCGAACAGAGAATTGCCTCGGTATTTCCGCCAGATTCAAATCCAAATCGCGTGCCACGGTCGTAGGCCAAATTGAACTCAGCGTAGTGACCGCGGTAGATGAGCTGTGTCTTTTTGTCGTCGGCAGTGAAGCTCTCGTCCACGCGGCGACGGTAGATCGGCATGATGGCCTCGATAAAGTGATCGCCTACAGAACGCCACATCTCATAGTCGCGCTCGAAGTTGCCAGAATTGAGGTGATCAAAAAAGATCCCGCCCACCCCGCGTTCGCGCTGGCGGTGTTTGATCCAAAAGTACTCCTTCGCCGCTTGTTTGAACTTGGGGTAGAGCTCGGCACCAAAGGGCGCGAGCGCGCGCTCCGCGACGGCGTGAAAGTGCTGGGTGTCCTCGTCGCGATCAAAGCCCATCGGAGTGAGGTCAAAGCCACCTCCGAGCCAGCGACCCTTGGCGGTTTCGATGTAGCGAATGTTGAAGTGGACGGTGGGGACCTTGGGATTGCTCATGTGAGTGATGAGGCTCAGTCCGGTGGCAAAGAAGGGGCCCTTGCCGTCGTCCATCGGAAAGCTTTCGCCCTGCACGCCGGACCAGTTCACAGCCGCCTTTTCGAAGGTCTGGCCCCGAATCACACTCATCTCGCCGCCGCCCTTGCCCTTGGCGTAGTCCCACGCCTTGCGCTCGAAGCGCGCCGGGGAGGACTCTAGGCTCTCGAAATTGCGGATGATCTCATCGCGCAGGGACTTGAGATAGGCGACAACTTGTTCGGATGCGACGCTCATGTTCGGTAGATTTATGCCACGTCTCCTAGTAGATTGCACCTATCATGAAAGCCTTTATTGTGAGCGGTTCCCACCGCCATCTCTCCGAATCGGCCCGCGTGGGCGAATACATTCAAAACCGTCTGGCCGCTCTCAAAGTCAGCACAGACACCACGCTGCTGGATCTAGGCAAAACGCCCCTGCCCCTCTGGGACGAGGGCGTGGGTGAAGGCGAAGGCGTGTGGAAAAGCGAGTGGGAACCCGTGAACAACACCGCGAAGATGGCAGACATTTTCGTGCTCATCACTCCGGAATGGGCCGGCATGGTGACCCCCGCAATGAAAAACTTTCTGCTGCTCGCCTCAGGCACAGGGGCTCTGGCCCACAAGCCCGCTCTCATCGTGACCGTGAGCGCCGGCAAGGGCGGCGGTTATCCCATCAGCGAACTCCGCGCCAGCGGCTACAAGAACAGCATGGTCTGCTACCTGCCCGAACACATCATCGTGCGCCACGTGGGCACCATGCTCAAAGGCGAAACCCCGCAGAACGAAGACGACACCTACGTGCGCCAGCGCCTCGACTACGCTCTCAAACTCCTCGGCGGTTACGGCAAGGCGCTCAAAGAAGTGCGCGCCGCGGGTCTCGTGGATCTCAAAACTTATCCGAACGGAATGTGATCTATCATGCGTGAAGCCGTTGCCATCGTTCATCAAAAAATCGAAGCCCTCTTTGGTGTCAAATTAGAGACCGCGGACTGGGCCATCACACCGAACCCCGAGCTGGGTGACATCGCCATCCCGTGCTTTAAGTATGCCAAGCTCGAAAAGACGAGCCCCGCGGACCTCGCGGGCCGCTGGGCCGCAGGGCTCGAAGCCGAACTCGCCGCGCGCCCTTCGCCATGGATCGTCTCTGTTGCCTCGGCCGGCCCCTATGTGAATTTCAAGATCAACCACCTGAAGTGGTTTTCGGAACTCCGCCGCGAGCTCGGCACGAGCAAGCGATTCGGTCAAACCGAAGTCGGTGCCGGCAAGACCATCGTCATCGACTTTTCTTCGCCCAACGTGGCTAAAGAGATTGCCCTGCACCACTTGCGTTCGACGGCCATTGGCAATTCGCTCGCCAAGATCGCTGAGCTGCACGGTCACCGCGTGGAGCGTGTGAACTACCTCGGCGACTGGGGCACCACGCACGGCAAGCTGATCATCGCCTACCAAATGTGGGGCGACGAGAATCGCCTTAAGAATGAGCGCGTGGGCTACATGCTCGAACTCTACGTGCGCTACAACAAGCTCGAAAAAGAAGACGTGACTTACACGCAAAAAGCCAAAGAGGCCTTCAGCGAGCTCGAAAAAGGCAATGCTGAGTATCACAAGATCTGGTCGCTCTTTCGCGACTACTCCATCGAAGAGTTTCGCAAGCTCTACGATCGCCTGAACATTCACTTTGATCACTACGATGGCGAATCGTTTTACACAGGTGAGCTGGACGCCGTGGTGAACGAGATCACCACCAAGATCGGCACACGCCATTCCGAGGGCGCCCTGGTCTGCGATCTGCCCGGACACAAAGTGCCCGCGCTTCTCAAAAAAGACGATGGCGCGAGCCTCTACCTGACGCGCGACGTGGCGGCCATCGCCGACCGTTACGCACGCTTTGATTTTTCGGAAGCCTGGTACGTCGTGGCCATTCAGCAAAAGCTTCACTTCGAACAGCTCTTTAAAATCGTCGAACTGCTCGGCAAACCTTATGCCGGCCGCCTCACGCACGTCGCCTTCGGCATGCTCGCCTTTGGCGACAAGACCATGAAGACCCGCGAGGGCAACGTGATCTTTTTGAAAGACGTGCTCGACGAAGCTCGCGAACGCGCGCTCAAACTCATCGAAGAAAAAAACCCTGCTCTGCCCAGCAAAGAAGCCGTAGCTGAGGCCGTGGGCATGAGCGCCATCCTCTTCAACGACCTTTCTCAGAACCGCATCAAGGACGTGAAGTTCGATTGGGACAAGGCTCTCTCCTTTGAGGGCGACACGGGTCCCTTTATTCAATACGCACACGCACGATCGGCCTCGCTCATCCGCAAGGTCGAAGCGAAAGGCCCGGTTCCTGCTGTGGATCCCGCGAGCCTTACAGGCACTGCGGTACTTGAGCACGATGTCGTGCGCGCCCTTGTCAAGGAGCTCGCGCTCTACAAAAACTTCGTGCAGCGTGCGTACACCGATAAAGATCCCTCGCAGGTGGGCCACGCGCTGCTCGCGTGCGCAAAAGCCATGAACCGCGTCTACCACGAGATCCGCTTCTTGGAGCTCGAAGACCGCGCGGCGCTCGCTGTGCTACTCGACCTGACGCGCGCCGTGAAGCAAGTGCTGCGCGAGGGTCTCGAGCTGCTCGGCATCTCGGCGCCCGAGGAAATGTGATCTGTGACAAAGCCTGCCGAACGAGTCGACATTGCTTTTCGCTATTCGGCGCTAGGTGACCTTGTTCTCTGCTCGGGCTTTGTCAAAAAGCACGCCCAAAGCGCGAACGCCGTTTTGTACTTTGTCACGCAGCCCGCCTTCGCCGAACTTGTGGGCACGCAATTCCCCTCGCACCCCTGCTTGCGTGTGGTGAACGAGCGCTTTAGCGGCCTCGGCGGCCTTTGGAGCGCCCTGCGCGCGGGACACAAGCTGGGACGCGAGATCGTGGCCCTGCACGCCCCGCGCGAAGTGAATTTTTACGATCTGCACGATGTCACCAAGAGCCGCGCCTTTGCTCTCGGACTATGGCTCGCGCTAGCTCCCCACGAGATCCGCACCCGCTTTGTTTCAAATTCCAAAGCGGAACTCCTGCGCCGGGCCTCGATATGGGCTGGCCGCGATCTGCTGGGCGAGCGCTGGATCTACCTTGAACATCAGCGCCTCTTGCCCGGCGATGAGACCTTCACTCCCGAACTCACACCCGCCTCCGCTGAGACGCGCACCGCTCCTACCATTCTCCTCGCTCCTGCTGCCTCCAAATGGAAAAAAGAGTGGCCCTCACAGCACTGGCAATCTCTGATTCGCATGCTTCAGGCCCAAATGCCGCAGTGTCAGCTGCGCGTGGTGGCGCCCGACGAGCATGCTCTCACGCACGACATTCGCACCTCTTCGCTGATCGACGCGAGCCGCGTGGAATGGTCCACCTCACTCAAAACCCACGAGCTGAGCGGCGTGGCTGCCGCGGCCACCGTGGGAGTTTGCTCGAACAGCGCCTGGCTGCACCTCTGCGAAGCCACCGGCACGCCTGTGCTCGCCCTCGAAGGCCCCATCGTGCGAGGCTTTGGCTTTGCGCCTTGGCACGCGGAGAGCGTCTCCCTCGAGGTCTCAGACCTGCCCTGTCGGCCTTGCACCAAACACGGCGGCGGACGCTGCCGCCTCAAAGGCGAGCGTTTTCACGCCTGCATGAACGAGATCACCCCGCAGCGAGTTTTTGACCTGATCGCCGAAAAGATGGATGCCGCAACGAGGATCCCGCAATGAACGCCTTGCGCAAAGAACTCTATCAACAGGCCTCGTCGCTGCTCTTTAAAGGCGTGCGTTTTGCCGATCGCAATTTTTGGATGCCTACTCAGGTTTCCGAAACGATCAACTTCCGCTCGCGCTGGAAATCGTGGACGCGGCGAGAAGGACAAGCCAAGTTGTGGATACACGGCGCTTCGGTGGGCGAACTCGAAGACCTCGCGGCTTTCTTTTTGTCGGACGAAGCCCTGGCGCTCGCCGGCCTCAGCACCCCAGATTTGATCATCACCTCCGCGTCGGTTTCTACAGAAAGCCGACTCAAAAAATGGGCTGCCGAAAAGAGCTTTCTCTACTGCGGTCCCCTGCCTCCAGACACCAAAACCGACGCCGCGAAATTTCTCTCCGAATTTCGGCCGCAAAATTTTCTCCTCTCACACAACGACTTTTGGCCGAATGCGTTTTTGCAATGGCGCGGCTCGAGCTACGCCGAGAATTTTTATTGGTACTTCAAGCCCAAGGTTTTCTCTCCGAGCCGGCTCGAGCTTTTTGGTGCCATGCGGCCCATATACCTAGGGCGTTCGCCAGGGTCGACGCTCTTTGCAGACACCCTGGACGTGGGCAATCTGCGCCTGGATCGCGTGCTTTCGCGCATCTCCGCAGCTCGCGAAAACGCACATGTGCTCGACGAGTGGAACGCGACACCCCCACCTGGCACCCCCTCGATTCTCGTGGGATCGTGCCGACTGGAAGATGCGCAGCTCATCGCAAAGCTCGACGACGCCTACTTTGACGCCTACCACTGGATCGTGCTCCCGCACCACACCGACAACATCGCCGAAGTGGCGCGCATCAACGAGCTCATTGGTCAGCGCTGCCGCGTGGTGGTCACGCAGGGGATTTTGGTGGAAGCCTACAAGAATTTTGATCTTGCCTGGGTCGGCGGAGGCTTTTCGAAATCCGGATCGCACAACGTGCTCGAGGCGATTGCCTGGGGCATTCCCACGATTTGTGGCCCCAACCTCGCGCCGCAAATCGACGCGCCCGACTACGTAGCGGCAGGGGCCTTAACACCGCTCGCCGACTTCGCTGCGTTGGACGCTTATCTGCGCGACAAAAGCTGGATCACGCGCCAAAGCGAGGCCCGCGCGTTCGCGGCGAGACTTGCCGGCGACGAAAGCCGCGTGCGCAAACTCGCTAAAATTTTAGCTCGATAACTGACGAGTGTTCATTTCGAAGCCCCAGATGCGTTTTGAATTGAGCTCTAAGAATTCGAAAGTTCGATGACTTGGAGTTTGGCAATGCCATTGTCGTCGATACTCACCACGCGCAGCGTGATGTCCTCGTCGATGAGCATGGTGCCCTCGGCTGGCATGATGCCGCCGCAGCGGTAGAGGATATAGCCGTTGAGCGTGGAGTACGAGGTGTCCATGGGCATGGCCACGTCGAAACGTTCGTTGAAATCGACAATGGGCATCTCACCCGAGACCATGATCGGCCCACCGATAGAAGTCTCCATACCAGCGTCTGAGGGATCGTCGGTTTCGTCGCGGATCTCGCCCACGATCTCTTCGATCAGGTCTTCCAGAGTTAAAAGTCCCGTCACCACGCCGAGCTCGTTGCGAACGAGCGCCAGGTGCGTGCCCCAGCGTTTCATGTCGCGCAAGATGTCGCCCAGGTAACCAAGTTCAGAAACAAAGAAGGGCTTGCGAATGGCGCGCGTCCAGGAACCTTTCTGTCCGCGGTAGATGTGATTGAGAAGGTCTTTGACAAGCAGGAAACCCACAATGTCGTCGAGGTCGTTGCGGTACACGGGGTAGCGCGAATGCTTGTCGGTGGAGAAGTAGCGCAGCACGTCTTCTTGTGACCAGGATACCGACACGGCTGAGATGCGCGTGCGCGGGCTCATGACGTCTTTGGCAACGCGATCGGAAAAGTCGATGAGGTTGCCGAGCACCTCGCCCGTCATTTTGTCGATGCCACCCTCTTCGGCGGCGAGCTCGATGGTGTGTGAGATCTCTTCTTCACCCATAGGACGGCGGATGTCGAAAGAGGAAAGGCCGAGAGCACGCACCACGCTTCCTGAAATGGTCGTCACAAACCAGATCAGCGGGCGAGCGGCGACATCGATGAACTGCAAAAAGCGCATCGCAAATGGCGCCACAAAAAGCGCGATCTTGCGCGCGATGAGCTTGGGCACGATTTCTGTGGCAAAAAGCAAAAAGAAAATGAATCCGCCTACGATGGGAACCACCCACTGAGGATAGGATTGATAAACCCACAGCGTGAGCACCGAGGCCGCAGTGATGTTGCAAACGTTGTTGCCGAGAATGATGGTGATGAGCACGCGCGAGGGGTCGCGCGAAAGTTTTTTGGCCATCGAAGCGGCAAAACCGCCGCGATCGAGCAGATCTTGAATCTCTAAGCGGCCAAGGCTTGTAAGCGCAGTTTCCGAAGCCGAAAACAGAAAGCTAAAGCTAAGGCATACAAAAACGACAATAAGTTCCCAGTCCACGATAGAAGTGATATCCTAACATAGAGCCCTTGGATAAACCATGAGAGTATTTCGCGAGACCCTGCTATCGATCGGCTTTGCCGTAGGCGCCTTGCTCACCTTCGGCGGCTGCGCCCAGATCGGCGTGCGCGCTGAGTCTCAGGGCGGCAACGGATACTTTGATCAAGAAATCCCTGTAGAATTGACCAAACTCCGCGCCGATCTCGAGCGCTACCTGCGCCTGCGCCACCTGCTCGAAGCCTCACATTCCGACAAGCTCGGCAACTGGTACTTCCAGCAAAACTGGGTGCAGAGCCCCAGCCTGCGCTACTACCAACTGAACTTTGACCGCCGCCGGCACCACCTTAGCGAATGGAAAGCCGTTTGGTACCTCGAGCCCGTACCCTCGCGCAAGCTCACCAAAGTGCGCATTGCGGTGATGGAACTGCTCTACCTGGGCGACCCCGACAATCGCGTGCGCGCGCCCAAGGATGCCGACGGCAATTGGGTCGAAACCGATCTCGACGCCGAACGCGCCAAACGGTTGTGGCAGGATTTCAACGCCTGGCTCGAAACGCGCCGTTTGCCCAAACCAGAGATTTATTTTCAGACGAGCGAACTAGATTTTCCGCCACGCAGCCGCACCGACATTCGCCCCAGCCCGCGCTTCGCATCTCCAAATTGGTGGTTTTAAAAAGACGTTGAAAGTTAAGAGTTTGGGTTTGGAGTTTAAAGTACAGTTTAGAGCTTTAGTTTAAACTTCAAACTGTACTTTAAACTGAAACTATAAACTCAAACTTTCAACTCCCACTTTTGGTTTTTGTTTGTGGCGCGGCCATCAACTCCCCGTGTCGTCGAACGAAGTTTTCAAAGATTTTCCGCGCGCGCTGATCCACTTGCGTTTGGATCAGCTTTTCGGGAATCACTTGATATAGCGTGGCCGAAGGTTTGAGCACCGCACGCAGACGCAAATCCACAGAATCGCCGCGGCGGGAGACGTAGGCTTCGCCAATCATATAATCGAGCACGCCTGGGCGCGGTATCATGCGGTAGGTCACTTTGGTAGCGACCTGCGGTTGCGTAAGGTCAAAGGAGTCGCCGCAGGGGGGCAGCGGTGAGGCTTCGTTTTTAAAGATGATCGAGGTGTAGCCCTCGCGCTTGACCCAGAGGATGTCGAGCGAGAAGACGCCGCGGATGGCGTATTCGTAGGCCGTGCGGTAGTGGGCGGCGGTGGCAGAATCGATCTTCACAAAGTAGGGATTGCCCTCGGCATCCTGGTTGATTCCGGGCATCACCCAAGCGGGATAATCGAGCCCGTCGGCGAGCATGCGTGAGGCGAGCTCGTGCACCCGCTCGAGGCTCTGTCCCGGAGAGGGATCGAGCTTGGCGGCGGCAAGTATCCGAAAGACCCCTTCTTTGCGCTCGGTGCTCACCGAAATCCCGGCCACGTAGGGCGCCACGTTCTTCCAGTCCGAACAGCCTTTGTCCCATTGCCCCCGGAACGCCTCCTCGGGGTACTTCAGGAGCGTTGGCTCGGCCCGCAGAGGGGCGCTCACCATCAACAAAGTCAAAGCGAAGGTGTAGAACTTCTGCACAATTAAATCATAACCTGAATTCAGAGTACCGAACATACAGAACCCCGTCAGAACCAGCTACCTGGCTCTGACGGGGTCAAGGTTGTTAGGAATTTAGACTTAGGCCTTAGAACACGAGCTGGAGGGTACCGAGGAGTCGGAAGCGACCAGCTTTGTCGTCCCAGATCGCGTCCATCGAGGTCTCTTCTTGATTGAAGACACCTTGATAATCGAAGCGCGAACCGATGGTGAAGTTGTGGGCTACTGCGTAGTCGAGACCACCACCGATGTTACCGATGAAGTTGATCGTCGAGCGCTGCAGACCAGCCATCTCGAGGGCTTCGCTAGTGTAGTAGTCGTCGATGTTGTACAGCGACAGCTTACCACCCGCAGAACCCGCGATGAAGGGACGCAGTTTCTCGGTCGCTTGGAACGAAGCCTTGAGACCGGCGGTCGCTTCAAAGGTGTCGCGGCTGTTCATGCCGGGACCACCGTAGTAGCCGCGCTCGTAGAACTTGTCGTATCCGTAGGTGAAAGCACCTTCGAACGAGAGGTAGCGGTTAAACTTACCTTCAAAGTTCAGACCCGCAGTGATGCGGTTCTGCGAGCTGTAGTACATCGAGTCGTCGTCGATCCAGCTGTATCCCGCGAAGGGAGTCAGCGCGAAAGAGCTCATTCCAAGAAATTCGCCGTGGTTCGCATCCACTTCAGTCATCACACCGGTAGCCACTACAGGCACCGTCTCTACTTGTTGCGTGTTGTTAGCAACCGCAACAGCTGTGGGGTTCTGACCAATCGCCGTGGCGGTGGCCGAAGCCGATCCCGCTACCGACGAGTAGTATCCTTCGATATTACCTTGGCGAGCGCGCTCGTCCGCGAGACGACCTTCTTCAAGTTTCTCGAGGAGACGCGTTTCGTTTTCAACTTCCGAACGAACGCGGCGTTGGCGGAGCATTTCGGCTCGCTCATAATCCGAGTTCACGGAAGACATGTTAGTTGCTTTAGCTTCGGGGTTGGCCTGAACGGTGACGTTCTGTACCTGCATACCGCCAGTGTTGGCGTTACCGGTATTGGCTCCTCCGATTCCGGTTGTGGGTGCGCTCGAGAGCGACACTCCGCTGGATCCTACGCGCAAACCACCCGTGGTGTCAGTCACTACGGGAGCCTGGCTGGGAGCCATTCCGGAAGATACGGCGACCGGCTGGGTTTGAAGGTCTTCCACCGCGACGGTGTTCACTCGTCCTTCAACCATATTGGCCGATCCTTGATTGGTTACCAGTTGCGAGGGCAACTGTTGCTGGGCAACCGCAAATCCCGCTACGAGCGACAAGCTCAGCGAGGAGAATTTTGCTACTTTCCCAATCCTTTGTGTTTTCATATACGAACCTCCTAAAATCCTAAAACAACCTGTACGAAATTGATTTTCGCGGATTCCCTTAAGCGAGATCTGTGCCAAGGCCAGGGGGCCTTAAAACGCTATCCCAAGGCCTGGAAATGATAGGATTTCGAGAAATGACCGCCTTTGGCCAGGCAGAGTCTAAGACTTAAACAGCTGTAGAACTTTTTTGCGGTCGCTCAAAAAGTAGACGTTTTTAGCCGTTTTTATAGGGCCCAGGGGGCCTCAGGGGGTGTGCATTCCCACAGCCCGGCGCCAAGTATCTGGAATGTCGATGAGCTTGCGCTTGGCGGTGTCGAAGATGCCCGCCGTGTATTCGGCCTCGGCGCAAATATCGCCCGTTTCGGCGTTTTTCATCTTTTGGAAGATCTTATAGATCTTGGCATTCTGCTCTTCGAGCTCGGTCTCGATAAAAACGCGCTGGCGGAGCCTCAGCTCCTTTTTGAACTTCACATTCACTTCGAGCAGCACCGGCCCCACCCCGCGCTCTTTGATCTCGCGCATGCCGTAGCCGCCCGCGGTGATGATCTCCCAGCGGGCTTCTTCGAAGAGGCGTAGGTATTCGGCGTTGTTCACGTGACCGAAGGTGTCGAGGTGAGCTTCGCGAACCAAAAATTCGTAGGTGTGAACCTTGCTGCGAGCCACAGTGCCCAGACCCTTATTCGATGGTCACGCCTTTGAGATAGTCGAGGTTCTCAAGTGCGATGCCAGTGCCGAGAGCCACGGCAAGGAGCGGCTCTTCGGAGAGGAATACCGGCAGACCGGTTTCTTCGCGCAAGAGGATGTCGAGGTTCTTCAGCAGCGAGCCACCGCCCGTCATCACCACGCCCTTGTCGACGATGTCGGCGGCGAGTTCAGGGGGCGTGCGCTCGAGCGTGATCTTCACGGCTTCGACGATAGAGTTTACGGTCTCGGATAGGGCTTCGCGAATTTCGTCGGAGCCCACTTCGATCGTTTTGGGCACGCCCGCAAGCAGGTCGCGACCTTTGACTTCCATCGTGGTCTCTTTGCCCGAAGGATACGCATTGCCGATGTTGATTTTGATTTGCTCCGCCGTGCGCTCGCCAATGGCGAGGTTGTACTTGCGGCGGATGTAGTTGAGGATCGACTCGTTCATCTTGTCGCCACCTACGCGGACCGATTTGGAGAACACGATACCGCCGAGCGAGATCACCGCGACGTCCGTGGTGCCACCGCCGATGTCGACGATCATGTTGCCGCTCGATTCGGTGATGGGCAGACCCGCACCGATGGCGGCTGCCATCGGTTCTTCGATAAGGTGCACTTCGCGCGCGGAAGCTGAGAGGGCAGCTTCCTTAACGGCGCGTTTTTCTACTTCGGTAATTCCGTACGGAATGCAGATCATCACGCGGGGGCGGAAAAGTTTTTTGCCGCTTTGCGCTTTGTTGATGAGCTGGCGGATCATCGCTTGCGTGACTGCGAAGTCCGCGATGACGCCGTCTTTGAGCGGACGAATCGCTTGGATATTGCCCGGAGTTTTTCCGAGCATCTCTTTGGCGTTCTTGCCCACTTCGATCACTTTCTTTTGACCGCGTGAATCTTTTAAAATCGCAACGACCGAAGGCTCGTTCACTACGATGCCCTTGCCGCGCACGTAGACCAGAGTGTTGGCCGTGCCGAGGTCGATGGCGATGTCATTGCTGAGGAAACCGGTAATCGAATCAAAAAATCCCATTCTTCCGCTACATTACGCGAGGCTTTGCAAAGGTAGCAAGAGCCTGGGCCTCACTAACAAAAGTTCTTATGCA
>DATLIP010000051.1:0-41394 GCA_035539375.1 Bdellovibrionota bacterium | reverse complement strand
CCCTAAGGTTTTACGTCAATTTAAATTAATATTTTATCCAAAAAGGATTTCACTTCGGCGACGGGTTCTCGAAAGAACGTCTCTGCGCCTGCGTGTTGTTTGATGCGGCCCCCCGCCACAAAGGCGATCTCGTCGGCCACGCGGCGGGCAAAGGAAATCTCGTGAGTGACCAGCACAAAGTCTTTGCCGTCGCGCTTGAGTTCTTCGATGAGGCTCAGCACTTCTGCTGTCATCTCGGGGTCGAGGGCCGAAGTGGGCTCGTCGAGCAGCAGCAGCTTGGGATGCGTGGCGATGGCGCGCACAATCGCGATGCGCTGGCGCTGACCCCCCGAGAGTTGGTGGGGCTTCTTGTGTGCGTGCGTCGCCAGTTGAAAGCGTTCGAGGTAGCCGTTGGCGCGTGTGGTCGCCGCCCCCCGTGACATGCCGTAGACCTTGGTAAGGGGCAGCAAGATGTTTTCGAGTCCCGTTAGGTGCGGAAAGAGATTTAGCGTCTGAAACACGGTGCCCACTCGTCGGCGGTGCAAAAAGAGCGAGGCTTCGTTGAAGTGCAGGGGCTGCTCGTCGAGCGTCACCGAGCCCGCGCTCGGCACTGCAAGTCCGGCCAGGATACGTAGCAGCGAGGTTTTGCCGCCTCCCGAGGGTCCCACGAGCACTAGGGCCCGGGAGTCGCTGCGCAATGAGAGGTCATTCAAGATAGACGTCTCACCCACACGGTGGGCGAGACCGGAGATTTCAAGTTTCATAGCGCAGGCTCCGCTCCAATTGACGAATCACGAGGGCTAGGGGCAGTGTGAGCAGCAGGTACAACAAGGCGAGTGGGATATAGCTCTCGAGCGTGCTGTAAGTGAAGGAGTTGACTTCTTGTGCGTTGAGCGTGAGTTCGGAGATTGCGATCACCGACAGGAGTGAGGAGTCTTTGATCAGCGAAACGAATTGACCCGCTGCGGGCGGAAGCGCCACGCGTGCCGCTTGCGGCAGCACCACATAGCGCAGCGTTTGCAGTCGCGTAAGGCCGATGGCTTTGGCCGATTCGAGTTGGCTCGCGCCCACGGCGTTGATGCCGCCTCGGATGATCTCAGACATGTAAGCGCCTGCAAAAATCGAGAGGCTCAGCACACCTGCGGTATAGCGGTTTTCGAGGCCCACGACATTTGCGATGACATAAAAAAAGACGAGGATTTGTACGAGCAGCGGAGTGCCGCGCACCAGTTCCACGTATATACGTGCCAAAGCGCGCACGAGCACGTTACCGTACTGACGCGCTAGTGCCACTGCCATGCCGATCGTAGTGCTCAGCACGAGCGAGAGGGCGGAGATCCATATAGTGGTCACCAGGCCCTGCCAAAATTTCTGGCGGTAATCCCAAACGGCGTACCAATTCCAGGTATATTCGAGACGGTTGAAGGCCCAAAAGAGTCCTGCAATGAGAAGGACGATGACCAGAGCGTGGCTCAGGATTTCTTGGCGCAGTTTCGGGTTCATCATAACCATTCACTCACCTTCAAAAGAGAAAAGGAACGCCCATCTCTTTGAAGATTTTCTTTTCGTTGGCAAAATGTTTGTTGCCGAGTCGTTCGAAGCCACCTTCTTTGCGGTAGCTCGCGAGAAAGACGTTGATTTTTTTGAGTAGCTCCGCGTTGCCTTTGCGAACGGCGATGGCCCAGGATTCTTCCTTAAAGGGATGCAAAATCGCGCGCGTGGTGGCGAGGTTGCGCTGGTGATTGCGAAAGACTGACATCTCGTCGTAGATGAAGGCTTCGGCCTTGCCCTGGGAAACTTCCAGCACTGCAGCCGATTCTTTGTCGAGCACGAGCAGCTTTGCCTTGGGCAAATGCGCAACGGCGTATTGGTGCCCCGTGGTGCCTTTCTTTACGGCGACGGTGCGGCTGGGGACGTTGAGGTCTTCGACCTTTTTCACCGGGGACCCCGCGCCGACAAGCAGGCTGAGGCCGGTTTTGAGGTAGGCCTCCGAAAAGTCCACCGAGCGCGCGCGCTCAACGGTGGCGGTCATCGAAGAGATGATGCAGTCGATCTTGCCGGTTTTCAAGGCTGGGATGAGGCCGTCGTAGCCGATGTTTTCGATGCGCACGGTGGTGCCGAGTTCTTTGGCGAGGGCCTCGGCGATTTCGACGCTGATGCCCGAGGGCTTGCCCGTGCTATCGGTCATCTCAAAGGGAGGGTAGGAAAGCTCCATGCCCACGATAAGGGGGGCGGGGGCGGAGTATGCGGTGCTAGTGAGGAGTGCAAGCGCGAGCGCGCACAGGAAGTGTTTCATAAGTGGGGTCTAGAATAGAAGCCGTGGCCGCGCTTTGACAAGCACCGTTCACGGGTGCGTCAGAGGCTGCGTCCGTCGTAATGCTGAATTTCAAGCTTCAAGGGATCCACGCCCTCGAGACAGCGCACGTTGATGCTGCGCATGGGGGTGCCGTCGGGCATCTGGGCGGCTCCAAAGGGCGCCACTCCGCAGTTGGTGCAGAAGTAATGATGAATGCGCTTCTTGGCGAATTGATAATCTTTGAGATGCTCGCCACCGCTGAGGAGTTTGAACTGCGCTTCGGGAACAAAGGCCAATAGGTGGCCCCGGCGACTGCAGATCGAGCAGTTACAACTCATGGCGCCGCGAATCTCTTCGCTTTGAATTTCGTATTTTACGCTGCCGCAGTGGCAGCTTCCGGAATATTTCTGCGTGCTCATGCCGCAACCCCTTTTCGGTTGATCTCCGAGATCTGTCCGTTGAGAGTCCAAAAGTCATAGCTCACTCCCACAAACAAAAATCCGAGAGTGAAGAGGTAGAGAAACCCGCTGAAGTATTTGCCCATGTAAAAGCGGTGCACTCCGAAGGTGCCGAGATAGGCGAGAAGGATCCAGGCCAAATCGTAATCCACGCGACCCGCGACATAACGGCGATCAGCCGCGCGCTCCATCGAAGGGATGAGAAAGAGGTCCACCAGCCAGCCGATGCCAAGCAGGCCACCCGTACAGAGCCAAAGGGTGCCGGTGATGGGTTTGCCGTAATAAAAGCGGTGTGAGCCCGTAAAGCCCACGAGCCAGAGGGCGTAGCCGACGAGTTTGCCGTGTGAGGAGTTGTTCATGGGATTAAAATAAATCAATTCCATGTGGCGAGCAAATGCTCGCGAAGTGGGCCATTTAGTTCGGAACGGGCATTTCGGCCTCAACTTCGATCTCGTCTTTCACTCCAAGACCCATGTAGCTGGCTTTTTTGATTTTAAAGTCGCTCATCTTGGTGGTGAAGCGCGCTTTGCCCTGCTTGCCTGAGACTTCGTAGGTGCCCGTGACGGGCTTGGTGACGCCGCGAATTTTTAGTTTGCCCGTGAACTTGCCGTCTTTGCCTTCGGCCTCGAGGAGTTCCGCGCTAGGAAATTTGCTGGTCTCAAAATGCTCTTGGATATGCTTGTCGCGCAGGTCCATGCCGCTTTTGAGGCCGGTGAGGTCGAGCACGAGGTTTTTGCCTCGGTAGGTGTTGCCCACTTTGGTGAGGCTGCCTTTGAGCGAGTTGCCTTCGATGTTGAAGGAGCCAGCGGGCGCAAGCTTGGCTTTCATCACCACGCGGGTGCTCTGTGCCGAAGCGTAAGCAGACATGAAAAGCACAACGAGAAGGGCCTTGGGGGATAATGCAATCATGAATCACTCCTTGGGGGTTGTGGAATTGGCTTGGTTGATCTTTTCACTCTCGATGCGAGCCTTTTCGTCAATCTCTTGCTCAACCATGACCTTGAAGTTGCCGATCTGGGCACGAATTTGCCCCAAAAAGGATCCCACTTTGCGACTGACACGAACGAGTTCTTCGGGGCCTAGCACAATGAGTGCAATGATCGCCACGGCGACGATTTCAAAACTCGAAAGCTCCATGGGGATAGAATATCAGCAGAGAGCTCATTCTCCGAGGGAGCATCATTTTTTTGGCTGATCGGGTGCGATGAGTTCCAAGGGGTCTTCGAGGGGGGCGCTCTTCGCGGCTTCCGTGGGGCCGCGCCAAAGTTTTACGAGGACTTCGAAGTCGTCTTTCACGCCGACGCCGAGATACTTTTGCTCGGGAATTCCGTAGGCCGTCATGCGGCTCGCAAACCTCACCAGCACCACGTCTCTTTCGGGTTCGGTATAGGTGCCCGTCACGGGTGAGGTCTTGCCTTTGGCCTCCAGGAGGCCGCTGAAGGTTTTCTTTTGCATGTCGACTTTGAGTTCACGCAAAAAGATCTGGGGATAGGTTTCGGCCTCGAGCACTTTTTTCATATGCTGGTCGCGCAGAGGAATCAGCGATTCGAGCTTGCTCACTGCAAAGCTCAGGGGTCCCTGCAGGTCTGTGGGCGAGATGGCGTCGCGCGCGGTGGTATCGAAGCGACCCAGGGGCGCATGGTGCATTCGCAGCGTCACTTCGCTACGACGAATGGGCGTGGGTTCGAGAGCTTTCTCTTGTGCGAGCGCCGGAGCGAGGGCAAGCGATGAGATGATTAAAAACGATAGCTGGCGCCGAGTGACCATAGCACGTCCCCCCATTTTTGATACAAGCCGATGCTCTGGATCCACGCGACGTGTTCACGCTCGAGCCTGGTTTCGAAAAGGTACATGGCGCGCACACTTTGCTGCGGCTCTACTTGGTATCCGGTGGAGGGAATGGGCCAAGGGCTGTGCGACCAGCGCACGGGCACACGCAGTCCCAGGGCGACGTTCTTGAAAGAGGGCCGGTACAAGACAAAGGCTGCGGCTTCGGTGCCGAAAACGGGCACGCCATCGGCCTGGTAATCAAAGTTGTCGAGTGTTTGCTTTTCACTCAGGGAACGGCCGATTTCGGCCTGGCCAACAAAGAGACCAAGCGTGAGGCCCCATTCAAAGTGCTCGTGCTGCCAACGCAATTCGCCAAAAGGAAGCGCGCCAATGATGAACACGTTCAAGCTCGTGCTGCGTCCGTCGGGCAAGGTGACTTTGCTTGTGGTGCGAATGTTTTGGATCATGAGCCCTACGTGGCCACTTCGGCGGCTCGGCGTTGTGGGCATCGTAAAGCTGCTACGGGCGGCGGGCGTTGGAGCGCGGGGAGCTTTGGTCTCGTTTGAGGCGATGAGGCACTTTTCGCTCGAGAGGTAGTAAAGCGTTTGGCTGTCTTTTTTTGCGGCCACTAGGATGAAGCTCGAGCTCGTTTCAAATTCGCGGCTCAGCACTTTCTGGCCATGGACCCGCGCGTAGTTGACTCGCTCGCCAACTCTAAAGTTCACGGGGGTTTTGTTAAAACTCTGCTTGGCGTAGTTGACGTAGACAACAGAGCACGTGGCGCTCTTAACGGTTCCCTGCAGCCACTGATACTTGCTGGCGCCGGCCACGGCACTCAGCCCGAGAGCAACGATGAGAAATCCATGGCGCATCGATGTGTGAATCTTGCTCATCGTCATAACCATAAGTGTATCTGGGTTAAAAAGTTAACGGTGTCTTGCTCCACGGTGGGGGCGTCGGAAGTGCGTTTGAGATGCAGGTCAGTGCGCCATTCGACACGGTTCATGAGAAACCATTGCAAGCCCGGGCCCAGGCGAAAGACCCGCGGGGCGCCGGCCCTGGTGTCGTTGGTGGAAACCTCGCCGGCCACCACAAAGTGCAAGCCGCGCGCCGCGCGGATCATGTTCTCGAACATCACATAGGCGCCTAGAGTGCTTTGGGGAATTTCGCTGCGCTGGAGCACGGTGCCCGCTTCGAAGAGCACCGCAGAACCTTCGCCGGCGCCGATGCGCGCGTGCACGGCGTTCATGAGACGCGAACGGTAAGCGTTCTTGGTGTAGAGGTGCGAGTGACCGATGCGCACCTTTTCGTAAAGATCGTACTCGGCCATCAGCGAAGCGCCCTTTTGGCGCAGGTCGGCTTCTTGGAAAAGATTGCCAGCCAGGGCGGCGAGGGCGATCTCGTACTTTTCACCGAATTGGTGCAGGGCGATCATGTGCGATTGATCGTTTTGCGCGAGCTGGGTTTGACTGCGCGAATGGCTCGTGTGGTCGGGAATGCGGATGCCATAAGGCACGTCCATCATGCCGCCCATCACGCGCCAGTTCTCAGCGAGTCGCGTGGAGATGTAGTGCTCGCGCGAGATCAGCGGCATGCGATCTTCGGTTTTGGGGTTGAGCCCGCGTGCGGGCATGTAGCCGATGGTCACCGAGGCCCAGTGATTTTGATTGGGGCTGATGAAGGTGGCCGACGCGTCCATTTGCATCGGGATGTAGCGCATATGGCTCTGATCGGACTGGATTTCAGACATCAGCAGCAGCGAGCGAAAGCCCACGGCCGGGCGAAACCAGTCGGGGAGCTTTTTCTTACCGAGAAAACCCGAAGCTTCGGCCAGGGCTTCGTCGGAACTCGAGCTGAACATATTGGAGGAAATCGCCGAGGCGCCTACTGCACGACCATAATCCGTGAGCGGACCGTTGCCGAAGGCGTTGAAATGGCAGACTTGGCAGCTCGTATAGCCGTATCCGATGAACTGTGGGTAGGCTTCAAGACGGGCCGCGATAAGTGTGAGTGAGTACAGTGCGAGGTGACGCAATCGCATTCAACTGCCCTCGATCCAGTCGACGATGATCTGGACATCGGCGTCGCTTAGGTCAGCGTCTTTTGGCATGTCGCATTCTTTGTAGTCCGGATAGCACTCCGAGGTACGAAGGCGTTTGAAAAGATAAGACTGATTTTTCGAGCCGCGGGTGATACACGGCGTGTCGGATCCGCCGCCGCAGCTCCGGGTCTCCCAGTCTTCGTTGGAGTAGGACAAAAACCCCTGAAATCGTACACCGCCTTCGGTGGCGTGACAGGAAACGCAGTTGTTTTCTACAAAAACTTTGCGCACTTTGATGAGGGCGGCGTCTTCGGGGTCCCCGGGGTCAAGGGGCTTACGGTACGCGTGGTTGATCTCGTCGTTCTCGAAGGAGTTCTGCACCTGAAAACAACCCGAGACCAGGCTCAGTGCGACCAAAATCAGAAATCGATGAACCCCCAAAAGCTCCTTCACGCGGCCATCATAGCGATGACATCCCGGATCGTCCAGTAGGGCAGCAAAAGCTAATTCATCGCACATGAAATGCGTTAAACTACGCACCCCTGCCAGATCTTCACTCGGTCTTCACGAGATCTTCATGCTCGGAGGGGTGGATTTTCTCTATAATAAAGCCAGCGGCACGTTGGTTTTTCACAACAATCTCCGATACGGGTATTTATGACGAAGTTAGGCCTAAAACTTTTTAGACCGACCGTGCTGGCTCTCGGGCTTTCGCTCGTGGGTTGTAAGCCCATTGAGCTCTCTTTCACGCCTCCCGGTGCTCAGGGCCCCGACGAGACCAATGCCGGAAGTACGAACGACACTTCGGTCACTAGCGACACCAGTGTCACGAGCGATACCAGCGTGACCACCAACGATACAAGCGTGACTACGAACGATACCTCGGTCACGACCAACGACACTTCCGTGAGCACCAACGACACAAGCGTGACCACGAACGATACTACGGTCACAACAAACGACACGTCTGCTTCGACAAATAGCACCACGGTCACCACAAACGACACGTCCGCATCGACCAACAGCACCACGGTCACAACAAACGACACATCCGCGTCGACCAACAGCACAACCGTTACCACGAACGACACGACAGGTACTACTGGTGGCGGACAGGGCTTTCCCACCGCTTTGGGCGGGTCGGGCGACGAGAACCTCTTGGCTCCGTCGGGCACTTCGCAGGTTTTCAGCTTGGAGTCGGCTCAAACAAGAAACTCTTTTCAGAACGCCTGCAACGCTTCGGGAGCCGCGGGCACTAAGGGCAGCGAACGTCGTTGGCACCGCCTCACAAAAAATGAGTACCTGAACACACTGAGAGATTTGCTCACAGCGCTTACCGATTCCTCTTCGGCGAACACCATGATGACGGAGCTCCAGCCGAAGTTCAACGCCATCCCTGTCGACGTGGCCAGGGATATCTCCCGTAAAAGTCTCCCCTCCATGGACATCATCACTGGTGATGAGCACGCCCAGGCCTATCACGACATTGCGTTGGCGCTTGCCCCCAAGCTCGTTGCGAAAAAATCTTCCTTCATTGGTACAAATTCTTGCGTCAGCAGCACCACATCCTCATGCTTTGGCACCTTCCTCGATACCAAAGGGCATCTCTTTCTTCGTCGTCCGATCACGGCGGCCGAGAAAACCTTCTTGAAGGACACCGTTTTCAGTGCCACCGGTGGTGGTCTCACTAAGGCCATGGCCGCCCTGCTGATGTCGCCTTACTTTATCAATCACGTCGAACTCGACAACGGATACATCGATTCCTCCAACACCAAAGTGCAAGTGTTCAACTTAAGCGCGTGGGAACTAGCTTCAAAGCTTTCATACGCCTTATGGGGTACCATGCCCGATGCGACCCTATTTGATGCAGCTAAGAATTCTACAATCAACACGAATTCGGTTTACGAATCGGAAGCGCGGCGTTTGCTTGGCAGCGCCAATGCCAAAAGGCAGATGCGTCAATTTGTTTATGAGTGGCTGGGACTCAAATCCGTCCCGGCTTTGGACCTGAGTGACCCCATCGTTGCCTGGAAATGGCGGCAGCACACGGGAGCTCCGGCTTCTACTGGCATCGACGGCGCCGTGATCCGCGATCAGGCCATCGCCGAGCTGCAAGACCTCGTGCAGTACTACACTTTCGACGCCCCACTGAATTCCCGAAGACTTTCGGGCCTGCTCCTCAGTCGACTCTCGAAGGCGGGGGCCGAACTTAGGCAAGCTGTCTACCATAGCTCCCAGCCAGGGGCTCTCGGTGCAACCAGCGCCGGCGCCGATTGGTTTCGCTTCGGCGATGCGGATCGTCGGGGGATCATGGGCCGGGCCGCATTCCAGCTCATCGATGCCAATAACCGTCGACCGATCATTCGAGGGGTCCATGCTCTCGATCGCATTCTTTGCCGCAGCATCGCGCTTCCGGCCGACAACAGCACTCCCTCAGGAGCGGTGCTACGTGACTATTATTCTACCCGTCAAAGTGTCGAGGCAATCACACAAATTCCGGGCACGGCGTGCATTGGTTGTCACGCTACCATCAACGCGGTGGGCTTTGCGTTCGAAGGCTTTGATGGATTCGGCCGTAAAGACATGGTTGAAAAGATTCTTTTCCCCCATAACAACAGTCCGACCGTTCCGGACGCTGTCGCCAACATCAACGCTTCGGGAACCTTTGGTTTTATCGCAGGCGACGCCTCGTATCACAATGCCGGCGAGTTCATGCTCGCTACGGCGGAGAGCTTTGAGGCCCACCGCTGTTTTTCCAGATTTCTGTGGCGCTTTATTAACAAGCGCGTCGAAGACATCTCTTCAACGAACTCCAGCCCGGACGCGTGTCACGTTCAGGCCGTCTACCAAGACCTTGAGAAAGCGGACGGAATTCAAAAGGCGATTTTAAACGCCGTATTCCATCCTAACTTTAAAAAACGAAACCGAGAGGTTCAATAGCATGAGCAAGCATAAGATGACCCGTAGGCAGTTTTTGAAGGGCTCCGGCGGCGCCATGATGTCGCTCCCTTTTTTGCCATCGCTCTTTGCCCGTGAGGTATTGGCGGCTGGTGAAGAGAACACTTCCACCGTGGAAAAATGCTTCTTTGCCCTGGGGACGGAACACGGCGCGGTTCGGGATGCGGACATGTTCGGCAGAAAGCTTTCCTACTCCAGTGCCCCGGACTCGGGCTTGACGAGCTACGACTTCTTGGCTGGCGGGAGCGATTCCGATTCTGGGAAAACCTATCCCACCCACAAGTTTCACTATGGCAACCTGCGGGACTATAAGGAGACGGCCGACGAGGCCAATCATCCCGACGATCCCGATGGAGGCGTTGAGCGACTGTCTTACGTTATCGGGAGTCGATTCAATGAGTATCTCGACAAAATGAATCTCTTGCGAGGGATCGATCTCCACCATATGGAAATTGGTCATACCTCAGGTTACAATCTCGGGAATTTTGCTTCGGCCCAAAACCCAATTTTTGCGAATAACGTTCAAACCATCGACCAGATCATGGCATATTCGGACAAGTTTTATCGAAGCATGCAAGGCGTGACCCAAAGGAGCGCCGCGATCGGTACCGGTGCGAGCCTTTCGTACCGTAGCGATGGTTCGCAGGTGCCCGTCTTGGGGCTAGACATCACTACGGTTGAAAACAACCCGAGAACTTCGGACGTCTTTAAGAAGCTCTTTCCGGGCTCGACGGCCGGGGCCCCGGACACGTTTTTGGTAGACAAGGTTTTGGCTCACTATCAAAGCTTTATTTCGCCCATGACGAGCACAGGAAAACGCATCGGCAAAAAAGATAAGTTAGATCTAGAAAGATTTATCGACTCGATTCAAGAGGTGCAACGCAAACTCAATACGAGCAACTCGTGCTCCCCATCGGCGACGCAATCCGCTTATGATATGCGTATCTCGGTTAACAACTTCCCGCACCAAGAGATGATCTGGACAGAGCTTGCGCGCATCATGGCATTGGCCTTTACTTGTGGCGCTTGTCGCATTTTTACGGCCCGGGCCGGGGAACGCTATTTGACGAGAGCTGACGCCGGCAACAGCAATTCCGATTACCATAAAAACATTGCCCACCAACTAGACGCTCGTACAGACGGCCCCGCAGAAGCGCATCGTATTTTTCACCGACTCGCGGCCAAAGAGGTTTTCTACACGGTGATCGCCACCTTAGAGAGTTACGCGGGTGAGGTGAGGGACACAACCATGCTCGATCAGTCCCTCTGCACCTGGCAGGCGGAATGTGGTGTGCTCACGCACAACCCCGTAAACATGTGGGCCGTAACCGCGGGTAGTGCGGGCGGATTTTTTAACACCGGTAAGTACATCGATTTTCGAAGTTTGAACAACTTGTCATTGCACCAAACGTTTAGGGATTGGGGTATGCGGCCGGGGATTTCACAGAACCAGTTCCTCGGTAACATTCTGATGTCGATGGGCATCCCTAGAGCCGACTTCGAAGACATGGATTTTTTTAAAGGACCGGGTTACGGACACTGGTTGCGCCAAACGTCGGCTTCTTACAACAGCGGGCAAATTGGTTTCCCACAGGCGCTGATCAACAAGTCCGGCGGAAAAATCCCGATCTGGACTGTCTAAAGGCTACCGAAAGGCTTTAGGGTCTTCTGCAGGAACTTGAGCACCGGCTCGCGTGCGGGCTCAGGAAACTCCGTGACCACATGGGTCAGCGTGTTTGTGCGAATCCACTCCATCATTTCTTCTAGATTCTGAAAACTCTTTTCAATGCGATCGCGGCAGTGCTCGCCTTTGAGTGCGACGGGAGTGTCAGTGGTGTAGCTGAGATCAAACCAGCCACAATAAGTCTCACCCAAGATGATCTGGTTGTAGGTATCGAATTCCAGTTTTTGCGTGACCCCGGCTGTATTGCCAGAGAGCGTTTTGGTGTACGAATCCCAAGTCAAAGTGTAACGCGAATCGCCCCAGGTGCCCTGCACATCTTCCCATTCGTCGCTCATGGCAAATTGGTAATCGTCGGCATACCAATGTCCCGAGATCACATGCTGTTCAGCGTGGGCGGCAGTGACGAGGAGAAACGTCGCGATCATGACATTTTTGAAATTCATATTTTGATTGTACGGGCGCTCTAACGAATCCACAAGTTTGAGTCCCGTGTGGCCAGCTGTAAATTTATCTTAATGTGCAAGGTTCGCGGGATTCCGTCTAAGCTATCTGAGTGAATTTTATCAAAATCTACTGGCGCGGACTTAAGATACTTTGGTCGCAGCGCACTTTGGCATCGGCCTTGGTGGTCGCGGCAGTGCTCGCTTCGCTGGTGCAACTTTTGGAACCTGTGCTCTTTGGGCGTGTTATCGATGCGCTTACGGGCGGGCGCGATGTCTGGCACGTGCTGCTGGTGTGGGCCGTGATAGGCATCGCGGGCATTTGCGTGAGCGTCTTTCAGGGCATCATGTCTGATCGTCTGGCGCATCGTCAGCGTCTTACCGTGATGGGCGAAGTTTTCGAGCGCGCCATCGCATTGCCCTACAGTTATCACTCCGAACGCGGCTCGGGGCGGGTGGTGCGCTCCATTCTTTCTGGCACCGACCAGCTCTTTGCCCTGTGGCTTTCGTTCTTGCGCGAACATCTCTCCTCGCTCGTGGGCATCGTGGTGCTTGTGCCGACAGCCCTCAGCATGGATTACCGTTTGGCATCGGTGCTCTTTGCTCTGGCGCTCATCTACCTTGCCGCCAACTGGTTCATCTTAAAACGAACCCAAGGGCGACAAGCACGGGTGGAATCTCATCACCAAGACCTCTTCGGCCGAGTGGGCGATGTGATTGGCAACGTGACCGTCGTACAGAGCTACACGAGATTGCTCGATGAAAAGCGTGCGCTCGAGGAGATCATGTCAAGTCTTCTACATGCGCAGTTTCCGGTGCTCACTTGGTGGGGACTTCTCACAGTGATCACACGTGTGGCCGCCACGATCACCATGGTCTGCGTGCTCGGCGTGGGCTCCTTCTTGGTGAGTCGTGGTGAATTGAGTGTTGGCTCCGTGGTCGCTTTTGTGGGCTTTTCGAATCTGCTCATCACCAAGCTCGACCAAATGTCGTCCTTTGTGTCGCGTGCGGTGGCACAGGCACCGGCACTCACGAATTTCTTTGAGCTCCTCGATCAAGAGGTGCTTACTCAAGAGAGTCCGCACGCCATCGCTCTGCACGACGTGCGCGGCGAGGTTCGTTTTGATCAGGTGGACTTTACCTATTCCGACAAAAAGAACGGCGTTTATGGACTGAACTTTCACGTGGGTGCGGGCAAGACCGTGGCCTTGGTGGGACCCTCGGGTTCTGGCAAGAGCACGACGCTCACTCTACTGCAGCGCCTTTTTGACCCCCAGGTGGGGCGCATTCTCATTGATGGCTGTGACGTGAGGGATGCGACGCTGCTGAGTTTGCGCCAGGCGATCGCAACGGTTTTTCAGGACACAGGACTTTTCAACCGCTCCATTGCTGAGAACATTCGCGTGGGGCGTCCTACGGCGAGCGACGCGGAGGTCGAGGATGCCGCGCGCCAGGCAGACGCGCACGAGTTCATCATGAACAAGCCCGGCGGCTATAGCTTTATTATCGGAGAGCGCGGCACTGCGCTCTCGGGTGGAGAGCGTCAGCGCATCGCTATCGCTCGGGCCATTATCAAGCAGGCGCCGATTTTGATCTTCGACGAAGCTACGAGTGCGCTCGACAATGAGAGTGAGCGTCGCATCCAAATGACACTCACCAAATGGCGCACCGGCAAAACAACATTGATCATTGCCCACCGCCTTTCGACCGTGGTTAACGCGGATCTCATCCTCGTTTTCGAGAAAGGTCGCATTGTAGAGTCGGGAGGCTTCGATGAGCTACGCGATCGCGGGGGGCTCTTCAGTCGTTTGCTTGCCTCGGGCAACTTGACGCCCACCGAAGCAAAGGAGTCCACTCATGGAACCGGAAACGCTTGAACAGAAGCGTGATCGCACGGTTGCTCGGCCTCCGGTCGTTCCGCTGCAGTTTCCCGACAAACCTGAATCCAAGTATTGGGTGGCTGCCGAAGAGTTTTGGAGCCTTATCAAAAGAATTCCCCGCGCGACGCAGCGTCACGCGATTTATCTGCTCTCGGGTTCGCTTCTTGTGGTGCTCCTGCTGAACATGCTTGGGCAGGTGTATCTGAACCGCTGGCAGGGACATTTCTTTAGGGCTGTTGAGCGAAAGTCGTTTCCGATGATCTGGAATGAGATTCTCTTTTTTGTGCCGCTCATTGCGGGACTCTTGGTGATCGTTGTGACTCAAACTTGGCTTCACGAGCGGCTCAAAGTGAGCCTTCGCGAATGGCTCTCGACCAAGCTTCTCGACAAGTGGCTCACTCCGGCGCGCGCTTATCGACTGGCGATCACTTCCGACGCGGCCGTGAATCCTGATCAGCGTATTCAAGAGGACGTGCGCAACTTTTGCGAAATGACCACGGACCTGGGTGTGGGACTCTTGCAGGCGCTCTTGCTGCTGACCATTTTTATCGGCGTTCTGTGGGGTATGTCATCGGACATTCGTTTTGAAATCGGTGGGACACGCGTTCACATTCCGGGCTACATGGTGTGGGTGGCGATGCTCTACGCCTCGGTGGGCTCGTGGTTCACCGCAAAAGTGGGGCGCCCTTTGATTCAGCTCAACGAAGAGCGCTACACTCGCGAGGCGGATTTTCGCTTTGCGGTGGTGCGGGTCAACGAGAACGCCGAGAGCATCGGTTTTTATTCTGGCGAAGCCGATGAGCGCAAACTCATCAACGCACGTCTCGAAGCCACGTTGCACATGATGCGGCGTTTGGCGTTCGCTTTGGCCCGCCTCACCTGGGTGACTTCGAGTTACGGTTGGCTCATGATTGTGATCCCGGTGCTGGTGGCGATGCCCGGATATCTGCAGGGCACGCTCGACCTTGGCGGACTGATGATGGTGGTGGGTGCTTTCTCGCAGGTGCAGCAGTCGCTCAGATGGTTTATCGACAATTATGCACGCATCGCCGACTGGCGCGCGGCCCAACACCGTGTGGTTGTCTTTCGCGACGCGCTCGATGCGGTTGACGTTTACGAGGGCGACGAAGAGCAGATCGAACTCCATTCCCATCCCGAAGGACACCTCGTTTTTGAGGGCACCAAGATTTCGCTCATCGACGGCGAAGAGGTGATCGCCGACGCGACGGCGCATATCCGTCCTGGGGAACGCGTGCTGCTGCAAGGCCCATCGGGATCGGGTAAGAGCACGCTCTTTAGGGCGGTAGGGGGGCTCTGGCCTTGGGGCGGCGGCAAGATCCATCTTCCGCCGCGCGAGGAGATGATGTTTCTTCCGCAGCGTTCGTATATCCCACCGGGCACGCTTGCTGCGGCCCTGCGCTATCCCAAAGCGCACGCAACATTCACGCCCGAGGAGATGCGCGCGGCCCTGGTGCGCGCCAATCTCGAGGAGTTCGTCTCCGCCCTCGACCAGGTCGACCGCTGGGACAAGCTCATGAGTCTGGGGCAGCAGCAGCGTCTCGCTTTTGCGCGGCTCTTACTACACAAATCGAAGTGGGTATTTCTCGACGAGGCGACGAGCGCGCTCGACTCCGACAATCAAGAGCGCATGATGTCGATCTTTAATGAGGAGCTCAAAGAGTCTACCCTCATGAGCATCGCGCATCGCGAGGGGCTCGACGTCTACCACACACGCGTTTTGCACCTCACGCCAACCGAGGGCGGTTCGGTGCTGCGCCGTCGCCGTACGCGCGAATGGGGCACGCACTGGAGCGCTTTCAAGCGTGTGTGGAAATCTCGTAGCAAAAGTGAAGACAGCGCCGCCTCATAAAAAGAGTGTCAGCAAAAATCCAATGAGGGCGGGCAGGGCCTGTACGGCTGCGGCGACTTTTTTCTGGGGAGCCGAATAGCCGAGCACGAGCCCGGCTCCTGTGATCGCAAGCAAAATGAACTGAGCCAAAACTTTGCCTTCATTAGGATGACCTCTATGCATCTGGTCGAGTGCGTAGACCAGTCCGATGGCCAAAAAGAGATTGTAGAAGCCCTGATTGAAGGCCCAAATTTTTACGACGATACCGTCCTCCGGCGTCAACGCAAAGCGTTTGAGCGTGCGCGGCTTCATGAAGTCGAGGCTTTCGAGCTTAAAAAAGAAAATGTGGAGGAGGGCGGTGATTGCGATGAAAAAAGAAGCCAAACCAAGCATAGGGCGTTCAACCTAACCCGCTTCTTAGGAAGTGCCTACGGGGTTTCGTAGGCACTTGAGGAATTTAGCTCCGAGGGGTCAGGCAAGCTCGTGTATCAATTGGGTTTTAGCCCGGAGCGCTAATTAGATTTCTTTTGTAGCTGCTTTTGTCTATACGGATCTGGATGGGGAGACTCCTCTTTCTTGCTTTGTGTGCCGTAGGCGGCTGGTGTCGCGCCGAAGTGTCGCGCCCGCTCTACGCACGCGTCATGCAGTCTTCGTATCGAGAGATTCCGCCCGTTCCGAAATCCCCTGAAGTCCCCGCCTTTGCCAATATCAGTAGCATCTTCATCGATGCTCGGGGGAGTCGCGGGGGTAGGGGCGACGTCGCATCGGCCTATCTCACGGCCCAGGACTTGATTTCCCGTTTGAAATTTTCGGGGACGATTACCATCTTGGTGAATCAAACCGCCAATCGCATCTTAGGCGACCTCGTTGGCACTCAGGACCCGGAAGAGCTCCGTAGGAAGTTCTCCGGTCGTATTGAGTTCAGAACCCTCGAAGAAATCCCCGCCGGTACGAAGGCGGTTGATCTCTACATGTTCCTGGCGAGTCCAAGCGGGCGAGAACGTTTTAGTGGAGGTTATGCTTTCCGTTATACGGGACAGGATCCCACGTATCCGGCCGGACGCATCCCGATCGATTCACGCACCGTGCGGGTGGTTCAAACAGTTTTGGGGTCCACCGAGAACGAGCGCTCCGTCCTCCCCAAAGGCACGATCACGATCGGAGCTCACCGCTTTACGATGGAGCCTGCGGGTTTGGGTCCCCACGAGAGCGGCATCTACTACGATACCGTGGCTCTTGCTTTGCGCGACAAAAATCCTGAGCAAGTTCGGCGCATGACCTTGGCGGCGATTGCAAGGATGTCCGACGTTGAAAAGCGAAGCCTCCTCGAGAATCTTGTCAATGGCCGCACCTTTGCAGGATCGGAAGTGGCCCTCGTATACGGAGTGACTCACACTTATGTGAAGGATCAGTTTGAAACCTATCTTCAGGGGCTGGCTCGTGCGGCCGACCAAGACCATCGTAGTTTCACGCTCGTCACCCCCTCGGGTTTCGCATTGACAGACGTCTCAATAGAACTTCGAGACAAGATCGTTCTCGTCGAGACTCCCGAACAGGTTCCAAAGCGTGCGCAACCCGGGAAAATTTACATTGTGAAGACCGGTGGCATTCCCCACGAAGTTTTCACCTCCCTCATCGCCTATTCACAGATCCCGCCCATCGTTGCTGGTGATGGAGCTTTCAGTGCAGCGATTGCCATTGGACGACCTTTTGTAATGACGCGTATTCAGTGGAATGCCGTCAACGTAGATAACTTTACCTTGCTACTCAAACGGCACATGGATCCCCGCTTTCATGATCTTCTCGAAGAGATCCGAGTCGGGCAGCTATCAAATGCCCTGCTGCTTGATAAAGAAGGCACAGCCTTCGCGAAGATGCTAGACGAAACCAAGCCCCTGACCGACACCGTCCTGCGCCATATCGAAGTCGCCCGGCAGAGTGTTGCGGCGATTTCAGCGGATTCGAGCAAAGTTGCAAGCATCGCCGACCCGGCCTTACGCATCGCTCATAACCTTCGATTGGCCGGCGATGGTGACGTCGAGGCCGCGCGCTCCATCCTCACTGAGTATATGAAACTCGAGGGAATGGAGCGCGGTGACTTTGGAGAATTGATCAAAGTGGGAATGTTGGACGAACAAATTCTGCGAAGTCCCACGATGATGGACTTCGCGTTAGCGCAGGTCGCTCTTCCGCCGACGGAGAATGCTCATCGGTATTTTGCCCTACAGATGCTCGGAAATGTGGAAGACGAACCGCGTGCGGTATTAGCCCTTGCCGAGGTCCTTCGAAAGAATGAGCTAGAAAGATTCCATATCATCGCATTAGACGGGCTCGCCCGATTTCCGACCTCGGAACGTTTGGGTCTCATCCGTGAACTCGGTCTCGCAAGTCAAGATCGCAGCTTGGCGGCAGCGTCCGCAAACGCGCTACTGGCCCAAGACCCAACTTTGTTGAAGGACTATGCCGCCCTCAAGAAAATGCTACCCCCAGATCGATTGATGGATCTCCTAACTATGAATACGGGCGCGACCTTCGCGCCGACGATGTTGCAGCTCACCGACGAGTTCATGCGCGTTTTGGCCGAAGCCTACGTCGATCCTAAGGCGTCGAATGCCTATAAGGAAACTCTGCTGAAATTGCACAACAACTGGAAGAAACTTTCTGCCGACATCGCCAATCGTTTTACGACGATATATCTCGATGTGAAGAAGCGCCATAGCTGCGATGGCCTCATTCAGAATCTGAGCGAGGCTAACCTCGCCCCCGCTTCATAGGATGTGGTCGGCGCGGCGGGATTCGAACCCACGACCTCTTGTACCCGAAACAAGCGCGCTACCGGGCTGCGCTACGCGCCGACTTTTAAGGACTCTGTGTTTTTACAAAGATTTGCCCCAAATTTCTACAGGCTAGAGGGGGCTCAGGCTTTTTTTACGAATTCGGACTTCAAATTCATAGAGCCAAATCCGTCGATCTTGCAGGCGATGTCGTGTCCATCGCCGCCGTCGGCCAGGCGAATGCCTTTGACCTTGGTGCCGCCCTTCACAACGGAGGAGGAACCCTTCACTTTGAGGTCTTTGATAACAATCACGGTGTCCCCATCGGCGAGCACATTGCCGTGGGCATCTCGAATGAGTCCATCGGAGGCTTCGCTGGAACCCTCGCTTGCCGTTTCGTGAACGCTCCACTCGTGGGCGCATTCAGGACAGGTCCAGAGGTTGGCGTATTCGTAAATGTTCACGCCCTGGCATTGAGGGCAGCTGGTGGGGGAATTCACACCCGCACTTATAGCCGCTCCCGCGAAAAAGGACTACTTTTTGTAGCCCTTGCGCGACTTGAGGTGCTCACGAGCGACGTCGGCCGAACCGGGGTGGATCTCCGAGGTGTCGGCTGGGGTGCTGACATTGGCTTCGCGTGAGTACCAACCAGTCGATTGAACAACCCGTTCTCGCGATTCGCTTTTTTTCTTTTTGGTGGTCATGGTGTTTTCCTTTCGGGCCGCTTGCTGGGGCCTCGGAAAAAGAATGCAAGGGACATGCCCGCCGAGGGAGCCACAGGAGGCTAGGTGGCAACTAGAGATGCGCCATAATGAGTCAGTCTGACTCGGCCTGGGTTCTCTTGACCCTTTGTGCGGTGTTCCGTGGCTTAGAGTTCCGTTCATTTGTCTAAACTTCTTTTGGAATTTAGGACTGTCTCTGGGTGGAGGTTTCATGAAAATTTTGTCGAAGATCGTTTTGTCCGTAAGTTTCGTTTTTGGTGCCACAAGCGCCATGGCAGCCAAGCTCGAAAAGCGCAATCAAGTGGCTTTCGGCGGCGGCTTTGTAGACAAGGAAACCGTATCGCCCGGCGCCGGAAATGAGTACGTGTTTACGGACGCGAAGGGGCGCTACAACTCCATGGCCTTTCACTACAAGGTGAATTTTTGCCAAAGCTCAGGCCCTTCGTCCAAGTCCGAACGCTGCATGGAGCAACGACTTCCAGAACAGTGGCAAAATGATCACCACCATGCCCTTAACCTTCCCCTCGAAGGTCAGCGGCTCGCCGTATTTTACACCACATACCAGGCCCAACTCATGGTCTTTGATTTGGATCAGCTCACGGCCAAGTCGAGCGATTCCGAGGCCCTCGCGGCAGCGGCCAAAAAACTTGTTCTGCGCGATCAGGGTGCGGATGCGTGCCCGAACGGAGTCGATGCCAAGAGCGTGAAGCTCGCGGAATTGAAGCTCGTCGAAAAAAACCTCTACGGCGTGATCAATCTCGAATGCTCGGCCGCCTACGGCCGCGAGTACCAGCTCCTCGTGAAGTTCGATGAGAATCTCGCATTCGACGAAACTTATACGCGAGCTTTTGCGATGCGTATGCCCGGAAGAGAGTCGGGCGGAGAATCTTACCAAGATCTGCGTGGGCTCGCGCTCTCGGATACGGCTAACGAATACCTCGTACGCAATGGTTACTCCGCTAGCGGAGATCGTCACCACTTTCGTTTGGCCAATTTGCAAGACCACAGCGTGCGTGCGGAATTTTCTCTTCCTTCGTCGTTTTACTCGACATGGAGTGGTGATTTTCACGATTACTCCACCTACGTGGATACCGGGCTCTACTGGGTAGTGAATGCGGACGACCAGCTCGCCATTGTCCCCAAACGCTCGCCCGCGGACTTGAAGATCGTCAAGCTCAGCGATTCGGTGAATGGGCAAATTGCGATCTCGCCCACCGAGATGCTGCTCTGGGATCTTCGTCAAAACGGGAGCGATCTCAAAACCAACTTCATCAAAGTGGATCTCACCACGGGGAACCAGACGGAGCGCTTAACCCACGGCCTTGTTCAGATTAAGGGCTGGATGGGCATTGGTATCAAAACAGGCACCGAAGCGCCGATCCTGCTGAAGGGCCACGCCCTTTTTCTCATGACCGATAGCGATTCGAATGTGGCCGTGGGCAACCTCGAACTCCTCTCGCTGAACCTAGTGGACATGGGCATCGCCGGCCGGACCAAGGCCATCGCGGCGGAGTCGCCCCAAGCCGATGTTTACAAAACTCGCATGGACTTTTTTAAGGTCGGTGAAGGCGTGAACGCCCGCATTGCGCTGAGCGTGGCGCGCCACCTGCGCTACAGCAAAGCCTTTACCCCAAAGACGCTGTTCTTTACGGACACAGCAACCATCGACACTGAGCTCGCCGAATACGTTGAGCCGCTTCACTTTGTGGACTCGAATCGTTTCGTGGGGGCGGGCCTCAAGCCCGATCAAGGCGACACCAACGGGCGCTTGAGTCGCTGGCTTTACGAGCTGGTCGCAGATTAACCAGCAGCCTTTGATGGTGCTGGGCCGCTGATGTGGCAACGATAAGTTGCGTGTTATAGTTAGTTCATGACGTCGCGAGCGTTTAAAAATTTAACTGTGGTGACCTTAATGGCCCTGGCCTGGTCGGCGTACCAGCCCAAAGAGTACTTCACTTGGTTTTTAGAAATCCTGCCGGTTTTGATCGCGTGGCCCGTTTTGTACTACTCGAGGAAAAAGTTCCCTCTAACGGATCTGTCCTATGCCTTTGTCACCTTGCATTTTTTGGTACTCATCATCGGTGGCAAGTACACTTATGCGGAGGTTCCCCTCTTTTCTTGGGTTCGAGACGCGTTTGGACATAGCCGAAACAACTACGACAAGATTGGCCACTTCATGCAGGGTTTTGTTCCAGCCCTCCTCTGTATGGAGATCTTCACTAGAAAAAAGGTCATCAACGGCGAGCGATGGCAGTTTTTTCTCATCACCTGCACTTGCTTAGGGTTTAGCGCCTTTTACGAATTGATCGAGTGGTGGGTGTCGGCCTTGACCGAAGATGGCTCGGACGCGTTTTTAGGAACTCAGGGCTATGTATGGGACACGCAAAGCGACATGTTGCTCGCGCTTTGCGGAGCCGTTTTGGCGCAAGTATTATTATCGAAGGTCTTGGCCAAACAGCTCAATGAACCTTCGTGATGATCGGCCCCACGCGATCAAAGGATTCGCCTTGGTCTTGAGGATCTAGGAGATATCACGAATATCGCCCCGCCATCGTGTTTTATCACTGCGACGAGCAGAGCAAAAAATTCGAGCTCCCCGAATTGGCCAAAGACTGAAGATAGCTGGCCTGCTAAAAGGAGCTCATGAACAAGGGCCGCATCGAAGCCTTCAGTGATGGCGTCCTCGCCATCATCATCACCATCATGGTCTTGGAGCTTCGCGCTCCGCACGATGCCACTTTTGCGGCGCTAGTGCAGGAAGGGCCTCGATTTTTGAGCTACCTCCTCAGCTTCATCTACGTGGGGATCTACTGGAACAACCACCATCACCTCTTTCAGATTGTCAAAGAGGTGCGTGGGCGCGTGCTCTGGGCAAACTTGCACCTACTTTTTTGGCTCTCGCTCGTGCCCTTCGCCACAGCTTGGTCTGACGAAACGAGTTTTGCCCAGGTCCCGGTGGCCACTTACGGTTTTGTGCTCTTCATGGCTTCGGTAGGCTATTACATTTTGGTGCGTTCGCTCATGGCCGTGCATGGCAAAGGTTCTGAGCTCGCGCTCGCCGTGGGCTCAGACCGCAAAGGGATCTTCTCTTCTGCCTTATATGTGGTGGGAATCGCGTTGACCTTCGTTTCGCCTTTTGCGGGTCTGCTGGCGTACGTGGTGGTGGCTTTTATTTGGCTGGTTCCAGATCTACGTTTGGAAAAACGCTTTCACTAAACGATGGTCGGCGTGATACCCAGCCAATAATTTCAAAAGGTTATCGAAAATTGGCAGGGTTTGGCAGGGAAACTTTGAATATGGGCAAATTATGTGTATAATATACACATGGCGCCAGTGGTTTTCTACTTCCAGTCTTTGAAGTTCAAAATCAACGCCAATGACCACAACCCACCTCATTTACATGTTGAGGGCAGTGGCACGAGTGTCCGAATCAATTTGCTGACGTTGGATTTTATGGATACTCAAACCGATTTTTCTACAGGTACTTTGAAGTTAATTTTATCCGAAGTGACCAAAAGAAAGAGCGAGTTAATGGAAGAATGGAGAAGGTATCATGAAGAAGATTAAAACCGGAAATGTCGAAATTGATGCGGATGAGTTTAATCCAAAACACAGCAAATTTCGCGTGAATATGTTTGTTGATTTGGATGTGGTGGACGAGATTCGCCGTGTTGCAGCTCAAAGAAACATTCCGTATCAAACTCTGATTAACCAAAAATTACGCGAATTGTTTTTGGATGAAGCCACCCTAGAAGACCGAGTATCAAAGCTAGAAAAGCTAATTAAAAAGCGAGCGTAGAACATTCTGGTCTGCCCCGAAGATTGCTTGGGCAAATCATAATTATTTCAAAAACTTGTAGCTCTAAATACCACCAACTGGTTGGTAGGTCTTTGGTAGGGATACCAACAGCTTGTGATGAATCGGTACGGCTGAAAATCTCTTTACGAAGAATACAGTTTCTTTCGGTCACCAAGTAGAGTGAGACTAAATTCTTTGACGAGATAATCAACGAAAGTTCGTTTATCGATTGGAAGAGACCAGTAAGAGAGATTTATCGTCCAGAGCACAGATTTATTTTCGTCGAGAAAACTTAAGTATTTTGTATATCCTTGAGGTCTAGCGGGAAAGTTCATCATTGCACCCGTTTTAATATAGCGAATATTCTCCCACGGTATGAGGGTCAAATTGCCATTAGATTCTACGTAGTCTCTAAAGATCAATTCTTTATCGCTGATCGCAAAAAAAGGAGCTTTTTCCTTTGATACAAAGCTTCCCTTCAGCCCAAGTGCTGCAGCCGTTATATGGCCATAGATAAAATATGAAATCACAAGAGCGAATGGGATCTTAAAAACCAACCACAAATCTTCAGACAGGAAGATTAGGGAGTACATTAAAAGCAGAAAAAAAGCCGGATAAAACAGCGCCAGAAATACAAAAGTAGCTTTTCCCCCACCCGGATAAAAGACTCGAATCACATCAGTGCGATCTCTGATGTCATGAGGAAAAGTTTGATCAATTTGTTCTTGGTGCATGTCTCAGTATCCCTAGTTTGGCATGAGTCCGACTGGAACTCAAAACGGGTGACGGCTATTTCATGTTTTCCTCGGTGAATGCTAGTTTTAGAGAACAATAGAGCGTCGGCTCAACAGACGCGCATTCTTTAAAATGACTCCGTAGTTGTTCAAAAAGACCTCCGTTTCTCCTATGTGCGGTCTCTGGAAATTTGAATTTCAGCCAAATTTGACCGTGAATTTTCACTTTGTGAATTTCGGTCAAATTTGACTCGCAAGAAGCAGCGGTGGCAGGGAGTTGGCAGGGAACTACAAAGACTTCTACGGGCGTAGAAAGCCATTCTCAGAAAACTCGAAATCGACCCCTAGTGATTTTAAGTATTTCGAACTGTTTAATTCTTGGGGTTTGTGATGAAACTTCTGAAATAAAATGGTCGGCGTGGCAGGATTCGAACCTGCGACCCCCTGCTCCCAAAGCAGATGCGCTACCAGGCTGCGCTACACGCCGGACTTTTCGAGCCCTTACTTCTCGGGGCTGCGGGCCCCTTAGTCAAGCTCAAAACTCAAAGCGCAGGTGATTCTTGTCGTTGTAAATGCCCTGAAAAGCCAGGCCCTTGCGTTCGGTGTGGTCGATGATGAGCCCGCCGCTGGTCATGGGGCCGTGCGGATCGAGGGGGGCGGGCATGCAAATGGTGTCGGCCGCGGCGCCCACGGAGAAAAAATCCCGCTCAAAGTCCGCAAGCGTCATGTCGGCGAAGGACTGCGTTTTGAAGTAGGTCTCCAGCGCGTGGTAGCGCTGGTGCGTGGTCTTGCTCTGGCGCTCCATATTCTCCTGCTTGCGCAGTTCGTTGTTCAGATAGTGATTGGTGTGAAAGGTGTGCCCGCCTGGTGCGGTGATGCGTGCGGTGGTGAGCACCTGCAATCCCGTGGTTTCTACGTTGATCACCGCTTCCTTGTCGGAGACCACATAGCTGTGACCCGAGCAAGGCAGGTTCGTTTCGATGGTGCGCACGCCTTCGGCGGCCGTCTTGGCGCGCAGCACTTTGCGCACGAGCGCATTCCACGCTAGGCCCGCTGGGTTCACCTCTAAGCAGTGCATGTTGTTGATCATCGCCGAAACCCCGTGCGAGTTCACCCCCGCAAGCCCTAAGCACCCGGTGAGGGTGAGCGCTTTGATCTGCGTGTCGCTGCCGGCCTCGTCGAGCTCCATGTACACGGTAAAAGGCGTGGCCGAAGCGTGCATGTCCCAGGTTTGGCCCACGAGCGTTCGGTGCGCGTTGCGCAGACCGATCACCGAGCAGCCGTCGTTCTTGCGGGATTTGTCGACCACCGAAAAGTCGCGCAGGTCGGTATAGTTGTTCAGGATCATGAGATCCACAAGGCTCAGGTTCGCCGCAGTAGCGATGGCGTAGAACTCGGTAAAGAGATCGGGATGCTTGCGCAGCGATTCCACGTGCGCCAAGGCGTAGGTTTCGAGAGCAGTTTCGCTAGAATTCCAAAAAAAGCCGCGTGCCAAGCCTCGGCGGATGTCCGCCAGCTGGTGAATTTGGTTACGAAAGGTCTCACCATGCTGGTGGCCAATCGACTTCGCGTCGCCGCTGAGCTTGATTTGAAGCATAAGAAAATTTTACTACAGATTCGCTTCCGATTCTAAGTACCTGAGGAGCCTTTCCGTGAATATCTGCAGGCTCCATTCGTCGCCGTCCCAAGTGGAGATCATTGTCAGCGGTTTGGCGACAAAGAGCTTTTGGTGAACCGCGTTGATCGCGATCTGGTTGCCGCCGTAGGCGTAAAAGCCATCCACGTCGAGGCTCTCGCTCGCGAAGGTCTGTTCGCGGCGGTAGGCACCAAAGAGGGAGCGGGTTTCGTTTAGCACGATGGGCACGTTGCGCTCGCGTCCCACGGCGGCCAGTTCCGCAAGCCAGGCTTTGCTGGCAGGCTCCACGAAAACCCCGAGCACCTCTTCGCTAGGATGTTGGTCTAGGTACTCGCGCAGCGCCCGGGCGCCCGCGGCGGGCTCAAGGCGCGGCCACTCAAAGGGCGAGGCCGCCGCCGATTTGGGGCCGCCCAAGCTGCGGGCCGCAGCCGTGCCCTGGCCAAAGTTGTCGCCGTAAAAGCTCAGCGCGTAGTGCGCACTGGGGCGAGCGAGGTAGAGGGTCTTGACCCACTTGTCGAGCGCTTCGGACTCGCCCGAAGAGAGGTAGACTTGGCGTAGCGAAGGCGGCAGCGCCTGGCGCCAGATCTCGAGAAAGCTCAAGTAGGCGGGGCTCACAAAGTTCGACAAGCACATCTTGTTCAAAAGCGTCGCGTGGTTCTGAAAAATCTCCAACGGGTGCGAGGCGTGGCGCAGCTCTACACTTTGGTACCAACCGGTGCCCGAGCCGCCGTAATCTGTGTGGCTCACATGGCAGACCACGGCCCCCATTTTTTGGTTTAGTCGGCTCATCGCCTTAGCTTCGGGGTAGCGGTTGCGGCTCGTGATGCGGCGGTAGCCGTGCAAGCGGGCGGCGATCAGTTGTTCTACTTTGAGGCGCAGGCCGAGGCCATTGGAGCGGTGGCTCGAGTCCACAGTGAGATCCGTCGAGTAGAGATCTTGACGATCCACACGAGCAGGGTCGCTTGTAAAAAAGGGCAGATCCTCGGCCATCTCGAGCGGCACGGCGATGCACATTCCCGCTAGCGAGTCATCGCTGCCCACGCATGCGAGCGACAGCGTGCGCGAGTCTTGCGCCTGTTCACGCAATTTGTCCACCGAGGCGCGGCGCACGGGTTCGTAAGTGGCGGCTTGCAGCTCGTCGATTTGGCGGCGGTGTGATTCGATGTCGCGGTCGTTCCAGCAAACGATGTCAAAGGAATGCTTGCGCGAGAGTTCCCAGAGCAGGTTCAGCCACGAGAACTCTTCGCTAGGGTCGCGGTAGCGCGCGACGAGATCTTCGGCTGAAGTCTTTTTGAGTGCGGCCAGATCGAGCTGTGTTTGGTGCACGAACTCGGGGTAGAGGCGCATCAGGGTTTTAAAAACCTTCTGCCACTTGCCGGAGTCGAGCGCGGCGAGCTCTTCCACGCGGGTGGGGAGCGTCGCCTGATCTTTGCTCACAGTTTCGGAGTATTTGTGGGCGAGGTCGAAATCTTCGAGGTTCAACACACTCTTAAGATTGGTTTCAAAGCACTCGCGTGACGCTTTGAGCTTGAGTTTGCGAGCACGGGCCACGGTCTCGATGCAGCCGTAGAGCGCTGTGTAGAGTTCGTAGAGATCGCGGCGGCGGGTGCTCACCATCAAACGAAAGCGCAACGTGCGGTCGCCGGCCGGGTAGATGAGAATGCCGTGATCAAAGCGCACCTTAATCAGGTCTGCGGCGATCTCGGCGCTCGGCAGGTCAAAAGCAAAGGCGAAGGCTTGGCCGCGCGGGTGAGCGATCCATTCGGGAATCGTGTCTTCGCGCAGGGCTTCGAGAGCTTTCAGGGCCAGGGGGCCCAGATCATCCACTTCAGGACCCTCGATAGCGGCTTGGGCTTGCAGATAACCGCGGTGAAGTCCCGCGGGGCTCGGCGAGCCGGGACGGGGCCAGCGGTAGGGGCTCAGGCAGGCGCCGACTTGAGCTTTTTTGGCCACGGTCACGGCGTCGGGATGGTCGCTCTCGCCCTTGGCGGTTTGCAAATTAAAGAGCGAATGCCAAAAGAAGGGGCCCCCCAGTCCAAAACCGGTTTGCACCTCATCGAAAACCATCGGCACGTCGAAAGCCCGGGTCAGCACACGCAGGGCGCGCATGAATCTCGCCGTGGCGTAGCGGTCGCCGCCTTCGCACTGCATGGGTTCTAAGATCAGGGCAAAGGGCAGATTACCGGCCTGGAATTCTTTGCGAAGTTTTTCGAGCACGGCGCATTCCATGGAGAGAACCTTGTCACCGAGTTTGAGCCAGCCGAGGAAGGCCGGGTTGTGGTGGCTTTCGCGGCTGTCGGCCCAGTGCGCGAGCCAATTGCTGGGTTCGGGCGCAGGCTGGTCGGGAGTCTTGGTCTCGGGAAAGGCAAAGAAGTCCACCAGGCCTTTGTAAATTTCAAAGGGTTCGCGTTTGGCGGGACTATGGGTGGTGTGCAGGGCGAGTAAAGTACGCCCGTGAAAGCTTCCCTCAAAGGCAAAGGCCTTGGCGCGGCGGGGGTACATGGCTTTGAATTGGCTCAGGCAAAAGTCGTTGGCCTCAGAGCCCGAATGCAAAAAATACGCGTGCTCGAGGCCGCTCTTGCGGCGAAGCAGGTTGCCCAGCGCGATTTCCAAATCCGAACCGTCGAGAGCGTCGTGGCTCTGGGCTTCGGGACGCATCAAGAGCGCTTGGCGTTTGCTCGAATTGAAGCCCAGGTTGAACGAAGCGATTTGGGAGGCGGCGTCGAAAATGCGCAGCGCCGGGTTCAGTGCCGATCGGATGTAGTGACCTTGCGAGGTTTCCAGGTCGGCAATGAGTTCTTTCTTTTCGGCACTCACAAAACCATCGCGGTAGAGCTCCTGCAGGGCAGCGCGATCGAGGTCGAAGTCCGCGCTCGTGTAGGTCTCAGCCGAGAGCCAATTGGGCTTGGCGTGCAAACCTGCGTTGGCCAAGTTGTCGTGAAGCACGTCCTTCACCCAAGTCGCCAGAGATCGCAGCGAAGCCACCTTGGCCTTGAGGCGAAGCGGAGATAAAGCCTCGCCCCGATACACAAGCCCCGCCTTAAGGATCCGAACATCGATAGATTCCGTTGAGACTTCGACGCTCAAATAGGCGCGCAGCGGGAAGAGGATTTCCGAGGCTGCGGCCTTTAATATTAAGGTTTTATTGGGGGCGGGCATGGGCCTGATCTTACCCGAATTTTAGACGTTGCGATTAAAGTTGTGAGGAAATCTTCACAAGGGGCAAAAGTGGCTTAAGCTTGACTCAGGTTATCGTTATTGCGAATATTTTCGCCACAGGAGCTAAGATCGGCTTTGGGTTCAGAATTTTATAGGCATTCTTCGCGTAGCGAGAATTTGTGGCTGATGCGCTTCTTGCATCTGCTTGAAGTTTTCATTTATTTCGGTTGGTGGCTCTTTATCCGTGAGCTGTATCCCGATCGTGTCGATCCCCTCTACTCTCGGCTCGTGGTCGTCCTCCCCCCGCTTTTCTGTTTTGTGCTCAGCTACCGGGTCAAATGGATACGCGATCACCTGGAAACACTTTTTTACGCCACCCTTTATGTGCTGGTGACGCATAACTTTTACCAAAACCATTTGAACTACGACCTGCCGTCTTGGGTGATGACCATCTACATCACCATTGCAGGGGTCTGCGCGTGTTTCCTGTCGAGCCGCGCCCTCTTTTTCTTTAGCGTTTACTTGGTCGGCCTCGGGCTCTATCTCGCCCACGTCAACCATTACCGCTACGACTTTTTCGTGCCCGGTCTTATTACGATCACCGCGCTTATGAACATCACGCTCTACTACCGCAACCGCGCCCTCAAGCAGGTGGCCGAAGGTAAGATCCGTTTCGAAAAACTTTTCAACGCCACTTTCGAAGCCGTAGCACTTCACGAAAACGGCAAGATCATTGCCGTGAACAAATCCTTTGGCGAACTCTTCGGGGTGGATTCCGAAGAGGTCATCGGTCAGGAGATCTTCTCTTTTGTTGCCCCCGAATCGCTCGACGTGGTCGTGCAGCAGACCGACGAAGGTTGGGAGCGTCCTTACGAGATCGACACCCGCACACGCACAGGTGAACGCATTCCGGTGCAGGTCTCGGTCAAGCGTCATATCTACGAAGGTCGTGAAGTGCGCATGGTCGCCGTGCGCGACTTGCGCGATCGCTTGCGTTTTGAGGCAGAACGCCGCAAAAAGCTCGAAGCCCAGGCCGCCGTGGAGTTGCGCGATCAGTTCATCTCGATCGCATCGCACGAACTGCGCACTCCCCTGACACCGCTAAAACTCTCCAACGACATTCTCGTGCGCCTTATCGAAGAGCGCGGACTCGACGGCCTGACTTCGGCACACGTCTTACGTATTTTGCGCAACACCGGCACGCAGATCGGCCGCATCACTAAGCTCATCGACGACATGCTCGACGTCTCGCGCATGAAAATTGGACACTTCGAGCTCAACCTCGAGGACTTTGATTTTAACGAAATGGTTCGCCAGGTGGCGGATCTCTACGCCTACGAACTTGAGCGCAGTGGCACGTCGCTGCGCGTGATCGCCAAAAAACAGCCGATCCCCGTCCACCTCGATCGCAACCGAGTGGAGCAAGTGTTAACGAATTTCGTTAAAAACGCGCTGATCTACGGCAACGGCAAACCCATCGTCATCACTTACCGCTGCCTTAAGGATCGAGTGTTCTTTTCGGTACGCGATCGTGGCATTGGAATTCCCGAAGATAAAATCGGTAAAATTTTCGAACGTTTCGAGCGAGCCGTCTCCGCAAAAAATTACGGAGGCCTGGGTCTTGGTCTGTACATTGTTCAACAAATTGTCAGCGCACACCGCGGCGAAGTGCGTGTTAAGAGCAAACTTGGGCGGGGTTCTCGTTTCAGTGCCATTTTTCCGTTACGCGCAAAACCAGGAAAGATTAGTTTTCGCTCGGAAAATCACTCAAATGAGTTAGAATTAGAATAGATGGCCGCCAAGCACAACGCAGCAATCCTCATCATCGACGACGACGCGTACATTCGCGAGATGCTTACGCTGCTTTTTGAATCCGAAGGTATGGATCGTATTGAAACCGCCGTCAATGGTGCCGAAGGATTGCGCAAGCTCGAAGCTTTCGGTGAGCCCTTCGTGGTATTTCTCGACTTGATGATGCCCATTAGCAGCGGCTGGGACGTGCTCGATGCCGTCGACGGCAATCCCGATCTTAAAATTCACCGCATCGCCGTGATGTCGGCATCGCGCCCCGACAAATCCGAACTGCGCGGTTATCCCTTTTTGCCCAAGCCCCTCGATTTGCAACAGGTCGTACGTTTTGCCAAAGGTGGCTTCAAGCCCTCAGGACCTAGCACCAATGGCCACTCGCCAATGCCCGATTAAGGCCATTTAAGTAGTCACTGCCACCAAAAAAACCAATAACCACAAGTCCTATGAGACAAGGTTGGGGATTGTGGTTGGCGATGGTCTTGGTGGTGTTCTTGGGTGCTCCAGCGAATGCGAGCACTAATGGAATCAAAACGCGCAAGCGGGGCATTGTTCGCCTCCAAAGTCAGAATCCTTTTTATACCGCGATCTGCACCTCGGCTGTGGTCGGTGTGCGTCCCCTGGTATTGCTCACAGCCTTTCACTGCTTGGGCGATGTGGAGACGGGTGCCGCAACAGCCTTTATCGAAGAAGAAGAAAAAGACTTAGAACGCTCTCCCGCTCAGTACCGCTCCACTCGAGTGGTGCTCCCGGCGCAAGTGCGTGAACTCGAGGCTTTCCGATCGGTAGATTCCGTGATTGCCGATTACAAACGCGATTCGTCCTCCGCTGCTGACCCTCATATGGCCGCTTCTGCGTTACGCCGACATTATGCGCGCTACAATTACGCGCGCGATCAGCTCAATAGAGTGGTCTCTCAATTCCAAGCAAGCGATTTGGCTCTGCTGGTTTTTGACAACTATGATGGCTTTTTAAATCACCGCCACGTCGAAGATCTTGTGGCTCGTGGCGCACTCGTGCCCATTGCTCGTCGTGCGGCAGAGGAGGGAGACCGTGTGGCTTTTGGTGGATTCGGCGAAGCCGCAGGGGTGAGCCCTTCAGACAAGCAGATGCATGGATTTACCAATTACGTTCAGAAATCTGAAAATGGTTTTGTGGCGACTTATGGCATGGTGCCCGAAATTTTTCGCGACGCCTCGGACACTCCGAGTCTCGTGTCACCCGGTGAGATGGGTGCCATTCTGCCTGGCGACTCGGGCGGACCGCTCATGAGCGATTACGGCGTTGTGGGGGTGGCTTCTTGGTACAAGCGTGTGCCGATGGAGTCCGACGAAGAGATCGCCTTTGGATGGCCGCGCCAGCCCGACGGCTATTACCTCTACATGACCTCACGCTATTCGAGCCTGCATTCGGATTTTGCTACGAACATGCTTGAAACGGCGGCGGCGGAGCAGAAGCTGAGTCTTGTGTTTAGCGATCGCGAAATTCCCCAGCTCCACGACGTGCCCAAGTGGGAAGGTGTTGGGGCGCCGCTCACTTCGCGCACCGCCAAGCTGCTCCAAGATGCCGAGCGCTACCACCGCCAGTACAATCCGGCAGTGAATCCCATTGAGTGATCCGTTTCTAAAGAGGCAGCTTTTCGAAGCGCTGTACCAGCTCGAGCTCTTCGTCCCACGTGGCGCGACTCGCGCAAAAGATGTGCGCCGTAGGTGTTGTGTTCACTTCGGTGTCGAGGCTGCCGGCCGGCACGACGAGTAGCTTTCCTTGCATCTGCAAATTTGGGAGCGCTGACCCGCACTTTTGACAAAAGCTTTTGGTGTGGCGTGTGCCTGGCAGGATAAACGTGCTTACGAACGCCTCGCCGCTGAGCCAGCGAAGCGTGGCGTTCGTGGAAAAAAGATTGGCCGCATGGGCCGAGCCCGTGTCTTTTTGGCAATGTCTACAGTGACAAAAAAAGAAGGTCTCGAAAGAACCTTCCACTTGGTACTTCACCGTTTTGCACAGACACGAGCCGGTATGCGGATCTTTCGTTGTGTGGTCAGTCATGGATCGTGAACCTCGATTGCAGGCAGGCATTCGCTTTCCGGCTCCGCCGCCGCTCATGTCTTCACCAAACGTGCGCAGCACGTTTGGTGCCCAGAAAAGGACTCGAACCTTCACACCTTGCGGTACCGGCTTCTAAGACCGGCGTGTCTACCAATTTCACCATCTGGGCCTGAGTGTAAGAACGATCGGATTTAACGTGATTCGACCGCTCCTTCAATCTTTATAAGGTCAATTCCCCCGAAAATACCTCGGCCGGGGCGCCGCCGAGCCAGAGCTCACCTGCGGCGTCGCGTTTTACAAAGAGCTTGCCGCCGGGGAATTGTAGCTGTGATTCTTTTTTGCCGCGGCCCATGTCTTCGAGGGCGCGGTGTATCGCAATTGCGCCGGTGCCACAGGCCAGCGTTTCGCCCTCCACGCCGCGTTCAAAGGTTACCGAGGCGCCGGTACCCAGCGAGTGCCAGGTCACGTTGGTGCCGGCTTTGCCAAAGGCCCGGTGGTGGCGCAGTTGTTCGTTTACGGTCGAACGATCGGTATCCGTCCAGCTCTCGTGATTGACGAGCACAAGGTGCGGAATCCCCGTATCGATGAAGGCCAGATAGGCGAGGCCGCGTTCGTTGAGGCCTTCGAGAATCTCGCCGAGCTCCACCACGATGCTGCGATCGGGAGCGCTGCTGGGCATCGGCCAGCGTACCCACATGAGGTCGCCGCGGCCGGCTTCTCCCCGGGCGGTGCCGAGTTTGGTTTGCCAAGACCAGCTTTTGGCTCGTTTGTCACCGTGGCGTCGCAGCCAGGCGGCGGTGCACTTGGCGCCGTTGCCGCACATTTTGGGGGTGGAACCATCTTCGTTGAAGAAGTTCCACTGCCAGCCTTTTTTGTTCTTTTCCAGAAAGATGGCGCCGTCGGCCCCGATCCCGAGCACGCGGTCGCAGAGACGGCGCACGATTTGGGCGTTTTGGAGCTTCGAGCGAGGAACGTCGTGAACCATCACGAAGTCGTTGCCTTCGGACTGGTATTTCCAGAATTTAATTTTCTTTGCTGTCTTTTTGAGTCGTGTCATTCGCTGTGTTTTCTATTTTGGCTTGGCCAGACCACTGAATGTGAGGGCCGCTTGCCTTTTCTGAGCTGCGTGGGTCCTTCTTTACGCCGCATTGAGTCGTCAAAAAGAGGCACAAGACCCCAAAAATCTGTGTGCTCAGCTTGGTCCGACATTGTGTCATGCTAAAATTCAAATTAGCACATCGTATTATATCTAAATAGGGGTCCATGATGGCTGATAGCGAAAAGCAACTGGTTAACTTAATTGAATATGTCGTAAAAGCTCTGGTTGATTTGCCCGATGGTGTGCGCGTGAGTGCCGTTAAAGGCGAGCAGACTACGGTTATTGAGCTTCACGTCGCGAAAGAAGATCTCGGCAAAGTGATCGGCAAACAAGGTCGTACGGCGCAATCGCTGCGCACGATCCTGAATGCGGCATCCACCAAGATGAAAATTCGTTCCGTACTCGAAATCATCGAATAACACCGTCCTGACATCTGCGGTTATAGTCCCTCAGGCATCAAGTGACTGATGTCCAATTGATGCCAACCCTTGTGTCCCAACACCATAATCTTATAGCTGGCCTTCTGCGTTTTCGGCAGATCGGCCACTTTGAGCTTCATGCGCTCTTGCAGCGGCAAACACGTCTGCCCGACGGGCGGCATGGATTGCTGCATGCGAATCACAATCTTGGTGTTGTCTAGTTCTGGCGTCACCAGGGTCTCTTGCGATTTGTGACAAGAGGTCGGACGCCAGCCTTCAACGAAGACTTCGACGTTATCGCCGCCGGTTTTGGCGTCGATGCGATCGATGTAGGGTGCGGCCTCTAACAATTCGCTTTGGGAACCTGATGACGTGTGCGGTGGCGTTGAGGGGCCCCCGACGACCTCAGCAGCTGAGATCAAGATGGCCGCACAACACAATGGTGAGATCCAATCCCTTCCCCTCACTCGTACCACAGTCAACAGTTTGGCACGAAGACGCGAAGAATCAAGAGTTTTGTTGCAGAAATTATGCACTCTGTTCAGAGATCGCATCGCCTTTGCCTTTGCTCCAGGGCAAGGATTGTTTGGCCGGAGTCTTGAGCTTGTCGGCCAGGCCGATTTTGGACATCGTCCAGATCGTGATCCAAGAAAAATCGATTTCCCAAAATCGCAGCCCGTGACGAGCCGAGGTGGGAAAGGCGTGGTGGTTGTTATGCCAGCCTTCGCCGAAGGTGAGCAGCGCGACCCACCAGTTGTTGGTGGCCATTTCGCTCTTGAAGTAGCGGTAGCCCCACTTGTGGGCGGCCGAGTTCACGAACCACGTGACGTGGTAAACGATGATGAGACGTAGGCAGAATCCCCAGAGGAACATGCCGATCCCGCCAAAGGCGAGCAGCGCGAGGCCGACAATCACCGAGGGAATGTAGGCGTACTTGTCGAGCCAACGGTAATAGCTATCCTTGAGCAAATCCGGAGCGAAGGTGTTCTTCACGCCTTCTTCGTACCACTTGGGGTAGCGTTTGAAGATCCACCACATGTGCGCCCACATGAAGCCTTCGTTGATGTTGTGGGGATCCAGCTCGTCGTCGGATTCGAGGTGGTGCTGGCGATGCTGTGCCACCCATTCCACGGGCGAGCCCTGCGTCGCGAGCGTGCCGAGTGTGGCCCACACGTACTCCACCCATTTGGGGGTTTTGAAACTCTTGTGGGTGAGCAGGCGGTGGTAGCCGATCGTGATGCCCGTGCCGCTCATGATGTAGAGCGCGAGGGCTACAAAAAAATTCGTCCAAGTGAACATGAAGAATGAAGCGACGGCGGCGGAGTGCATCAAGACCATGAAGACGATGTAGAAAGGGTCGATGCGCGTTTTCGCTAGTTTTTGGGCCTCAGATAAGTTGAATGCATTCATAGTGTGTGTCTAGAAAAACACGAGGCGTATGCGCTTGCAACCGCATTCGAGGTAAAGAAAATACTCACACCGTCTCCTCACGTAGCGTTAAGTGTCGTATACTCGCTACAATGAAAGTTGATCCGGAACGTCAGTGGTTTGTTTACTTCAAAGAAACAGAATCGGGACCTTATTCTGAACCCGAAATGCTCCAAAAAATCAAAGGCGGTGTCTATGACGGCACGGCATTCGTGTTCACCGACGGCATGTCCGATTGGGAACTCATCAAGGACACGCGCCTGCAGCAATTGCATCAGGCGTCGAGTGCAACGCCTAGCGGTGCAAAAAAATCTACGCTTGTCGAGCGCGAAGAACCCGCAGGCGATGGCCTCATCAAAGAAAATATTTCTGCCGGCCCGAGCCTGAGTGATAGCACTTCGAAATATCAATCCGTCGCGTCGGCCGAACCACGCGTGACCAATGACAAGTCGCCCAGCAAAGCTGTTGCCGCCAAGCGTGTCAGCATCGGTCTCAAGCCGGTGGCAGCGCTCGTCTTCGTGGCTCTTGTTGGTGTGGGGTATATTCTGAATCGCGATCTGGTGGATTCGTACCTTTCTGGGGAGCGCGGAGAAAAGGTCATCGACCTCAGTCAAACCGTGACTACCACGTCGACAAATCCCGTGGCCGAGCAAGACACTTCGGTGAATTGGGCAGAGCTCGACGCCTTCGTGCGCATTCAAGATCCGCAGGGACCGGCATTTCGCATTGCCGACAAATCGCTCGCGGGCATGCGTCCGGTCATCGTTGGAGCGATCTCTCCTATGCTCAAGATGAATCGCGTCACCGTAGCCGTCTTCCCCGACAACGATCGCTCTCTCTACGCGGTGCCGCCCGTGTGGGTGTGGAACGTCGCCGTGCAGAACGGTTATTTTTCGGTGGGGCCGCACCTCAGCGCAGGACAAGATTTGCTGCCGGGTCGCTACCGCGTGCTCGTGGCGTCGCAAGGAAAATTTCTCGGCGATGTGGGGTTTGAACTCGGAGTGTATCCCATCGGCGATGCGCTCACCGCACGTCAGGGTGAGTCGCGTCAGCAGCTGGGTGACATCGCGAGCAAAGAGCGCACTCAAATCAAATCGCGTATGCAAACCACCGATCGTCTTATCAAGCAGGCCCAAGCGCTCGAGCCTCTCGCCGTCGAAGGCAAGGGCAAGCGCCGCGCTTGGCTCGAACAGCGCACGAGCCTTGTCAAAGATCTCGGCGATCTTCGCGACGCGCAAATGAAAACCGTTGCCGGGCCGATGTTCTTTGGTGCCGAAGAGACACAAGTGTTGAACGTGGTTCGCAGTCTCGATGCCTACGTCGAGGCGCTTGAATACTTCTCGTACGGTGGTGCCGAACACGTCAAACTCAAGCTCAATACCGACCTCATGGCCCTCAAAACGGCCACCACGGCCGCATGGCAAAAACTTGATCTTGCCACCAAAGATCTAGATGCTAGAGAGACCCTGGAGCCCCTGCGTCTTGATGCTGGGGTGATTAAGAATCGTATTCTGGAGGAATCGAAATGAGCGGACCCCAAGCGCAGCGCTTTGAACACGTCGTCGTGGGGGCGGGCCTCGCGGGTCTTTTGACTTTCGAAAAAATCCCCTCTGAGTCCAAAGTGATTCTCGAAGCCACCGATCTGCTCGGGGGTCGTTTCTCGAGCGGCTTGCACGTGATGAACAAAGCTGCCGCTCAAAATTCTCGTTACCTGCGCGTGATCGAAGACCTCGGTCCGCTGAAAGTTCGTTGGGACCGCGAGTGGGTGAACCCCTCGGACGTGGACTGGAAAGATTCCGCCTGGAAGGGCGTCTACCTTTCGACCTGGGATCACTACTTCGGCGCGGATCTCTGCCGCGTGGAATTCGACGAAACCTCGCTCGCAGAGCTCAAAGAGAGTGGCGCCATTCGTTTTGGTGAGCCGGTGGTGGAACTCGGTGTTGGTGAAGGCGAGGGCGCCTGGATTCTGAAGTGCCCCAAGGCGGCGATCACCGCCTCGCGCGTGCACTGGTGCGCGGGACTCACGGCCTTTCAGAATGCCGTCGGCAAGCACACGGCACAAAAGTTTTTGACCGAGAACGTGATGCCTTCGGATGCTGATAAAGAATTTCGCGGGGGCTTTGCCATCGATTGGACCCTTCCGAACGTGGCTTTCGAGGGCAAAACCGAGCTCTGTGCCGATGTGGCAGCGGGGGGACTCTTTGCGATTCCCGTCAAACATGGCGGGATTTATTACCTGATGATCTTGCACCTGGAGGTGCAGAAGTCGGGTCTCAATGTGAAAACCCTCACCTACGTGCACGAAGACATTCTGCGCGACCCCAAAGAGTCGCTTTCGCTGCAAAAGTCCCTCAAACGCGGCCTCAAAATGCTCTTTGTCGACCAAAACGCGGTCGACATGCAAACGAGCTCCGAGCGCTTGATCGTGGATCAGCGCATTCTCGGCGCGAGTCGCGGCCTGACCTGGCTGCTGAACCCGCAATCCGAGATCGGTCTTGAATTTGCGGGCGAAGAATCCGTGGTCGTGGGCGGTGCCACAGGCCAGGGCCTCCATCGCGCTACCGAGTCGGTCGTTTAGCGTCAAAAAACGGACGCTCATCTTGGGCTAGCGCAGCTGCGTCATTCTGGCGCGCTTCGCTTCCCAAATGCTTGGGGTCCTGAGCTAAACCTTTTCTTAACCATCGCCGATAGGTTCTTTAGGGAGAACCACACGATGTCGGATTCGAAAGTCGTAAACTTTGCCAAACACCAGCAGCAAAAGCAGGCGGTGATTCGCCGTGAATACGAGCGCATTCTCTACAAGCAATTTCTCGGCGGTTACACCGTGATCGAAAACCTCGGTCTCAAGGGCGTCGAGCTGCACGACATCTCCAAGTCCGGTTGCCTCTTTTCGATGGACCCGCACGACGGCGCCTTTAACGTGGGCGAAGACATCGATTTCCGTTTTTACTTTTCGACCAACGCCTACGTGCCCGCCAAACTGAAAATCGTCCGCGCCGAAAAGCTCGACGAAGGTTACGGCGTGCGCTGGCAGTACGGTTGCAGCTTTGATCTCGAGAATCAGTCCTACGCCGCGCTCGCGAAATTCGTCGAATTCCTCGACGCCTTCGCCCAGGCCGCGCGCGAAGATAAGGGCGACCAGAAAAACCTCCCGTGGTAGCCCTGGTTTTTTGATTTGCTCATGATCTTCTCAGGTGACGGGCCTTAGTTTCTCGACTACAAAGGCCCGAGAATGACTGTATTCTCGGATTCCAATAAATTACGCAACGTCGCCATCATCGCCCACGTAGACCACGGCAAAACGACCCTGGTCGACGAACTCCTCAAACAATCCGGAACCTTCCGCGACAACGAATCGGTCGCCGAACGCGCCATGGACTCCATGGACCTCGAGCGCGAGCGCGGGATCACCATCGCGGCCAAGAACACCGCCATTCGCTACGGCGACTACAAAATCAACATCGTCGACACCCCGGGACACGCCGACTTCGGTGGCGAAGTAGAGCGTATTCTCGGCATGGTCGACGGTTGCTGTCTCCTGGTGGACGCCGCCGAAGGTCCGCTCCCCCAGACCCGTTTCGTGCTCGAGAAGGCCCTCAAGCGCGGCCTCAAAGTCCTCGTGGTCATCAACAAAGTTGACCGCGGCGACGCCCGCCCCCAGGAAGTCCTCTCCGAAGTCTTCAACCTCTTCATCGATCTCGACGCGACCGAAGAGCAGTGCGATTTCCCCTACATCTTCGCCGTGGCCCGCGAAGGCAAGGCCTTCAAGACCCTCGAAGAATTCCCGACCGCCGACTCGCTGAAGCCGCTCTTCGACGAGATCGTGCGTTTCATGCCCGCTCCGACGATCGAGGCCGATGGCCGCCTCAAGCTGCTCGTGTCGAACCTCGGCTACTCGGATTACCTGGGCCGTCTCGCGATCGGCCGCATCACCTCGGGCACCATCAAGGTCGGTCAAACGGCCGCCATCATCGGCGTCAAACCCGGCAGCACCGAGCCGCGCGTAAAAACCCTGCGCGTGCAGGCGCTCTTTAGCTACCACGGTCTCAAGCAAGTCCCCGTGGATTCGGGCATCGCGGGCGACATCGTCGCCCTCGCCGGCGTGGACGAAGTGGAACTCGGCGACTCCATCGTCGAAGCTCCGGGCGGAGCGGTGAAGGCCGAAGACCGCTGGGATCCCGTGACCCTCGCACTCCCGCGCCTGCAGATCGACGAACCGACCCTCAAAGTCGAGTGGATGGTGAACTCCTCGCCGCTCGCCGGTACCGAGGGTGAACACGTCACCTCCTCCAAACTCAAAGAACGCCTGCACCGCGAACTGCGCCTGAACGTGGCCCTGCGCCTGCAGGAGACCGATGTTGCCGACAAGTTCGTGCTCATGGCCCGCGGCGAGCTCCAAGTGGCGATTCTCGCGGAGACCATGCGTCGCGAAGGTTACGAGTTCTCCATCGGTCAGCCGCAGATCCTCTTCAAAGAGATCGACGGCGTGATGTGCGAGCCCATGGAATACGCGATTCTCGACGTACCCACCTTCTCTCAGGGCACGATCACGCAGATGTTCCAAATGCGTAAGGGCATGCTCCAGAACATCACCTCGCGCAGTTCGGACCGCATTCGTTTAGAATTTTTGATCCCCAGCCGCGGCCTCATCGGCATGCGCTCCAAGTTCCTCACCGAAACCAAGGGCGAAGGTCTTTTGAACTTCAGCGCCGCCGGTTACGAGCCCCTCAAGGGCGACCTGGTGCACCGTATGAACGGCGCGCTGGTCTCCGACCGGGCGGGTGAGTCGAGCGCTTATTCCCTGGAGACCCTCCAGGAGCGCGGCATTCTCTTCATCGGTCACGGCGCCAAGGTTTACGAAGGCATGATCATCGGTGAGAACGCCAAAGAGAACGACCTCAACGTGAACCCGGTGAAAACCAAGCAGCTCACGAACTTCCGTACGGTGAACAAGGACGACGCGATCGTCCTCACGCCTCCCCGCACGGTCACGATCGAGAACGCGCTGGAGTGGATCCGCGAGGATGAACTCTTAGAGGTGACCCCGAAAACCATCCGGGCCCGCAAGCGCATCTTGAGCAAAAACCGTCCTACTTAAGGGCACTTAGCCCGGGTAGGGCCCTAAATTATTGACGCGTTGCGTAAAAACGTGTAGTATCCCTCAGCTTTTTAGCGGATGCGGAGATACACGTAATATGGCAGACGTTTTTGATTTTAAGGTTTTCCAGGCGGCCAAAGACTCGGAGCGGATCTACGACCGCTGGGTCGACTTTTATAACGACCAGCCCCACGACGAACTTTTAGAGGCCCTCGTCTTTGAACACGAGAGCGGCTTTCCCCTGCGCACCTCGGACCTCGAGGTCGATCGCATGCGCCACCGCGCCCTGATCCACGTGATGGGTCAGCGGGCGCAAACCCAGTTCATGCAAGATTTCCTCTCCGAGCTGCAATAAGGACGATTCCCGTGTTGCGGCGAACCACTAGCTCATTTGGCTTAGCGCTCGTGATCCTCGCGATTCGCGGGGCCGCGGCCGACGGGGGTCCCACCCCCCAGCGCCCGGCCGATCTGGGTCAGCGGGTGGAGAGCTTCTCCTCCCTGCTCCTCGGTCGCCCTTACTTGCGGGATCCGCTGGGCGAGGGCCGCTACGGCACCGTCGACCGCGATCCCCAGATCACCCTCAAACACTTTGATTGCACGACCTACGTGGAAACCGTGCTCGCCCTCGCGCTCAGCCCCGAGGGCATGCAGAGCGAAGTGCTCCAAAACCTCGCGCGCCTGCGCTACCGAAACGGCCGCGTAGACTACTTCGCCCGCAACCACTTTATCGACGCCGACTGGATTCCCAACAACCGCTGGCTCCTCGAGGACGTCACCGCGCGTCTCGGCGGCGAAGCCGAAGTCACGACCGCCACGGCACTCGTGGACAAAGCCGCTTGGTACGAAAAGAATGGTCAGGAATCGCCCGACCGCGAAGCCACCCGCGAGGTGAGCCTGCCCTACGTCAAACTCAGCGCGATCTTCGACGACAAGGGCGCGGTGGTGGACGATCGCATTTTGCGCCGCATGCCCGACGTGGCGGTGGTGAACATCGTGCGTCCCAATTGGGATCGCGTGGAAAAGATCGGCACGAGCCTCAACGTTTCGCACCAGGGCATCGTCGTACGCAAGGCCGATGGTCAGATCTACCTGCGCCACGCTTCGGAGACCGGTGAGTCGCGCGTGGTGGAAATTCTATTTACCGAGTACCTGAAGGGCTTTCTTGAAAGTCCTACGGTGCGTGGATTTAACGTTCTGCAGATTCGGAATTCGTAGCGCGCGGAAGCCTGCCTTTCGCCCGACGTTTCTCAGCTTCCTCTTTTTCTTCAGAAGATTCATTCATTTGCGTAGAAAGTATGATGGGGCCGCCGTAAGCTAAG
>DATLIP010000050.1:0-12235 GCA_035539375.1 Bdellovibrionota bacterium | reverse complement strand
GAGCAGTTTGTCCATCAGCTCAAGGTTCCTTGCGAACTTCGCGCGCGTGCGTTTGGCGGTTTTTGTGTCGACAAAAGCTTCCCGCGGCGAAGCATCCGTGCCGAAAACTTGCGCATCACCGAGCTTCATAATTCCCGCGAGGTGTTTGCGGCTAATGAAGTCCCGCACGGTGATGACCTCGACCCCCAAACGTTCGGCGTACCACGCCAGCGACTGGCCCGGATGATCCACCAGGAATTCACTCGCGGGGACTTCGAGCAATTTGCCTTCGGACTTCACGAGACCGTAGGGTTCGATGAGGACTTCGGAGGCGGACGCTCGAATGGGGACACTCAAGCCCAGTTGGCTCATTTTGTTGGCCACCGAAGCTTCGGTGCGGATGTCGGGATGAGACGACGAGCCAATTCCCGCCATTTCGTTGAGCCGGATGGCAATTTCTGCGTACGAGTATCCCTCGTCGTTCAGTTGAACGAGAATTTCGCTTTCGCTGAGGTCGCGGCCCCGGAAACGGAAAATTCGGTTCCACTCGACACCGCGGTTTTCGAGACCCGCGTGGTGTCGGCCGAAGGTGTCGGCCCCGGAACCGGGATTGACATTGCCCGAACGGAAATTTTCGGCGAGTGAAATGTTCAGCCGCGCGAGGTCCCGGTAGACTTCCCCTTCGCGAATGCCAAAATGTGCGGCCATCTCGGGTACGCTCAGCGACTTCACCTTGTCGCGATAAAAAGCGTAACGCTGCACTACGGGATGATCCGTGCGCTTTAAAAATTCTTCGAAGCTTCGCTTACGCGCGTGGGCGATAAGGTCCGCTTTGGCATCGACGATGCCCACGTGGTTAAAAAAGTTCAGTCCGTAGTAAGCACGCAGGTCCTGCATCTCTTCGGCACTCAGCTCATGCTCTTTGCGAAAGGCTTCCCAGTCGCGAAGCTCGGGTGGAACGCCTAGGAACATGTGAACCATGTGGTCTTCGAGATTTTTAAGCCACGCCGGATACGCTTCTCCGGGACTGCGGGATTTCAGAAGCTCCGACGGATAATCCCACGGCGTCTCGGGGCGCGCGAGAGTTTCGCCGACGGCGCGTAAGTAGAGAAGGCAGTTTTCGGCAATCGTGCGCGAGGCGGCCCCGGCGGTCGTAGCGATCCAAATCAAGGCAAATAAAAGCCGGTGCATATCGTTCTAAGTATCGGCAAAAAGGTAGGTTTTCTTCAGCTCCGATCCCCCGAAATTCACGAAATGGCGAGGTTTTTTTCCGAAGTGAAAAAACCGTTACGATCCAGATTATCCATTGCCATGCGTCATGGATCTGGGCATAGTCCGCAGCCTATGACGAAGCCCCTCCGCGCCTTCCGAATCCTCCCCTTCATCGCCCTCAGCCTTGCCATCGCCGCCCTTCCCCGGGCCCGCGCGGGGAATACCGAGCAGAGCAGCGACAATAACGTCGCCAAGTTCAATCAGTGGTCCGATTACGACCTCGGCGTCCGGATGAAAGCCCTGGGCTGGAGCGAAGAACAGATCAAAGCGAGCCAGCTCAAGGTGCGTTTTTGGGAGCACGCCAACGAGTCGGGCCAGAAATGTTTCGACAAAGAGTATCCGATCGACGGCGCCCAGGACGAGGAAAAGATCAGCTGGACGCGCAACGCCGCCGTCGCGGCGCTCGCAAACCTTGCGCAAAAGTTTGGCCCTCGTAACCAATCGCTGCTCGCGATCCGCGAGATCCGCATTTGTTCCTTTCATCGCCTGCCCAAGATCTTTGCGGGAGCCAAGGCTACGGTCTTCGACCGCTTCCTAGAAAACAAAACCGACGGCCTCGAAGCCGTCATGGAACCCGGCGTGCTGTGGATCGGCGTCAAGCGCCTCAACTCGGGCTGGGACGATTTTTGGGGTCATCTCGACTGGGCCAAAATCATTTCGGCCTACGAAGACGGCGTGGCCTTCCAAAACCTTTTCCCCGCCGGCAAAGCGCAACTTGGTGCGCGCGTGCTCTGGCCCTACTTAAACCCCCTCAGTGACAAACGACTCAAGCTGCTTGCGGGGCTAGAACGCAAACTGCAGCTGCTCACTGTGCAAGCCACCAAAGTCGAAAAGCTCGAATCGATCGAAGAAAGCGAAGCCCTTGAAAAGCTCGTTCTTGAAGAGATCCTTGGCCAGCGTCTTGAAGAATCGCCGCAGAATTTCTTGCAGTCGTTGGGCGCCGATGAGCGTGCTGAGTTTTTTGCTCTTTGGCGCGCCAAACTCAAAGACCCCAAATTCGCATCGCGTTTTTTGGATTCTGTCGCGACCGGGTCCTTTGAAGAGGGTCGCAAAGTCACCAAATCCCTCAAGGGCGCGCCCCTGAATATTGAAATCAAAGAGCTCGACTCTCCGGCCCTCGACATCAAGAGCCTCGAGATCCAAGCCGCCAAGGGCATCGTGGTCTCCAACGATCACAGCATCAGCGTGCAAGCCCAGGCCGGTGGTCTGCGTATCGCGGATTACATGTCGGACGTGAAAATCTCCGCCGAACACAACGTCGAAATCGAAGGTTCGGTGATCGCCGACACCAACGACTTCGTAAAGGTCTTCTTCAACGTGCTCGACCCCAACGCCCGCAAAGACTCTAAAATTCTCGCAAGCCTGGCTTTCGAAGAAGCGTACCTTGAATTCATGGGTTCGCGAGTAGAGAAGCGCTAAACTAGAGGTCGGGCGCCTATCTGTTCTTGCGGAATGCGGGGGAGTCGGGCGCCAATTTTGCACGGGGTTTTCTCTGGCGGCTCTTTTCTAGAGCTTCGCTGATGAGAGCGCGGGCTTTGGCTCTGGCTTCGTCGCTGAGATCCACTCGCTGATCAAGGCGTTTGAGGCAACGCTCGAGCGATTCCACACGATTGGCGCTCAATCGATATTTTTCTGGAGTACGCGTGCCCAGAAACGAGGACGAACTATAATCCAGGACAACGTCGAATTCGGACTTGCCGTCGTATCGTGAAGTCGAGGGAAAGGTGCTCACTTCTCTTCTCACCAAGTGGTCGATAAGTCGATCCTGAAGAATTCGATTCCTATCGGAGTCGTCAAGACCCCAGGTCTCGGTGCGACTCACCTCCTCCTCGAGGATCTTCAGAGCTTTTGCGAAGTTTTTCATGCGCATTTCTAAACGAAGCGGAACGTTTTCTCCGAATTTCACGCTGAGCAGCTCCATGTGTCTCGCATTGAGACGCATGAGGGTTTTGCGCATGGCCTCGCCGCGCGACGCATTCAGATTTTTTTCGGCCTCGGGGTGATGCCCTAAGAAGATACGGTAGTCCACCCCGCCCAGCGCCTCGCTTAAAAAGCGATTGCCCGTGGTGCGATTGATGGTTGTCTGCGGAAACTCCGTCACGTGGCTTAGCATGAGGTGATCGATGAGATGGTCCTGCAGCTGCAGGTTCATCTCATCCTTGCTGACAAAACCGTTTTTTCGAAGTTCAGCATGCAAAATGGCTGAGATCTTTTCGAAAACGCTTTCCTTGAAGTCGCCCCTCCTCTCGGTGGCCCGCTCGAGCAAAGCCTGCACAACCTGAAGACGATGCTGAGCCGTAAAGCCACCGGCTCCGAGACTCTCGTAGAGGAGCCGGTACACAACCTTTTGCGCAGCCGCCGCTTCATCAGAAAAGCGAGGGTCGCTCTCGGGCCCCACTTCGGGAAAGGCACTCACTTCCCGACGGGCCAGGTGATCGATAAGCTGGTCGCGCATCACTCGTTGCAGCTCGACAGCCTCGAGCTCGCTAAATTCAGACCAAAGGAGTTCTTCGCTGAGAATCGCGTGGGCCTTGCGGTAATTTTCTTCACGACTTTCGTAGTCTCGCACGCTTTCGTTTTCATCTCGATCCAGCAGCGATTCCCTGCGTGTTTCGAGGCGCGCCAAAGTGGCCCGCAAGGCTTTCTCGCGCGACTTGTTCACACTAGGACCGAGATTCGAAGTGGTGCCCCAGAATATACGATAATCCGAAACCAAGAGGGCATCCTCCAAAAACCGACGCTGTGTTTTTGGGTTGATCGCCAAGCTCGGAAAACTTTCCGTCTCGTCCTGCAGCAAGTGATCAATGAGCCGATCCTGAAGCACAAAGTTTTTCTCACGCGCTCCCATAGCATCAAAACTGAGGCGCGCGATTTCCGCGTCCAGCAGCGCTGCCACTTTGCGAAATTTCCTGAGAGCGAAATCTCCCCGCCGCCACTGAAGGCGCGCACGAGTGCGTTTCATGGCCTCAAAGCGAGAGGGGTTGTATTCGTTCTCAAAGGTTTGGCCCGCCACCCCCAAAACATTCGTGAGCGAGGGGCTTTCGTCGTCGACCGCACGCTTGACGGGCGGAATTCGCTCGACCCTATCTTCGGCAAGGTAATCGATGAGGCGGTCCATCGTCTCCACACGCTTCGCAAAAATTTTACGGAGGGCGGTAACCTCCCGCTCGTCCAAAACCATGTGTCGACGCGTGCGTTCGTCGACACGGCCGCTGTCTAGGCGCACGCCTTTCATGTCGATGTCGACGAGGTCTTCGAGTTGATGGTTCCAAACAAATTGCTGAACGTCGATGAGAGGAACTTGCAGCTTTCTCGCTAGATATTTCGCCGTCCAGCCCGAGCGTTTGATCACTTCTTTCACCGGAAACTCGAGCAGCTGCCCATCGCGTTTGACAAGGCCGTAACGCGGGAGCTCGCGATCCTGCTCGCCCACTTCGCCTTCACCACGCGTCTGCGTGTAATCCTCCCAAGCGCGCCGCTTGGCGTGAGCGATGAGATCTTCGCGGTGATCGATGATGCCTTCGAAGTCGAAGAAATGAAGTCCGTAGTACATGCGCAAATCGAGTACCGCGTCCGCACTGAGCTCGTGTTTTGTCGCGAACGCGTTCCAGTCGCGCACTTCGGGCGGCACGTTTTGATACATTTCCGTCACCGCATCTTCGAGAGTTTCAAGCCACGCGGGATGTTGGTCGTTATTGGAGTTTTGGAGGATGCGGAGGGGATGCTTCCAGCCCAGTTCGGGTCTGGCAAAAGTCGCTGCGATCTGCGCTAAAAATTCAGCACATTTGAGCTCCTGCGCCCTAGCGGAAGCGGCCCAAAAAAGAAGAGCCACAAAGAGGCCCAGGCGGGAAGAACATCTCACGCCCGGAACGTGCCGCAATGCGTCTTGTGGGTCAAGTCATAAGACCTTAATCGAAAGGGTTGGCGACGAAAACGCGCTGAAGGCTGCGGTCGGGATTCAGCAGCGCGAGGGGAATGCCGGGTTTCTCTTCGGCCACCACCAAATAGCCTCGCAAGTCCCCATCCCCCACCGGGCTCACGAGGGACGGATTCCAGCGACCGTGCTTGAGGCCCACTACGGTCTCGTCCTTGACCGCAACGGTCGGGATGAGCTCTGAGAAGTCTCCCACCTCTAGCGCACGATCTTGGGCCTCTGGCAAACGCCAGGGTCCGAGCTGCGTGCGCACCAGGGTCTGCAAGAATCCTGCATGGCCAGTCAATTCGCGCGCCCAATCGCGCGCAAAGGCGCGGATATAAGTTCCGGAAGACACGGTCACTTCAAATTTCCATTTTTTAAGGGAGCGACCCTCTCTTGCAAGGTTAGCCAATTCCAAGTGTCTGGTCGCAAAAATTTCGATGGGCCGCGCTTTGAGCTCCACCGTCTCGCCCCTTCGGGCCAGATCGTAGGCGCGTTTGCCGTCCACGCGCACGGCCGAGTGCTGGGGCGGGATCTGTTCCGATTTTCCGACCTTTGCCGCTAAAAACGAAAGCAATTTGTCATCACTGAGCGAGGCGAGATCCACACCATCCGCAAAGACGAGCTCGGATTCTGAATCGAGAGTTTCCGTAGTGGCGCCGAGCACCATCTCGGCAACGTAAGTCTTGGTGAGGCCCACCAGGGCCGAGAGAATCTTGGTGCCCTCCCCCATGCCGACACAGAGAATGCCTTCGGCAAAAGGGTCGAGCGTGCCACAGTGGCCGATGCCCTTGCGTCCGCGCTCGTTAGAAAAGAGCCGTTTCACCTGAGCCAGCTTTTGCTGCGAGCCCAGGCCCGGCTCTTTCCACACGAGCGAGATCATAAAACCCTACGGGTTCGCACCCAGCGACTGCGCTTTGGACTCGATGAGGTAGGCTTCGATCACGTCGCCCGCCTTGATGTCATTGTAGTTCTCGAGCGAGATACCGCACTCGTAACCTTCGGCGACTTCTTTGGCGTCGTCTTTGAATCGCTTCAGACCCGAAATCTTACCGGTGTAGATCACGCGGCCCTCGCGCACGAGGCGCGCCTGAGCGTTACGCTGAATCTTGCCACTGGTGACGTACGAACCTGCCACCGCACCCACTTTGGTGATGGTGAACACGTTGCGCACTTCGGCCTGGCCGAGGTTGTTCTCGACGATCGTCGGATCCAGGAGACCTTCCATCGAGGCGCGAACGTCGTCGATGAGGTTGTAAATGATGTCATAGGTCTTGATCTGCACGCCGCGGTCTTCGGATTCGCGCTTGGCCTGGTTGTCCGGGCGCACACTGAAACCGAGGATGATCGCGTTCGACGCCGAAGCGAGGAGCACGTCGCTGGCGGTGATGCCGCCTGGCGAGTTCGAGAGGATCTTGATCTTTACTTTGTCCTGCGGAAGCTTCATCAGCGAGCCTTCGATCGCCTCACCCGATCCGCGCACGTCGGATTTGATGATGAGCGGAAGCTCTTTGATTTCGCCTTCGTTGAATTTCGCAAAGAGCTCTTCAAGCGACATGCGCTTGTTCTTGGCAGCCGCTTCGCGCTCTTCGTTGATACGGTACTCTACGAGTTCCCTCGCCGCGCGTTCGTCCTTGAGCGCGTTGAGCTTGTCGCCCGCGCCCGGCACGCCGTCGAGGCCCAGGATCTGCACCGGCGTCGAAGGACCGGCCCAGTCGATCTGGCGCCCCTTGTCGTCGATCAGCGCGCGCACGCGGCCGATCTGCTTGCCGGCCACGATGTACTGGCCTTTTTCGAGTTTGCCCTTTTGCACGAGGCAAGTGGCCACGGGGCCACGGCCTTTGTCGAGATTTGCTTCGACGATGCTGCCTTCGGCAAAACCGTCGTCCACAGCACTGAGCTCCATCACTTCGGCCTGGAGGAGGATCATCTCGAGGAGCTTGTCGACACCCATGCCGGTCTTCGCCGATACGGGTACGAATGGCACTTCACCGCCCCACTCTTCGGCGAGGATGCCTAGATCGGAGAGCTGCTGAATGATGCGCTGAGGATTGGCGTCGGGCAAATCCATCTTGTTCATGGCGACAATGATGGGCACTCCGGCGGCCTTGGCGTGTTCCACGGCCTCGCGGGTTTGCGGCATCACGCCTTCAGAGGCGGCCACCACGATGATAACGATGTCCGTCACCGCGGCTCCGCGCGAGCGCATCGCCGTAAAGGCGGCGTGGCCCGGAGTATCGAGAAAGGTCAGACGCTTGGTGGTTTCGACGTCTTCGAAATTCTCACCCTTCGCTCTTACGGTGCGATCTTTTTTGCCTTTCTTGTCGCCGCTCTTGGCGGCTTCTTGCATGGCCTTGAGGTTCGCGACGGCCTCATCGACGATCACGGTGTAAGCACCGATGTGCTGCGTGATACCGCCCGCCTCGCCTTCGGTGACCGAAGACTTACGGATGATGTCGAGGAGCGAAGTTTTGCCGTGGTCGACGTGGCCCATGATGGTCACCACCGGCGAGCGGGCTGCGGCGTTAGCATCTTCGGCGATCGACTCGGCAATGTGCGAGTCTTCGCGGAAGGTGTTATCGCGAATTTCAAAACCAAATTCCTGAGCCACGACTTGCGCGGTCTCCAGGTCGAGGTGCCAATCCGCGAAGCCTTCGACTTCATCGGGCATATCAACGCCGAGCTCCAAGAGCTTGCGTTTGAGCATGCGCGCTTTGATGGTGAGCTGTTCGGCCAAATCTTCTACCGAAATCAGTTTGTCAAAATCCACAACGCGTTTGTGCGCTGCGGCCGTGGTAAGTTCGGTTTTCTTAGAAGAGCGACCAATTGCCAGACGCTTTTTCTTGTATTGGTACACGCGCTCGCGGCGCAGGTAATCCGTAGAACGGAACATCGCCGAGTCGGTGTTGGTGGGTGCGGAAGATTTTTTGGGAGCGGCGGCACCTTTTTTGGGTTTGTCGTCGTCAAAATCGTCGTCTGCAAACGTGCTGCGACGAGTGACGTCGACATTGAATGCCACATCATCTTCTTCGTCGAATTTCTTGCCCTTGATGCCCTTGCCCTTGTTCGCAGATTTGAAGACGTCGGCAAAATCTTCCGAGGCTTCTTCGACGATAAGGGGTTTGGCGCGGGTGGGAGTTTCGGCGGTGGTCACGCGGATCACCGAATAGCGCGAGCGTTTGGGCTCCACAGCCGGCGCAGGCGCGGAGGTGGCGCTCGAGCTCTCTTCTACTGTCCCTGCGGCTTCGCGCGAGGCTTGCGACACAGAACCCTCAACGACGTCTTCAACAGACGAAGAGACGGCTTCGATTTCTACCGGAGCTTCGATGATCTCTTCGGGAGAGCTCTCGGAGGCTACGGCCATCTCTTCGGGCTCGTCTTGAGGTGCCGCTTGCACGACTTGGGTCTCGCCTGGATTCAGAGGTTCACGAACCTCTTCTTCGTCGGACTGTTTTCGCGTACGGGTGATGACCGTGGCCTTGCGACGCACGGGCTTTTTGGATGAGTCAGAAGACGCGGACTTCTTGGGCTTGGATTCGCCCGCAGTCGGGGCCGCTCCGCCCAGGAACTCGCGAATTTTCTCGACCTCTTCGCTTGTGAGCGAGGCCATGTGGTTTTTGATCTGCAAACCGAGGGGTTTGACTTTGTCGATCAAATCCAGAGCCTTGAGGTCCAGTTCCTTAGCTAGCTCGAATACCTTTAAATTGTCAGACATCTTCGAGGATTCCTTTCTTCCGGTAAACGCCTAAGATGTGACTCTTAGTTCGTCCCCTCGGAAGGTTCTTTTTTGGGCGCTTTTTTGTTGTGGTTATCACGGGCAGCTAGTTCGGCGCGGAGCTTGGCTTCGATGCCAGACCCTTCGGCTTTCGCCGGAGCGGCCAGCTCTTCGTTGCCTTTGGCTTCGGTCAGCGCAGCCTCGAGTTTGCCCGAGTCGACGAGTTCCTTGGCCTTCACTAGAAACTCGGCAGCTTTCTCAGCCGAGAAGCCCGGCACGGTGGCCAATTCTTCGGCACCCACGTCGAGCAGCTCGCGCACCGAGTTGAAGCCGCTCTGGAAGAGCGACATCGCCAGGGTGTCGGTCATGCCGGGAATCAGCATGAACTGGTACTGTGCCATCGCGGTGCGTTTGGCCATTTCGGTGTCAGAGACGATGTCGAGCTTCCAGCCGGTGAGCTGGCTCGCCAGACGTACGTTCTGACCGCGTTTGCCGATCGCAAGCGAAAGCGAGGCGTCCGAAACGACGACTTCCATCATTTTGGATTCGTCGTCGATGATCACTTTTTGAATTTCGGCCGGAGCGAGGGCATTGCACACGAAGCGCGAGATGTCCTCATCCCAGGGCACGATATCGATGCGCTCACCCTTGAGCTCTTGCACGATGTTCTGCACGCGCGAACCGCGCACGCCTACGCAAGCGCCCACGGGATCCACGTCAGAGTCCTTAGACACCACCGCCACCTTGGCGCGCACGCCGGGCTCACGAGCCGCGCCGCGGATTTCCACGAGACTCTCGCGGATCTCAGGCACTTCGTTGGTGAAGAGCGAGATGAGGTATTCGGGGGCCGCGCGCGAGAGAATGATGCGCGGGCCTTTGGGTGTGAGTTGCACGTCCAGGAGGTAAGCCTGAACGCGGTCGCCGGGGTTGTAGGGCTCGCCCGGGATCTGTTCTTTTTGCGGCATATAACCTTCGGTACGGCCGAGATCCACGATCACGGCGCCGCGGTCCACTCGGCGAACAAGACCGGTGATAACTTCACCTTTGCGGTGTTGGAATTCGTTAAAAATGATCTCGCGCTCAGCGTCGCGCACTTTCTGCACGATCACCTGTTTGGCGGTCTGGGCTGCGATGCGGGTGAGCATCGTAGCGTCCATCTTGATACCGATGCTGTCGCCCACACTGACGTCTTCGTCGTAGGTTTTGGCTTCGTCAAAAGAGATTTCGCGTTCTGAGTCTTCGACCTTCTCGACGACGTTCATGAACTGAAAGAGTTCGATCTCACCGATCTCGGTGTTGAAACGAACTTCGATATCGCGGGTCATGCCATAGGTGCGTTTGGCAACGGTAGCCATGGCTTCTTCGATTGCAGAAATCAGCACAGTGCGGTCAATTCCCTTGTCCTTGCCGACGATATCCAAAACTTTGTCTAGTTCACTCATGTTTAGGGCCATCTATAAGTACTCCTTATACAAACTACGGTTTCCACTCCTGCAGACGAGACGCCGAACGGATCTGGCCGATCGGAATGCGGTGCTCGCCGAGAGTGTCTTTTACCAAAATCACGCCGTCGTCGCCGACGTCGATGAGATCCACTTGCCAATTTTTGCGGGCCTTGGCGGGAGGGGGCATGGGGTACGGCTCCAGAGTCTGGAATTTGATTTGGCCCCCACATGCGGCACGGAAATGCTCTATTGTGCGCATCGGCGGGTTCTCGCCGGGACTGCTAAGCTCGAGAGTGTAAGCGTAAGGCATGGGATCCCAAACGTCGAAAAGCGGACCGAGTTCACGGTGCGCCTTTTCGCAATCGTCGACACCGATCATCTCGGCGCCAGGCAAATTGCCAATCACGATGCGAATGATGCCGTTCTGTCGTTCGACAACTTCGATGTCTACGAGCTCGTAACCGAGCGAAGCGAGCACCGGCGCGGTGTTTTCGATAAGACGCGTTTCGGTCGCGGTTTTGCTGATCGAAAGGCTAGAGAGATTCGTCGCGGGCTGGGCTTCGGTAGTCAAACGGTAGGGATTCCTTTCTTGGACGCCGGGCCGGTGACCCGTGTTCAAGAACTTGAAGATGACACGGGCACGACCGGAGTCGTATCCACGCAGATTGTATAATCAATTTGTCGGAAATAAGCAAGGAATTGATAAACACTATGCCGAATCCCGAAGACTGGGCTGGATCCTGGATACGGGGCCCCGCATCCGGGATCCCGTTCCGTCTACGGAATCCGGTTTTTTACCGCTTAAAGACGAGGGCTGGTTTGTGCGTACGCGCCACCGAGTAGTGCACCAGCGGCCGCTTGTGACCGTTGGCTTCGGTCTTGTAGCCCTTGATGCAAAAGCCGATAACCACACGGGAATCCCAACGCGGCAGGGTGCTCGCGGCGGTCAGACCGAAGTAGGCCGAAGCCTTGGCGGTCAGGGTATCGGTCTCAGAGAAGCTTTTCACCCCCCAGTCCGTGGTGACGGCTTTGTTGTCGGGGTTTGTGGAGGTCGAGGTGGTGCGGTTCTGGAATTTCCAGCAGTAGACGCCCTGGCAGGTGTCCGAGCTCGCCGACGAAGCCGTGCGCGGATCGGGAACCAGGCCCGAGTACGAAATCTGGGCCGAGTGGATGAAGGCATCGGTGTAGGAGGCCTGAGTCACCGCGTATTCGTCGGCGAGGTAGAGCCCCGTCAGAATGCGCGATTGGTCGAGGTATCCCACAGTAAAGCCGCTCGTGTCGGCCAGGTCACAGGCACCGTCGTAGACTTTGGTGATGCCGGGCGTACCGAGCACCATCTTACCGGTGGCGGTGTTGAACCGCAGTTCCGCCGTAGCTACCCAACCTCCCTCGATGGCGTAGCTAGCGTAGTCCGCTCCGTGGCGGTTATGAGATTGTTTGGAAAAGTTCAGACGAAAACCCTGAACAGCCACTGGCTCAGCGCCAACGACGTCGCGAGTTTCGGTACGTGCCACCTGACAGTTGTGCAGGTGCTTGGTGTTTTCAAAGCAAAAGGAACGGCCAACGGTACCGCCGTAATCAAGAAAGGTCGTGAGTTTTGCGGCTCCCACACCGGATTGATGGAGCTTGCCGTTGTCGAGATCCCAGTCCATTTCCACGACGCCAATGCCGAGGGGTTTGGAAACCGCCACGGTGTCCGAGTCGGTATCGGCGCCAATGAGGTCAAGAAGCCCCTGATCCCCAGAATCCGCGTTGCCCGCTTGTCTGGTGCCCATTTGTGCCCCACAAGCCATGAGTAGCATTGAGGCTAAAGTGGTCTTTGCGATCATACGAATGCTCATAGGGTTCCTCACGTTTTTATTCTATGCGTCTTTGCCGTGAGGAAGTGTTAAACTTTCGCGAAGATTG
>DATLIP010000049.1:0-16966 GCA_035539375.1 Bdellovibrionota bacterium | reverse complement strand
TGGAGGCGGTGGGAGTTGAACCCACGTCCGAATCGCTCGTCACTTAGACTTCTACGTGTGTGTCTTATTGGTTAAATTTAACCGAAGGCTTCTGCAATAAGCACCAGCGTCCCGCGGCGATTCAGCCATTTGATTTCGGACCTAGTAGACTGACTCCGCTAGGACCTAGTCGTCATTATGACGATCTACCCACTGCTCAACGACCGAAGCGGTGGAGATCGGCTGCTTAAAATTAATTAAGCGGCGAGAGGCATTTCAGTGCCATTTACTGTTTGCTTAGGTTTTTAACGAGTGTCCAAGCTCACCCGACACGCCATCTAAGCCCCGATGCATCCGTCGAAACCCGACGCCCCCAGCTAGCTTAAAAGCCGGGCTAGATTAGCACAGAGTGAAGAGTCTGCATACGCGCTTAAAAATACTTAAACTTCGAATGTGGCTCTTTTTCAGGCCCCATTCGCGTTGACGATCTTCGCGCTGCCGGGCTAGCGACTTCTTGTGGCGAGTGATTTAACCAACGATTCCGAAGTCAACGAGCGATTGCGCACCTATATCCACCATCCGCGGGCCAAGGAGAAAGTTTTTAGCCTCCGGTTTTTTCTCTTCACGCTCTTTGTTCACCTGGTGGGCTGGGGGGCTCTGATCTTCGACTTTCGCTGGAAGTGGCTCTTGGCCGCGACCGTTTTTGCGCTCTTTTGCGATTATGCCATGGGGATCTTTCACCACATGTACCTCACGCATCGGAGCTTTGAGTGCCGCCCGTGGCTGCGAAATCTCGGCGTCTTTTTTGGCACGCTCACCTGGCGCGGTCCCTTTGCGGCACCGCTTCGCTACGTCGCCTCGCACCTGATTCATCACGAGTATTCGGATCGGGATCCCGATCCGCACTCGCCGATACACGGATATTTTCACGCCTTTCTCGGCTGGTTTTGGCGGATGCCCCCCGTGCTGATGGATCGCAAGCTGTATCTGCCCTACGTGCCCAAAGATTTGCGCGACGATCCCTTTCTCAATTGGCTCGATAAAAACGTCTTCACCCTGCAGCTCTACCGCAGTGTGGTGGTCATAGGTGTGGCGGGCCTTTGGGGCGCCTCGTTTGCGGGCTTCGACACCGTCACGGCGCTGCGGGCCTTTGCCTACTTGGTGGCGGTCAAAACCATCATCGCCCTCTACGTGGCCAACGCGGTGGACGTGATCAATCACGCTTGGGGTTACCGCAACTTCGAAACCGCCGACCGCTCACGCAACAGCTTTTTCATGGCGGCGGTTCACCTCGGCGGCGCCATTTCGTGGCACAACAATCACCACGCGCACCCAGATTATTTCACCGTTAAAACGCGGCCGTGGGAATTCGATGCCCACTACCGTTTTCTCAAATTCTGCGAAATCTTTGGCTGGACTTGGGAAATTCGAAAACTGGATGAAACGCACGCCCACTAAAATTTGAGGAGATCGAAAGATGGAAAGGCTGCCCAAAGACATTCTTCGCCCCACGGTGGGCGGAACCACGCTAGCGATATCCAAAGCGTTTGCCTTGTGGCTTGTGCCGGCCTTCGCGTCGTTCCTTGTGTGGCGCAGTGGCTGGAATCCTTGGCTTGCTTGGCCGCTCTTGGCGCTCTTGCAGTTTGTCGCCGCGCACGGACTGCACGCGGTGGGGCTCATCGGTCATGACGGCGCTCACTTTGCTCTGCTCCGAAACCCCAAGCGCAGCGCCTTTCTCGGCGTCTTGGTTTCGGCTTTCGTGCCCTTCCACATGGACATGGGCTTTTCGGTGTACCACGCCGATCATCATCGTTTTACCAATTCGGATAGAGATCCCGACGCCATGTTCTTTTCGCAGTTCAAAAACTTCTGGTCGCGCCTCTTTCTCGCGCGTCTCGCGGTTTCGAGGCGATACGCGGCCGCGACCTTTCGCCTGGCGCTCAATCGCTGGCCTGTGGACGAGCCCATCCACATCGGCCTCAAGATGGAAGACCTCGTGAGCCTAGCTCGCTTCAATGTCTTCATTTCGCTGACGATTCTTGCGGCCCAGGTGGCTTTATTTATCAAGTTTCCCACCCTGATCACCTTCGTGACGGTGATTCCCACCCTGCTCGTGATCCTCATCTCGGGCCTGCGTCCCTACGTGGAACACGCCGAAACCGGCACCGAAAAGGGCAACAACTCACGCTCGTGGATCTCGCCGGTCTTTGACCTGCTCTACGGTGGGGTGAATTACCACCTAGCCCACCATCTCTACCCTTCGGTGCCCGCCTACCGCATTCGTGAGCTGCACGGGTGGCTCTTGGCCAACGGCAAGATCAACGAGTCGTCTCCCCTGATCTCCACTTGGAAAGACTGGGTGGGGGTGGCGTCTCGGGAGCTCAAGGCCCGCTAGTCACAGCCGATTCCCCTAAGGATCATCTGTTCTCCCAGGCCCATATGAAGTATAGGGTCGGTCTGGTGATGGAGCGTAGTTTTCTTGTTCTGATCTTTTTGGGCGTGATCTGGGGCATCAACTTCATTTTTATGAAGATCGCCGTCCAGGTGGTGAGCCCCGTTCAGGTGGCTTGGCTGCGGGCCATGTTCGGTGCCGTGCCGCTGGTGCTGATGGCCCTGGCCTACCGAAAACTTCGAGTCGAGCATCTCAAGCAGTGGCGGCATTTCTTTGTGATGGGCTTCCTCTCGGTAGTGGTGCCGTATCTCTCGCTTATCAAAGGCACGCAGCTCCTTCAGTCGGGCATCGCAGGGGCCATGAGCGGAACCATCTCGCTGGTGACCACCGTGTTTGCCCTGCTCTTTTTGCCCGAAGAGCGGCTGAATCCCAAAAAATTTCTCGGCCTTTTGCTGGGCTTTTGGGGGGTGGCCCTGATCGCCAATCTGCAAGCGGTGATCGGCGCAGACCCCAACTCCACCTTGATGGAAGGGGCAGCGTACATGCTGCTGGCGGCGCTGGGTTATGCGGCGGCGGCGGTTTATGCCAAAAAGCACGTCATGCCTCTCGGAGTCTCCGCCTTGGCCCTGGCCTGCTACCAAACCGTCTGTGCTGCGATCCTGCTGACCGTCATCGTTCCCTTTGCGGGACTCGGAGCGATCCTCCAGGACACCAGAGTTTTTCTCTCGGTCTCTCTGGGTCTAGGGCTTACGGGCACGGGCATGGCCTTTGTCATGTATTTTTATATCATCGAAAAGCTCGGGGCCGTCACGGCCTCGTCGGTCTTCTACATTCCGCCTCTCGTGGCGCTTGCGGTGGGGGTCTTTGTTGCGGGCGAGCAAGTGCAGGCGATTCAGATTTGTGGCGCCGCTCTGGTACTGCTCGGGGTTTGGATTTCTAAGCCCCCCGCGCGGTGCCGGCTCAAGGATTGACGTATGCAGGAGCGGGTTTTTGCGCTTTGTCTCTTCGTTCTAGCCACTTTCGCTTCGCAGCGAGTCTGGGCGATCGGTCTTCCAGAAACGCCGCAGCCCCCGGTGCTCAATTGCCATAGTCTCCTCAAACGCACCTTCGGAGTGGAATCCATTCCGGCCCTAAGCCGCAAGTCGATGGATCTGAGTGATGTGGTCGCCAAAAAAGAAATGGTCGAACGCATGCTCATGCTCCGCATATCGCTCAATGAGCCCTTCATGCGTGAGCTTGTTGTCGACTTTCTCAACCGATCAGAAGAAGATCCCCGCGCGGGACTCCGAACGATTTTGACTTTAGTACGAATTAGCAACGAAACTTACCGGGAGACGGGAGACTACGGGGAGCTCGAAATTACGGACAGCGCGATTCTCTGGCTCTCCGATCAGGTCTTTTTTTGTCCGGGGGGCTGCCAGCTTTCTGAAGGCGTGAGTCGCGACGCCCAGTCCATCGCTCACGAATTCGTGCATGTGCTGAGCCCGCAGCAGCGCCTAACGATTTATCGTCACTGGCAGCAGAACGCCCCTCGCGCGGGTGACTATCCCGAGGGATCTTTGCATCTGCTGAGCGCGATTCTTAAAGACCTCGATCCCACCGATCTGGCAAACGTGAAAGCCTCGGTCTCTATGTTTCGCAACTCGTCCATCTTTCACTTTGGGAATAATTTTCTTTTGTACGGTCCGGAGCTTCGCGAGCTCGCAGGGCAAAACTTTTACGCTGAGCAAAGTAAGTTGAACAAAGGGCCGGATCGCGAAAGAATGTGGGAAGCCGTTCTCTATAATCTTTCTGCGATGGAAGATGATGAGCCAGGGGCGGCACGAGCGTTTATACAAAGAAACTTTTACCGCATCGATGAAGACGGAAACCGAGTCTTCGCGCTTTCACCATGGAAGATTGAGTTTGATCTTCCATGGTCGATGGCCCGCCCGGGGGATCCCTCTTGGCAAAGCCCCAAGACTGTGGCGGGAAATGACAGAAGGGCGTCCCATCCGGCGAACATCGTCCTTTGGGAAGAGATGCTTTTGAACGCTTCCCCGGCCATGAAATTTGAAAGCTATCAGATAGAAAAGTATCACCGCATCCCGCAGATTGTTCAGCTTATGGAAGCGCAAAACGCCCGAACGCCGCCACTTCCCAAAGCCTCCGCTCCTAAGCGGAGCTGGTGGCGCATTTGGTAGCTTTAGTGCGGCAAAAAAATCCCCGCGCCGCTCCGATGGGAACAACGCGGGGTAGCTAATCTAAGACGATTTCGCTTTAGTTCGTAGCTAGGCCGCAAGAGGCAAACTCGTTTGCGATCGACTGCTCGGGATTCGTGCACGAGGCCGTGCTCAGCGCATTGCCGATGCAAGACATCGTGCTCGCGAGGCCTTCGGGCATGAAGCCCAGTTGCTCTTCGAATTCCGCAACCACTTGCTGGCAACTCGACACGAACGAGCTCTCGACACTATCGATCACCGCATCACTCAGCCCGTCTACGCAGCGTACGGCGTAGTTCACGATACCTTGCACCATGCCGCAATAGGCATCGGCAAAGCTCGCGCCGCTACCACTGCCGCTATACATCGCGAAGAGGGCGGGGGTAGGGGAGAAGGTGGAGCGGGCGGTCGCTGGGCTGGTGGGGAGCGCATCGGTCGAGCCCGCGCCGGGCATCGTCGGTAGCGCATCGTTCGAGCCAACGCCGGGGCCTGTGGGGAGACCGCTCGACGAGGAAGCGCCACTCGCCGTTCCGTCCGAGCTCACGATGAGGCTTTGGATCTCGCTAAATGCCGAGGTCCAGTCCGTGTTCACAGCCATCACGCCGAGTTTGCGGCCGAGGGCTTGATTGAGCTGGGCTACCTGAGCAGCGAGCTCCGGTTGGCGTTTCACGGGCACCCACTTGGGGGTGGTGCCGCTAGCGTCTTTGTCGAGCTCCGGAACGAGCACTTCGTTGGCTGTTGCAGTGGCCATGTTGCTCACTACTAAAGTTAGCTCCGTTTGTTGATCTTTGGCGTTGTCGCGCTGTGAACAGGCGACGAGGCCGATCAGTAGCGAAGCTGACAGAGCCATGGGTTTGTTGAATTTCATAACGACTCCTAAAAACTTCTAAAAACTCCTAATGACTAAGCTTAGAAGTAGTAAGTGGCATTGACCTTGGAGGTGCCGGTTTTTAGCGCGAAGGCTTTGAACTCTTCAGAGAGCGAAAAGATCAGGCCAATGCTGGCGCCGAAGGTGAAGTTCGGAGTTACTACGTATTCACCGCCGATGCTGTAGAGGGCGGCAAGGGTCAGGGTTTCGGAGAATTCGCCGAAGTCTTTGATGCTCACGAAGCCGCCGGGTTGGTGGTACATTTTCACTTTGCCTGCTTCGGCGAGGTAGCGGCGGAAGCCCACTTCGGCGCTGGTACCAAAAACTGTGTCGGCGTTCTCACCAGCTTTGGCGAGGCTGAGGCCGATGTCGACGCGAAGTTCGCGGTCGGCTTGTCGGTTGAACACGGTGCCGACAGTGGCGCCGCCGCCGTTGGGGATGGCGAATGAGATGCCTTGGGGGTTGGCTTGTGCCGCTACCGATGCCAATGTTGCGAGTGCCACGAGAGATTTGATCAATTTCATAAACTTTATGTATCCTCCTAGTGAGTGCGGACAACGTATCCCCACCTCTGACAAAAAAATCTAGATCAAATTTCAAGAGATACAAGCAATCAGGGGTAAAAAAGTTTCTTAACAAGGAGAGCGTGGCAATGCGCCAATGTGAAGGTTGCGTGAAGTCTTGGTTAAGAAGGTCATTTGGTTCAGGTTCGCGTCAATTTTACCGATATAATGGCAAGGAGAATCCATGAGAGGGATCATATCGCTATCGTTATCGCTCGCCATGATCGGGGCACCCGTTGCGAACGCGCAGAACCGCGCGAACGTCGACGCTAAGGTGTTTGCCCAGCATGTGGCGCAATATCAAAAGGCCAAGGCTCTGCACGCCCAAAAGGGTGTGGAGTCGTTTGTGGGCAGCTACCGCACACTCCTCTCTCGTGCGGATGCGCAATACCTCACAACGAGTCTCTCCGGCAATGTCGTATTACCCGAGCTCAGCGCCACCGCGTTGGGCTTCACGCTGCGTTCCTCGCGCGGTGATGTGAACTTTGATCTCTCGCACCTCGACGAAGGCTATGCCCTTGTCGATGGCGCGCGCGTGAGCGCCAACTTTGGTGGCTCGCTCGAAGAGATCAGCGCCTCGATTGAGCGCGCTCTCAAACAAAAAGATCCCAAGCAATTTGGCGAGCGTCTCAGCGCTCTGTTGATGAATTCGCTGGTGCCCAGCGCTCATGCTGGCAGTGCCCTGATTTGGGGCGGCCTGGTGGCCATCATTGGTGCCATCGTTTTCAAAGGGGTTTACGATTCTAAGACGGCTGCTAAAAAGAAAGAAACCGCCAAGAAGCCTGCTTATGTAGACGAACCCGTCCGCGATAGTCTGGGTGGTGGTGGCGCGGTGCTCACCGGCGATCAATATGCTGGAGTCATTGGCCCGCACCAAACGGGTGGGGTGATTCCGCCTCCGCCGACAAACGTGCGCCGTGAAGAAAGCCAACGTGAAGCCGCCGCACCTGCACCGACAGAAGACGACGAAGAAGAGCACAAGCACGAAGAAGAAGACAAAGAAGAGAAAAAAGAAGAAGAAGCCAAGCCCGCTCCCCAGAAGCCTGTCATCACGGGCGACTTTTACAAGTCCTACGAGCTGGCCCTTTGCAACCAAGCCGCTCCGCAAGACTCCATTGCGAGGCTCATGAGCGACGTCATGCAGAAATATGCTCCGGTTGATAACGAGCAGGCATGGGTTACTCACCGTCGCACGAACTTTTCTGAGGCCAAGCGCGAAATGTTGCGTTCGATCCTGAAAAAGATTCAGGAACTAAAATCCGTGTCCGAGAAAAAAGCCCTCTATGAGTCGTACGTGAGTTTTGTGAACAAGAACTTCAAGCCCAAGACGCCCATCGATTCTGGCAAAGAGCTCTCTGACGTCGATATCGACAAACGCGTCTCCGAATTCGAGCAAGAATCGGCTATCAGTGACTTTGTGGTGGCGGCCAAGTACACCAAGGGCGCTGACCAAAAATCGAAACTTGATCCGGCCGTGCCTCTGCTTGTTGAGATGACCTTTAACGGCGGTTCGCCGAAGGTGGTCTACGCAGCTAAGGATTCGTCGGTGAGCTGGCTCAAAGACGAAACAAGCCCGCGCCTGGAGCTGTGCTCGAAGCTCGCCTTCAACGGCAAGCCTGCGGAGCCGGAAGTCAAGGCGCTCGCGAATCAAAAAGAGACTGTGAAAAAAGAAGAAAACGAGAAGTTCAATGGCTGGGCACCCTGGCCTCAGCGTAAAGGTGAGCTCAAGGAGTTTCCGAAGGGCGTGCCGCCTTCGCCTCCTAAGGCGCCCGCTAAGTAGTGATCTTGTGGCGGGGTCCATAAAAAAACCCCGCTCTTCGCTACGACCCCTCCATAAGGCCCCCCTCAGTGGTTGCGTAGCGAATCACGGGGTACAACTGCGTACCGTCATTCGAGTCTGGTCTGCCTAGGAAAATTCAAGATCATCGATAGAGAAGCGCTCGCTGGCCACAAAGGCTTCGAGATCGTCCACGTCGACCCAAGAAGAATCCTCTCCGTACAATCGTTCTAGGTTATCGCTTCCCAGAGACTGGGCGAGTTGGTAGCGCGCGATTTTGGAACCCTTGCGGGGTTTGCGCTTGCGATTCAGGGTTTCTACCTCGTTTTGAACAATGGTATCGAACAGGTCTTTCATGATCCACCTCCTTGTGGACTGCTAGCCAAACTATTTGGCTCTCGTGCTGCTTAGACGCAAAGGGGGTAGAGAAGGGTTAAACAAATTTCACTTAAAAGTTATGTACGAGGTGCCAGGTATAGGTTCCAGGAACCTATACCTGGCACCTGCCCCTGCAGGTATCCGTTACCTTAACCCGGTACCTTTACCCGTCCCCGGGTTAAGTTGTTGTAACTATTGAAATTAAAAGAGTTAAAATATGGGCTAAAAATGCCGATATAATGAATTGGGGGAATATCTTTTGGAACGTTTCGGCAACTCCTTAGTTCTGCTCGACAAACTTGCAGCTGGCGGTATGGCTGAAGTTTATCGCGCCAAGCAGCTCGGGCACGGCGGTTTTGAAAAGATCGTCGCCGTCAAACGCATCCTTCCCCAGTACGCCGAATCCGACGACTTCAAAGAAATGTTCCTGCAAGAGGCCTCGCTCTCGGCGCATCTGCAACACCCGAACATCGTACAAACCTATTCCAACGGCGAAGTGAGCGGCTACCTATTTCTCACTATGGAATATGTCGACGGCAAAAACCTTCGCCAGATTCTCGCCAAGGTCGATCGCCAAAAGAAACGCATTCCCATTGAGTACTCTCTCTACGTGATCGCCGAAGCGGCCAAGGGCCTGCACTACGCGCACGATTTCGTCGACGAACGCAGCGGTCAGGGTATGAACATCGTTCACCGCGACATGTCGCCGCAGAACGTAATGCTCGGCTACGACGGTACTGTAAAGATCGTCGACTTCGGCATCGCCAAGATGGCCGCGCAAGCCGAATCCACACGCGCTGGTGTGCTCAAGGGCAAATTCGGCTACATGTCTCCTGAACAAGCGCGCGGCATGAATCTCGACCGCCGCACTGACGTCTTCGCTCTGGGCATCATTCTCTTTGAACTTCTCACCCAGCGCCGACTCTTCGCCTCCGATGACGACATGCGTACGCTGAGACTCGTCAAAGAGTGCCGCATTCCTCGCCCTTCCAAGTACAACCCTTCAATCGGACCCAAGCTCGATCACATCGTGCTCAAGGCCCTCGCCAAAGAAAAATCCGAACGCTACGCTTCGGCTTACGAATTCTACGAAGACCTTCAGCGCCTGGTGCAAGAGAGTTACCCCAAGTTCATCGGCGGCGGTGACTTCTCCAAATTCATGCGCGGTACTTTCGTCGAAGAAATCCGCGAAGAAAAACTCAAGCGTGAAAAACTTCACCGCGAAGCTCCCGCGTTGCTAGACGACTCCCGCCACGAAGACGTTCCCGAATCCGAAGAGGCGCCCGCGCCTCGCGCCAAGCGCGCTGCCCCCGAGGCTGGTGGCGCCACCGTGGTGGACGACGAGCAGCCCACGCAGATCTCAAATGCGATGGATTCCGTAGAGGGTCTCGACGTTCCTGAACTCGGTGATGCGTCCGCAAAAACGGGCCTCTCTCACAGTGCCGCCTTCAGCGATCCCGAGCCTCCTCGCCTCACGGAATTGCAACTCGAGTCGCCGAAAATCGACGGCCCTCGCACACAATTGCAGCCTATTGGTTCCCGCGATCTGCCCCCTTCGTCAGATTTTGCTTCCTCGAGCAATACGCATATTGCCCCGGTTTATATTGAGAACAACCCCACGCGCACCTACATGAGGCCTCCCAAGCGCAAGCGCAATCCCGCCAAGCTGCGCCGCCTTTCGTACGTGGCTCTGATTCTCATCGGAGTCATCTCTTACCTCGCTCAAGAGGAAACGCCTTCGGCTCCGCCCGCGCAAGTGGCTGAGACGCCGAGCGTGGAGAAGGGCAGCGAAACGATTGTCGAAGCTGCGAAGCCCGTTGAGGCGACTCCCGAAATCACGCGCTCCAACGCCAGCGAAAACGCGCCCAGCGCTGCCGAAGTGGCCGAGGCACCGACTCCTGCTCCAGTTGCACCTGCACCGCTGCCAGAGTCCGTGGTTGTGGCACCGTCCGTTGTTGAGCCAGAGCTCGTGGTTCCGCAAATCTCTCGCGAACCCAGCATCAAAGTTCAAGACAACCGCGATACGCGTGTTGCCGTCGAGTCGCCCGCAGCATCAGACTCCGCGGCTCCCGCCGCTCAGGGACACCTGCCCGGTTACCTCAGCATCACCTCGTATCCGCGCGCCGATCGCATCATGATCGATGGCCAAATGCGTCGTGGCCCCGCCTCGGAGCCTCTCACAGGACCCATCTCGCGCCTCGAATTGCCCCCTGGCCGCTATGAAATTGTGCTGCAGAACAGCACTTATGGGGTGTCGTGGCACGGCACTGTGATAATTCGCTCCCAGAGGATTTCCTCGCTCGAAGACGTCGTGCTAAAGTAGCCCGCTCTCTATGAGCATCGTTACGAAGGCGCTAAACCTCGGTGATCTATTCCATTTACGTGTGTCCGAATCTTCGGCCAAAACCGCAATTCTCAGCAAAGAAGAAGGTGTATGGACCGGCCGCACTTGGAGCGACGTTGAACGCTACGTGTACCGCATCGCTCGCGCTCTCGAAAAGTCGGGCGTGAAACAAGGCGACCGCGTTGCGATTCTCGCTGCCACCAGTCCCGAGTGGACTTGCATCGACTTCGCGCTGATGAGCCTCGGCGCCGTGTGCGTGCCTATCTATCCCACGGTCATGGCCTCGGATGTGCAGTTCATTCTTGCCAAGGCCGAAGTCAAATGGATCTTTGTCGACGACGCGGTTCAGGCCGCCAAACTTGGCGCTGTGGGCGACTCGTCGCTCGAAAAAGATCAGCGCATTGTTCTACACGGCAAGGGCGATCTCACGACGGTGGCCTTTCAGGAATGGCTCGACCTCAATGCGCCTACCGCTCACGAAGTCACGCGCAGCGATATTGAAACCTGGCGACTCAAGAGCAAAAGTTTCGACAGCACTGCACTCGCCACGCTGATCTTCACTTCGGGCACCACGGGCGAGCCCAAGGGCGTACGCCTCAATCACAGTCATTTTCTTTCGATGTGCGACTCCATCGTTCGCCGTCTTCCCATCGCGAGCTCCGATACCTTCCTTGCTTTCTTACCGCTCTCTCACGTGCTGGGTCGCGCCGAGCAGTGGCTCTTTGTGAGTGTGGGCTGGATGCACGCCTACGCCGAGAGCCTTGCTAAGGTGGTCGACAACATTTTCGAAATCAAACCCACATGCCTCGTGGCTGTACCGCGTATCTACGAAAAATTTTATTCCAAAATCCTTTCGCAGCTCGACAAGTCCACGGGTTTCAAAAAAACCGTTATGGAACAGGCTCTCAAAGTGGGTCGTGCCTATTCTAGAGCGCTTCAGAGTGGCCGCACGCCTTCGATCGCGTTGCGCGCTCAACACGCCATTTACGACAAGGTGCTCTATTCCAAGGTGCGCGAGCGCTTTGGCGGCCGCATCCGTTTTTGCATCACGGGCGGAGCCGCCCTTTCGGCGGAGATCATTGAGTTCTTTCACGCCTGCGGGATTCTCATTCTCGAAGGTTATGGACTCACTGAGACCACTGGCCCGGTCTGCGTGAACAGCCCGCAGGCTTACGAGTTCGGTACTGTGGGCAAGTCTCTGGCCGGAGTCGATGTCAAAATTGCCAGCGACGGTGAGATTTGGCTGCGCGGCCCGCAAATTTTACAATCTTATTTGAGCTCAGACACCAGCAAGTCGCTCGAAGACGGCTGGTTCGCCACGGGCGACATCGGTGAGATCACCCCACGCGGTTCGCTGCGCATCACCGACCGCAAAAAAGACATCATTGTCACCTCGGGCGGCAAGAACGTTGCTCCTCAGAAGATCGAAAACCTCATCAAGGCCGACCCTCTCTTTTCGCAGGTGCTTGTGATTGGCAATGAGCGCAAATACCTCTCGGCGCTGATCACCGTAGATCCCGTTGAGGCCCGCAAGGCCTCCAGCGATTCGCAAACCGAATCGATCGAGAACGTGACCGTGATTCGCAGCAAGACCTTCCTCACGATGGTCGACAGGAAGATCCGTGAAGTGAACTCGCAACTTCCGTCTTTTGAACAGATCAAGCGCTTCCAGGTGCTCGCTCGCGAGTTTTCGGTAGAGGCTGGCGAAATTTCGCCCTCGCTCAAGATCAAACGCAAGTTCTGCGAAAAGAAATACGAGCGACTGATCGAGTCGATGTATGGCGGCGCTGCCGACTAGTTTCTGCTCTGCGCCGCGGCGCTCAAAGGTTTGCGATCGTCGTCCGGGCGCGCTATCTTTTGGTGCATGAACGCCAAAGACATCTTCGATACCCTTTTGCCCAAAAAACTTGAAGCCAACCCGAGCCTCTTCGCCTCGCTCGGCCTGAAGAACGAAGGCGTGCGCCTCGAACTCGACGGCGCCCAGGGAGGAGATTGGACCATCAGCTTCGATGCCAGTGGTACTTGCCGCGTGCAAAAAAACGCAGGTGGGGGCTCATGCCACATTCAAATGTCCGACGAGAATTTCGAAAAGCTCCTCTCGGGCAAGCTCAACGTCCCCATGGCGCTGATGACCCGCAAGATCAAGGTCAATGGTGACAAGGGCCTCGCTCTCAAGGTGGGCGAAGGCCTGCGTACGGCGCTCCGCTAAACTATATAGACAAGCCATAAAAAAAGCCCCGGTATCCCACACGGGATACCGGGGCTTTTTCTTGTTAACGGATTAGTGCGAAGAGGCGAGGTTCGGCGTGCCGCTCTCGTCGTTGGGGGCGTTCCAGTTGTTCTGGCGCGTGGATTCGATGAACTCGATCGCGCGCTCAGCGTTGCTGAGGCCAGAGCCGTACTCGAACTCGTTCATATAAGCGGCTTTGTCGGCCGTCATCTTGAGGATCGTACGGATCTGCTCAGGAGTCAGGGCGCGGTTGGCGGCCTTCATGAGAGCCACAACACCCGCCACGTGAGGCGAAGCCATCGAGGTGCCTTGGAAGGATGCGAAGTCTGTAGGGCTAACTTGCACGCGAACCGAAGCGGCGTCGCCCACCACAAGTTTTGCGGCGAGGGCTTCACCCACGCGTTGTTCGATCATCAGAACCGGGATGCCGATGTCCGAACCGTCTTCGGTGAGAGCACCGCTCGCGAGACCTGCGTCGTTGTTGTAGATCACCACGCCGGCAGCACCGGCCGCAATGGCGTTCTCAATCTTCTCGACGAAGGGGATCACGCCGCGCTGGATGAGCGCGAACTTGCCGCTGAGAGCGCCCGATTTGATGGCCATGAAATCTTCTTTGGTGCCGAGTTTGGCGTGCACAAGGTCTGCGCCCACGATGCCCGAAGTGGCATTCGAGCCGAGGAACGAAGTGGCAGCCACTTCGCTGTCGGAGCCGTCTGTAGAGGTCCACACGCGACCCGTGCGACCGGTACCGGTGGGAACGCTAGAGTTCACTTCAGTGCCCGGAGCGGTGATCGTGAGGCCTGTGCCGTGTTGCGAGAACGAAGCGCGCTGCAGAGCGGGAGTGACGGCACCTACCGAAACCACAGTGGGGAATCCGGCAGGGTAACCAATAGAGCTCGAACCGTCGTTGCCCGAGGCGGCGACGACCGTGATGCCCGCAGCTTCGGCGCGTTCGGTGGCTTCAAGTTGAGCGCGCGATGGGAATGGCCCGCCGAGGCTCATGTTGATCACGTCAACGCGCTGGGTGATGGCCCAGTCGATGGCGCGAACGATGCCCACAGTCGAGCAACCTAGGAATCCGCAAACGCGGCCCGCAAGGATCTTGGCTTCGGGGGCTACACCCACAACGCCGCGACCGTTTTGGCTAGCGGCGATGGTGCCGGCTACGTGCGTGCCGTGACCCATGCGATCGAAGTACGGGTAGGGGGTGGTGTCGCTGGGATCCTGTACAAAAATGTCGTCGATAAACGAAGCGAAGAGACGGCTACCGTCGAGTTGTTCGGGCAAGCTTGGCTCTTCGAGTTTGGGTTTGCTCAGGAAGTCTTCGCCGCGCTCAAAGCGATCGGCGAGGTCGATGTGGGCGCGGTCGATGCCCGAATCGATGACGGCCACGCGCGCTCCCGCGCCGCGGGCGCCTTGGGTGGCTTTGGTCCAGGCGTTCTGAGCATGTACAGCACCCAGGCCCCAAGGCATTTCTTCAGCGGCATTGACGCTTACGAATTGGCTCTTGGCGGCGAGGCCGAGGTTGGGGATTTTGATCCAGCGCTCTTGCTCGACGTATTCCACTTCAGGATTGAATTGGAGACCCGCCACGGTGGCTGCGTCATCGGAGTCGACGATGAGCAGGTTGCTGTGGGCGAGTGAGTCCACGTAGCGCACACGGTCACCGAGGATGCGCGATCCGGCCTGAAAACGACCGGTGCGAATGGCGTCCTTGAGTGCGGCGACTTCTTGTTTGAAGGTCGCGTTGGAACGCATCTTAACCATGTAGCGCTCGGCGTTGGCCTGGAGCGACAGCACGCAGGATGAGGTGGCAATGAAGAGTCCGATGATTCGATTCGCTTTGGTCATTTAATCCTCCCAGATAAATCCCAGAAGATCGATTTCAACATAGCGGTGCCAAATCGTAACCTAAAATGCCTATACAAAGAAAAATCTTTAGGCCGCTGCGTTAAGGATTCTTAACAGGTATAAAGGCTCTAGAGGTTTTCAAAGCGCGTGAAATTTTCTGCCACCACGTTAAACGTTTTTGCCGCGGTTGTTGTGCTCGGCGCCGCCGGACTTACGGTCGCCGTTTACCACCAAGTGGATCGTCACCTTAAAAAACCCGAAGCGCCTGAAGTCGATGTGGCGCCGCACTCGATTTACATTCCCTCTCCGGTAGAACGTGCGGCGCTCAGCCGTTTCGCCAAACTGTGGCCCGAAACTTTCAACGCGCAAAAACCCCTCATCGCCTCTAAACTTCCGCTCTTCTACCGCACGCTCTACGGCATCGACGAGAGATCTTCGCTGCAAATGGGTGCCGCGCAGTTGGCGATCGTGCGCAATTGGTCGATCGAAGCCAACACCGCCTCGCTCGAGGCGCTCAAGTCGGCGCTCATTGTGCCGCTCGACGAAATTTTTAATGCGGGCCCCGAAGGCGTGAAAGAATCTCCCGAACCCAAAACTCTCAGCGAATTGCTGAAGCGATCCATGGACAAGTACGAAACCGAATGTTCGCTCTTTCACCAGGAGCGACTCTTCCGCATCGGTCAAGCGTGGCCGCAATTTCAAAAAGAAGCCGTCGCGCGCTACAAAAAATGCGTCGGCGATGAGGATTTGCTCTCGGTGTGGTTTGATCTGAATGAGCTTCTCTTTGCGCCTGGAGCTAATCCCGCGTCCAATCCCAAGCTCAACGACTCGGTGGGCATGCGCCTTGCCAAGCTCCAACAGAGTGGAGCGGCCTTCGATGCCTATCTCGCCGATCAGCTCTCGCAGGCCGCTTTCCTTAAAGCCACACACTGAGGTCTGGGCGCAAAGCTCGCGGCGTTGCAATTCTGCGTAAAGGCGTTAGACTTTGCGCATGCTCAAGAAAATCCTTATCGGACTCGGCGTTTTTTTGTTCATCATCCTCGCGCTCTACATGTATGCTTCTAAAAAGCCCATGGTCGTGGTGGTCAAGCACACCTTCCAGGCTCCTGTCGACAAAGTGTGGCCGCTTTGGCAAGACCCGGAAATGATCAAACGCTGGTGGGGACCCGACGGCTATAGCGCCCCGGTTGTTAAGAATGACTTTCGTGTGGGCGGCAAGTATCTGCTCTCGATGAAGGGGCCCGACGGCAAAGTGGCCTACAACGTGGGCACCTATATGCAAATCGTGCCCTACGGGAAAATCGTCTCGCGCATGGCTTTCTCCGATGAAAATGGCAATGTGGTTCCCGCATCGCACTACGGCATTCCGGGCGAATGGAGTGAAGACATTTCGGTGGTGGTAGACTTTTTTGAACTCAGCGAGGGGCGCACTCTGGTGATGGTCACCGAATCGGAAATCCCTCTTATCATGTCGTTCTTTGCACAAATGGGCTGGAAACAGCAGTTCGAAAAGTTTGACGCACTCCTCAAGCCCTGAGCTAAGAGGGATTCTCGGGGGAGAAGTAGAGTTCAATTTGCGATTTGAGCCATTCGATCTCATCGCGTTTGGCACGTTTTTCGATGTCTATAAGTTCTCCGCTCGCCTTGGGGGCTGAGAGGATCCAGTGACCGCGCGTCGCATAGCGGTCCGTGTTGCCGCTGCGCTCGGCTTCGATGGCTGCCGTATTCACGGCGCCTTTCCAGTTGTGTACTCTTAAGTCGGCCAGGCGAAAGCCTTCGGCGCGGCGCCTAGCGAAGCGGATGCCCACCAGCGAGCGATAGGCGTAAAGGGAGAAGGTTTCTCCGTCGCGGGTCTCGAGCACAGCGTTGTCGAAGTACAAAAAGCACGAAATGGCGAAAAGAGGGTAGGCGACCACCGAAACGCGGAAGAAGCCCGCGATGGCTTTGTCCCAGAATCCCCCCTCGGACCACAGGGCGTCGAAAATGGGGGTGGCAGCCAGGTACATGGTGCCCAAGATGCAGGCCCCGAAAAAGAGGACCCCGCCCATGAAGAACTTCCTTTTGGCGCTTTGCAAAAAGAGCTTGCGCGGGTTGGAGAGCCGAAGTTCGGGTTGCAGGGAGAAGAGTAAACCCATGGAACTCTTGTAGTCTTTTGCGTGTCCGGTTTGCAACCCAGATCAAGGGGCTCTAAAATGAATCCCAATGTCATCTTCCAAAGATGTGAATCCTGAAAAAGAAAAATTTCGCGAGCGTGCGCTCGATTACCACCGCGGTACGGGCCGCCCCTCGGGTTACGGCGACCGCCGCCCCGGCAAGCTCGAGATCTCGGCCACCAAGTCTCTAGTTTCGCAGCGTGAGCTTTCCTTTGCTTATTCGCCGGGGG
>DATLIP010000048.1:0-13688 GCA_035539375.1 Bdellovibrionota bacterium | reverse complement strand
AAGAGCGCTGAATAATTTCTTATGAAATTGACGGCACTTCGACTCTTTAAACTGTTCGTGCTCGTGGGAACCCCCCTCCTGGGTGGTCTTTACGCCTATCAGTTTACGGCTCAGGATTCTGAGTCGCAAAAGGTTGTGCCGTTCAAGACCTTCAAGGCTCCCCTTACCAAGGTGAAATCTGCGCCCGCGCCTCTGGGCGAGAGCGTAGAATTTCATCCTCAGGCGCCGGTGACATTGGTCAATTTTTGGGCGACCTGGTGTCCGCCTTGCGTGGAAGAATTTCCCGCGATGGTGGAACTCCAGCGTCAGCTCAAGGACCAAGGTTTTCGCGTGGTCTTCATCAGCATCGACGACGACTGGGCGAAAGTTGAAAAATTTCTCGCCGAGAACGTGATCGAAATTCCCGCCGAACAATTGTTCTGGGATCCGACCCATGAGGCTGCGGCCGCTTGGGGTTCGGAAAAGTTTCCCGAAAGCTACGTGGTTCGTGCCGATGGCTGGGTGGTCGAAAAGATCATCGGTCAGCAGGCTTGGACGCGTCCTTCGGTGGTGGAGTACTTCCAGGGCCTTGGTCAACGCTATGCCCGCTCGACGCACCCCGTGCGCGATGCCGTGGCTAGTGTTATGTCCTTCGATTGGCTCGTGAACTCGGCCCATGCGCAAGCGGGAACCGTGATCAACGAAAAAGATCGTCGCACGCTCGAGACGCTTCGTAAGAACGTTGAGACTGCGGACAAGAATCTCCGTGGTGCGGAAGCCGCTCTGAAGACCGAACAGCGTTCGGTCACCGAGCAGGAATCCATCGTTAAGCGCCGCGCTGAAGATGTGTCGGAAGCCAACGAAGAGCTTAGCAATTTTGAAAAGAAACTTTCGGAATTGCGCACGCTCAAACAAAAATACGAAACTTCGCTGCGGGTAGAGAACCAAGAGAAGTCGAACGTCGAGAATCAAATCAAATCGTCGCGCGATGAACTGGTCTCGCTCGAAAAGCAAGTGGTGAACCTCAAGGACAAACTCGCTCAGCTGCAAAAAACGCTGAACACGCGCCGTGAAGGCGTCGAGACGTCGCAAGAGGCCCTCACCAGCGCCAACTCGGAGCTCGACTCGTTCGAGCGCAAACGCGATGGCGCGAACAAAGTGGTAGATAACCAAAAGAGAGAGCAGAAAAAGGCTCAAGATCTTTTGCGCGAGCGTGAAAGCTCGGTATCTAAATTGAAATCAAAGGTTGCAGAGCTTGAAAAATCACTCAGCGATCAAAAGAAAAAGCTCGTAGAAGCTGAAAAAATCATCAACGAATAATGGTTGGAGAAGAGAAGAATGGCTAAAACAAGTATCAAAAACCGTAACGCGAAACGCCAAAAAATGGCTGCGAACCAACTCGAACGTCGTGACGAGTGGCGCGCCAAAGCGATTGACGAATCCTTTTCGTGGGAAGATCGTCAAGAGTTCCGTCGTAAGTTGCAGGCACTGCCCCGCAACGGTTCGAAAACTCGCGTCGTGAGCCGCTGCCAAGTGACTGGCCGTGGTCGTGGTGTTTACCGCAAGTTCGGTTTGTCGCGTATCAAGTTCCGTGAATTCGCCCTCGAAGGCAAAATTCCGGGCGTGACCAAAGCCAGCTGGTAATTTTGGATTGATGGATTTCGGGGTCCGCTCCGAAATCCTTATGACTTAGCTGTGGGCGCCGAAGTGTGCTCACGGCTACTTTTGTGTTTAGCGATAGCGTCGTCGAGTCATCGACTTCGCATCGAAAAGTAGACTGCGTGCCAGGTAAGTTACCTGGCACCAGACAATTCATCATCGAGGGATAGATTATGGAACAGTGGTCATTATACGCACCCATCTCAGGTTTCTTTGCGCTGCTCATGGCGGGCGTGCTTTATATTCGTGTCAAATCTCAACCGGCCGGCAACGACCGCATGAACGAAATCTCGGGCTATATCCGAGAAGGCGCCATGGCGTTTCTGGGCCGTGAATTCAAAATTCTCGCTGTGTACTCCCTCGTGCTCTTCGGCATCCTGATCTGGGGTGTCTCTAGCCAGACCGCTTGGTCGTTCCTGCTGGGCGCAGCTCTCTCGCTGCTCGCAGGTTTCGCCGGCATGAAAGCCGCTACCCTTGCTAACGTACGTACTGCAGAAGCCGCCCGCGACAAAACTCGCGGCCATGCGCTGATGGTAGCTTTTGACGGTGGCGCGGTGATGGGCCTTTGTGTGGCCGGTCTCGGCATCATCGGTCTCGGATTGCTCTTTGGTAAATTCCAAGCCGATTCGCACTTCACACACATCATTCACGGTTTCGGCGTAGGCGCTTCTTCGATCGCGCTCTTCGCGCGTATCGGTGGCGGCATTTACACCAAGGCTGCCGACGTGGGCGCCGACCTCGCTGGTAAAGTGATCGCGGGCATTCCCGAAGATGACCCCCGTAACCCTGGCGTGATCGCTGACAACGTGGGCGATAACGTGGGTGACGTGGCCGGTATGGGCGCGGACATTTTTGAATCGTACGTGGCCGCTTCGGTAGCCGCGATGGCGCTTGCCGCCACCCTTGCCGTAGGCTCGCTCGCCGCACTCTTGCCCCAAGGCGTGAGTGTTGACGAAGCTTTCGTTCGCTCCACTGCCAAAACGCTTCCCCTGGTGCTCGCTTGTGTGGGCCTCGTGGTGTCGATGGCTTCGATCCTTCTTCTGCGTGTCTTTAAAGACGTCAAACCCGCCGTAGCGCTGCGCTACGCGCTTCTCTTGCCTTCGGTGATTTTCATCGGCATCGTTGCCCTGCTCGTTTCTAGCTTTGGCCTCAGCCACTCGATCACCTATGTGGTCGCTGCGGGCGCCATTGGTGGCGGTGTTATCGGTCTGATCACCGACTACTACACCTCTTCTACGCCCGTCGCTAAGATCGCCGAGTCGTCGCGCACTGGCGCCGGCACCAACGTGATCCAAGGTCTTGCCGTGGGTCTCGAGTCCGTGATTGCTCCTCTCGCCATCCTCGCGCTCGTCGCCCTCGTGGCCTTCCAATTGCTTGGTCTCTACGGCATCGCGATTGCGGCCGTCTCCATGCTCGCTGTCACTGCGATGGTGATGACGGTGGACGCCTACGGTCCGATCTCGGACAACGCTGGCGGCATTGCTGAAATGAGCGGTCTGGGGGCGGACGTTCGCGCCATCACTGACGAACTCGATGCCGTGGGCAACACAACCGCTGCGATCGGCAAAGGCTTTGCGATCGGTTCTGCGGTTCTTACTGTGATTGCGCTCTTCGCGGCTTACAAAATGGAAGTGGACTTTGCCCGCGCAGCCAAGGGCCTCGCGCCCATGAGCCTCGACCTCACCGATGGCCCCGTGCTTATCGGCCTGCTCCTCGGCGGTATCCTGCCTTGCGTGGTTGGTGCTAGCACCATGCGTGCCGTGGGCCTTGCTGCCGGCAAGATCGTTGAAGAGATCGGCCGTCAATTCCGCGAAATCTCCGGTCTTCTCGAAGGCCGTCCTGGCGTTCGCCCTGACGCCGCCGCTTGCGTGGATCTCGCGACCAAAGCTGCGCTTTCGCAAATGATCCTTCCCGGCCTCGTGGCCGTCGTGGTGCCTCCTGTGATCGGTTTCACTCTTGGTGCCGAAGCTCTTGCTGGCACGCTCGCCGGTGCGATGATCGTGGGCGCCGTTTTGTCCTTGTTCATGGCGAACGCCGGCGGTGCCTGGGACAATGCTAAGAAGTTCATCGAAAAGGGCGGTCTGCCTGGTGAGAAAAAAGGCTCGGACGCGCACAAAGCTGCCGTTGTGGGCGACACCGTGGGCGATCCGTTCAAAGACACTTCGGGCCCTGGTGTGGCAATTCTTATCAAGGTGATGAGCGTTGTGTCGCTGATGATCGCGGCTCTCCTCGCTTAATCCAAACATTAAATTCTTAAAAAAAAATCCCGGAATCGCTCAGGTGATCCCGGGATTTTTTTTGTTCAAAATTTAGGTGCCGTTGCCGCGGCCGTAGCGGAATTTTTTCGCCGCGAGGCAGGCGATGGCCTCGCCCAGCGAGCCCTGCTGGCATTCTCCGAGCAGCTTCCTCAGCTTGGTGATGTCGATGGGAGTGTCGACCACATGATAAACCACTTGGTCGACGCCGGCCGTGCTTGCGGCCATGATTTGCAGGGCGGCCATGAGCATCTGGTGGTTGCCGAAAGCACCGCCTCCCCAATTTCCGGTATGGAGAAAAAGCTCCCTCGTTTGGGAGGCGATTCTGGCCGCACGGAACCCATTGAGGCTCGTTAAAAAGTGGTACTCGATGTCCTGCGCCGTGTAGGGCTTGCCCGTGAGCTCGGGCGAGACGGCGCGCGCAGGCATGGCGAGAATCGTAGATACCGTGGGAGGGTCGATGGAATGCACGGAAGCGGCGATGAGATCCTCGCTGGCATCCGCGAATGATTTGCCGTAGAGCGCCTCCAAATCGAGCTCCGCAAAGCGCTGCACCCCTCGGAAAAGCGCTACTTCGTAGCCCCGAGGATCAAGTTCTAGGCTTCCTGGGAAATACCGCGACATGTAATCCTGAAAGCGGGCGAGGGCGGGATGTTCGGCGCTCTGCACTTCGTCTTGCGCCATCAGATCGCGGCTCCAATAGGCAAAGACTGAGGCGTCGGCAAAGTTCAGATAAACGTGTTGCGTGATCGGAGTGTCCGCCGCGTAGTCAAAGGGGCCAGAGTGAACACTGAAATTCGTCAGCGGCGCCACCCCTTGCTGCCAAAAACCTTTGCGGAGCGCGAGGCGAAATTTTTGGAAATGGAAATCCGAAGTGCTGCCGCGCTGGTGCTGCGAGCCTTCAATTTGGCTGTAGAGCTGGTGCTTGCGGTGGCTCATCGAAGTCGGGTCCAGGGGATCGGCGAAGAGCGTGCTGTAGGTGATCTCTCGATTCATTTCGAGCGACACTGCGGCCGCCAGGAGGCGTGGGCATTTGCCATTTGCCAGGAGCACGCCCGGAGCCAAGCACGAGAGTAGGAGAACGAGGATTCGACTCACTCCCAAACTGTTAAAGGATCTCAAAGAAGGGCGTCAACCCTTTTCACTTAGCCGCGAATGCCCCGCCTGCTCAGGTCTTAGAGCGAAAGCAGCGTTTCTAAAACGGCGCGGCAGGTGGAGAGGCGGCGCTGGAAGCTCACGCCGAGTTGCTGCTCTACAGTATTGACGCTGATGGCGTGGAGCCGAGACTCGGTGCCGCGAGTGGTGCGCACGTAGGGGTAGGGCTTGAGCTCATAGCGGGCAACTTCGTGGGCGCTGATGCCAGCGGCGGGAATCCAGACTTCGGCGGCGGCGTAGCGGCCAGCGGCGAAGTGGGGATCCATCTCTAAGGTTTCGGGACGGTGGCGCATGCGCAGGGATCCCGCGAGGCCGTTGGTAAATTCGCTTTCGATCCAATCGAAATCAAAATCAGAAAAAAGATTGTTGCCGCCGATCATCGCGCGCAGGGGTTTTCCTTCTCGGTCGCGTTCGATGGCCACCATGGGATGAGGTTTGCCTGAGGTTCGTGGAAAACCCGTCGCGCTGTAAAATTCGTAATTGCGAAGCGTGTGCAGGAGTTTGGGCGCTTTGGCCTGCCAGTAGTGCACGCTACGGAATCCGTCTTCGATCTCGCGCAGCTCAGAGGGGGGAATGGCTCTAAAGGTGATCGCGCGGGTGGGGTTGACCGGATCCCAAAAGCTGAGGGCGTGCGAATTGATGTGAAGGTCGAGGGATCGTGAGGGCAGGGTTTCGATCTCGATGCCCACCGTCGAATTGTAAAAGGCTTCGGTCATTGTGATGGCCGCCGAGGTTTGGTGCAGCGGATGATAGCTATTGGTCTGGGTGTTGAGCAGCAACGGCAAGGGATTGTTGAGACCCAGGGGAAGTTTTCGTTTGTCGACTTGGTGGTTGATAAAGAGCAAGACAAGATCTTTGTGCCGGTATCCAAATTCAAAAATGCGCGGGGCTGGCGAGCTTCGGGGAGCGCGCACATTGTTAGGAATCTCTTTGGAAGCGGTGGAATAAAAAAACTCGCGCGTTTTGCTGAATTCGCGCGAAGCGAGTCGTGGGAATTCGCGTTCTAGGGCGGCTTGGAGTTCGGGCAGGCGCGAGTCCGGATAGAGACTGAATTGGCGGGCGAGGCGCGGGTAATCGTCGGAACTCAGAGGGATGCCCTGCGGGCTGACCTCGAGCCCGCCGCCATTCCAATAAAAGCGCAGCCCCCTCGGTTGCCGAGTGTAAAAGATCACCGAAGAGATTTCGCTGGCGTATGGAGTGGTAAAAGTGGCCCAAACCTTGTCCACGGGCAGGCGCTGGAGGCGCTGTTTGCGGAGATCCCAAAGGTAGAGTCCGATGGACTCGGGCGAAACCTTGGCTTCGTCTTTGCCACTCAGATCGTTGAGAAAGGCGGGGAACTGTTCGGGATAAGCCCAGAAGTAAAGATAGCGTGGCGCGGAAGGGGCAAAGGCCGCTCCCTGAATAAAGAGCGAGGCGTGAGCGGCACTGGCAAATCCGAGAGAGAGAAAAAAACACCGCAGCACGGAGATTCGCATCGTGCGCGAAAGCCTAGGTTTCGCTCCAGGCAGAGGCAAGAAAATAGCCCTTTGTTAAGAAAACACAAAATCCCGGAGAGAGCGGTGCCTCTCCGGGATTTTGAAAATTTCTATGGGGCTTGGCTTAGCGTTCGACTTTGCAGCTGTAGCGGATGGGGGTTCCACTTGGGGCGCCGTCCAGCTCTTCGTGGTAAATGGCATTCATTTGCTGGGCGTCCGTTTGATCGAGGTTCACGTCGAGTGTGATGGTGCGATAGTTGCGCTGCACTTGCACGACGGTGCGCGTTTCGGTGCGAAGGTTGACTTGCTCTTTGGCGTTCTCGTAGCGGTGGGGATGGGTCTCACCGTTGGAATCGGTTTCGTAAATGTTCAGGATGGTTTCGTTGCCGTTGAAGTTGAGGCCATTGTTCATTCCGTAACCGAAGTCTTCGCTGTAGCAGCTGACTTTGGTGCTCGTGGCGCCTTCGGGTGTGCGCAACATGCCGGTAGCTTGGGCATTCAGGCTCGCGAGGGCGAGGGTGGTGGTGACGAGGGTTAGAGAAAGAAAACGCATGGGACCTCCGGGGGGATTGAGGGTTGGTTTCAGGCCCACCGCTATAGAAAGATCCCTTTTTTAGGTCCAATGAGGGTTCTGTGAGAGGTGGGCGTGACGGAGGTTTTATCCCCTGTGACGCAATGCGTCAATAAAATAGCTCAAGCCGCTTCGAACTTGAGCGAGAGGGCGTGCAGACCGCGCTCGGTGTAGAGGTCCGCGAGGGCCGTATGCACGCGACGCTCGCGCTCCACACGTGTCAATGCCATGGCGGTATTCGAGCGGATCAGCACGTCGAAGTGCGTGTCCGAGCCCGTGGAGCCCTCCAAATGGTACTGATGCTTGGCGCTCTGGTCGTTCACCTGCAAAACGGCGTCCGGATAGAGAGCTTGGAGACGGGTTTCGATGAGGCTTTTGACCGATGCGGGCATGGACCCTCTCATAGAGCGAGCCCCCTTTTGGGTCAATCGCAGGGGATGGGTAAAGGTGCTGGGTTAAAGTACCGGGTTAAGGTAACGGATACCTTGTGGCGTAGCCTTTGTTTTCTGACGGTTAGACGCTTTGCCGCGTGTTGTCTTGGGCCTACAATAAAGCGATGGGACCCACGGCTTTTGTCGATACGTCCGCGCTTGCCAAGAATCTGCGCCTGCTCATGGGCGCGGCGCGCGGCAAAGCGGCGTTTCCCGTGATCAAAGCCCAGGCCTACGGCCACGACGCCGCTCTGGTGGCCCGCGCGCTTTCGGCGCAATTCACCGTCGACGAGATGCCCTACTTTTGCGTCGCTCGCAGCACTGAGCTCGCCACGCTGGCTCCGCTCGGGCTGCCCCAAAAACTGCTTCTCCTGAGCGAAGTGGATTGGGATTGGCACGCTCAGAACTCTCACCTCTCATCGCTGGCCTGGGCGCTCGTTTCATTGGGCGATCTGCGTCGCTGGACCGAGAACCGCACGCGCGTTTCCACACTGAACCACGTGCACCTCAAGATCAACACCGGCATGAACCGCCTCGGCCTCCGCGAGGGCGATGCGCGCGAGTGGATGCCCAAACTCAAAAGCGCCGTTCGCGAAGGGCTTGTGGTCGAAGGCGTGATGACCCATTTTTGGAATTCCGACGCGAGCACCCCCGCTGACACCGAGGCGCAAGCGAAGAGCTTCTCGCGCGTCCTAAAACTTTTAGAATCCGAAGGCCTGCTCAGCCCGACCACTTGGGTGCACGCTGAAAACTCGGCCGCTCTGCGCTGGCAGCTGCCGAGCGACGCCAAAGCGCGCTGGGCCTTTCGCCCAGGCATCCACCTCTGGGGTTATGGACTGGATGCCGAATATCGCCGCACCGACAAGTTCTCACGCCTCTTGAGTCCGGCCATGGCCGTGGGCGCACCGATTCGCCAAATCCAAACCCTCGCTCCCGATGAAGGGCTCTCCTATGGCTGGCGCTACCGTCACACGGGCTCGGGTTCCTACCGCGTGGCCACCGTGCCACTCGGTTATGCCGATGGCATCCCGCGCGACTTCTCCTGGGATGGCCGCGGCAGCGCCAAAGGCTTTCTTGTGGTGCGGGGCAAACTCTGCCCAATCATCTCCACCGTGACCATGGACATGGTGATGATCAAGCTCGACGCCAGCATCGCAAACGCGGTGAACGAAGAGACCTATGCGTACTGGTTGCATCCCAAATACCAGACCGCGTACGACATCGCCGAACAGATGCGCACCATCTCCTACGAGGTGTTGTGCCGAGTCTCTGCGCGCGTGCCGCGCCGGGCGATCGCGGGAGAAGGAGAATTGCCATGAGCGAGGGAGTGATGAACGCGCTGACGGGGAGCCTGATGGCCCTCGGTGATTTTGGACTTTTTGTGGGGCGCACGCTCGCGTGGCTCAAGCAAAAACCCTTTCGCTGGCGCCTGCTCGTTGACGAGCTCGAATCCATCGGTCACCAGAGCCTTTTTATCACTGCGCTCACAGGGTTCTTTACCGGAGCGGTGCTCTCCTACCAGTCGTGGCTCGCCTTTAAAATCGTAGGCACCACGTCGCTTGTGAGCGCTACTGTGTGTCTTTCTCTCGTGCGCGAGCTCGGCCCCGTGATGACGGCCATCGTACTTTCGGGCCGCGCCGGTGCGGGCATGGCCGCCAAGATTGGCATCATGCGTGTTACCGAACAGATCGACGCGCTCGAAGTCATGGGCGTGAGTCCCAAGCAGTATCTCGTGCTCCCGCGCCTGATCGCTGCGGCCATCGCGCTGCCGATTCTCGCATCGGTCTTCTCGCTCGTGGGCAACGTCGGTGGCTACATCGTGGGCGTGCTCGTGTGCCTCATCGACCAAGGCATCTACATTCAGCAAATGAAGTTCTACCTTGTACCCTGGGACTACTTGCACGGTGTTTTCAAATCGGTCTTCTTCGGTTTCATCATGGCCGCCATTTGCTGCTACCAAGGTTATTATGCCAAGAATGGCGCTGAGGGCGTGGGCACAGCCACCAACCGTTCGGTGGTCATCTCGATCGTGACGATCCTTGTGACGGATTATTTCCTGAGCACGATCATTCCCACGGGGGTTCGCGGGCAATGAACTCGGTGATCTCCTTTAAGAACGTGCGCAAGAAGTTCCCCTCGGACGAGCGCGCCGTGCTCGATGATTTCAATCTCGAAATCGAGGCGGGAGAGTTGCACGTGCTGATTGGATATTCGGGCACGGGCAAGTCCGTCTCGCTCAAGCATATCCTCGGCCTGATGTCGCCCGATGCGGGCATCGTGGAAGTTCTAGGCAACGATTGGGAAAAGCTGAACGACGTTGAGGCCCGCGACCTGCGCACCAAGTTTGGCATGCTGTTTCAGAGCGCCGCGCTCTTTGATTCGCTCACCGTTTTTGAAAACGTCGCGTTCCCCATGCGGGAGCACCGCCGCGATTGGAGCGAAGATCAGATCCGCAAGCGCGTCGAAGAACTCTTAGGCCTCGTGGGTCTCGAGACCGCGCGCGACAAGATGCCGGTGGACATTTCCGGCGGTATGAAAAAGCGCGTGGGCTTTGCCCGCGCCATCGCGCTTCAGCCCGAGATCTTGCTTTTTGACGAGCCCACCACGGGCCTTGATCCCGTGACCTCGGACCTCATCGACCAACTCATTCGCGACTTAACCAAAAAGATCGGCGCCACCGCCTTCGTGATCTCCCACGACATGCACGCGGCCCTGCGCATTGCCGATCGCGTGAGCATGCTTTATCGCGGCAAGATCATTGAAACCGCGAGTCCCAAAGAATTTATCAAAACCCAGAACCCGCACGTGAGACACTTTCTGACGAGCGCCGGGGTTCTGGAATCAAGGGGTATTGTAGATGAGATCACCTGAAGGTTTTCGCAAACGCCAACTGAGCGTGGGAGCATTCATCTTGCTTGGCATCGCTGTGTTTTTTACCTTTTCGCTAAAGATGACCGACTCGCCTCTCTTTCGTCGCGGCTCTAAAGTCACTGTGTACCTGGCCGATGCTACGGGAGTTTTTGTGAACTCCAAGGTCAAGCTCTCGGGCATTGACGTGGGCGTTGTGGACAAGATTGAACTCGACAAGGGCAAGGCCAAGATCTCCCTGACCATCGACAAGGGTGTTGAGCTTCCCGACCCGGCCATTGTGGTGCCCAAGCCCATGGGTGTGCTAGGCGACAAGTACCTCGACATTCAGCGTGCCACGGCCGACGATCTCGAAAAGCAGCAAGAGGCGAAGCAGAATCCCGAACCGCAATCGAGCCTTTGGCGTCGCGCCCTGGAGCGCCTCGATCACACGCTCTTCACTCCCGCTTACGCTGCCGAACAGCAGCGTCGCGTCTACAAAAGCGGTGAGGTGCTGCCCGCGCGCGACCAGTCTGCGGCCCTTGACGACCTGATGCGTGACATGGCCAAACTCAGCGAAGACCTCAAGGTCATCACCAAAGAAGTGCGCTCACTCGTGGGCGACAATCGCCAGAAGATTGATAACACCATCAACAACTTTAACAAAATCACGACCGACATTGCGCAGCTCAGTGGCAAGATCAACGATCCCGACGTCAAAAAAGAAATCGAAAAGCTCTCGGAGTCGGTGGTTCAGCTCGGCAATACGATCCGTAACCTCGAGTCGATTTCTCAAAAAATTCAAAATGGCGAGGGAACCATCGGCAAGCTCATCAACGATAGCGAAACCATCGACCGTGTGAACGACACGCTGGGCGCCGTGAACGCCACCATCGACCGCGCGCGCCGAATCCAAACCTGGGTCGACGTAGAAACCCTCTACCTTGGGCAGAGCTCCGAAGTGCAGACTCGAGTGAACCTCGGGCTCTTCACCTCTTACGACTTTTCATACTGGGCGGGATTCACGCTCGACGACTACGGCACTTATGAGAAGATCGTCACTACGGATACCGAAGCGGGCCAGCCCCCCACCACTCACACCGAAGAGATTCGCAAACCCAATTCTCTAAAATATACCTTCATGCTCTATAAAAAGTTCCCGAACTTTGCCGCCGCAGCCGGTATGATCGAGAGCAGCGGAGGCTTTCACCTCGAAGCCTTCAATCGCCGCGAAACCTGGCGCGCGACGCTCACAGCCTACGACTTTGCCTCGGAGAGCAATCCGATCTTGCGTTTGAACGTGCTCTACAACCCGTGGAGTGTCTTTACGATTTCGGCTGGCTATTTTCACGCGCTCGAAAAATCGGGCCTGCCCGATTCTCGGCGTTCGTGGTCGGTAGGAATCGGGCTGCGCTTTTCTGACGAAGACCTTAAGACCGTACTTCTCATACCGGGAGTGTCATAGCTTATGGCGAAAAATAACAACGACGACGATATCGTAGACAAAAAAGTCATTCGCGAAGACGATCCTTCGCTGACGGAGTCTTTTGCCGGCGAATCGCTGGAATCGATCGAAGAGCTTCTGGGATCACGTCGTATTTCGCCCAATGCGCAACGAGCGTTGCTGCGCTTTGCCAGTGGTCGTTTGGACTCGGAACTCCTCAAGGCCCTCAAAATCAAAGCGCCCCGAGGTTCGGCGCCCTTCATTGCCGGTCCCTTCAAACTTTCTGAAATCGAAGCCTGGAGCGCCCATGGGCTCCTGACTCGTTCGGATCTCGTGCAGGTGCCCTTTCGGCGCTGGCTTCCGGCTTCGGAATACGTTTCCGTATTTCAAAAGCAAGAGATGACAGCCACAATGGAAGTCACCTCGTCCTTTACCCTGAGCGGATCGAAGACCGTGGAGATGGACGAGAACGATTCCAACACGCCGACACCGAATCACGAAATCTCGCAACCCGGACTAGAACTCGAAGCCGAGAGCGCTCCGGTATCCGAAGTGCGCACCACGCGCTCGCAAACCGGAGTGGTGCCATCGCCTCTCGTCGCTGCGCGTGCCTCGAACCCCGCACCCAGCAAAGCGGTAGTGCCCAAGCACGCATCTCACACTGTGGACTCAAGCACTGAGCTCAGCGGAAAACGCAGTGCCGTATGGGGCGTGGCCGCGGTCTTTTTGGTAGTGCTCTTTTTTTCGGTCAAGGCGCTCGTGCGTGGCCCCGTAGACAAAAGTGCTGTGCCCACCACTTCCGGAGAATCCGTTCCTCCCGGAACGCAGCAACTCGACTTGAGTGCGGATTGGCCCGATTGGATGAAACCGCTGCCGACCGAAGCCCTGCTTTTGTCCGACGACGCCATGATGGCGCGTCTCGGGACTCTCATCGAACGCGTGCGCTTTGGCGTTTATGCGCTGGGCGAATCCGAACAGCAAACGCTGCGCCGCTTGTCGAATCCGGCCACCGCGTCGTGGGCCGCTCGTAAAACCGCCTCCAACATGCTCGCCGTTTGGATGGGCTTGCGGGGTGGGGATCAAGTCTCCGCAGCGATCGAAGTGCTGCGCCCCATTTACGAAGCCTCGCCCGATGACTATGTCACCGTCGTGAATCTCGCCATGCTCACCATGGAATCCGGCAATCTCGCCGGGGCCGAAGAGCTCGCCCAAGTGGGGCTGCGACTCTGCGGTCAGGCGACCTGCTGGTTTTCGAATCTTGTGATGGCCAGCATCAAAACCCGTCTCGGTCAGATGAGTGGTGCAGAGAAACACTTTCAAGACGCAGCCACCGACTTCGCCGATCCTGTGGCAACTTATGGTGCTTGGTCGCTCGCCCTCTTGCAGGCCGACGCCACCAAATACGCTCCCAAGGTCAAAGGTCTTCTTGAGCGCGCCGTGTGGGGAGACCCCGATCGTTTTCAGCACTCACCGCTGCCAGACGCGACGGGATTTCCACTCATTTACGGCAAGCTCGCCACTGCCCTCGGCCCTCAGCTTGGCGCGCCCGCACTGGGACTCAGCGCTGGTCAGCAGGAATTTTTGAAATGGCGTCTGAACGTGATGGCGGGCAAGGCTTCGCTCGGCGATTCGGCCTCGCTGCTCGCCTCATTGGCCACCGAAACCTCGCCCCTCTCGCAACTGCTTTCGGCGTACGTGCTCTCGCAGCGCGGGGAACTCGATGCGTCCCGCGAGCGACTCGCGTCGATACTGGTACTCATCAAGGACACGCAGGCTTCGCAAGGCTGGCCGTGGACTCTCGCCGGAGATTTGCAGAGCGAGCGCGGACAAGTGGATCAGGCGCTCGTGTTTTATCAAAGCGCTCTCGGAAGA
>DATLIP010000047.1:0-8992 GCA_035539375.1 Bdellovibrionota bacterium | reverse complement strand
CGTTCGAACATCTCCTCGAAGGTGATAATGCCGCGTACGTAGAGCGTGACGTCGCGGTAACCGATGGTCTGCAGACCCGGCCCCTGCGGGTCCGCACCACCCGCGAGCAGCGCCGAGACCTCTTCCGCCCAGCCCCGCTGGAACATCGACTCCACCCGGAGCTTGAGCTGCGCCGTGCGCCGGGCGAGGTCTTCGTCGGCGTGGGTCGCGTAGGTATAAACGGTCGACCAGGGGCGACGGTCGTGCGGGGAGAGCAGGTCTTCGTAGCCGAGTCCCTGACGCTCGACGAGGTCGAGGTAGCGCGTGATGCGGTAGCGGTCGGGGACGAGAATTTTTTCGCCGAATCTTTGGTCGAAGCCCAGCAGGCGCGCGTGGAGCGTTTCGTTCGGCTGATCGCTGAGCATGGATTGGTAGATGGGATCGGAGGCTTCGCCGGGCATGCGGCCGATGGCGAGGGCGCGCTCGTAAAAGTGGGATCCGCCCACGAGGATCACGTGCTGCTGATTTTGGAGCGCGGTCTCGATGATGGGGAGCACTCGCTCGACGAACTTAGAACTGGTGGCGACGTCGCTGAGCTCTAGCCAATCGAGGCCCGTCCATCGGTAGCCCTCCCGCTCATCACCCAGGGGTTTGGCGGAGCCCACGTCGAGCTCTCGGTAGAGCGCCACGGAATCCACCGAAACGAGCAGCGTGCGGTCGCGACCCCACTCGTCGGCCAACTCGAGCGCGGTGCGGGTTTTGCCCGAGCCCGTGGGGCCGACGATGGACACGATGGCGGGCTCCGCGCCGGGGAGACGACGCAAATCTTCGGGCTGGGCGAGAAAACTGCGGTGCGGGGTGAACGACATCGATCTTGATTCCTTAGCGATCAAAACGCTTTTCGAGTTCGGCGTGGGTCATTTCAAAATAAACCGGGCGGCCGTGCGGGCAGTAGCGGCCCCACTGCACTTCGTCCATGGACCGTAGCAGCGCTTCGATTTGGTCGCGCTCCAGGCGCTGCCCGAAACGAACGGAAGAGTGGCAGGCGAGCGAAGAAGCTACGTGCGTTTTGATGCGGTCGAGCAGGCCGAGGACCTCCCCGTCGCGCTCGGCAGCTTCGATGATTTCTTTGAGCCAGTCGCCCCACTTGAGCTGACGATCGGCCTGGGGGACGGCGATGATCTCCAGTTCCCCGCGCGATACGGTGTCGTCGCGGTTGAACTCGAAACCGAACTCTTCGAGCGAATCCATGATCTGCTCACGCACCTGGGGATCGAAGGCGCCGCCGCCGAGACGGTAGGGAATCGGCGTCAGGAGCGGCACCGAGCGGATGAGGTCTTGCTTGGTAACGATGCGTTCAAAGTTTACGCGTTCGTGGGCGGCGTGCTGGTCGACCACCACCACACCGTTTTCGGATTCGAGGAGAATCCAGCGAGCACCGACCTCGCCGACGATGCGTTTAGAGGCGAAGAAGCCGACCTCGCGCGCGGCGGGCGTGGGTTCGGAATAGGGCTCGTCGAGCTCCAGGTCCGTGGGAGCGTAGAGCGTGTCCATGGCGGCGCGGACGCCGGGCGAGGAGGCCACCGCGGAGGTGGGCGCCGAGGAGCGCACGACGTGCGGAGCGGCTTCGGCGTAATCCTGCGCGGGGCTGGGCCTCGCTTCGAAGAGGAGCGGCTCGTTAAACGCCTCCGTCGCGGCCGCATCCTTGGCGCGCTGGAGTTCGTAGTGCGGGCGAATTTGCCGGTACACGAGGCCGGCGAGCGAAAAGCCCTTGGGCCAGCGGAGTTCCTTTTTCTGTGGGTGGATATTGGCGTCGATGATCTCGGGATCCACTTCGAGCTGCACGTGCACGGCGGGGAAAACTCCGACCGGGATCACGCCGTAGTAAGCCTCGCGCAGTGAGTAGCCGAGACGCTTGTCGAAGACCGCGCGGCCATTCACGCAGAGGGTGATGTGTTTTTGGGTGGGGAAGAAATTCGGCGGCCCCCAGAAGACGATCTCGAGCGATTTCACTCCGGGCGGCAGGTGTTCACGATCGGCCGTGTGGATGGGGTCGGTGGCGAGACCCACCACGCTGCGCACCCGTTCGGCCAAGGAGCTCGCGGGGAGCTCCACGTCTTCGATGAGGTCGCCCGTTTCCTTTAATAGGTACCAGGCAAAGTCCACGTGCGGAAAGCATAGCGCCAGGTGCTCGAGCACATCGAGACAGGCGCGGCCTTCGGCGCTCGTGCTCTTGATGAACTTCTTACGGGCCGGAACATTATAGAAGAGGTCTTTGACTTCGACCCGCGTGCCGTGGGCCTGCGAGCCGGGGCCGAGGTAAGTTTCGAGGCCGCCGCGGGCCTTAAGCGTCCAGGCGCCGGAGGCGGGTCTAAAGGTGTGAATTTCGATCTCGGAGACCGAGGAGATGGCCGCCAGAGCTTCACCCCGAAAACCGAGCGAGAAGAGCTTATCGAGGTCGTCAACGTTCTGGATCTTGGAGGTGGCGTGGCGCTGCAGGCAGAGCGTGAGGTCGGCCGCGGACATGCCGATGCCGTTGTCCTCGACGATGATGGCTTTGAGGCCACCCTCGATGAGGGTGACTTTGAGCTGGGTGGCGCCGGCGTCGATGGAGTTCTCGATGAGCTCCTTTAAAACCGAAGCGGGGCGGTCGACCACCTCGCCCGCCGCGATCCGGTGAATGACCTCTTTAGAGAGCACTTGAACGGCTTTAGGGGCCTCTACGACGTCCGACATGGGGCCTACCCTAGTCGCAAGGCCAGGGCGCCGCCACGGGAAAAGGGGACGGGTTAAAGGGACGGGTTCCCCAGCCAATCAAGCCGAGGTGCCCTTAAAGAGCGTTCTGGCGGCGGGGACGGGTTAAAGTACCGGGTTAAGGTATCCGGTTAGAGTAACGGATACGTTTTAAGCGTTTTAAGGGGTTTCCACGTAGACACCGCGCTCAAAAGTTCTACATCAAAATGGCACCGTTTGGCTTAATTTAATGATTTCAAAGCATTAGCTCCGAGGGGCCGGGCTTCTTAACGCGATTTTTGCATAAAATTCTCACGATCGTAAAGAAGTTCTACAGCGGTCGATGTTTTGTACATGCGTCCAAAGCTTCGACAAAATCGTCACTTAGGGGGTTTCCGGATCTTGGCACGGCAACTGCATATACGCGATCACTTGAACGTTAGAAGAAAGGCGGAACGTATGAACAGAATCATCGCTCAAATCGCAGTCGCAGGTATGATGACTCTCGCGGCACAAGCTGTTGCCGGCGAATTGAACGCCACGGAATCTTCTTCCGTTCAAGGTCGTATCTTTATCTCTGTAGCTGACTTCCAAAAAATCATCCGCGGTTCGGAACGAATCCTTTCCTCGGAAACTAGCGCAACCGTTGAGGCACAGGACGTGTCGAGCAACGGTTCGGTAGCCGCCCTCCAGTCCATGAACGCCGAAGACAAAGCCTCGTTGTACAAGAAAGTACTCCCCATCGCGAAGCACGAAGCTCAGGTTTTGTCGTCGACCGTAGAATCGCTGAAAGCCAAGCTTGCTAAGATCAAGGCCGATCGCAAGCAACTGCAAGTGGCTCGCCTCAGCAACAACAACGCGAAAGTTCAAAAAGAACTCTTCGCCAATATCCTGGAAGAGTCGAATCTCGAAGCAAAGATTGCTGAAGCGAAACGTGAAATCCAGGAATCGCATGTCCTCGTGGTAGAGTTCAAAAAGGTTGGCACGGAAACCATCCTCGTGAACGTACAACACGAAGGTCAATCGCTCTGGAACACGGGCGCTTCGTCGAAGACGGTTATTGCTCAAAACTAACCCGATTGCGACCGTTCTGCTTAGACTTGTAGAGAAGTTGATCCACAAAATTCAAGAAATCTGCAGCGGATTTGAAGGAAGGATTCCATAGCGCGACGCCAAGGCTGGCGGTCACGGGAATTCGCTGCCCCTCGAACTCGAACGCGTGAGCGGCCAGGGTGGCTCTCACTCGCTCAGCCACCTCTTTAGCGACCTGCAGAGGAGTGTCGTGCATCAGCACCACAAACTCCTCACCTCCAAAGCGCCCCAGCTTGTCGTCAGCGCGAATCACCTGATCACGGATGATCTTTACCGACTCTTTGAGCACGTAGTCGCCGGCGATGTGGCCGTAGGTGTCGTTGACCTTTTTGAAATGGTCCAAATCAAAAATGATAAGGCTAAGGAGGAATCCCCCCTTGGCGATGTCGATGGACGAGTTGATGAGCTTCAAGAGGTGGCCCTTGTTATAGGCCCCCGTCAGGGTGTCGATGGTGCCTGCTTCGTGCAGCGTTTCGGAAAACGAAGCATCGAGGTGATTGTCGACGTACTTGAACACATAGGAACCGACCTTCACCAGGTCGTTTTGCTTGAGCAGCACTGGGGTCTCGACCTTGTTCGAATTCACGTAAGTGCCATTGAGGCTCTTGAGGTCCTCAAGGATCGCACTCTGGTCCGTTCCCACCCGAATGTCGGTATGAAACGAGGAAACCGCGCGCTGGTTGATCTGAATTGTAGAATCGACATGACGGCCGATGACGTTGCGGCCGGGCTTGAGTCGGAAGACCTTGCCCATGGACTCACCCTGCACGACGATCAGGGCGGCTTCTTGCATGCCGGCCTTTAGCAGGAGTTCACGGATATCGGCATCGGGCACGGTTTGCAGCTCGGTGCGCGTGGCGGTGTTGCGTACCGCGTCCCAAGACGAGTTCTCGGCTTTCTCGGGACTCTTGTCGTCTTTTTTCTTCTTGCTCATCTTCGTTGTCATCCTTAACCGTTAGTGCATCACCGCGTTCTCGGGTTTGCAGAAAAAGCTAAGCTCCGTTCCGGAGGCCGCGCCCCCGCCCCAGAGCCCAAGTTCTGTGCACGCCTGGTGCATAGATAAGAGTTTAATCGAGTATCCGATTCGGCGCGAGCTTTCGTCGTCGAGCGCTTGCGCAGGGGCCCATGAGGAGAGCGCCGAGACCGGCGTGGCGTAATACGGGGAGATGCCGGCAAATTCGTTCATGTTGTGGATGCCCGTGATGTACTTGGCGCGGTCGCGCAAATTGTAGCCGTCGTAGCCCACCGGCGTGCTGAAACCGAGGTCGAGCGTCTTGGCCAGGTCGTAGCGCGGATCCGTACCGTTGGTGATGAAGGTGTTGAACATGATGCCTTCGTATTGCGTGGGAGCACGGGCCATACAACCGAAGGAGTTGGGACAGGGCCCATCCCCACCGGGACGCAATTGGTTCACGCCCGAGCCGTTGCCCTTGCGAACCGCGTCGAGCATGGCGAGCACACGGCCCCCAAACTGCACGTGGCCGATGCCAGGAATCTTATCGCCGGGAGCGTATTTGGCGACGTCGCCCACATAGAGCGACATGTTCGCGGTAGCACCGAGCACTTGAGGGTTTTCGTCGAGGTAAAAACTCTTGGGTGGACCAATCTTTGAGCCGAAGGGACGCGCGGCTGCGATGGCCGAGATTGTGGGCGTGAGGGAGCGCGGCCAGAAGAGCAGGCGCGGACGAGCCGTTGCCTTGAGCACGATCATGGTGGGGTTCTGCGGAACGCTGTCGTTGGCGGCCTGACGCTTGCGCGAATAGCCTCCAGGAATGTCGCTTTGACTGCGCCACTCGAGTTCTGTGGAGAACACGCCACCCTGGTCGCGGAAGATGACCACAGGAATGCGAAAGCCCACCACCGCGGGCTCAAAATCTGAAAGCGCAACTTTGCGCGTTTCGACATTGTTGAGATAGCTAATGCTCGCGTCGACGTTGGCGTTGATGAGGTTGTCGCGGAAGGTACGTTCAATCACGGTGTCACCACCGCGTCCCGATTGCATGGCCGTAGGATCATCGCTGAAATCTTGGTTCATTTGCTCGATGACCGCACGGAACTGCGAGAGCTGGTGATCTTGACGGATGCGCAGCTGCTGAATCGCGTAGTTGAAATAAATGGGGTTGTTCTGCGCACCGACGTTGAAAATCCTCTCGGCCTCAGCCGCGAGCTGAGTGATGGCGATGTTGGTGATGATGATGCGCGGGTCGGGAACAAAAACCGGCGATGGTTTGAACTTGGGAATCGCGCGACCATAGGAACCCGCACCCACCACGTTTTGGCAGAGGTCGAAATCCATGCGCAGCTGATCGCCCGGTTGCTCGCCGATGATGGGCATCGGGCGATAGCCGTAGGACTGCTGGCAAATGCCGAAAGCGATGTTGGAGACAGGCTCGTCCATCAGCGTGTAAGGACCAGCTGCGGCCACTTTCGCGGGCGAAAAGGCTTGCTGCAAACCACGGTTGTAGCGCGACATCGTGAAGTAGAGATCAAAGAGCGTCCACTTGAAGTTTTGACGGAATCGGTAATTCACTTCAGAGAGGCTGTTGAGGTAGCGAGCTTGGTACGAAGCGCCGGACATCGCCGCAAGGTCGACGGCGTTTTGCAAATTGATCTTGGCCTGCACAAGGTGGCCAATGCTCACCACGAGACCAAACATGATCACGAAGGTCGTCGCCATGAGCCCCATGAGGAGCACCACCTGACCTTGTTTGCGATTCTTTTTCATACCTGAATCCGTATCGACGAAAAGGCCGCTTTGCCTAAGCAAAGTCAGCATCTTGTCACCCTTTTACAGATTCATTTTGACGCAATGCTCAGCCCTCAAACAAGGGGGTATCTCAGCAAGGAAATGTTAAGCTTTGATGAAGACACGGGATCAAATCAGCTTCAGCGCACGGTCCATGTCGGCCCAGAGGTCGTCGAAGTCCTCGAGACCCACTGAAACGCGGATGAAGTTGTCGCCGATGCCATTGGCCTCACGCATCTCCTTGGGGACCGAAGCGTGGGTCATGATCGCGGGGTGTTCGATGAGCGACTCCACACCGCCGAGCGATTCGGCGAGGGTGAAGAGCTGTACCGCGCCGAGCACCTTGCGGGCTTCCGCCTCACCGCCTTTGCAGTAAAAACTCAGCATGCCGCTGAAGCCCGTCATCTGCGTGCGGGCAAGTTTGTGCTGGGGGTGATCTTCAAGACCGGGATAAATCACCTTCTCCACCTTGGGATGCTTTTTGAGGGCTTCGGCAAGCTTCATCGCGTTCGCCTCGTGCGCACGCATGCGCACGGGGAGCGTTTTAAGCGAGCGCAAAAGCAGCCACGAATCAAAAGGCGGCAGCACAAAACCAAACGAGTTTTGGTTGAAGTACAACTTGTCCGCGAGCTCTTTGGAATCGGTAACCAGAGCGCCGGCCACGGTGTCCGAGTGACCGCCAACGTACTTGGTGAGCGAATGCATCACGATGTCCGCGCCAAGAGCGAGCGGCTGCTGGCAGATCGGTGAGGCGAAGGTGTTGTCCACCACCGAAATCCAGCCCTGCTCACGGCAAACTTCGGTGATCTTTTGGATGTCGATCAGCTTCAACAGCGGATTGGTGGGCGTTTCGATCCACACCATTTTCGTCTTGGGCGAAGCGACGTCTTTGAGCGCCCGCGGGTCGCTCGCGTATTTGGTGAGATCGATGAACTTGAACGAGAGGCCCTGATCCTTAAGGAGCTTCGTGAAGAGGCGATAGGTGCCCCCGTAAACGTCGTCGCAGCAAATCACTTCGTCGCCCGATTTGAGCAGCGACAGGGCGAGCGTCACCGCCGACATGCCCGAAGAGGTCGCCAGGCCGTAGGTGCCCTTTTCCATAAGAGCGAGAGCGTCTTCGAAGGTTCTACGCGTGGGGTTGTGCGTGCGCGAGTATTCGAACTCGCCGATGGGCTTGCCCGGAGCGGTTTGCGCATAAGTGGAGGTCTGGTAAATGGCGGGCATCACTGCGCCCGTCACGGGGTCGGGCTCCTGCGCGCCGTGAATGGCGTTGGTGCCCGTGCCCCAAGCGCGAAATTTTTCTAACCGTTTTTTGGGATCGCCGAAATGACCGTTCATGACCTTCTCCTTTAGATTCCAGGAATCTTTTTGGCATTGCCGATGAATTCCACCACGCCGCCCAGTTTGATGTCCGCCCAGCTCGTGGCGTTCACGGAATTTTCTTTGAGCCAAGGATCGTTAAAGACTTTGGTGAGGTAGCGCGATCCCGAGTCGGGCAGGATCACCACCCCACGCAGGGGAGCGCCGCCCTTGGACTCGTGCTGCGCCAGATACTGGAGCACACCGAATAGCGCCAGGCCACAGGAGCCGCCGACGAGAAGGCCTTCGGCCTGGGCGAGCATGCGTGCGGCACGGAACGACTCTTCGTCGTTCACCGTGACCACCGTGTCAACGATCTTAAGATCCATCGTGCCGGGCAGGATGTCCTCGCCCACCCCTTCGACCAGGTAAGTGCCCGCTTCGCAGGCTTTGCCGGTTTCGATGACCGAGCGATAAATCGAACCCACGGGATCGAGGGCAACGACTTTGATTTTGGGATTCTTCTCGCGCAGGTATTTGGCGGTGCCGCTGAGCGTGCCGCCCGTGCCGATACCGGCCGCGACGAAGTCGATCTTGCCCTTCATCTGCTCCCAAATTTCGGGTCCCGTAGTTTCGTAGTGCGCGGTGGGGTTAGATGGTGTGAAGTACTGGTCGGCGAGGCAGCCCCCCGGAGTCTCGGCTGCGATGCGCTTGGCGACGTTGCAGTAGTATTCGGGCGAATCGGGATGCGCCGAGGTGGGCGAGATCACCACTTTCGAGCCATAGGCACGAAGCGAATTGACCTTTTCGGCCGAGATCTTGTCGGGCATGCAGAACACGGTTTTGTAACCACGGATGGCCGCGATCATCGCTAGGCCCGCACCGGTATTGCCCGAAGTGGCCTCGACGATGGTGCCGCCGGGCTTCAGACGGCCCGACTTTTCGGCGTCGTTGATGATTTTCAGCGCGATGCGGTCTTTGGCCGAGCCGGCGGGGTTGGTGTACTCGATTTTGGCGAAGAGTTCGGACTTGAGATCTCGTTCTTTGGCCCCGGGATCGAGCTCTTTTTGCCAGATGCCAACGGGAACACGTTTTAGGGCGGTTCTGAGCCGAACGTGCGGCGTACGGCCGATCATCTGCTCC